>PKUV01000121.1 GCA_003131315.1 Acidobacteriaceae bacterium
TTGCGCGATGCTCTCCGAGCGCCCTGATCAAGAATCGTGTGCCGAGGAAGATCACAGTGCAGAAAGCCACTGCCACCGCTACCATCAGCAGCGGAGACACTTCGACTCCTTGAAGTTTGGCGCGAAGTACCAACAGGAGCAGGGCGACTGCGATTACGGCGAGAAGCGCCGAAATGGCCCGCCAGCCAGAATGCGACGTCCGTCTGGGCGGGGACTCAGGACGGGGTGGGGCAACTTGCTCCATGACAGTACCCCAAGAGGTGCATTGGGCTTTGCGCTGGCCGTCGGTCACGTGATGGCCAGGAGCCAACTATAAGTCTACTCGGCTCTGGTTTGCGGCAGATACTACGCGCCTGCATTCGGGTGCGTCAAGGCGCTGCACGCTGCGGGATTGAAGCTGCGGGCTGCGTCGGGGCTTGAATCGCTTCTCAACTTCCGGCTTGCGACCATTCGGGAACGACTTCATTCCTAATTCCTAGACAGAAGGGCGTTTGAACGAAGCCGCTTTGCGGCGGACGCATTCGCGTGCCCGAAGGAAGCGACATCGGAGATTCGAGATTGGGAGTCAGTCTTGCAGAATGGTCCGTCTCGGGTTACGATGAGGTGATCGTGAGCCCGGGCTTCATGGTTGGATCGATGAACTTCGATTTGAAGATCGCACCGCAAACACTCTGCTTTTCAATAACTTCCAAACCAAAGTCGATTGAAATCCCATAGCGTCCGCCGCGAACAAAGCGGCTTCCTTCAAACGGCTGTATCGAAAGCGAACTCCTCAGGTCCAATCTAACCGAAACTGTCGCGGTGGTTCTCTTCCGATACAGCTCTAATACAGCTCTAACGTTTCACAGTACCGATTTTCGGGAAGGCGATGTGGTTTGGAAGAAGGGGGTACGAGACCTGAAAAACGTGATACACAACGAAGCAATTGAGTCAGCCGCTATCGCTCAAGTCAACATGAACGTCCGAAATCCCGAACCCGTAAACGGCGCAGGCGGGCGCAGCATGACACGAGCTCGGATACCCTCATTGTTCGGGATCAGATTTGGCCAGGAAGTCCTCCAACCGAGGCTCAGGTTTCCCCACGTCCGTTATCAAGGTCATGGACCAAAGGATGGAAGTCGCGTAGAAACTCCGACACACTTGCTCTCCGCCCTCCTCGAACCAATGCGTTGCCTCAGGAAGAAGTTCAAATGGGACCGGATTCCGAGCAAAGGGATTGTGAAATACCTCAAGTTCTGCCGACCATGGTTCGTACCCCTGGGGCCAGAGTCGGCGATACTTGTCGGACGTTACATCCAGGCAAAATGGGATGCCCTCGAGTGCGCCAGGTGTACGATCGAAAAACCTGCCGATGCGGGTATAGCGCAAGCCCTCAGGAGCCCCCCGCCCGGAGACGGCTACGCGATTGAGTTTGGCTAGCGAGCAAGCATTCGAAAAAATGATTGCTGACAATTCCGAATGTTGATCGTCGGAAAACAGTCCTGACGGAAACTTCGACGGCCCCAACAGGTGCTTCCTGGGCATGGTGATAGCCTGAGGGCTACCATCGACCTCGATCACCTCCGCCCCCTCGCCATAAAGATAGCCGATCAAGCCTTCGCGGCTCCAAGTCATCGAGGCCGGCGCCTGAAAGTCGGCAAGGGCGATCATGAATGGTTTTTCGGCGACGTGCTGCAGTTGGTGATAGTCGCGGCCGAGCTTGTTTCCAAGTGTCTTAGCGAACCGCAGTGCTGCCGACCCGAAGAAGATTTCCTCGCGCGCGGTTGGCGCTGCGATGAGCGACGCATTGACGTGGTTGTAGGGGACCGGCGGGTTGGCGGTAACCGCCTCGACCCAAGCCTCTTCTCCGCTGCGATTTTCGATGTGAAAGTCCGGAGACTCGACGGGCTGTGTGACCAGCAATCCTTGTTCCCTGAAGGAGGCTAGGATCTGTGCCTCCCAGAGACGAGTGTGAAAATTTCTCGTCTGACAATCGCTTACCCAGTTCTGGTCCGGCCTAGGTAGAGCGAGATAGAGCTGATGCAAGGTCCAGGCCGCCGGAAAATGGGACGGACCTGCCAACAGCTTGAAGATGTCATTGGGCGTCCTTTCTTGAAAATCGTAAAGCGACGGTCGTGGTGGAACTCCCGGCGGCAGCGCCTCCCTGGGTGAGCCGTCCTTCATGCAAGGTCCCATGCGTGCGCAAGCTTCGGTCTTCGACGTGAAGCCGTGCTCCTTGCTCGTTACGATCCAGACAAAATCAACCCGCCTGCGCATGACGAGAAAGCCGAAGCTGCCGTCGGTGGCATCTCTGGTCACAACACCGCAGGCTAAGCCATCATCACTCTGCCATGCACCCACTGGCAGCCGATCGCCAAATCCGTGGCCACGCGGCAACGACAACGCGTAAATGTCGAACTCCCACTGTCGCAGTTCTTTCACAAGTCGCTTTCCATTAATCCCCGAAGCGTGTGACGGGGTCTTTGTTGCCGATTCTCACGGTATTCCGCGTGGTGTTCACAAACATGTTTACGAGCAAGAACCCGATTTGACGAGTATAAGACTGACGTTGAACGGCCTGTTAGCCATCACTGAAACTTAAGTATCCGTAAGTCGGCAAGGCAAACCGAACCCCGTTGCGAGTGATTTGCCCAAGAATGAGCGTCGTAAAGGGCGTTTGCCGAAACTAATCAGACCGTTGAGTTGCCCGCAGCTTTGCAGCTTGGTGGCAAATCTCACGGACCTTTAGAAGCTGCGCAAGAGAAAGTCTCGTGCGCTCGCGAGCACTCTCGCTCGTGCCGCTTGATCTGGTAGTATTCGGGCGATTGCAACTGCCCCGATCATCGATTGTTGTCTCCAGTATCCTGGTTCTTGGTTGATAATCGCTATGCACACGTGAGGCTAGTTTGCGTGTGCACGTGGCACGCCGCCAAGGAGCGTTATTTGGGAACGGATCGAGTTATTACGAAAACCGCCATTCTTGAGGCCCTCAAGGAGCTGACAAACTACGAGGAAGGTTTTCGCTTTCAGGCTCTTGGTGTCATTCTCGCGAAGAAGAAATGCCTAGAGTTGAAGGCCTCCGAGCCGAAGTCCGATCTTGGTCTGGATGCCTACGCCCCCGGCGAGCTTTTTGAAAACGGCCTGGGCCGAGGAGCTGCCTGCTCCAACTCTGCGACCTTGACCAAAATTCGCGACGACATCAAAGCAGCGCAGAAGCACTTTGGCGATCTGAAGGTCCTGTTCTTCGCCACACCTCGACCCGTGAGTGAGAAGAAGGCAAAGGGCTGGAGGGAAAAGGTAAAGAAGGATTATGGCATCACGCTCATCGTGATCTCTCGGGAAGAGGCGGTCAGCGAACTGCTGAGACCGGAGAACGCCTCTCTGTGTGCCAGTATCCTCCGAATTCCATCGCCACTTGAAGCTTCTCTCGAACAGGCAGCGGACGATTGTCGAGCGGCGATCGCGCAGGTCAACGCCTGGTGGCGCCCGAGGATCACGGGATCCCCGTTGATCGATCTCAGCGCTGATCAACTCGGAGCCCGCGGGAACCTGACCGATTCGATCCTTGAGCTGAAAGACCTTCAAGAGATGTTGGTGCAAAGCCGCCGCGTGGCGCTCGAAGCGCCGGCAGGCCGAGGCAAAACGACAACCCTGACTCAGATCGCGGAAAGATGCACCGCCGCAGGCAATCTGGCTTTTATCGTCGATTTGCCCTCATGGACGCAGACGGGTCAGGACATTCTTGAGTTCATCGCAGGAATGCGCCCGTTCAAAGTGCGTTCAATCGACGCCGCCAAGCTGGCCGAGCTTTATGAGGCACAGCACTTTATCTTCCTGCTCAACGGATGGAACGAGGTTGCGGAATCAGATTCGCACCGAGCCCAGCTTGCCCTCGGAGCTCTCGAGCGTCAGTACCCGGAAGCGGGCATACTCGTCTCCACCCGAACTCATCGGGTTAAACCGCCGCTCCCTGGAACTAGTGTTCGTGCGAGCCTGCGGGTTCTCAATTCGAAACAACGAGCGGACTACGTGGCCGCAAGGCTGGGCATCAAGGCAAAGCCGGTTTTGCGGCGAATCCATTCAGAGTCGGTGCTGGATGATCTGACCCTCACTCCGCTGTTCTTAGCCGAGGTCGTTTCCATCGCTGCAGCAGGCAAGGAAATTCCCGGTACCAAAATGGGGGTCCTACGGGAAGTTGTTCACTTGCCCGAAGGGGATCCAACGCATCGCGGGGCTTTGGCAAGCGCTCCCCTATTGGGCCAGGCCGACAATTATCTGATGGCGCTGGCCTCCGCGATGACTTCGAATGGTCAGACACAGGCACTTGAGCCTGAAGCGAAGCAGGTGATGAACCAGAAGCTTCAACAAATGCGTGAAATGGGAGAAACCGATGGCGCAGCAACGGCTCTTCAGATTCTGAATGCTCTGTCAGACCACCACGTACTCGAGCGAGTCGACTACCCGGAAGTGACATACAGATTCGAGCATCAGCAAATGCAGGAGTATTACGCCGCGGAATTCCTTAAACACGAATTGCCCGATTTGGTTGCCGGGGTTAGCCGGAATGTATCACTTGATGTGATTGCCAAGGCTGAAGGGGCTAAGAACTTTCAACTCAAATATGTAAACCAGTCCGCGTGGTCTGAACCCTTGCTTATGGTCACGGGCGACATGGACTGCGAAACCCTGTCGAGCGAACCTGGCAGACAGTTTGTTCTGGCGAAGGCTCTCTTGGTCGTTTTAACACTTGACATCGACATAATTTTTGCAGCTGAGCTGTTCGGACTTTGTAGTACACAAGTCCAGGCGCTCGTCGCGGAAAAACTGAGCAGCGTTATTCGGCAGCTCTGGAACAGCCCTGAGAAGCATGATCGTTCTTACGCACTGGCAGCTATGATCGGAACCGGTTCGGATCTCTTTAAGAATGAGATTCTGCCATTGCTAAAAGGTTCGGCGGAACACTCTCGATTTGAAGTCTACAGATCGACGAGCACTTTTCGCCTCTCCAGTCTCGGCTCCGATTGGCGGAATGAAATACGTACTTGGGAGGAAAAAGCGCGACTGACGTTTGTCTCTGAGATTCTTCATATCGCTGGACCGCTGCGGGAGATGGCTGCGTTTGCTCTGAGCGACCCGAGCCTGGAGGTGCGGACGCGCGCGTTCTCCGATCTAATGTGGATGAACACCGACGACGAGACAACCACGCTGTTGAAGGATGTGGACGACGCGGCGTTTGAAGCCGCAGTTGAGCGCGTGCGCCTTCGCTATATTCATCCGATATTCCGCGCGCGTGCGCTGCAGGTTTACCGCCGGATCCTGGCGGAATCCTCCGACCCTGTGAAGCGATTCATGGCCGCGGGGAACGCTGTTCTCATGGGCCAATTGGATGCCCATGCCGCACTCAGAGAGTGTCTCGACCAGTGCAGCACTGATCGAGTCCGGCAACTGGATCAGCGCGAACTCCGACCCCTGCTTGAGGCACTATCTTCGGACCGGGCCTGGCGTTCTGGATGGATTGTCCGACGGGTACTAGAGGGAGCCCTGAACGCGGAACAATGGGGCGCCTTTATTGATCCTCTCGAGCCCAGTATGAGAGAACAGTTGCTCCTGAGACTCGAAACAGAAGACCTGTCACAGGGCCGAGGTCCAGGCGTGCATGGTCTCTTGAGACTGAACGTCGACGTTGAGATGGTTCAGCGGATATTTATCCGCATCGTCGAACTTCATAGGGCAATCGACGAAGCGAATTCCATAAGGTCAGAAAACAATCTGATTCGTGCTCGTGAACTTGGAGCGCTTAAGCGGCAGCTCGAAGGTTTTGTTGGAAAACTGCCTGCGCAAACGATGGTCGATGGCATACTGGCGGCCTTATCGCCAGAATTTTCCCTTGTTGAATTGGAGGTACTGGCCGAACTGTGGGACTGGGGAATGGACAACGATGCGGATCTCCATGAAGTTCTAACGGAGCCATCGCGAGGGGCTGTCCGTAGGTACCTCAGGGAGGCGGTGCCGCGGGTCACGAACGAAAACGACCCGACAGGCGCTGTGCGCGCTCATCTTGCAGTTGCCATTTCGCGCGTAGCAGATCCCGAAGACATCAGCTACGTCGCCGCGCTCTTGGAATCGGAGATCGGGAGAATACGCGCGTCACAGGCAGCCCGAGTAGCGCGGGATCAGAGTCAGCTTGCTAAGGGCTCGGCGATGCGCTACACGAACCGATACATGCTGGCGGTAAGACAACTGCAATCGGAGAGCGAGGGTCTGTTTCTGGCTAAGCTATTGGCTGAACCGGAATGCGAACGCGACGTGACGTGGGCGCTGGTCGAATGGGCTCTGGAAAGGAGCCTCCCGGCTACGGTTTGGATGGACGGATGGGCCAATCGGGCGCGGCAATTTCAAGAGATATGGGAGGCGCGTGCATCGAGCGAAGTTGCGCGTTTTGATGAAGCCAGGCGAAAGGCGGCAGTCGGATACCTTCACTCCCATATCGAGTCCCTGACATCTCGCCTGTCTCCCGAAAGCCCTGATTCACAGATTGTCTGGCGCCTGAAAGACCTTATGAGGCCTCTGGCAACGCTGGATGGTCGAGCTTCCGCGAAGCTGATCCTGGAAGTGCTGGCTCTTCCGTTACAGACTCACGGAACAATGGATGGCTGGAAGCGCATTCAGCCACTGGAGATCATGCTCTTTGAGGGGGCTAATCTGCCAAACAGTCAAACACTCGCGATCATCATGCCGGTGGTCGATGAGCTCACCTCAAAGTGGCACTCCGACAACGAACGCTCACTCCTCAGTATGTCATTCCGTATCCTGCCGTTCCTTGAAGATCCTCGAGCTGGGATCGCAGTCTTGGCGGAATTGCTTGAGCGCCCTCGGCTGTCATTCGAGGGGACTAGCAGAGTTGTCTCTGCACTGGGTCACAGCCGCTGCGATGGGGCGGTTGACCTCCTGGTGTCCATCGTCTCGAAAGAACGAATGGCGAGTGGTCTCGGGGACGTGTGGATCAATGCGGTCGCAGCTCTCGACACTCCCAAGGCACGCGAAATTCTGATGAGTTTCATCGATCCGGGATCTCCTGAGGTTCCGGGCGGGCGGGAGCTTGGCCGCGACGATGTGCTGTCATTGCGGATCGCGGAGCTGGCCGGGAAATATTCTCCAATCAGGTCGAGAATCCTCAGCCTGTGCCGGGCCGACCTTGATCGAGACAAGAGACAGGTGCTTGCCTCAGTCATAGTTCGATTGGGAGACAACGAGGCTCTCAGTGAATCATTGAATCTCTTGGATGACGAACGTAGCCCTGAACTCCCGTACGACCTGGGGGAAGCAATTGAAGAAGCATTTGTCGAGCACCGCCCCACAGGAGACGGTTCGAATACCTACACTCTGCATCCGCGTCCGGCAACCGAGTTGCGAGACAGGCTGATCGAAATGACGAAGTCAGACAGTAGGAGGAAGGCATCCGCCCTAGCGCTGCTTTCGAGAATCGAATCTTGGCGACTTGAGTATGGCAGACCCGTTGGTGAGACACGCAACCCCCTTTTCGGAAGTGAGGTACCGTGGCCTCCGAAGAGTAAGGGTGCCGATATCGATCAAGTCTAAGAAGCGCATTGTGCTCGAACCGTGGTCAAGGGGTGGCCTCTTCCATAGCCTCCTGGTACAGCAATGAGAGCAAACGGCCGGAAGGAAGGCCTTCTGAGAACGAGACGGTATGCTACCTAGTGGCCTGTCGCAGTGAGTTCGTTAGTGGCGCTCCCAAGCAGTCCGCAACGGGTCGTGCTCAAACTTGCTTTTAGTTTGGCGACTGCAGTAACGCTTTCAGCGCGACAGGCCACTAGTTGTCCCATTCCTCTTGTCCCTTGGCTGGTCCCAGCAGACTGCTGCGGTCGAGTGGAATCGCGTCGATGTTGCACTCTTCAGTGGAATGCCTCCAACTGATTCGACGCTTGCCTGTGTGGTTGAAGCGAAGCTGCTCGGTCGTTCAGTGTTTTCACCTTTTGGGCAAGCGCGCGAATACGCGCTGCGAGCTGGACGCGAGGCTTGCAACAGACTCATCGTCACAGATGGCATTCGTTACGCGCTCCACCGGCGACAGGGGAACAACTTTAATATTGAGGCGTATCTCAACATTCTGGATATGCGCGACTCTTACGAGATTCTAGGGTGCTCCGGAGCGGGTGAGGCCGTCCTGGGCATGGCGCGATAGGATTGCGGGGCAATTGCGTTACTGCTCAGACCCCCGCCCTAAGTGATGGAGGGTTGGTGTTTGACGATTTGGTTGTCGAACTTGATCCGCCTGCTAACAGGCGTGGCAAGTGTAAAGGTGACAAGGAACGTCACCTGACAGAGGCAGCCGTCATGCTGGCCTACGGGATGCATCTGCTGCGCACGGTTCCGAAACTCCAGAAAGTCGACCTTCACCCTGATGGCGACCACGGAAAACGGTTTGAGATCGTGCAGTGGCTTTCGGCGCAAGGCTTCTTGCTTAGGGAACCACAAGGCAAGACGGCATACTGCGGAACATACAAGAGCGAGCGCCAAACCATCGTTGTCACCTCAACACCCGGAAAGGGTGATGTAGTCGCGACGACAGATGAAGGGATAATCGTTGCCGAGTGCAAAGGCGGGATTGTGAATACAGCGCACGCCGGACAGACATCGCGACTGCGCAAAGGCCTGTGCGAGGCCGTGGGGCTGCTCATCCCGACCGACAGGCGGGAGGCAAGTCGCGGTTGTCCCGCGCACGGAGACGCGGCGGAGCGAAGGCTAAGGCAACGGTTGGAGGAAATGACGCATGTCGATGACGTGTCACGACACCCTGTTTTGCTCGCGGCTTTAACTCGTGAACGCCCTAACACAGTTGCGTTGCTCGATTCGGCGCACCCTATCAGACGGTACACCTGCCTGATGCACGTGTTCGATTTTGCGGAGAAGCCTGAGTACGCAGCAATAGCAACGCACGGGCTGGGCCGGATATATGCGGCGGGCGCATTTGCTCATTGGCTTCTGGACAGGGGTCTGCTGGTGGAAGTGACTCATACCGATGTGCGCGAAGGCGATCTGGTCTTTTACTTCAGCGATGATGGACGTTTCAAGCATGCCGGACTGTGTCAAACAAAGGGGCGAGTGATGTCGAAGTGGGGCATTGGGCATCTCTACGAACACGGAGTTTTCGAGGTGCCGGATTCCTACGGTGACAAGGTGAGACTCTTCAGGAATCTGTCATACGAGGAAGCGTTCGGGCATTTCATGCGGTTCGCGGAAGACAACGGGATGGTGTCTTAGCAATGCAGAAGAACGCGGGGGATCACGGCTCCTTGCGTGGAGCAATGGTCTTTATCGTATAGCTCTTAGAGTCTTCCTTATCGTGGCCGATCAGCTTGAGCTTCACGCGGTACAGATTAGAAACTTCTTGGGCCTTTCCTTTGATCGTCTTGTATTTCATCGCGGTGGAATCAGCGGCGAACATTACGTGGTAGAACGAAGCCCAGAGTACAGCGGCATCACCAAAATAGATCTTCTCGTCGGGTCCAAGAATCGAATAACAACCGGAATCGGGCATGATGGCATCCGCCAAGGTACTGTTTGTCGCGGAACAAGCAGAGACGAATAGTCGGCGCTTTTGCAGATGCGGTTTGATCAACGGACCTAGCTCGGAGAATGGGACCGGGTCTAGGGTTGTGAATAGCGAATTGGTGTTTCCGTGGCAAGACAAATGAAGGTAGCGGTAGTGAGAGGAAGCGAAGTGTTCTAGCAGCGTCTTCAATTCGCGCTTGGTTCGGATGTAGCAGTATTCGCATTTCTTCCCGCTCAGCGCGAGAATCTGGGATATTATGCGGCCTTCAAAACGGTTGTCGCGTTCGTCGTCGAATTCGAGCGACTCGATTATGAATATTTCGGGCTGGCTCATAAATAAGTGTATAGGCGCGATTACATGTAAAAGCGATATGACGGGTTGGGCGTCTGGTTGTCAGAAAGCTCCGTCATCAGCATGCCGACCTTCCGTGCAAACGAAATCGTGATTGGATAACGACCTAAGCCTTCGCTGGAGTTCCAGTTCATTTTGGTGAGCGCCAAAAGCTCGCGCGCGCGCTCGCGAATGTCCGTGGGTCCGCAAGATCCGATTTCAAGCGGTGCCGGAATGTGGGGGCCGGGATACTCATCCCACCAGGAGACGTACCCCATAGTGAACAAATACGATTCGTCTCCGATGGTGCACAGCGTCCCGCGCCACGGCTCCTGCATGCCCTTGCGGATGAGGCGAAATGCGGTGCTGCGCATCCAGACAAGGTCGCATGCCGGTACGCGGGCCTCGGCGGCCGAGCGGAATCCCTTCTCCTCCTCCGGTTGGTACGTGCTGGTCTTGTGCACGACAACGCGGGTGGGAAGCATGCCTGCGAGTGCCTCGTATTTGTCGAGAACATCGGTCATGAGGCTCGCCGCCTGCGCATCAGTCAGGTAAGGCTGGCGGTCCCGGCGCTGGTCATGCGGCACGAGCGAGCCTTTCAGAGCAAACGGCTCGATCTCATTTGAGAAAGCCTGGGCAACGCTTGCGTACACAACATCGCCTTCGCGCCGTTTGAGGTGATGGAACGAAATGCCGATGAAGCAGGTGTTGCCCGGTAAATCAGCGGGCCGCCACGGTTCATGTCCGGATTTGTAGAACAGCGAAGTGGCCAGGTTCCATGCGCGCGTCGCGTTGCTCTGCCCTTCATTATCCGGCCGGAGGAAGGTGTCTCGCCGCATCACCTGGACGGGCACCGGATTCTGATGCGTCATGATCTTGGCCTTTAGCGCACGGTAGAACGTGCGAAAGAGCAGATCCTCCGCTTGCGTGCGCAGCTCCTCGGCGGCTTTGAGCTCTTCCGGCGTCGGTTGGAAAAGCGACATTTGCTCCTGCTCCTCTTCCCGCTGCAACCGCTCCAAGGCTGCGCGCTCCCTCGCGGAGAGCTTGGGATTGCTGATTCGCATGTCGGCAAGTTCATCGGGAAGGCAAACGATGATGCAGTCAGGGCGCGCGTCGCCAAAGAAGCCCTGAATTTTCGCGTCGAATAAGTCCAGCAGGTCCTCAAACTTTTGTGCCGGGGAAGAATTATGCAGCGCCAGATTCAGCTTTTCCTCGTCAATCGACCGGACAAACCTGTCTTCAATGGCAAACGTCACTCCGAGCGCCTGCGGCGCTCCCGGCCAGTTGGGATAGCGGCGAGCGCTGTTCTCGCGCGCAATGGCCATCCGGTTGAGCCGGGGCAGCCAGGCGCGGGCAATGTGCACTTCCGCAGCGGGTCCGACGATCCCGATGCGGAGTTCCCTCGGCGCGGATTTGTCCGCCGCCCCGTGCTTCGCCATGACCCGGCGCGGTTCGACGCCAGTCTCATTGGCCCCGAACAACAGTTTGGGCTCAGGCAGACATTCGATTCTTATGTTCAGGCTCATTGCTCAATCCGATTTCTGGCACTTCCACGGTCAGAAAAGTCATGTCAATCAACAGGTCGTCAACGTGAAGGTCGCCGACGTTCATCGTTTCGCCTCCCCGGCCGAGGAAGCTCGCCCAAAACGTAAGGTCAGCCTCAACGCTCTTATTACGATCAAACTTGATGCGGCGAGTTGCTTTTGCCGCGCGCGTGAACGCCGGCAGTGGCGTGAACGCGTCGGGCCCGGTGAACATGTAGAACGGTTTGATGCGCACGCACCACGTTCCACCCATATCGACGATTTCGTACCCAAACCCCTCGTTCTCGAACCAGGCCCTCGGCGGGTCAGCGCGCCTCTTCACGACTTCGCGCCGGTTGCCGCGCCGCTGAGCGCTGTTCCACACGATGGTGCGCTCTGCTTTATTTTTGCCGGAAAAATAGGCGCGGTGCTTGCTGCCGTGCTCGAGGATCAGTCCGTCCTGCTCTTCAAAGGTCAGGAGTTCATACTCGAAGTGCTTGCGCAGGAGCCACGAAAGAACGCGCTTCGAGTCTTGCGAAGCCTCAATCTCTGCTCGCGGTTTCGACTTGCTGCTCGTCTCGTCCACTATGGGTTCAAGCAATGTAGTAAGAATTGGTAACGGCACGAAGCTCCATAATTCCGTGCCCCGGTCCACAAACGTACCGCACTGCCCGAGGTCAATCGTGCGCGGTCGGTCGCGCAAGGGGGCAGTGAGCTTCACTATCGATACTTTTTCGGGAACGGCGCTGAATGGCAGGACGTTGAGGGCGTAAAGCCCGGTCGGCACGTCCGAGCGGGCAACGCTGCGTGAACCGGCCGACGCCATAGGCTGCGCGACGATGGCCTTAAATCGTGCATCGGCAGGGCTGTGATAAAACGCGGAGCCGCCTCCGCCCTTGAGCATGAGTTCGCCCACATCGATCAGGCCGGTCCCTGCCCGTTCCATTGCGCTGATGCCGAAGAATATGTCGCACAGTGAGGGGTTGCGCTGATCCGTGACACCTTCCGACAGGATGATGCGGCCGTCATTCTCAAGCGTGACCTTTCCTGCGACTTTCTGCGTGAGTGCGCCGGGATTGCTGAATACGATCTCGGAACCGGGATGCAGTTCGATGCTCGATGGCTCCGGAACCTGGTAATCCCTATGCACGAGCATGTTGACGAGCAGTTCTACCAGCACGCGGGGCGGATACGCGGTCTGGTCCGTATGCTGGCGCCTTCCCTTGAGTTTCAGCTGCGGATTGACATCGACGGTTTCGAGTTTCTGCAGGAGCGCACGGTGCTGGGCGATGAGGTTGCCTTCGTAGATTTCGCGTTTCTTGCCCGCCTCTGTCAGCGCAACGACGGCGTGAGCGAAAAAATCCTGGGTGCGCTTGCCAAAAAGTAGCAATGCTCCTGCCGTGACCTTGTCGTTGCCGGAATTAGGCACGATCAAACCCTGCTCGCGCATAAGCGTGAGCAGCATTTCCCGTGTCAGCGGTGCGCGCCCAAGTTTCTGGCAATATTCGCGCAGGATCGACAGCGCCAGGTCCAGATCCAAATCGTCGAGCGTAGCCTGGTCCGTTACGCGCTCGTCGAAAGACTGAATGTCGTGCTGCGTCCTGCCGCCAGCTCCAGCTGCAGCATAGCGGTCGTGACCGGCAAGCTCCTTGGAAAGGTCAGCGAAAAGCTCGTCAAATCCATCAATCCTGAGCAGGCGGAAATTCGTGCCCAGGCGGCGCGCGAATGCTTCAACATTCGGATGAAGGCTCTCAGCGTGCCGGGTGCACCAATACACGCCGTTGGGAAAATCGAGACGGCCTTCCTTGTTCTGGCCGAAGAGCCCTTCCATAATCGACGGCTCCGAGCCGCGATAGCCGACGACAATGATAGGCGATGCGTTGAGCATTGGTCGGATCAGGGAAACTAGCCCCGGATCAAGCGCGCCTACCTCGCCTGCGGAGTTCTTGTCGGAATATTGTTCTGCCCGCCCGTGTAGCCAGATGATCTGGCACTTGCTGTACACGTTGAACTGGTCATAGTCGCCGGGGCCACGGTTAACCTCGTGTATGTGGCGGATGTGCGGCTGACGCTCCCTGAGCGCGTCGGGAAGGCAGGTGTCGAAATTTGTGGTGAACATTGTACGGATGAGGCCGCGCAGGACGAAATCGGCAAGCATCTTGTAACCGCCGCTGATGCCGTTGACGGGTCGCATCAGATCGAGCAGCACACACTTGCGAAACTCGGCGGGGACCAATAGATGCTCAACTACAAGCGGGAAATTCTCAGCTAGGCGGTCGGCTCCAGGAAGAAACCAGTCGAAACCGTGCAGCCAAGATTCCCATTCCGACGGCTTTACCCGTTCCGGAGGCCGCGCGTTTTTCAACTCGCGTTCTGAATACACCAGCCGAGCTATCTGCTTAACCGCATCTGCGGCGGTGGGAACGCCCGAACGGAAAGAGGACCCTGCCCCAAGCAGAATTAGCGGGCACGGCTCATCTGTGGACCGCAGCAGCGGCCCGAGTACGGACACGGCTTCTTTGTTGCCGGTCATCTCAGACACGTTACATCCTCAAATATCTAACGCATTATTCTCCAATAGCAAACTATCTGTAACTTGCATTCTAATGGATGGGGAAGAAAAAGCGAAGCTGATTTGCGCGGGCTTCAGGAACTGGCGTGATGCATCAAGTCGGGGAGTTGGTTGACCCCGGAAAACAGTGTCCAAGCGCACCTGAGATTACACCGCCGCCGTGCGCCGAGCGTAACCTAGTCGCCAACCCACTCCCTTTTCGTATTGCGTTAGGGTCCTTACGCTCTAGTATTGAATACAAGCATAAAACACGGGTAGTAACTTAGGAGTGTTTTGCCTCCCAAGGACCCCAGGTCCTCTCTTGGTGTGAGCGCAATGTTTGAGAAACTCGGCGATTGGGAAGAGCACTTCGCGGCGAAGGTTGAGCGCGATAGCCGCTCGAAAGGGGCTTCGCACGCACCACTCCTTCCGGTCGTGCCTGATCGCATCACATGGGATACATTTCTGACATCTGTTCGCGGTGAGTGGAAAGATTGGAAAAGTGACCTTTCGGGCTGCCCTGCGTGCCTGCTGATGCTTTACTGCGGGTTAGCATTCTACGAATACGACGAAAACAGGTTTTGGCCGCAATTTGCAAAAGTTGTTGGCTCCGAGGAACTGCCCGCCAATCAGCAATCCGAAATCAATACAGCGTTCGCGAGTGCAGCCCGTCAGTTTCGCCTGGAACTGAAACTCCGTGGAAATGGGACTGATTTCGTAGGCTCCGCAGTGAATCTCATTGGCATACCGCTTTCACTATGGGACGGATTTCTGGAAGTCTGCGATTGGGCCCTTTGGCATAAAGACTGGCGGTCGTTGTCGGATGAGGAATGGGATGACGTTGTCGAAAAGAGATCCGGTAGCCGGACACGGCTGCGTCGGTTCCTGACCGAGAATCGAAAGTCCGCCAGCGGGTTCATCCAAGATGTTCTCGACGTGCGCGAAATCCTCTTAGGCGATCCCCAATTGACGATTGGGGATATCGCGCGGGCCAGTGTCCTCCGTCAGGAATACTTTGATGATGTGCCGGAAACGGCAGATTTCTTGCGACCCCAAGATCCGGATTCACTCTTCCGCTTTCGTGTCAGGCTCATTTGGGATGAGCAGCGACAAAATATCTCCCTACTCTTGCCTGCGATCGGCCGCGAGAAGCTCCCCGCTTCATGGGGAGTGGGTTCGCTGCGGCAGGAAGCCGCCCCCTCACCCGACGAGTTGGTTCTCAACTCCGACTCTTTTGCGAGCATGCTTGCTGTCACTCTTCAGTTAGGGGATGAACGGGAAACACAATACGTGCGTGGCATCAATAATTGGGCACTCTTCGACCTGGAGAATGGAGGGCGCTTAGTAAATGTCAGTCGGGATCAACTGCCCTTGAGAAGCTACGCCCTGATTTCGCAGTGCGAAATCGAGCTGGTGTCTCGCGACGGTTTCGATGACAGCGACACTCAGGCGAACGAGCGGTTCGAGTTGAAAGACGGCACTGTCTGTTTTCTAACGCGTCTGTGGCCGACTGGAAAACATGCGGAGCTTTGCCTAAAAATCGGCGGTCGTGACTCGCGAACCATCCGCTTTAAGACACGGGCAAGGATTGAGGCGCGGTTTATTACCGGTTGGGGACCTAAGACCGCTCATTTCAATCGAACCCCGGACGGTAAGATTAAGATCGATCATCTGCCCATTCCGTGCGTGGCAATTCCGAGCGGCTATTTCAAAGACGACTCGGCGGCGCTCGCCAGCGAGTTCAAGGTCTTTATCGACGGCAAAGCAGCTTCGGGCTGGTGGGAACATGTGGACGTTCGTGATTCACCAGACAGGAACTGCTACCGTTGGAAATGGAACAAAATGATCTGGCTTGAACATCGACCGGGCGTTACTACGCTCAGGAGTTTCAGCCAATTGGACGACGCGTTCAAATCTCCTGACCTGCGTGGAGACCGGCGTATCTCTATCGAGGCCAAGCCTCACATCAGCGAGAACATCGCAGTGTGGATGGTGGGTCGTGAAGGCGAAGCAATCAATCGGTGCTGGGACAATCTCCCTGGAGCGTTTGTTCCGATGTTTCTTCTCTGCCAATCGACTGATGGCATGAAATGGGAAGATCTGGTGCTCGCTAAGGACGTGATCGCGCCTTTATCGCGCTTCTCGCCCTACATTTTGCGTAAGTACGAACGCCTGGGCGTGGCCGTGCAACGCGGGCGGCGATGGATGATTCGAGAAAACCGCGCCGAGTCGATAGCTTTACCCGGAGCGTCATTTCAATTGAACTATTGTGGCGATCCGTCCATCTTGTGGGGACTGTACCGTCGGATGATCTGCGACATTCCGGGCGAGAACTTGCCCGTTATTGAAGTGATCGACAAACGAGGAGAGGCCGCGTACCTAAAAATGACTTGGCCGACACAATCGCGCGAGGTGATCGAGCACTATCTCCACAGAAATAGTGTTGCGTTCGGCGGGTCACTATGGACTCACTAACCGCTCGTTTCCACAAAGAAGTGTTTCTGCCATACCTGGATCTGATGAAAGCCAAGTATCGCTTCCACCGCGCATTCGGGCACGCCAAAACAGTTTGGGAGGAGCGGTTAACCGCGAAAGAGCTGGTCAATGGCCCCTACCTGGAAAAGTCGCAGGTGTACAAAGAAGGGGCAGCGCTGGATCAACTCTCCTTGCATGAGAAAACAAAAGCGACAATCCGGAAACGGTTGGGGGATCGCGCGTTATGGAAACACCAAACGGACGCGCTCCAACTCGTTCTTGATGGCAGGAACGCTGTCATAGCCACGGGAACAAGTAGCGGCAAGACCCTCTGTTTTCAGATTCCCATTCTGGACGATCTGCTGCGCAACCCTAGTCCGGGCCTACGCGCCGTAATTATTTATCCGCTAAATGCTCTGGTTAACGACCAACTTACGGAATGGGAATCAATGCTGGCCGCTCATCCGCAAATAACCTTTGCGCGATTCACCGGGCAAACTCCTGACTCGCAAGAAAAATACGTCCGGACGCTCCGTGAGACATTCCGCGAGGAGATGACTGACGCAGGGCTTACGCAACACGAACTCCAGCAAAAGGTGGACCAGCGAGTCGCGGAGCGATTAAAAACTGACATTCCGAATCTGCTCAATCACCGCGAGCAAATTCGATCTAACCCGCCACAGGTCCTCATCACCAATTTCTCCATGCTGGAGTATCTGCTTGAGCGGCCGGTTGATGCACCTATTTTTGAGAATGCGCGGCTAAAGTTCCTCGTGCTCGACGAAGCGCACGCCTATCGCGGCATACAGGCGACGGAAATCGCGTTCCTGGTGCGGCGGTTGAAGGATCGTCTGGGGATTGAGAACCTGACTTGCATCGCGACCTCTGCGACTCTCGGAAAGCAGGGTGATACGGAGAGTGAGAACAAGGTTCGCAAGTTTGCATCGGATTTGTTTGGCGAGAGCTTCTCGGAGCCCAACCCGATATATGGAACGCCTACCGCCCCGGTGCTTCAACAACCGGCGTTTTCTCCGACACCGGCTCAGTACATCAAGGCCGCCGAAGCGACACGACTCAACCGTATTGCTGATGTAAAGCGGCAGCTTGGTATCCGGGATCTGCAAGGGGATCTGAGCATTGTTCTCAGTCATGACGAGAATCTGTTTCGTCTCCGCAAAGATATTCTGTCTACGAAGCCCACTTTGCTTAGCGATGCCGCTAGATTGCTATGGCCGGAACAGCCGCAGGCGGTGGCGGGGATAGAGGGGCTCTTAGAAATCGCGGCTGTCGCCAAGTCCGATCAGTCGCATGAAGACCTTCTGCCGACACGATTGCACTATTTCGTCCGTGCCCAAGATGGGCTTCACGTATGCGTGCATAGAGCATGCCCTGGACGTCGGGACGGTAAGCCCGCATTCTTCGTCTCCCGAAAAACAAATCCGAGCGTTCCCGAGGGAGAATGCCCGGATTGTTATGACGCCGGGCGCAAATCACAACTGATTGAGGTGGTTAGCTGTCGCAAGTGCGGCTATCTTTTCGGTGTCCTTCAGGACCTGGGTCCCCGCCGCGCCCAGACTCCAGACGGCGAAGGAGATGTGAAACCGTATTTCGATTCGTTTAGCACCGAACTCGGATGGATGAGCGATTCATTCTGGTCTTATATCAGCATCGACGGCGATCTCCCCTACCCCTCTCCTCAAGAGGCTGATGACGAAGCGGAAACGGGTGATTTGTTCGCGCATCCCGCCGAACTCCAGTGGTGTGTGGCCTGCGGAAAGAAGAAGGAAGAAGGCGCGGGCGACAATTGCACCTGTGGCGATCCCCAGCTTCGCACTATTAAGATTTTTCATCGGCAGTGTGCCCATCAAGGCCGAGCCCAGGATCACCAGAACCTCTACCGGCAGGAGAAATCACTCCTCTCAGCCTGTCCGAACTGCGGTTCCCGGAATGGATCGGGGATTGAGCCTGTGCAACGGTTCCAGGAGTCGGATGACGAGATGGGCCTTGCGATGGCCGTGCCACTTGCTCATTTTTCCGTCACGCCAGGGAATGCCACAGCAGCTAAAGCACGAAAGCTCTTGTGTTTCACCGATCACCGCCAACGTGCGGCTGCATTTCCCTCTCTCCTGGAGGAAGAAACCTTTCTGCACGATATGGGGCGCAGGATTTTGCAGGTTCTCCACAGCGAACAACGCAAACTTGATTTTGTTGGCCTTGGCGAGCTTCTGGCAGATGAGGAAGCGAGTGACCCACAGTTTTTCCTGCCCGTTTCACGCTTTCCGGACGAGGAGTTGGATGCCAAAGGCAAAAAAGATTTGTGGATAGCTGAAACATTCGGCTATTTCGGAATTCCGGACTCTGCCCGTGAATCCGCAGAAGATTTCGGATTGGTCTCGGTGGAGTATTCGCTCGGAGACGCCGAGAAAGTGGATTTTAGGAAACTTCTCGGAGACTCTGAATTGAGTGCCATCGAGGCCGATAGTCTGTTGCAGGTTTTGCTTTCGTTTATGCGCCAGCGCAAGGCGTTCACACTGCCAAAGGGGCGGGTGCAAGCGGACGCGCCAGCGTTCGGGCGAGTGACGGCCGATATTGCTTATGTGTTAAGACGCCACGGAATCCGAAATACCAACGGCTGGTTGCCACAAGCCAATTCCAGCAAAGACAACGTGTTTACCGACTACCTGCGCCGCGCTTTGCGAATTCCTAGAGACCAGGTGCTGATTCTCGCCGAAAGGATCTGGGATTTCCTTGTCCAGCGGGCACTTCTGATCGAAAGTAAGGGCACCTGGAAGTTGGATCATGAACGACTTCGTGTCGTTCCGGTGGTGCCTGAATCGCGGCATGTGTGCGATCGCTGTGGAATTGTTTCCGCTTATTCAGTCCGAAATTGTTGTCCGCGCAAGGAATGTGATGGGCGCTTAGAACAGCGGGCCTTCGATGCGGGAGCCCCAAATATCATCGCCCGTTGGGTGGCTGGGCAGGGGCAGCCGCAGTTTTCCACCTTGAAATCCGAGGAACATACGGCTCAGATTGAGAAAAACCTGGCCAAGCAGATCGAAGACAAGTTCCGGGATGAGGGCGTCAACCTTCTGAGCAGCACGACCACCTTTGAAATGGGCATTAACATCGGCGACCTTCAAAAGGTCCTGTTGCGGAATGCGCCTCCGTCAAGCGCGAACTATGTGCAGCGCGTGGGCCGGGCTGGACGTGGTAAAGAGAAGAATTCCGTCTGCGTCACTCTTTGCCGTCGCACGAAATACGATGCGGATGCCTGGAATAACCCGCCACGGCTTATGTCCGGCGCGGTACGCCCGCCCACGGTCTTCATCCAAAACAGGGTTATTGCCCAACGTCACTTCAACGCGCTGGTATTTTCCAGATTTCTACGCATCAGGATTGCTGACGAGAATGTTTTGGGACGGCCTGGGCAACAAATAAGGTTGGAAGCATTTTTGCCATCCGAATCCCGGCAAGGCATACCCGAGACGTGGTTTCGTGTTCGCCCGGTGAGTGTGTTTTTGGATTTTCTCAGCTGGCTAAGTCAACAGACTGAAACAGACATTGTCTCCACAGAAGCAGGCCAGACGCTGGTTGCCGCCGTTTCTGGATTTGAAAGTGGCGTCGCGGAGGCGGCGGCCAAATATGGAGAAACACTCAAGAACATCGCAACTGAACTGTCTGCTCTCATGGCGGAACGCAAGAAGCTGTTTGAGCAGGGTACACACACAAGTGACATTGAGCAGGCGATTAAGAATTTGCTGGGCAGCGACGTTATCGCCTTATTGGCTAAACGTGGTTTTCTCCCGCGATATGCTTTCCCGTTGGATGTCGTACCCCTGGAAACAGGTACGACCAGATGGTCTCGCGATCTTGAGGTTGAACTCAGTCGCGACCGTGGCATCGCGATAGCCGAATTTGCTCCCGGAGCGCAGGTTATCGCGCACAAAAAAGTGTTTACGAGCAACGGCCTCTACGTTGTGAGCAAGATGGATAAGCCGACGCGGCAGTGGTATTCCGAGTGCCCGGACTGCAAGCAGATTCGCACTGGCCAGACGCAGGATGAATTGTGCAAACCATGTGCGGTATGTCAGCGATCAATTTCCGCTCAGTTCGTTAGACCCTTTGTTGAGCCCGCCGCCTTCAGTGTACGCGTTGATGAGAAGGACGGTGCTGCGCGCTACCGGCGGAGCACACTCGTCAGACAACGCCAAACCGTCACGCATTTTATTGACCACGTAGAAGAATCGAGCCTGCAAGATCACGGTCTTTTCCGACTGGCGCTAAAGGAATCTGGAACACTCTTTCGTTACAACTTAGGCCCAGAAAGCAAAGGGTTCATGCTTTGCCAGGACTGTGGATGTAGTGAACCCCTGCGTTCCTATAAGGCGGGGAAAAAGCATCAGCGGCTGCGCGTGCTGAGCGGCGAAAGAATGTGCAACAACGAACAGCCCTGGACGAAAATATTAGCTTACGGACATAGATTTCAGAGCTGTTGCCTGATCGCTCGGCCGGTGTCGATGCCTGTTTCCGTTGAGTCTTTAGCCTACGCTCTGCAACGGGCCCTCTGCACCACCTTGGACATCGATGCTTTCGACATCGGCGTGTCCTGGCGTTGGCTGGCTGGAAAAAACAAATTACCGGCATGTGAAATTATTCTATTCGACCACACGCCTGGGGGAGCTGGATTTGTGAGAGATGGATTCGACAGCTGGGACAAGGTAGTCGCGAAAGCAAAGGAACTGTGCGAAGGCCATATTTGTGAGCGGGCCTGTTATGACTGTCTGAAGAGTTATGGAAACCAGACCCATCATGAAAAACTGGACAAAACTACGGTCGTTGAGTTTTTGGGCTGAAAAGCCGAGCGCCTGCCCTTCTCCTCCGACCCGGTAACTTCTCCTCTAGGCGTACGAGTTTGACGCCCTGGCGTCGATTTTGAAATGCTCTACCCCCTGCCCGTCTGTCGGCTGCGCGTTGCCGCTGCTGATGCATTCTGTGCGGTGATGAGCGCATAGTCTTCGTCGTGGAGCCGGGCGCGCTCCTGCCCCTTGGCACTCACCTCCATGAGCTTGTTTGCGGTTCCTCAATGCTCCAGCCGCGCTGTGCAGCTAACATGCACCAGAAAAAATCCGCCATGCTGCGATCCGGGCCGCTGCCTTCCTGGTTGGGAGGCGCGCCAGTGACACAGCGCTGATAGTCCGGCCAGGTGCGTTCGCCCTCGACTGCGGAATGCTTGCGGCGAGAGCGAAGCGGAATCACGGCGGGGGCGGGTTCCGGTGGTGCGACAAGCCCGAGGGAATCCAGTTGTGCCTGAGTCACGAGGCGACCCAGCGCGGCGGCTCTCGGTCGTGCCATAGCATCGTAACGTTTTGGGGCGGTGGAGATTATCGTAACCTCTTGGGGAATGATGCGGCGAGCTGCTACGCGTCGTAGACGATGTCGATGATGCCCTGTAGCATCTTCGATGCTCGTTGATTGAGGCCGGCGAACCGGGTTTCGGTAACGGCCCTCCCCTCCTCTGCTGCTTTTAGGTATCCAAGTTTTTCTGGCAGCGACCCGGCGAGAACCTTGTAGCCAGCCTGCTGAATATAGTCTCTGGCGGACAATTCTAACGATTCACTATCTCCAACACGGCAAAGAGCAAAGACAAACTTTCCCTTGCTGATGCCCTTTTTGACAAGCTCGTGGGCTAGGAGCACTTGCGGGCTTCAAATCTTCGAGCGAAAGTCCGGTTGGTAAAACTGCAAGTGTGCACGCCTCCACCAGGGGACGCCCGTTTGGTCGCAATGCGGAAATTCCCAACCCACAACCCAACCCACAAACTGCGATGTCTTGTACGGCTTACGGGTATTTTGGCAGTCCCCGCGTTCTTGTAAGTTGTTGTAAAACCTATCCACGCAGCGCTGTCACGGCAGCGTTCTGGGCCGAACAGACTACTGACCGGGCCGACTGACTGTCGGTCAGCCGACTTCAGGTCGCGATTTCTTCTCAACTCATTTTGACATCAACTACTTACCCGAAAACCAAGCCCGCACGGAAGCACTTTGGGAAAGCAGCGAGAATGGCGGTCGTCCTGCATATGACGGCGGAAGAAGGGTCACGTTTGTGGCACGGTTTTGCTGGTCAAGGGGGGAGTGTGTTTTTCAAGAAGGGAGCGGGTCGAAACCCGAACCCTACTCTGTCGAGGTGTCGAGGGCCAGATTTTGTCAATGAGCGATATCGCGATTTAACGCCAACAATTCACTCCAGGGCGCCTCTCGCTGGTGATGAAAATCGTTTGAGCGTTGACGCGAACAAGGATGGGGGGGACAATGGCAGCCGTTCTTGCGGTCAAAAAGGAAATTCCGTTTCAGGAGTTGAATATGGCAAGCGACATCGACACACTGAAAGCAAATCTCAAACATTGGACTTTGCTCCTGGGGGTCCTGCAAATTACTGTCGGTTGCATGGTCGGATTTATCCCGCCTTCAGCAGTGCAGTGGTATCGCGGCATCGTGATGGCGCATATCGAGTTCACAGCGAATGGCGTCTTGATGGTCGTATTCGGCTTCCTGGTTCAGAAACTCAGCCTCAACGCGTCCGGACTCAGAATTTGGTTTGCGACACTACAGATCGGCACTTGGACCAACGGCGCAGCGGGCGTTGCCGCCGCTCTCATTGGATCCTCTTCGATGCTCATGCCCACATTGAATGAAAAGTTCCCGCCACCCCATGGTGTCGATAGTTCGATTGTTACCGGCCTGCTGAAAACATGCGGAGTAACCATCATTTTGGCTCTGCTCCTCACCATTTACGGCTTGGTGCGTTCCAAGACTTTAGCAAAGGACGCATCCGCCTGATAACGGTCTGGTACGAACCTAAAGAAGTCCGAATCGAAGCGGCCCGCCCTCAGCCTTGCAGACAACACCCATCTCGCCACCACCGAACTTCTCGACGATGCGCGATAGCGCTCACAACCCAGTCAATGAGCGCTATAGAGATGTTTCGCCAACGTGACGGCCCTGCTCTTCTTCCTTCAGGTAGTTTTCAGGTCAACTCCTAGCGTTATCGTACAATTGCTCAGCACGTCTATTGGAGGATCGAATGCACTCTCGGAATCTATCTACTGCCCTTCTGATCGCAGTGGTCTCGCTCACATTGAGCGCCCGCGTTGCCGCGCAGGGCATTTGGGCGGTCGAAAGGACCTTTCACATCGGCGGTGAG
>PKUV01000022.1 GCA_003131315.1 Acidobacteriaceae bacterium
TGGCATTCACGTGCAAAAAGGTCCACGACGGGTTAACCACAAGATGTTGTGGTGCTTTTTAACCCCCATACCCCCTGTAGTGGTCGAGACGTAAGAACAATGTCGGGTTAACTGCCGTGTTGTCAACGAGATGCGATGACTGTGGTATCCACCGCTGCTTGCCAGCGTGGAAGCGCTTCTGCGGCGCGGCGGCGGCGTCCAATACCTGCACTCGGGTCTGCCATATCGAATAGACACAGGGCTACGTGGTAGGCGGCCTCACTGGGATACGCCTGTTTCTGGCCTTTGAACCGATCTAACGTCGGGACGTACCAACCTGCTGGAATGCCGCGATTCTTTGTTTTCATAGGATTAGCCTTCCACCCCTCACAGTGAGGCTATTATGGGTTTAATTACTACTACTACAGTAGTAGTAGTAGTTGCCCAGTGGTGAGGGTCATTGTGTGGAGTTGACAACTACACCGTGCGCGGTCGGAATGATGTACTTAACACCGCGCCGTTCCACGATTCCTACAGACTCGGCCTTTTCAAGCCATGTGTAGAACGTCCCTTTGGACACTCCTAAATCATCGGAAAACTCAATTCGATCACCCGCATTGAACCGCTCAAAGATACGCTTTTTTAGTGGGTGCGCTTCTGTGGGTTTGGCTTTGGGTCCAGATGGTGTGGCCTCAGGTTTCGTGGTGGGCTGCAAACCGTGTTCGCCCCATGCTAGATAGAACTTCTCAGGCGCACCACACCGTACTTTCACCTCGCACACGATCACGCTGTTACTGTCTTCCGAATCGTGGAATCCAAACAGCACCACCGTTTCTGCTTTGCGTCCAAGCGCCACACTGCCGAACAGGCTATCGCGCCCTGAATACTTGCCTTCTTTACTCTTCATTTTCGGGCTGCCCACGGTGGCCACGATAGCCGCGTCATACAGCAGCGCCAACCGCTGTAGACTGTCGATAAGCGTGGCAACGTTTTTCATGTCGTATATGTTGGGCAGCCACATATCCAAGCCTTCGATAAACCAGCATTCCACGCTGGGGTGACGTTCCATAAGCTCGGACATAATCTCCGCAGGTACCCGCTGCTGTTGTGTGGTGGTCAACCGGATGCAGCGCTCGATAGATTCTTTGGGCAGACCCAGCATTTTCAGAGTGGCGAGTGTTCCCTTCCGTGAGCGGTCATGTAGGATCACCCGGTAGTCCCGTGGCGTGGTGGTATGGCCGTAAACAGTTTCCCCTTTGCGTACCTTTTCCAACAGGGGAATTGACCAGCTTGTTTTCCCGGTGCCGCTGCTCCCACCGATCAGTGATACCTCACCCTTCGGAAACCAGCCGTCGCGGTCCTTAACCAGCGTTTCCACAAGGAACTCGCGTGGGCTGTCATCGTCAATAGGCTCTTCAGTGTCGAAAATAACCGGCTCGCCTTTGAGCACTTTCAGGATGGTCATGGACCTGTAATCGGTGCGGTCTAGCTTATCCCGATACAGCGGTGACGCCATCCACGCTTCATCAATCTTGAAAACGTCGCTGTTGTGCCTTCGCTTGAGGAAGCTCACTAGCGCCATGTCCGCGCGACTGAGATCCCCGCCGTAATCGCTGAAGTCACCAGCCATGAGCTTGCGGAATTTCTCGTCTTCGTTGCCGGAAATGACGATCACACCGGGCTTGCCGCTGGGTTGGGCCAGTACCCGAGCACAAAGCGCGGTAAGCTGATCTTGCCGGGGCATCGGATCGTGAGGCGTCTTACTCAGGTGCCGCCCGGAGAATGTGAAATAGTATCCTGCCCCTTTTATTTCGATCTGCTTGAAATCGGGGCCAGGACGCACAATCGCCTTGCCGTCGCCGGGCATGTCGGCCACAAGCAGGACGTGTGCCCCGAAACCGTTAGGCGAATATTCGCCGTAGGAATCCAGGGCTATAACCATCTCCCGTGAAGCTGGCGTGAATTTACCTTCGAAGGCGTCACAGCATTTGTCGAAGTCTACGCCCACAATGCCGTTACCCAGCATGACACCTACAAGCGGTGATACTGCTGCGCACTCCGCATGGGTATGCCACGTGGCGTGGTTGTTAGTCATGGCGTGTTTGCCGTTGGGCTGATAGGGAACCTTAGTTTCCTTGCCCTTTACCGCCTCGCGTCTCCAGCACACCCACCGCTTTTGTAACTTCAGATCCTCAAGGGTCACAGGTTATCCGCTTCCAACTTGGGGGCCTCATGCCCCAGGCACACCGCCGCGCTCATGCAAGCATCGCGCAACTGGGGGAACGTCTTTAGGCTCGGGTTGTCCAGTATCGGCCCGAGACCGTGCATGGCTTCCTGTACGTCGGCAAGTAGCTTGATTTTTTCTTCTGTGGTCATTTGTTCAGTCTCCTAATCTGACTCGTAACGTGCTTCGCAAACACGTCGCTGTGCTTCTTAAGCATCCCCGCCACGCCGTTCGCATCAATCGCGGAAATGTTGTAATGGCTGTGAAACGTGTGGCCGCCGCCGCCGCCACCGCCCCGATTGTTCTTGACCTGCTCCGTCAACTGCCGGGTCACAACCGTCTCGCCGCCCTGGGCCATGATGGGCACATCGCCGTAGCCGGGGATCTCGCCACCACCGTGGAAGGACATAGCGGAAGCAAACGCCGTCGCGCCCATCGAAGGTGCCAGGGCGTCAATGGGGAACGGGGCAGCGGCCCAGGAAGCAACCATATTGGCACCGGCTAGCGTGGCCGCCGTGGTCTGTTCCGCCCGGTTGCTGGCGCTGGTAAAAACCATGTCTTCCATCTGCATCAGTTTCTTCTCTACAAAATGCTGGATCATGGAGGTGGTCATGCTCAGAAACATTTGCTTCGCCGCCTGCCCTATGGACTCTTGGCCTGTGATCATACCCGCCACGGAACGGGCGGCCTCGGAATTAAGTTGCGTGAAGTATTGGCGCTGTATTTCGGCCATCTTATTGGTGTGCTTCTGCGCCTCTTCCTCTTCCTTGTTGCTGATCTTCCGTTCGTCGGCAACTCGTTGCTCGCCCGAAGATGTCAGCAGGGACCGCTCCTTTGCGAACGCGGCTAGTTGGGCTTGGTACCGGGCGTTTTCCCCCTTCTTCGAACTGGGGGCTTCCTTGGCTTGCAAGTCCGCCATGACCTGCGCGTGCTTGCTGTCTTCGTCAATCATCTTCTTGGTGAGCTTGACCCATTCGTCGGCTTCCTTCTGCTTGGACGCGATAAACGCATTGGCCGACTTTTGCTCCCCGCCCGATAACGTGGTGTACAGGTCTGCCGCCGCTTGCCCTTGTTTGGTCATAGCAGCAGCGATGTCTGCTTGATCCGCTAGGCCCTTCAGTTTCCAAGCGTGCATTTCTAATTGGTGCCGGTTCGCGGCCTCAAAGGATGCATCTTCCGACGCCGTGGAGTATTTCTCGGTTAGAACGTGCTTCTCATTAGCGGCGGCCGCGTTCAGTCTGTTCTGAGTGTCTAGCTGCCCTTGCAGAGCCTCCCGTGCGCCCACAATGGAATTCAATTCAGCTTGGTGATAACTGGTTGACTTGGTTTCCTCATATAGTTGTTGTTGGGTTTTGAGCTTAGCGTTTAGCTCGCCAATGCCTTGGGTCAACTCAGAGGTAATGCCCTTGCTGTCACCTTGCTTGCCCAGCATGTCAACGCGGGCTTCTACTGCGTCGAACAGCGTCTTTATTTTTTCCACACCTTCATCGGCATTGAAGGTTCCGAAGAATGCAGACTTCTTCGTTAGATCGTCGAACATTTTATCGGCGTTGAGTCCGACCTTCTTAAACTCTGCATCTAGTTTGTCGAGGGTCTGATTGTCGATTTGCTGTAACCGCTCTTGCAGTGCCTTCAGGTGACGGCCGTCTAACTCATCCACGGCAATCTGGCTCGTTAACAGCGCGGCATCCGCTTTGTGCAGAGAAGTTTCTATACCGCTGCCAAGTGCATCCCAAGACTTAGCCGCGTCGTCGGACGCTTTCTTGTTCTTTTCCACAAAGTCATAGATCATCTTGGCCGCGAACACTGCGCCCATGATGGGCAGCAGGGCTTCAAAGGCCAGCCCGATGCCGGGGATGGACGCTATGAGGGTATTCATCTCACGGGGCAGGCGGACGCCCATCTCATGTTCCATGAGCATGAGGGAACCGCGCGCCTCCCGCATGGAAAAGTTGAAGTCTGTACCGGCTTGTACACCGGACTTGCCAAATTCCTTCGCAGAATTGGCGGCCTTGCCCAGGTCTCCC
>PKUV01000125.1 GCA_003131315.1 Acidobacteriaceae bacterium
GGCTTATAGCCGGACACTAGTGTAGCGATATATTGGCACCCCCAAAACCAGGAGAAATGTACCCTCAATCTCATCCGATCTGCAGACTCTCTCCTGAAGGTTCTTAACCATCCCGGGAGTCGGGTTGACTTAAGTCAATCTATATGGGCGGAGCGGCTGCATGCATTGGAAGAAGTGCTGCGCGTATTCGGTTAGTTCTTAGGCAACCCTTTCTCGGGCATCCACCCAGCCTCTTGACCGCCTCCCCCGCTCCCGATAGCCTCTTTCCATCGCCCTTTCATGGCTGCCTCCGACATTCCCGACCCTCGATCCGTAACTGATTCACGGGAAAACACTTCCGCACGCGTTCCTGCCCCCGCTGACACGCAACTTTGTCCCCCGAACGGGGTTTCTACTGATGTGAGCAGCGTGGCCATTGATTGCGGACTGCTGAATGGCGGAATCCTCGACCGCGGGCTGCCGAACTTTGCGGGAGCGCCGTCGTCTGCGCCCGTTACCATGGCAAATTCCATCGTCAATGCAGACGCCGCCGTCTCCGACGTCGACGTGATGCTGCGGGTGAAGACGGGCGACGAATCCGCCTTCGCTTACCTGGTGCAGAAATATCGCCGGCCGATGGTGGGCTTCATGTACCGCTTGTGTCACAACCCGTCGACCGCGGAAGAACTGGCGCAGGAAGTATTTCTGCGCGTGTACCGGTCGCGCACCAGTTACGAGCCGAGCGCCAAATTCACGACCTGGCTTTATCGCATCGCGACCAACCTGGCCGTCAACCACGCGCGCGATACGCGCCACGAGCGTCCGGAAAATACCGTGCGCCTCGATGAACCGAACCAGGAAACGGGCACGACGCCCGACCTGGCCGACGATTCGCTCAGTGCGGAAGAGCAGATATTGAAGCGGGAGCGGCTGGCGGCCATCCGCGGCAAAGTGAACGCGCTGCCCGAGCGCCAGCGCGTGGCGGTCATCATGCACAAGTATCAGCAGATGGATTACCGCGAGATTGCGGGCGTGCTGAAGCTCAGCGAGTCCGCCACCAAGTCGTTGCTGTTCCGCGCGTACGAAACGTTGCGCAAGCAGCTGAAAGAGTTCGTTTCGGAGAAGTAGAGGAAAGCAGTATGAATTGCAATCAAATTCGCGAACTGTTGCCGGACTTAGCAGCTGCCGCTGGCATGGACGCGCCGGAGGTCGAGAAACACATCGCATCCTGTAACGACTGTGCTGCTCATCTGCGCGATTTGCAGGAAACCATGGCGCTGCTCGATGAATGGCAGGCGCCCGAGCCGTCGCCGTATTTCGACACCCGTCTGCAGGCGCGCCTGCGCGAAGAAATGGCGCGCCCGGCTGTGGGATGGCTCAGTTGGCTGCGGCGTCCCGCGTGGGCCATGTCGCTCGCTGCCGTAGTGTTTGCTGGAGCGCTGGTGGTTGGTATTGGCGGCAGGTCGTATATCGCCAATCCCGAAGCCATCAAGACCGAGGCTCCATCCCTCGGTCCGCCGGTACAGCCGGGAACCGCGGTCGGCGACTTGCAGGCGCTCGAGAGGAACGACGAGTTGTATGCTGATTTCGACGTACTCGACGAACTACAGGTACAGGACGACGTAACCGCGAATCCGTAAGATTTGCGGACTAGCAGGAGACCAAAACATGTTGCGACGGGCGACAATTACGGGCTGTCTGGCAGCGCTGCTGCTGACTCCGTCGTTCGCTCAAGTCCGCCATTTGCCGCCGCAATCTCCACAGCAACAGCGTCCGCAATCGCATGATGCGGACGGGCAGTGGCACCGCTTTCAAAAAGAAGGTCGTCCCAGCCCCAGCCGCCCCAATGAAGCTCGTCCGCCGCAGAACCGGCCCGGCCACGCCGGAAACTGGCTCCGGCGCTATAAAGATCTGCCACCCGCACAGCAGCACCGCGCGCTCGAAAACGATTCGCAGTTCCGAAGGCTTCCGCCGCAACAGCAAGCCCAGTTGCAAAACAGGTTGCAGCATTTTTCCGGCCTGCCTCCGCAGCAGCAGGAGCGCGTGCTCAACCGCATGGAAACCTGGGAACACCTGACTCCCAATCAGAAGCAGCAGGCGCACCAGCTCTTTCAGCAGTTCAGGCAGTTGCCGCCCGACCGCCGTCAGGCCGTCAACCGGGCGATCCGCGGCATGCGCGACCTGACGCCCGAACAGCGCGACCGACTGATCAACTCCGACCAATACAGGCGCGCGTTCTCACCGCAGGAACGTTGGTTGCTCGGCAGCGCTGCACACCTTCCGCTCGCCCCCGGCGACGGCCTGCACGCCGAACCACCCGAAGAGTAGCGCCTGAAGCATTTAGGGATTTAGAGTATGCCCAGCCCCTAAAGGGGCATCTGTTATTGCAGGGAATTGCGGTATCGCTAAAGCAATACCCTGATACGAACCTTTTGTTTTTCGGCAGACTGCTGGAAGCCGGAAACTGAGAGCTGACAACTGAGAGCTGAAAGCCAAGAGCTAAGAGCCAAGAGCTAAAAGCCAAGAGCTAAGAGCTAAAAGCCCCCTACCGCCGAATCAGCGCCATTACCCATCCCGCGAGGAAAACTCCACCTACAAACATGGCGAAGCAGTAGAGACCGTAGCGCAGCTGCTCCATCGTCGAATTGCGCTGCGTGATGCCGAAGACCACGGAGGCAAACAGCGCGAACACTACCGCGGCCGAGAAGTGCGACAAGTTGATGCTCACGGTTTCTTCCCCAGCGCAATGTGATGCGCATCCGCCGCCGCGATGAAGTTCAAGAGGCCGGCCACGATCAGAAACGTCTTGCCATAATCGGCCGCGGCATTCGCAGCCATCACGTTGCCCCAGTCCATGATGCGCGCCAGAAAATAGAGCGCGCCTGAGCCCACGTCGCCAACGAAGCCGAGTATGTCGAGGATGTCTCCGCCATTCGGCTTGTAAATCCGCCCCTGCATGCCCAAACCAATCAGGAACATCGCGACCACCGACACCAGCAGCAGAATGCCGCGCCCATAGCGCTTCAGCAGGATGTGTCCGCCGCCCGGAATCAGCCAGCCCACAAGCGGCGCGACCACCGCCATCGTCGTGAGCGGGTACTCCGGCTCACGCACTGAAACTGCATTTTTTGATTTATCTGTCGTTTTATCTGTCGTTGGCTTGACCATTCAGATCGTCACGATCTCTCGTTGGATTTTACCAGTGACCTCGGCGCTTCCCGGCCGCACCAGCACATCCACTTCCAGGCGCACGCCGAACTCGGGCAGGTAGATCCCGGGCTCGATCGAGAACAAGGAATTGGGCAGAATGCGCCGCTCGTCGTGAATTTCCAAATCATCCATATTCGCGCCATTCGAATGCACCTCGGTGGCAATCGAGTGGCCTGTGCGGTGGATGAAGTAATCTCCGTATTTCGCCTGCTTGATGTGGTCGCGCACCGCGTGATCCACTTCCCATCCCGCGATCGGCCGGGCGGCAGAGACGGCATCCTGCACGGTCTTCACGCCGATATCGCGCGCCTCGCTCACAATCTTGAAAATCTCGCGCTGCCGGTCTGACGAAGCCTGGCCCACAAATCCCACCCACGTAATGTCGTAGTAAACCGCGCCCGGCGTATTTTTCTTCGCCCACACATCCAGCAGCACAAAGTCGCCTTCACGAATCGGCGCCGGCCGGCTTGCACTCGGCTCGTAGTGCGGGTTGCCGCTGTTGGCGTTCACGGCCACGATCGGCGGATCGTCGGTCACCATGTTCTCGCGCTGGAATGCTTCCATGAAAAATTGCTGGATTTCATGCTCATGCGTGCCGCCGCCGCGGACGCGCCGCCCAATTTCCTTAAAAGCCTCGGCGGTAACCGCGTCAATCACATCGCGCGCCGCGAAGTGCGACTTGATCTGTTCGTCGCTCAGGGTCGCTTCAAACTGCGCGATCAGGTCCGCCGCGCTGACAATGTTCTTGCCCAGCCCGCGGATCATGTCCGCCGTTCCCGCATCCACCATGGAAATGGTGAAGACAAAGTTGTTGGGCGAGTACTGCATCGCCACATCGCGATGCGGGGCCAGCATCTGCTTCAAGCCGTCGAACAGTTCCTGCCATCCGGCGTACTCTTTCTTCACGCCGGGCAAGGTATCCAGGTGTCCCGACTCGATCTTGTGGACTAGTTTGACGGGCTCGCCTTTGGCGGGGATCAGGTAGTACCAGCGCCGCGTGACCATGAGCCCATCCGGCAACCCGAGAACGCGGTAAGAGATCGGGTCGCGATGGTGATGATCGTAGAAAAGCCAGGCGTCAATGTTGCGATCGCGCAGCGCTAGCTGGATGGCGGAGAGGTCCATATACAAACGGTTATTCTACACGACCGCTGGCATCGCTGGATTCGCCCGCGTAGAGACGGGGCTTGCCCCGTCTTGCCTGCGCCGTCACATGCTGCGGTGACTAGTTCTTAAATGGGTTGAAGGTTCGGACGTCGAGTTGCTTGAAGTCTCGTTCGTTTCTGGTCGCAACAATCAGACGGTGGACCCGCGCGGTCGCCGCGATCATGGCGTCTTCTAGCAAGTCTGCGGGCTTGTTATGCATAATTCTGCCCCATTCCCGAAAGCAGGGCACGTCCATGGGGAGCACCTGGTAGGAGACGGGCAACCCATCGACCCAACGCTCAAGTTCGCTCGCTTTCCCAGGATCTTGCCGCCTTGTCCGCTCAATCCCCGCCTGTATCTCACCCAGCGTCACAGCGGAAAGGAACAAGTTCGCCTCTTCCATGGCTCCGAACCATGCGGCCACCGCTCCGTGCGGACGCAGCTTTCGTAGTTCGGAGATTACGTTCGTATCGAGCAGGTATTGATTCACTCAAACTCCAGGACGGGACGGCGCCGCCACTTGCGCCTTTCGAGGATCAGGTCGTCGAAGCGAGGTTCGGGTGCGAGCAACCATTCCTTGAGGCCGGGCCGGGCGGCCTTTTGGAGCCTCTCCCATTCTTCGATCGGCACCAGAACGGCGGTCCTAACTCCGCGTCGAGTAACCACCTGCGGACCCTTCTTGATGGTCGCATCCAAGAACTCACTAAAACGCGCCTTTGCATCTTGCACTTGCCACGAAGCCAAGTTCCCCTCCCTAACGCCAAGTCAATTATACAGACTAGTCATCTGACTAGTCAACTTGCTTATGGGTACCCACTCCGTCGTGTAGAGACGGGGCTTGCCCCGTCTCCGTTGGACGCGACGGAGACGCGGCAAGCCGCGTCTCTACGGGAGATGAGATATCGACCTTCCGCAGTCTTCAAGAGTCGGCGCTTCGCCGCACTGCCGCCTGCCTCCCATTTGTGGTAAAAAATACTGTAATGCCTCGTAAGAGCTAATGATCGCCTCTGGCAGTCTCAACCCGCGAAAATCCGGTGCACCGTGCTAAGGGCAGTGTTCATTGCATTGTCGGAGAGCCGGTCGCTGCGCGCGTTCGCCGAACGCTCCCGCTTTGGTCAGCGCACTTCCGCCCGCTTCGTCGCCGGCAAAGAGGTTGCCGACGCCATCCGCGCCGCCGCCGCTGTCAATCAATTTGGCGCCGGCGTCTCCATCGACAATCTGGGCGAGAACGTCACCAATGCTGACGAAGCCCGCGCCAGCGCCCAGCTTTATCATCACCTGCTCGACGAAATCGCCGCCAACAAGCTGAATGCGAATGTCAGCGTGAAGCTGACCCACATGGGCCTGGATGTGGACGAGAACATGGCCTACGAAATCGTCCGCGGGCTGGTCGCCAAGGCAGCCCGCATGTCGCCCAAAAATTTTGTTCGCGTCGATATGGAAGGATCGGCACACACGCAGCGTACGCTCGACTTCGTTCACGAGCTCCACCGGGTTCCGGGGAATGAGGACAGCGTGGGGGCGGTGATCCAGTCGTATATGCGGCGCGCCGAGGCCGACATCGAGAAGTTGCTCTCCGAACGCATTCGCATACGGCTCTGCAAAGGCGCATACAAAGAGCCCGAAGACATTGCCTTCCAGAAGAAGTCCGAAGTTGACGCCAGCTACGTGAAGCTGATGAAGATCCTGATGAAGAGCGGCGTCTATCACGGACTAGCGACCCATGACGAGACCATTATTCAAGCGGCCAAGGCCTTTGCCACGCGTGAGAACATTCCGCGCAACGCTTTTGAGTTCCAAATGTTACACGGCATCCGGCGCGACCTGCAGCAAGGTTTGGTGAAAGATGGCTGGAGCGTGCGAGTTTACATTCCGTTCGGCACCGAGTGGTATCCCTACTTTATGCGGCGGCTGGCCGAACGCCCAGCGAATGTGCTGTTTATCGCGAAGAACCTCCTGCGGCGGTAAATCCTGTGGCGTCAATCGGATAGGTGGGAATCAAGCAGGCGGCCAGAGGGCTCGGTCTGAGAAAATTACATTTTTTCTTCCCGACGTGAAGGGGATTGGCGGGCGTTCTCGTTTTATGAGGTGGAAGCCAACTTGGATTGGATTCACAGCTTGCCCCTCGGCGATGTGCTTGCGTCCAACTGGGTACAAAGGGTCCGTGGCTCGCGACGATCTTGCATCGAGACTCCGGTTTCCAATTAAATCCTCTGCGTCGTCACGGGGAAGGACGACGCGGAGGTTTTTTTGTTTTGAGGGTTCGTGTGGGGACGGGCGCCCTCGCGAGCCTGCCCTGAGCGAAGTCGAAGGGTCCAAGCCGAGCGCAGCTCGGCAGCTGCCTGTGGTCACAGCAACTCTGAATTCGCTATAAGTGCCAAGCGCTGAGCGCCCGCCGCTTCTCTCACCCTTCCCACACGAAAGCGTCAAACACTCTTGTGGATTCGAAGCCGATGCGTTTATAGAGCGCAATGGCCCGGTCGTTGGCTTCGGTTACGGTCAGCGAGATGAAATGGAATCCACGGCCGCGGAGATTCATGGTCGAGGCGGCCAGCATGGCTTCGCCGAGGCCGGCGGAGCGGTATTCGGGAAGCACGCAGACCTGGGTGATGTGGCCTACATCGGGTCGAACCTGCGAGCAGAGGATGAGGCCGACCAGCGTGCGAGTGCGGCGCTCGAAGACGACGAAGGATGCTTGGGGATCGAAGGTGCCGCACCCGGGGAAGCGCACAATGTTGTTGAGAAAGCGCAGCGAGCCGGCGAGAGTGCGGTACTGATCGTTGATCTCGGAATCGACGTGTCCGCGGTAGGCGGCGGTGATAAGGGCGGCGGCGGACTGGTATTCCTGCTCGGACCAGGGACGGGTTTCAAACGGCGGCGGAAGCGGCGGCAGAGTCGGTAGCGAAGCCTGCGGATGCCGTCCGATATCGAAATTCATGAAGACGCGGGGATGGCGGCTGAAGCCCTGTTGCAGGAAGGGGCGCGAGACTTCTCCGGCGTTGTGCGCCAGCAACTGCGCCTCCACGCGATGGATGCCGGGCGACTGCTGCAGGGTTTCGATGACGTGGGTGAGCAGGCGTTCTTCGACCTCGTGACGGTTGAAACTGCGGGCTCCGTCGCGGACAAAGAGGTCGCCGATGACGCCCTTGTTCTGCTCGTAGACAAAAAACGAGTAGCCAAAGATGCTGCCGCGCTCGATGGCGGCGTAGCCGGGGAGAATCTTGGCATCCATGTAGCGGAGGATCATCTCGGCGGAGATGGCGTAGTCCCAGGAGAGCACGCGTCCCCACATGGCGATCTCATCTTCCAGCAGCGGGCGAAGGTCGGCGGAAGAGAAATGTCGGAGATCGAGGATTTCCATAAACAAGGTCTCGGGTCTGAGGTCTCAGGTCTCAGGAAAAACACGTGTGCGAGATTCCGTTGCCAGTTTAGAGTCTGGCGCCTGAGACCTGCGACCTGACACCTGAGACCTATTCCTTTCCCACCCAATACAACTCCAACTTCTGCGCGGGGATGCTGGTTAAGTATGACACTCGGCGTCCGGGAACGAGTTGGGCGACTTGGGATTGCGTACCTTGTGCGGCAACCAGGACATGAGCTGCGGCCGGGACATTTCCGCTTTCGTATGGTTGCGCCGGACGATTGAGATAAAACTCGAGACCGTATTCCTGCACGCGATTGATGTGGTAGAGGGCGATGGGAACCGGCTCGCGCGAAAATGCCTGAATGCTTTCGGCAATGGGACGCGCGGATTGAGTGGCGTCAATGACGGGCGCGGCGAGACGAATGATGGCGGCTACGCTTACGACGACGGCGATCATGGTGGCGGGGCGCATCAGGCGGAGTCCGGCGCGAGAGAGGAGCGCGGCGGTGATGCCGAGCGCAAAGACGCCGGCACTGGCAGCGGCGACGTAGGTTCCGGTCCCCCACAGCAGGTGGTGATTGAGAGCAATCGAGGCTGCGGAAAGAGCGGCAAAGATCAGCAGTCCGCAGACAACTCCGTGAGCGGCGGCGAACACGGGCGATAACTTTTTTTCTTCGCCGCGGCGGGCGGCGAGATATTCGGCGACCAGGAGCGCTCCGGCGGGGACGGCGGGCAGGATGTAGCCCGGCAGCTTGGACTGCGATGCGCTGAAAAACAAAATGGGCACGAGCATCCAGATGAGAAGAAATAGTGGCCAGGAATCTTCCGAGCTTGAGAAAGCCTCTTTGCCTTCGGACCAGATCAGGCGAGCGCGTTCGGCGACGGCAAGGATGAGCACGAGCGTCCAGGGCATCATGGCCAGCAAGAACACGGGCAGGTAGAACCAGAAGGGCTGGCGGTGGTGATAGACGTCCTGCGAGAAGCGGGCGAGATTGTGTTCGAGAATGAAGAAGCGGAAGAATTCCGGATGGCGCATTTGAACGGCGATATACCAGGGCAACATCGCGGCGAGGTAGAGGACGATGCCGGGGATCCAGAGGGTGCGCGGGATGGCACGCCAGTCACGCTTTACAGCGACGAAGAAAAAGATGATGACGGCGGACAGGGCAGGCGCGACCGGGCCTTTGGCCAAGGTTCCGAGCGCCAGAAAAATGTAAAAAACGGCGAGATAGATGTGTCGGCGGCTTTCGTACCAAGCGTACCAGGCAAGCAATGCGATGGCGAAGGCGGTGGCGAGCGGCATGTCGGTCGCGGCGGCGTGGGCAAATCCAACGACGGCGGCGCAACTGGCGGTGATGAGGGCGCCGTCGAGTTCACTGCCGGGGCGGAAGCGCCGGAGAAAGAAGTAGATGACTGCGATGAGCATGGCGGCGTCGAAAGCCGCGGGCAGGCGGGCAGCCTGGTCGGTGATGCCGGGGGCTACACGGAACGACAGCATCGCCTGCCAGTAATACAGCACTGGCTTTTCGAGCCACGGTTTGCCTTGTAGCGTGGGGGTAACCCAATCGGAGCGATCGAGCATTTCGCGCGCTACTTGCGCGTAGCGGGGTTCGTCGGCGCCAAGCAGGCCGAAGGCACCGAGGCCATAGAAGAAAAGGAATCCGCAGAATGCCACCAGCAGCAACACGTCGGTGCGGGTTCGCGGATTCGTTCTTTGCGTATTCATTGAATGTCAGGCAGGGCGCGGCCTGGCCAGGGCCCAGAGGCTGATGATGGTCCAGACGCCTTCGAGCACGACGAAACCGACCTGAAAGGGATGGATCGCGATCCACCAGAGGATCGCAGATCCGGCGGCATTGAGGATGTTGTAGGCGGGGCGGCGGGCGTTGATCCATTCCATTTGGTGACCGGCGTAGGCGATCAGGATGAGGAGCGCTCCGACGAAAGAAATGAGTTGGCGGGTCAGGTCCATAGTTATCTCGGGTTGAGTGATCTCGATTGGTTCGCTGGCGTTCGTTGTCCGGTTCGTTAGCTGGTTGATGAGTTCGCGTTCAAGACTACAGGTTCTGCGTGCAGGCGATCGACAATTCGGGACACGGCGACGGCCAGAGGTCCTTCGATCGAACAGCCGCTGGCGCATTTGTGACCGCCGCCACCGAAATGTTCGGCCACGGTGGAGACGTTCACTTCTCCTTTGCTGCGGAGGCTGAGGCGATAGCGGCCATCGGGGAGTTCGCGAAAGAAGATGGCGACCTGCACGTCGGCGATGGAGAGCGCGTAGTTGACTAGGCCCTCGCAATCTTCTTCACGGGCGCCGAAGCGCTGCATCTGTTCCTGCGTGACCCAGATCCAGGCAAGCGGACCTTCGCGATGCAGGTTGGAGAGCGCGGCGCCGAGCAGACGAAGCTTGGCGGTGGAATGTCCGAAATAGATCTGGCGCGCACAAAGCGCGGGGTCGGCTCCGGCGAGTACGAGTTCGCGCGCGACGGTGAAGGTGTGCTCGTTGGTGCCTTCGAACATGAAGGAGCCCGTGTCGGTCATGAGCCCGGTGTAGAGGCAGGTGGCAATGTTGCGATCGATCGGGACGCAGGCGAGGCGCGCAAGGCGGTAGACGAGTTCGGCGGTGGCCATCACGGTGGAATCGATCCAGTTGATGTGCGCGAAATTCCGCCCGCTTGCGTGATGGTCAATGTTGATGAGGAAACATTCTTCCAGACCCTCGAGAAGCGCGCGCCGGGTGCTGTCGCATTCCAGCAGAATGACGGCATCGTTCGGGGGGACAGCATCGGCCTGAATGGCGCGATCGGCGAAGGGAAGGTTCTGGTAGATACGGGGAACGCCATCGTGCATGACGACTTCGGCGTCTTTGCCCATGACGCGCAGGATCTGGCCGCAGGCGAGGGCAGAGCCGATGCCGTCCCCGTCGGGCCGGGCGTGCGAGGTCACTACGAACCGGCGACGCGAGCGAATTTCTTGTAGAACCCGGTCTAACATGAAGTGCTCTTGGCTCTTGGCTCTTGGCTCTTGGCTCTTGGCTCTTGGCTCTTGGCTTCTAGCTCTTAGCTTTTAGCTGTCAGTTCTCAGCTTTCGGTTCTTAGCTTTCGGTTCTTAGCTTTCGGTTCTTAGCTCCTAGCTTCTGACTTCTAACAGGCTGCTGAATCCGTAATCCAGCCCCGGCAGGGGCGAACCAGCTTAGCCCAGCGCTTCAGCGCTGGGNNCAAGTCCCGGAGGGACGGCCCATTCCCCTGCGCCCATTCCGCAAGGGGGCTGGGAATCCACAATCGACTTTTCCCGCGGCTTCTAAGGCTCTTTTTTCTCAGGCTTCTTCCGTCCGCGTTTTTTTGCACGGCCGAGAAGCTCGTCGACCCGACTCTCTAATTCATCGGCGCGATCAATCTGGAAATAAAGTTCCGGAGGGCGGCGCAGACGCAGGCGCTCCGCGAGTTCGTGCCGGACGAAATTCTTGGCAGCGGTGAGGCCTTCGAGGGTGCGCTCGGCCTCGGCCTCATCTCCGGCAACGCTGACCATGATGCGAGCGGAACGCGCGTCCTGGGCCATGAGCACGGCGGTGACGCTGGCCAGGCCGATGCGAGGATCGCCGAGTTCGCCTTCGAGGATGGTTTCGATCTCTTCGCGGATGGCCTCGCTCAGCCGTCCGCGATGATACTTCTGGCCACGATGCTCCACGCCACACCTCGAATGGAGGAAAACTCGTAAGGATATCAGAAAGGTCAGGGTCCCGGACGGTCTGAGGCTACTGAAAAACTCTGATTCACACAGGTTTTGGGAAGGGCACGACTTCAGTCGTGCCGTAAATGCCGCTGAATAAAAGGCGGCTTCAGCCGCTGATGGTCCGCCATCACAGAAACTCTACGAACGAGTCGGTAACCTCAGCCCCGGCGTTGTTAGCAATGCGTGTGGCTGCGCGTTCGACGTTCTTCATCAGGCCGTCGAGGTAATCGCGGGAGTGGGAGACGCTGACAACGCCGATGGTGGCTTGATTCCAGAGAGGGCTAGGGTCAAGTTCGGCGACGGCCACGTTGAAGGAGGAGCGGAGACGGTCTTTAAGACTGCGTGTGACCTGACGCTTGTCTTTGAGGGAGTGCGCCGCTTCGATGCGGAGTTCGAGGGTGAGGAAAGCGATCATGAGCAATATATACGGTAACCTAAAGGCGAACTCGTGGGGACAGTCGAGTCTGTGTCGCAACCCCGAGGGCAGCAAAGAAGTGCAACGCGCCAATGCTCCAGCCGCGAAGCGGCGGAACAGGAAAGCCCGGCACGTAAGTGCCGGGAAGGCGGTGGGAACAATCCGGAGTCCCGTCAGGAGTCTGTGTCATAGCTTGAGGTCGAGCAAAAAAGTGGAACGCACGATCACCAGCCGCGAAGCGGCGGAACAAGAAAGCCCGGCACGTGAGTGCCGGGTAGCAGGAAGTGGGACAAGTCGAGTCCCGCAAGGGACGGCACCTGCGCTACGACCCAGACTCCGTCAGGGACGGCACCGGGTGGCAACACAGACTCAGCCGCCCCCGGCTGTCCAGTCGAGCGCCGCTCGGCAACTTTGGAAATCGATCCCACGTCGTTGAGCCATAAGGACTTATCGGAAGCCGGCCAGCCGACCATCCCCCGCCCAAAATTTCGAGCGCTTTTCCAGTTTGTTGTGCTACACTAGAAATCGCTAAGTTTGACTCACAGTTAGTTGCAGGCCGGTACCGCCAACCAGCGTCACCCCCTCTACAGCAGCGAATCTTCTCAGCACATTTCAAGAAACAAGAAAAAGGAACATCAATGGCAGAACAAGGAACAGTGAAGTGGTTTAACGACGCCAAGGGCTATGGTTTCATCAGCCGTCAAAATGGCGAAGACGTTTTCGTGCATTTCTCAGCTATTCAAGCGGGCGGCTTTAAGAGCCTGCAAGAAGGCCAAACCGTGCAGTTCGACGTGACCAAAGGCCCAAAGGGCTGGCAAGCCGAGAACGTTACCGCTGTCTAGGGGTACGACGCTCTTAGTACAACAACAAGATGCCCGGGATTCGCAAGATTCCCGGGCATTTTCGCGTGTAGAGCGGACACTCCTGTCCGCTGCCTTTGACTCTGATTTTTGGTCGACAGGTGCCGTTGCCCCACGTTTGCCGCATTTGCAAACGTGGGACTCAGCCCGAAGCCACGGACGTTCCCCTACCCTTAAATTGTCATCCTGAGCGAAGCGAAGGACCTGCTTTTGGCCCGCTCCACTGCGGGGGCTGCCCCATCCTTTTCGCGCACTTTGCGAAAAGGGTGGGTGATGGCATCATCGCTGCATCCTGGGCACGACAATTCATCCCTAAAGTCAGCAAGAAATCCTAACCGGGAGACGACCGTGGAATCCCACCCTTGCGCACAGGACGCGCAAGGATGGAGCACCCGGCATTTGAAGACGACGGACGATCTCTTCGACACCAGGTCGAGTCCGCGGAGGGATTCGCTGGTTGCGGCTGCGGTTCAGTAGGCGGAACGGATCATGCGGAAAATTGATGGCGCGTGGGGCAAGTGAGTTGGTACTTTGGTTGTCATGCTCTCGTTTGTGCAACAATGAGCCAAGAGCCGTGAATACAATACTCGATAGCCCTGAAGTTGCGAAGCTCGTAACGCTGGTCGAAGAAGCCGCTCGCTCTACTGAAGAGGGAGTCAAGCGATTTGTCGAGCCTGCCCAAGGCACCCTTCGCCGAGCGACTAACAAGAGACAGCACATGATTTTTGGCAGACGCGGGTCAGGCAAGTCCAGCCTGCTGCGAAAGGCTGCGGCTGATCTCACCGTCGATAGACGCCCCATAGCCTACGTCGACCTTGAGACCTTCAAGGCGCACAGCTACCCAGATGTTTTGTTAAGCGTGCTGATCTCCACATTCACGGAGTTTGAGAAGTGGCTTCGCACAGCAGCGATTCATCCTGCCCACAAAGTGTCATTTTGGCAGAAGCTTTTCGGGAGCAAACCTAATCGCCCAGCTTTCAATCGCAAAGACGCGGAACATCTAGCCAGCCAACTTCATGGCCAAATTGTGGAACTCGAAAAGCAACTTCATTCTGCTGACGACATCGCGACAACAACCAGTGCAAAGGAGAGCAGCGAAGTCAGTTCTAACTCCGAACTCGGTGGCACGCTTGGCACTCGCGACGTGAATGTCGGCGCGAAATTGTCCGGCACCGAGAGGAGTGGCGTCGCGACAGAGACTCAAGAGGCGTACCGGCGATCTAAGACAGATTTCCTTCTTCGACACATCCTCGATTATCAGCGGCTGTTTCGACAGCTAAGTGAACTGTCCGCAGGTGATTCCTTTCTTTTCCTTGATGATCTGTACCACATTCGTCGGAGCGATCAACCTCAGGTCATCGACTATTTCCATCGAATAGCGAAAGGCAGCAATCTTTGGCTGAAAATAGGAACCATACGCCATCGCACACAATGGTATGTCCACGGCGATCCACCGATAGGGGTCAAGCTTGGAGATGATGCAGACGAGATCGACCTTGATCTGACCCTCGAAAAGTATTCGCTTGCAAAGGACTTTCTCACGAAAGTTCTGAGGAGCTTTGTAAGCGATTGCGGCGACCTCACCGTTTCACAGATCTTGAACGAGGGGGCAATCGATAGGCTCGTTCTTGCCAGCGGGGGAGTTGTCCGCGACTTTCTAGCAATATTCCGTAGAGCAGTTGACGTTGCCAGAGAGCGCGGTGAAGACCATAGGGGACCCAAAATAGGTTCTGAAGATGTGAACGTAGCAGCAGGTGAGCATGAGACTTCCAAACGTGAGGAATTGAAACGCGACACGCTTGACGATCAAAAGGAAATAGAAAAACAATTCGAGCAGATCGTGAATTTCTGTGTGGATGGCGCAAAGGCGAATCTGTTCCTGCTGGATAAGAGTGCGTCGGGCAAAGAGGTCGAACTGGTCCACGAACTGGTAGATCTGCGCCTGATACACCTAGTACGTTCGCGCATCACCGTCAGCAAGCGTCCCGGGCAGATATTCGAGGGATACATGCTCGATGTCAGCCAGTACACGGGTTCGAGAAAGCGACACAATTTTGAATTGGTTAACTTCTGGATACCAGAAAAGGTTGAAGAACTTCGTCGAGTCAAGCTAATTTACGAGCCAGGACAAGGGCATCAGTCTTTTCCCTCTGCAACTGTCTCTGACTGAGTCTCTTCGTCGCCCACGTCTCGTCGCTCTAAAACAGAACGGAAAGAAAAGGCGGGTGGGCCACATCTTATGGGAAAGATAACGCACCTGCAGGTAGCGTCGGCACAGTAACAACCGGGGGTGCCCCACGTCTCGCGCTTTTCCAGACGTGGGACGCTGCGGGCTCCTCATTCCCGCAACCCGACGTGTAACTTTTTCATCACTAACCACCCGTGTCCACCATCACAGACTTCCAACCCGCCTTGCGCGATAATAGAGATCTGATTGGGGCAGTAAAGAGGTGAGCCCGTCACCAAGACGGCCCTCGAAGCTG
>PKUV01000090.1 GCA_003131315.1 Acidobacteriaceae bacterium
CCGTCTTCCACGGCCCCACTGATCTGGCCCATTGGTGTTGGTTTACGGCCACGGGCGTGGCTTATGGGTGGCTGCGTTTGGCTTCTCAGACAACCACAGCAGCGGCGTTCATGCACGCTACAGACAACTTGACATTGTTTCTCGCTGCCAGACTCTGAGCAGTAGGAATTGATGCTCACAAGGCCACGAGACCCAACGTTCGCTTGCGTACTGCATCAAGTTCGCTAAACTATGGGCGGCCTTTCGCCGAGGACTGTGGCAGCACTTCCACGGCGTGATCGAGGGGGCGGCGGTTGCAGAAGAAGAAGCGTGTCCATCCGGGAAAACTAGTCTCAAGCGTTCAGCGCCATGCACGTGAACAAGCCGAAGAGGAAGCTCGCCGTGTCCCTTGGCAGCTTCTCCTGGAAGCCCGCAACCAGTATCTCGACTGGCAGGAGTTCTATTATTGGGCGCGGTCGGTCATGGAGAGCGAAGATGGCATTCCAAATTGGTTAGCCAAGAAGCTAGATGAACTCTGTCCTGGATTTCTGGCAGACGAGAAGCAATACTCGGCCAGACATCCGAACGAAGCTTCCCTGACACCGGTTCGGCTCGGCCACTGGATCGACGAGCACATCTTCAGCTTTGCTCAGCAAGGGGGCTGGCTGCTCGCGATTACCTTTTATGTTGTCCGAGAGTCGCGGTACCAAAAAGCGTCAGTTTGCTGGTCAGAATCTGTACAGAAGTGGCGAAAAGCAAGACCAATCCACTACCCCTCATTTGAACAGTGGCGCCGTGAGGCTGCGCAATGTGATGAGACCGCCCGCCTGCTGCCCCGAGTTCGCAAGGAAAGAGCATGTTTCAAGCTTGTTGACCCGGAACGCCTAGCCCAGGCTGTCTCACGGTTTATTGAGTGGGAAGCATTCGCATACTGGATGCGATTGCCGATTGAAGCCGGCCCTTGCCTTCCTATCGAGCTTGCACGCGAGCTCAATTCGCGATGTCCTGGTTTTGTGGAATTCAATAACAAAGAACGGTTGGCAGATCGCCGTATTCCCCAAGACTGGCATCGCCTGATGCTTTGGATCGGCGATCAGTTCTTTCAGGAGGCCAAGAGAGAAGGTTGGTACGACGCAATCTTGGTCTCCACTCGCAATCATCCCAGATCCATTCGGACAATGGAATATTGCGATCACTGTGAGCAGGTCTGGGAGTCTGAATTGCCTACGCCCTATCCATCCTTTGAGGCCTGGCGGCGGGATGGCGATCGCTATGTGGATCTCGCCGATTAAGAATAGGTGAAACGGTGTCTCCCGCATTGGACAGTTTCTGCGGAACCTGCCCTTTGCTTCCTGACATCAGACCCTTACAGTTCTTCAGGTGCCGAAAAAAGATGTTGCCCCGCATGGGTCTCTGGCATTTGGGGCATTGTCTTCTGACAAGGGCGTGTTTCTCGTTCGCGGGCACTGAACCGTTATCCCTTTCGCTGGACACCCGGAGCTCGTATTCCTCCACGAGCCAATCTCGAACACCCTGATTCAACAGGACAGGGTTCAGTTGCGGCCCGCATTTTTTGCAGAAAGCTTCAAACGCTCTGTCGGTAACAAACGTGTCCACGATCTTGAGCTTTCCTTTTGCAATCCACTCGAGTACCTGCTCAACAGTCACACCCAGGAGCTTCGCTGCATGTTTCCAGGAGTACGCTTCTGGTCCATCCCCAAATGTTCTGGCGAGTCTTTCAGCGGCCTCTGGTGATGGCGCAAGTTGTTCCACCATTGCTCCCAAAGAAGCCGCTGATATCCGCGGGTCGCGCACTCTCAATAGACCATCCGCCACGAAGCGATGGAGTTTCGAGGGCCCAACACGCAGCATTTGCTGGAGCGAACGGAACGACCAACCATCTTTCACTTTTGCACTCAGGCCCAGTGCCTTCATTCGGAACCGAACCGCTCCCTCAGAGCGGCCGAACCGCTGAGCGATTTTGCTCGCCGGCTCATATCCCGCCAACTCCCACAGTTTCCGTTCTTCCTGCTCGCTCCAGGGCCGGCAAAGTGTGCTACTGCCACGGGCGACTCTTGGCAGCCAACCCTGTTGGCGGGCGAATCTCCGGAGCTGACGGCCAGGCAGCCCCGGGTACAATTCTCTGACGGCTTTGATGGCTTCGCGTTTTTTCCGCCCGCCCTCCCTATAACCATTGCACAGAAGTTCCCGGATCTCCTCCGGCCAGTTGTGCGGGTCGGGATGGTTGCCGTTACCGTTCTCTCTGAGGTAGCGGAGCCGCTTCCAGCAGTCTGCGCGAGTCAACCCCGACCGAAGTTTTAAGATGCTGTTGGTCGCCTCGTGAATCCCTGGAAGCCCGTGCTTCATCCCCACCAGCAGAATTTGATCGAGTTCCGGCAACCACGGAAAGGATCTCTTGCCATTGGCATTTGGATCGCGAGTGCGTTCCATGAGCAGACCCCACTGCTGCACATCGTCTGCCTTGACCACATCCATGCCGGGACATGCCTTCAATTCACCGCTCGCGGGCGGCCATGCTAGTCAAAGTACAGCGATTGTTTTCGTGCTTGTTCTCCCCACCGAATCGGATATCAAGGGCTGTCGAGATCCCCCAGTCTTCACGAACACACAAATCCATCCCACCCAGCGCAGCAAACTTGATCCCTGCGGGGCGGCTACACTAGCGATTCACACATTCGCGTTAATGACGACTCAACTAAACGACCCGACGAAGAGGGCTGGCTTGAAGGAAGTTCTGCTTCTTGACTGCACAAATTGCGTACACTTTCGATAGAGTTGCTGCTCGCCTTTTCATATGCCCTGCTTGTCCGTTAGTGGCATAACGATGGCAGTGACGCGACCGACTACTTCGGCGTCCATAGGGTAGCGGACTCTCCGTATTGATTGGCCCGATTGCGGACCCGGAATGAGCAACAACTGGTTCCCGTGGAGATCACACCAGCTACAAACACAATCGTCGCGCAGTTCGATGAAATAGATGGGGCGCTCCAGATCACTCGGCCAGACCCCAGACTTTATTGTTTTTTGGCGGGAGTCGATCTGTACCAAAGAGCCCGGACGAATAAAGGGGTACAGAGTATAGTCCTTGAGCCCGATGTACCCGAAAACGGAGTTCCGCAGGTCGACCTGCTGCAGCAAGGCGACGGGGATTTCGCCCCAGCTTTCGAACATCCGCGAGACTAGGTTGGTCTGCTCCAATCGGGCTGCACCCCGCAGACCGAGCGGAGCCAGCATCGTCTGTCCCGGCTCCTCGTGTGCCGGCCCAACCAAATGCGTCCGTGGGAGATTTAGTGACATATACCCTTTGCGTAATTCGCCGAAGCTGATTCCGAAAAAAGCCAGAACTTGATCAGGCCTAAGCTCGTAAATGCGGCTCAGGCTGAAAAGTTTGTAAATATTACGCGGGACTAACTTGCCATTCTCTACTTGCGTAAGCCATGAATGAGATATCAAGTAATCCGGACTCTTCATTTCCTCCGCGATCGCGTGGCTGAGATCCTCGACGTCGCGAGTTGACAGACGGATGCGTAGCCGCTCCGCTCTGAGCCGCTTACCAGCTTCCGGGCTCGGTACTGAGGCCAACATCGAATGGCCCACTTGAGAGATGCGAAATGGTACGCGGAAATCGACCCATTGTCCATCGCTTCCCGTTGTCTGTTATGAAATCCGAAACAAACTTATGCAGGCTAGACTAATCGACTTTTGTGGGTATCCGGTGAAAATCTGCTGAGTGGTTGGAAGTCTAACCACTTTCCGCTTTTTGTCCCGTCCCTGCAATCACTAAAGGGCACCCGCCTCTGGCCTGTTTATCGCATGACTGGTTAGAAAACTACCCTTGTCACAGTCCGTTGTGACAGCGAAAGGGTCGTTACGCTAAATAGAAGTTACTCTGCGAGTGGGTATCTTCTGGGCGCGGCCATGGGGATCTGGGGACGCGTCGCTACATGTCGGATACAAGTGCGCCGCACGGTTGCTGGACGCGCATCAAGCACTACTCGGGATAGTAGAGCGAGGGCCAGATAGTGCGCCTCCAGTCGAAGTCACAAACGAGCGCGGAACTCGCAGAGCGGGTCAGGTCAATTCTGGGAACTCGGAATCTCACTCTTTACCAAGTTTCCCAGAAATCGGAAGCCATCTACGGGCATGCGTCGCCGTACTTTCTTCCCCACAACTTCTACTACGATCTTAAGCTCGGAACTTTCGGCCCGAGCCTGTACCACCTATTCGCCCTCAGCCGGATTTCCGACTATCGACTGGCCGACTGGCTTCAGGTCCTGGGCTTTGACCTCGAAGATATCCCCCGGCTGCAGGTTCTGCTTCCGTTGAAACGCACCATCCTTCTGGATTCTTCCCTCGGCGACCCAAACGCTTGGGTCCCTTGGTTCCGAAACAAGCTCGGTGACCCTTTCGCTCCTCCGGTGGCCCCACTCGGCCAACTCTTGGATCTCCGGCACTCGGTGCGCCAGCATTCATTGTTGGAAATGAACAAGCAGAAGTCCTTGTATGCGAAGATCGGCCTGGAGGATGCGCTCGCTTTCCCAGATCTACTTCCTGGAAGCATCGTACGCGTAGATCCAAGAGGTGCTGGCAATCTTCCGGCAGAAAACGGCAAAACATCGGAGGATGTTTTCCTGATCGAGCACAGTAAAGGCTTGTGCTGCTGCCGACTGCAAGTTGATGGAAGGAACCGGATACTGCCGGTCACGACACAGCTCCCCTTTGCGCAGGTCGAGCTGCAGCTCCATCGGGAGGTGAGAATTCTCGGTACTGTGGACCTCGAAGTCCGCCCGCTGATTGAACCAAATCGATCCAAGATTCCGAAGGACTTGGCCAAACGCTGGAAACCGGGACCGTTGGCAGGACCAGAGGCGAAGCTGAGCCAACTGCTTTGTCGTGCAAGAACCAGAATGGCATTGTCCATTCGGGAGGCATCTGCATTGAGCCGGCGAATCGCAGATGCCCTCGGTGATGAGCGATACTTCATGTCCCCGAGCTCTCTCTCCGATTACGAAGCGCGTAACACTCCTCCGCGTCATTTTCACAAGGTCATTACGCTTTGCGTGCTTTACGCCGTACCCTTCTACACCTTCCTAAACCATATTGACGCTTCACCTAGAGACGCGGGAAAGGAGTCGATCCCTGACCGTTTCATTCCAAGGGCCTTGCCCGCTGGATTTCGTGCCAGCTCAATCGAACCTGATCAACCCGATTCCAAGGGATTCCTCGGCGAGCTACTTCGCCGATGCGGAGACAGTCCGTTATTCCTGCGGCGATCCATAGGAGCCATCTCTGGCTTGGCATCTCCATCCTTGCACGACGCTTTTTGGGTCGGCGGAGTCCGGGACGCCCTTCACCCGTATCTCCTAAACGCGGTGCTCGTCATCGTGGATCGGCACAAGAAGAAACCCATCGACTCCAGATCGAAGCCCTTATGGCAGCAGTCACTGTATGTCGTACTCAAGCGCGATAGCGCGTACCTTTGCGGATGCTGTGGAATGGAGAATGGCACTCTGGTCCTCCATCCTCAACCCCAGCGCGTCGATGCGCGGGAACAGTTTCGGAACCACCGCGATGCCGAGGTAGTCGGGCGGATCGTTACGATCGTGAGAAGGTTTCTGTAATTCCTCGACCCCTATCTAACAGGGCAAAGAGCCTGATTTGAAGAAAAACGGTCGTAACCTTGTCGGACAGCTGTTGAGACGCAGGCATTGGCTTCCATTTGTTGAAGCCGGACTGCAATTGGCACCAAACCCTATGGCGTCCTTACCACACGCGGCAAGGTTGCGTCTATACGATTCGAAACAAACCAGCACGCACTTGCATGAGACTACAGCTATCGGCAGTTTGTCCGCCGCCGCAAGATTGCCATGGTTCTTGTCGGGTTTCCGGACAAAGCGCGATACGAGCGACGCCTGGCAACTCGCCGATTCCTCAGGAAAAGTGCACGACTTGATCGAAAAGCGAACATTTAACACATTCTCTGGACGAAGTTGATCGCACTTGCGTACCCTCGTTTTCCAGGTGGGGCTGTTGTCCACTCTCTCCCATGAGCGAAGGCCGTAGTCCGTCTTGGGTGCCGAATGAACTTCGCTGGCTCTTCAAACAAATTCGCCCGTTCTTCCGTTGGCACCTGGCTAGTTTTCTGTGTATTACGGCCGGCAGCGTGCTCGCGCTTCTCACTCCACTGGTGCTCAAGTCGCTCATCGATCAGATCATCCCGCGGCGGCAAATAGGACTGTTGTTGTTGGCGGTGGTTCTCATCTTTCTGGGCTCGCTGGGCAAAACGGCGCTCACAAGTCTTGGGAGCTATTTGATGTTGACTGCGGCGCAAAAAATGGGCCTCACGTTGCGCATGGGCCTGCTGCGGCATCTGGACACGCTCTCGGCCGACTACTACGACGATACGCCGGTGGGTACGGTCATCTATCCCCTCAAAGAGCCTATCGAAGAGATCTCTTATTTCGGATCGGACCTCGTTCCGGAGATCTTGCGCACGCTCCTGACAATTTGCTTCACACTCGCAACTATGTTCGCACTGAGCCCCGCGTTGACCCTGGCCGTTGTTTTATTCATTCCAGTCTTCCTCATCGCCCGGCAACATTTCCGGAGAAGACTTGGTGTCGATTCTGATGCGATCCAGCGCGATCGAATTTCGTGGAACAATTTCCTGGAGGAACATCTTTCGTCGGTGATTCCCATACAACTGCTCGGGCAGGAAAAGCGGCAGGAGAGAAGGGCCTTCCGGCTCTTGGCCTGGACAGTCCGGTCACAGCAAGAACTTTTCAGAACCGGTGTTTGGTTTACGTTGTTCACTTCTCTAGCTGTGGTGCTGGCCATGTCCGCGGTCGTTGGCTACGGGGGCTGGAGCGTCCTCGCCGGAACTCTGAGTCTAGGAAGTCTGGTGGCCTTCTACAGTTTTGTGACGCAACTGTTCGATCCCCTCAGTGGCGCAGCCGAACTGTACGCCAAGGCACAGAAGACGTTCGCCAGCATCCGTCAGGTGCAAGTAGTGCTGGCGGCACGACCGAGCGTGGGAAACCCTCCTGCCGCAATCCCACCAGTGCCGGAACCTCCGGCGCAGATCGACTTGGTGGCCGTTGAGTTTGGATATGAAAGGCAAAAGGGAATGCTCCGCATCCCCTCTCTGCGAATTATGTCTGGCGAACAAATCGCAGTCGCCGGCGAGAACGGTGCTGGGAAAAGTACGCTGGCTAAGCTCATAACACGCTTATACGACGTGGATTCGGGGTCAATCCGCATCGGAGGTGAAGATGTTCGGAACATCCCCCTCGAAAGTCTGCGCCGGCAGGTTTGCTATCTGCCGCGAGACCCGGTTCTGTTCGACGGAACTCTAGCCTCTAATCTTCGATTTGTAAGATCCGCAGTCTCTGGCGATGAACTACGAGAAGTGGTCCGATCTGCTGGCCTTTCAGCCTTTGTTGGAACACTTCCCGAGGGTCTCCGTCAACGGATCGGGCCTGGAGGTTGCCAACTTTCCGGCGGCGAGCGCCAGCGCCTCGCCATCGCGAGAGCGCTGCTGCAGCAGCCTCAGATTCTGATTCTGGACGAAGCGACCGCCTGCCTCGACCCCTTATCCGAAGCACTCGTTCTTCGGAACATACGGCGCTGTCTGGGCGCGTCGACGCTCATTGTCATCTCCCATCGCCTTTCGACGGTATCCGCCTTCGGCAGGGTCATTGTTTTCTCGGGCGGACGAATCGTCGAGGACGGGAGTCCTGATACATTCATCTCCTCCCAGAGCACGTATTCAAAACTCTTCGCCGACGCACCCGCTACCGTCGAGAGAGACACCGCATCCCTGCCGTGATCGCACGTCGCTCCGCACGATTTACCCTCGGAAAACAGTCGCGTCAGCCCTCGACAACAGAGATTAGGACCGGAACGCGTACACATTGAATTCTCTCGGCCCTCGACATAGATGGGGCATCTCGTTTGCCAGCAACAATATCTCTGCGAGTCTGGTCCATTTACGAACATTATTCACTTTCACTGGCGTTCGAGCGAAGAAGGTGGCACAGTTCGCGGCATACATCCGATCTGTCCTCGAGATCGAAACAGTGGGGCAAGCCCATGCATAGAGTTTCCGACGGAGTACACAGCACGCATGGTCAGGACGGTGCGATCGTCCTCGATGTTCGACAAGGTCAGATGTTCAATCTCAACTTCGTTGGATCGAAAATCCTCGAGCTCCTGAAAAGTGGAGTCTCCGAGGCTGAGATTGTCGACGGCATCAGCCGTGACTTTGACATCAGCCGGGATCTTGCCGAGACCGACGTGCTGGAATTCATCGAAACGCTGAAGGAACACCGACTGGTCGAAGAGTGCCAATCGGGCGGGACGGTGCGAACCGGAGTACAGCCGTGAATCTCACACAACAATCCGAGTGCGAAACCTACCGCGCTATCGTGCTTGATCAAAACAGAACTGCGCTCCTTCTGGCACCCACCGACAACGGATTCCTGCTTCCCTGGGCAAACGTTCCGCGCTGGCAGCGACTCGCCGAAAACCTCACTGCTGCAATGAAGAGCAACTGGGGCTGTGAGGCCATTTGTCTATTCGCGCCAGACGCCGCTGCTTCAGCGAGCCATTCCAGCGGAGTTAACTACCATGTCCTGGAGTGCTGGAATCACGCTGAAACGCGTGATGCTTCGGCTAAGTGGGTACCGATCTCGTCGTTGTCGGAGAAATCTTTCCAAGACTGGGCAGATTACCTGGCGGTCCAGCGGTCGGTTGCGGAATGCAATGGCTACTCACGCGGCACAGGCGGACCTTTTGCACAACTTGGATGGTTCAGAGAATTGCGGAGATGGGCCGGGGAAGCGATTCTCCCGCTGGGACTCCAACTCAGGGGCCCGTTTTGTCAGTTCAACGCGAGTCCCTCATTTAACTTGACCCGCTTCGAGACCGATGGTCCCGCCATCTGGTTCAAGGCGGTCGGCGAGCCCAATCTGAGAGAATTCCCGATCACACTCGCTCTGGCACAGTTCTTCCCGGCATACCTGCCGCCGGTCCTTGGCACGCGGCCAGAGTGGAACGGATGGCTTTCTCCAGAGATCGAGGGAACCAACCTCGGGGAAACTCGGGACATCACTCTGTGGAAACGGGCTGCGGCAGTCCTGGCGAAATTACAGATCGAGTCGATCGACAAACACGCCCAACTCCTCAAATCGGGCTCGCATGACCTTGGCACCACCAAGCTCTCGGACCGAGTCCTACCCTTTCTGGATGTCATGGGCCGGCTTATGGACCAGCAAACCAACGTCCCCCCGCCTGTTCTCAGCCGGAAGGATCTGGCCTTCTTGTGGGATCACCTCCAGGACGCGATTTGTTTGCTGCAGGAGTTAGGTATCCCCGACACGCTGGGTCATCTCGATCTCAATCCGGGAAACATCATCGTTACTGCGAACGGTTCTGTGTTTCTGGACTGGGCTGAAGCCTGTATCGGGCACCCATTCTTCAGCTTCGAATACCTGCTGGAACACTTCCGGCGCGCAGTCGGAGTCGGCCCCAAGCTCGAAGAGCAGTTCATCGCGTCGTACACCGCGGAGTGGAGCCCACTGGTTTCAGCTGCGGCTGTCCATGAAGGTATGACCGTCGCTCCCCTGCTCGCGGTCTTTGCGTACGCCGCTGGGAGCGGGATGTGCAGCGACCACGAGAGGTTGCGGGAGCCGAAGACTGCGGGGTATCTACGCGCCTTGACGCGCCGGATGAGTCGCGAAGCGAACCAACTCATCGATCGGAGATCACCATGCACAAGCTGATGGAAGCTCCGCCGTACTCTCCAGTCGAAGGTGTGACCGAGATCCTGCACGGTGTCCCGGTGACGGATCCGTACCGTTGGCTCGAAGACGGGGAATCGCAGCGGACTCGCGAATGGCTCGCTGCGCAAGTGCAGTATGCGCATTCGTACCTGAACGCCATCCCGGGCCGGGGGCGGATTCGGGAGCGTGTTCGCGAACTTCTCGACATCGAAACGTGTGACTCGATTCAGGAGGTCGGCAACAGGTACTACCTCCGAAAGCGCCTGCCGGGACAGGAGCAACCCAGCATCTTCTTTCGCGAGGGTCCCGACGGGGAAGATCAGCTCCTCATCGATCCCGCGGAGCGCAGCAGCGGCGAATACACCGCAGTGAAACCGCTTATCGTTTCGCCAGATGGGCGGTTGTTGCTATACGAAGTCAAACATGGCGGCGAGCGATTTGGGACATTTGAACTGCTGGATGTCCAAAGTCGCAAGCCACTCTCCGATGTTTTCCCGCGTGGCTACTTGCGGGGCTTCGTGTTTGCACCTGATTCTCGCAGCTTTTATTACGTCCACGAGGCTGCAGATGCGAGAAGGCGGCACTACCGCGCAGCGTATCACCATGTTCTGGGCACGAGCTTCGAAGACGACCGGGAAATCTTTTTCGCCGGCGAGGACGACAAGCTGCGACTGCACATCGTTCCAGGGAAGGAACAACTTGGCTTTCTGGTAATCCGCTTCCTCAACAAGATGTACACGGACTTTCACCTCTGGCAGGTCGAGAGCAAGAACGCCCCCTGGAAACTGATCGCGGATGCGGCATACACGTTCGCGCCGTTGCTATTGAAGGACGGCCGCATCCTGGCTATTACCGACCGCGACGCTCCAAATTTCCGCGTAGTCGAGGTCCGTCCGCGCAGGGGTGCGGAACCGGAGTTCGTGGACCTGATCCCCACGGGCGACTCCCCGATCGAGAACTGGATTGTTACCCGGGATCGGATCTTTGTCTCTTACCTTCGCGCACTCAAAACACAGATCGACATCTTCGATCTGGGCGGCAAGAAGCTGGGGAATTTGCCCCTCGATGAAGGAGGTACCGCCCGCCTCGTCGGAGGCTCTGAAGACGGAGACGAGTTGTTGTTCGAACAGGAATCTTTCGCAAAACCAGTTCAGATCTACCGCCACTCGCCGAGCACCGGCCGGACAAGGCCCTGGGCGAAAACGCAACTTCCGTTCGACTCCCAAGCGTTCCGCCCCGTGCAAGTCTGGTTCAAGGCCAAAGACGGGACCAGTGTTCCGATGTTTCTGGTGGGGCGCAGCGGACTCCTCGAAAGCGGCCCGCACCCGACCATCATGACCTCTTATGGTGGCTACGGGGTCTCAATGACTCCGCAGTTCAGCGTCCTTGTCGCATTCCTCATGGAGCATGGCTGCTTGTTCGCACTGCCAAATATTCGTGGCGGTTCCGAATTTGGCGAGGAATGGCACATCGCTGCCAAGCGCCGCAACCGGCAAGTGGCATTCGATGACTTCTTGTGCGCCGCCGATTGGCTGGTTGAAACAGGGCGAACCGAGCCAGGGAAACTTGCCATTTTCGGCGGCTCCAACTCGGGCCTGCTTGTTGGAGCCGCCATGACGCAGCGGCCCGACCTGTTCCGTGCCGTCCTGTGTATGGTGCCCGTGTTCGACATGCTTCGATATCACCTCTTCGACAACGCGCATGTCTGGAAGGAAGAGTTTGGAACTGCCGACGATCCAGACGACTTCACCGCGCTAGCTGGCTATTCGCCGTACCACCGGGTTCGCGACAACGTTGCCTACCCGGCGACGATGATCGTCTCGGGAGACTCCGACCAGAACTGCAATCCTCTTCACGCCCGGAAGATGACGGCCCGCCTGCAGGCGGCCAACGTGTCGGAACACCCGATACTTTTGGATTACAGCCGTCACCGCGGCCACTCGCCTGTGCTTCCTTTGAGCGAGCGAGTTGAAGCGTTGACCGACCGCATTGCGTTCTTGTGCGATCAGTTGCAGTTGCCAGTGTGAAAGGGGCGTCTCCGCCATGCCGTTTCTTGCATTGCAAGCCTATCTGAAACTGATCCATTTCGAGTTTTACCTGACGCGAGGAGACTTCCCGGCACTGTACAACGAGGTCCGCAATTTTCCAGTCAACGGGCCACTGCAGTGTCCAAGCGCAGTCGAAAAGGTCTGCGCAGCAGTGGATATGGCGTGTATTTGGTATTGGAAAGAGGTTCTCTGCCTTCAGCGATCGGCTGCCACGGCGTGTTTGCTGAAACGCCACGGCGTGCCCGCTCAGATGGTAATCGGTGCCCAGCAAATGCCATTTAAGGCACACGCGTGGGTCGAAGTAGACGGTCGAGTGGTCAACGACACGCCATACACGCGAGAACTGTACGCCGTGCTCGATCGGTGCTAGACGCGCCCGCAAACTAAAGGTGGCAGATCATGAGCGTTCAGTTCGGAAAGTGCGACTTCGGCCGCAAGCCAGTCGATCCGAAGCAACTCGATCAAATCCGCGCGTTCCTCGCCCCGTATGGTCCCGACGGAGAGGGATCCTTCTGGAAGGATAACGTTGCGATTCTTTATCGAGCATTCCGTACCACCAGAGAATCTCACAGCGAAGTGCAACCCCATGTCTCTACATCGGGCGCCGTCATAACCTGGGACGGTCGGCTCGACAACCGTCAGGAACTCACCGGTCAGTTGGCCGGCAAACTCTCCGCCGGCTCAACCGATCTGTCCGTCGTTGCGGAAGCCTACGAGCGGTGGGGCACGGATTGCTTCGCGAAGTTGATCGGCGACTGGGCCGTCTCCATCTGGGATCCAAGAGACCGCTCGGTTGTTTTGGCCAGGGACTTTGTGGGCACTCGACATCTCTTCTATTCGGTTGAAAGCGATCGGGTGACGTGGAGCACGATTCTCGATCCATTGGTCCTGTTTGCGGGTCGATCCTTCGCAGTGGAAGAAGAATACGTTGCAGGTTGGCTATCATTTCTGCCCGCTCCGCACCTGACACCTTACGTCGAAATTCGGTCGGTTCCGCCATCCTGCTTCGTCCGTCTGGCGAAGGGAGCCAGCCAAATCACCAGGTACTGGGATTTCGACCCCGCAAGAAGAACCCGCTATCGCACAGATGCCGAATACGAGGAACACTTTCGAACCGTGTTCGCAGAGTCCGTGCGCCGGCGACTCCGTTCTGACTCCCCGATTCTCGCCGAACTGAGCGGCGGAATGGATTCTTCGTCCATCGTCTGCACGGCGGACACCATCATGGGACGCGGCGAGGCAGAGACCCCGAGGCTCGATACGGTCTCGTTCTACGACGACTCCGAACCAAACTGGGATGAGCGTCCCTATTTCACAAAGGTGGAGCAAAAGCGAGGCTGCACGGGCCTTCACATCGATGTCAGCTCGCGAGAATCCCTCATATTGCAGATCGACAAAGACCGCTTTGAGGCGACTCCCGCATGCTCCGGACATCCCACCGAAGGTGCGTCGCGGTTTGCAGCGTGCATGGCTTCCCAAGGGAATCGCGTCGTGCTTTCCGGTGTGGGCGGAGACGAAGTCACCGGCGGAGTGCCAACGCCAACACCGGAACTCGCAGACCTTCTGGCAAGAGGCCGACTTGGAACCCTGGCCCATCAACTGAGAGTCTGGGCCTTGAACAAGAGGAGGCCATGGCTGCATCTGCTGTCTGAAACCGTCCGGCTGTTTCTTCCGCCTGGCCTAGGCGGCTCCACCCAGCCCGAGCAGCCGCCCGTCTGGCTGCACCCGAATCTGGTGCGGCGCCAGCGGAAAGCATTGTGCGGCTACGAATCGCGTTTGAGGCTGTTTGGCCCGATGCCCAGCCTCCAAGAAAGCCTATGCACGCTCGACATGCTGCGAAGGCAACTGGGCTGCCAGCCGGTGTCGCTATTGCCACTGACTGTGAAACGCTATTCCTATCTCGATCGCGATCTGCTGGAATTCCTGTACGCAATCCCCCGCGAGCAATTGGTCCGTCCCGGTCAACGCCGGTCCCTGATGCGCCGTGCGCTTGTGGGCATCGTGCCCGATGAAGTGCTTCAGCGGAAGAGAAAAGCGTATGTCTCGCGTCGGCCGATGGTCGCAGTCTCTGCTGTTTCCTCCGAACTGATCGAGATGAGCCGCGACATGGTGAGTGTGGAACTCGGCTTCGTGGTTCAGAGCGAGTTCGTCCGAGCGGTTCAACAGATTGCAAGTGGCTTCGAAGGCCCGCTTATCCCGTTGATGCGCACGATAGCTCTGGAACTCTGGCTGCGGAACCTTCAGGAGAGGGCGCTTCTTCAGTGTCCTGGCGAACAAACCCGTGAACTCCGCATTAGCCCGGTCTCACACGAATACGGGGGAGAACGAATTCTCAGCTGAGAAAGTCCAAACCGAAAGGAGGTGAAAATCATGAAGTACACAAAACCACAGATTCAGGTGTCTGGTAAGGCTTTGACGTCGATTCAGCGGACCAAGAAGGGTTCCGTCTCCTTCGGCGACAACATCCAGCCCTCGAGCCTAAATCACTACCTGACTCAGGCGGCGTATGAGGCCGACGAGTAGGCCAGCAACTGGAGCGCTCGCGGCTTTCGTGAGCGCTCCACCCCACATCGCCGGGGCTGCGTCCCGCAGTTCCGGCACGTGGTGGAGAACCCCCACAAGCAGCGAGTCTGCATGCGACAAAACTCCAAACCGAAGGGAGGTGAAAATCATGAAGTACACAAAACCGCAGATTCAGGCGTCTGGCAAGGCTTTGACGTCGATTCAGAGAACCCGGAAAGGTGGTGGCAGCTTCGGCGACAGCATCAATCCATCGAGCCCGAACCACTACATGACCCCGATGGCGTATGAGGCGGACGAGTAGTCCGGCCCCTGGAGTGCCCACTCGTTTCAGTGGGCACTCCCGTCTGTCCGGCCCCCTCAAACCGCACCGGAAACAGCTCAGTTCCGTGAATCTCTCAAGTGCTCATCGAACCACGAAAGTATGCGGCGGTACAAGTCAATCCGGTTTGGCGAACTCCAGTAGAGAGGCGAATGGCCCTCGCGCTCGTATTTCGCGTATGCGACTTCCTTTCCAAGGCGCCGAAGGGCAACGTACAGTTCATCAGCAAGAAAGGGCGGCGTGGTCGTGTCTTCCGCTCCTTGCACGATCAAAAGTGGCGATTCGACCCTGTCGAGGTAAAAGTACGGAGAGTTCTCGATGTATCTGTCGCGGAATTGCCACGGCGTGCCGCCCATCAGCTCTTGCCCCTGTTCGGCCTGTGAAACTCCAAACGCGGTTCCGTCTTTATCCATTCCTCCGTACGCGCTCAGAAGACTTCCGTTTCCATCCATCTCAACCGCGGCCTTGAACCTTTTCGTTTGCACGATCAGAGCCAGGGTTGTGTAGCCGCCGTGGCTGTGTCCCGCTACACCAAGCCTGTCGGGATCCGCGATACCGGCCTCGATCAACTGGTTGATACCGGGGAGAACGGATTTCGCAAGATCGAACATCGGGGTTGTGACATTTTGAGGCGCATCCGGAAAAAGAACAGCGTACCCTCGCGTTGCCAGGACCTGCAGATTGAACGCACCCTCCGGGGAAAAACCAAAATGATTGAGAAAATCTGATCCATGATCACCGCCGTACACCCATACGATCAAGGGGTAGCGGGTCCCCTTTTTGTAGCCCGTCGGCAGTAACAAAGCGCCCTCTAGAGCTCGGCCGTCAAGGTCGTGCCACTGTACCAACTGGGCCCGACCCATTTCACACTTGTCCAATTGGGGGTTGAGGTGGGTCAGGCTCCGCGAAGATCCGGAGTTGGCATCCACCATCCACAGGTCGCTCGTATGCCCCGAATCCTCTGCAAAGTGGACCAGTATATTGCCGCCTGGAGCCGTGTAAACATAATCGTCGGCGTTGATGCAGGTGTAGCAGCGGCCGTCTTCTGCCAGTCTCGTGCTGGCTCCATTTCCCAGGTCCACCCGGTAGAAACCCGACTGCTTGGCCGCGCTGTCGTAGGTCAGAACGACCGTGGCACCGCCGCCCGGCGACCACAATCGGCTGTGGTTCTCTCCAATGAGCTGAACAACGCGGCGGCTCGTAATCCTCGAGAACTCCTGAGCGCGCGCGCCATCCTCAGCCTTCCACACTGCGCCGTATCGAATGAAGTAAAGGGATCGTCCGCCGACACCCCACAACGGAGCGAGCTGTTTTTCGTCACTCGGGGGAGTGGTGAACACGGAAACATTTGTCGAGGTCCCACTCTTCAGGTCGATTACGTAGCAATCGCCTCTCGCGGCGCGTTCCAGGGGGCCGCCGGCCAGGTACGCCAAGCGGGAGCCCTCGGGCGACCACGAAAAGGGCGATCCATCGTATTCGAGCCGGATACCCGATGCGAGGATCCGCGTCTCACTCGTTGCGAGCGATACCACGGACAAGTTCCAGACGATCTGCTGTGATCCCATCTCCTCGAAGCGAACAGGACTGCTGAATGCGACATGAGAATAATCCGGGGATACGATGTATTTCCCGACACGCTGGTTCCGGGTAAGCCGTCGCACCGCCCCGGTCCCAATGTCAATCACGGCCAGATCGCTGAGGTAGGCGTCCAAGTTCCAAGGTTCGACATTGTGCGGGTCGGCCACAGCTAGAGCAGTTGGGTGCGAGGAGTAGACTTCCACTGTAGACCCTGACTTGTCACCGTCGGCCGTCGCGTTTACGGGCGGGGTCGAACCTCCAGCGGAATGCCCCGGACCACTGCTCTCGGGGAAGACTGTGACCAACACAGCTTGGTTGCCAATCCATTGGACTTCGTTTTCCCGAACACATACATCGGATATCTTCGCCAGCTCTCCGGTTGCCCTTCGCCAAACCCATAGCTTTGCAACGCCACTTCCGTCTCGATCCGACAGAAACGCAAGTTGACGGCCGTCGGGAGACCAGGACGGGCCCCAATTGTCACCCACGCCTTCCGTTACACGTTGAGTCTTGCCGGTGCGTGTATTCACGGCATAGAGATCCAGACCCTTCGCATACCAGGGTATTGACTCCGGGGCGGTCCCGGCAGCAGACGTCTCGGCGCGTGCGGTTCCATCGTGAACTGCGTAGATCAGCCACTCCTGGTCGGGTGAAAGCGCGGGCACTGTCAGCTGGCCGAACTCTCGAGCGGCGAGTAAGTCATCGATCTTCAATGCTCCAGGTTCCTCTGCGGACGCTAGAGCAGCCGCGAGTACGATGTGACAAAGCACAAGCAGCGCGGGAATTCCATTGGAGATTCGCACGGCATTCTCCTCAAAAAAAAGTTTCTTCAGGATCAGAACGACAGTTTCAGCGACAACTGCAGTGACCGGGGCCCGCCTTGTTGAAAGAGCGGATTCAGTCCGCCCAGGCCCTGGTTGAGCATCACCATCGATTGCAGAAATGGCGCGCCAAATTCAACGTAGCCCGGCGGATTCGTGAAATTCGGGTGATTGACCACGTTGAACGCGTCCGCGCGGAACTGAACATTGACACCTCCGGTAATCGCGAACTTCCGTGCGATCGACAGGTCGACTTGGGTGAACCCAAATCCCGGTATGTCGTTCCGCGGCTCAGTGCCTTGCCTTGGAGTTAAGGGGATAGAGAAGGCTGCGGGGTTCAATACCTTCCCACCTGGGGCTCCCGAGGTCGAGAGCCAGAACGGTCGGCGCGCGACAAGATCCGGTCTGGACGTAGCAAACAAACCCGGGTCCGGGGAAGCCAGGATCACGGTCCCGTTGAATGGGAAGCCGCTGCGGGCAACGATTACTGCATCCAGCGACCAGTCTCGGGTCAGCGCGTTCATTGGGCCGGATTTGACAGCCGCCGGAACGGCGTAGGTGAAGGCTGCCGAGAAACTCTGGCGCACATCAAAATCAGAGGCCCCGTAGTCGTTGGCAGCGGATATTACGTTGCTCGGGAGCGCCGAGACCACGTCGTTCGAAGCATTGTCGAGTGAGTGAGCCCAGGTGTAGTTGATCAAAACCTGCAGTCCTGCCGACAGGGGCCTGCGATACTGCACCTGCAAGGCATGGTAATTCGACCAGGCAGTGTTGTTGGTCAGGAGAAAGTCGCCGGTGAAATTGAGGTTCGGAGCAAAGAGCGCCGATTGCCGGAGCAGACGCCGCCCCGCTTGACCTACATAGGTGGCCGAGATCGCTTGCCGGCCATAGAACGATTTCTCCAAAGCAGCGTTCCACTGATAGGACAGGGGAAGCTGAAGGTCAGGCGCAAAGCCGGTCACCACACCCGAAAAAGGCGGCTGCAACGATATCTTCGGAAGGTACCCTCGGGCATCGCCTACGGGGAGACTAACCGCGGCGGAGAAGGTACTGGCGGAGTTCGGAAAGGAATAGCCGAGATTGGATGCCGTGCCCAGTCCAAGGTCATAAAAGACGCCGGCGCCGGCCCGCAACACAAAATCCCCTTTCTCGGTCAACTTGTAGACCACTCCCAATCTGGGAGCGAAGTTCCCATAGGTGGTGCTCCACAAAGAAGACCCGGCCGGAGCAAGGCCAATCTCGGACGGGGTATTGACATTGCGCCATGCTGTCACCGTCGTCTTCCCGCGTGGCGAGGGAGCAGGACTCAGTTCCCACCGAAGCCCGTAGGTGAGCACAAGCCTCGGCTTGATCTGCCATGTGTCCTGACCATAGACAGACAAAGACTCGGAAAGGAATTGCGATGGAAGATATTCCGCAACGTCCAAGGATGCCTGCCCGCTGATGAGCAGATCTTTGACGCTGTTGGCCGTGGCGCCGATGGTGTAGCGTACAGGGTTTTCGTCGAGGAAAATCGCTCTGTAATCACCGCCGAACTTCAGTTGATGCAGCCCCGAGGTAAGAACCACGTCGTCCGCTAGATTTACCTGTCTGGTCCTGTTTCGTCCGTCAACGCCAACATAGGATGAAGTGGTATCCAGCGTTCCGAACTGCGCCAGAACATCCGAACTTTTGAGTGGGGTCGCCAATAGAGCGGGGTTGAGTGCCAACGCTCCGTACGCCTGACTGGATTCGGAGTTGTAGGCCAACCCCGACGTCTGGGTGGAGACATTTCCTCTCCAATTGTTCATCAAGCGATTGCTGAATGTCATGGTTGCATTCAGCGTCAGTGTCTTCGTATCGACGGTCGTAACAAACAGGGAGCTAACCGCGGACAGAGGCGTGGCGAATTGAGAAGGAGCGTCGTTGTATCGCCCAAACAACGACAAGCGATCGTTGAACTTGCGGTCAATTCGCGCGCTTCCCGCGTTGAGGGTGGCGGAGTTGGAATATCCGCCCGTAAATTGAGCCGTGTACCCGTCGCTCGATACCGGTCCGTTTGGCGACGAGTATGCCGCCAGAAACGGCGCAAGGCCGGGTGGAGCATTCGCGCGGACGCTTGCGGATGGCACTTGTAGGGTCTGCGTTTTCGGGAGCCTCAATCTGGCGCCCTCGTACGACAGGAAAAAGAACGTTCTATCGCGCTCCAGGGGGCCACCGAGAAAGCCGCCGAAATCATTGTGCCGCTCGGGAGCGCGCGGAATTTTCGCCTGGTTGGCAAACCAGTCGTTCGCATCCATGACATCATTCCGAAAATAGTCGAAGAGTCCGCCATGAAACCGGTTGGCCCCGGAACGGGTCGTCAGAATCACCTGGCCGCCCGGAGTACGCCCAAATTCGGGGGCGAACGAAGAGGTCTCGATGCGGAATTCCTGCAAGGCGTCGACCGACACCAGGCTGCTGGTACCCCCAATTGCACTGAAAGCCTGCGCCGTTCCGCTGCCCGTGCCACTCAACCCTACGTACTGGCTGACTCCAAAATCGGCCGAGACTCCGTCAACGGTAAAATTGTTGGTAGTGGTCCTTTGGCCGGCGATGGCAAACTCACCGGGAACCGAGGTGGCTGGAGCAATCACAACCCCCGGTGTTAGCTGCAGAAGAGTGTTGAAACTGCGACCATTCAGCGGCAGGTTCTCGACGAATTGCTTGTCGATAACGGTGCCAACCGACGAGGACTCGGTCTTTACCAGCGGTGCGCCACCTTCTATCGTCACAGTTTCAAAGACGGCCCCCACGGGCAGGGTGAAGTTGATCGAAAGAGCGTCCTGAACGTTGAGCACGATATCGGGCTTGATGAGTGTCTTGAAGCCCACCCTCGAAACCTGAAGCCGGTACGGTCCTGGCGGCAGATTGGGCACAACGTAGATGCCCTCATTGTTGGTCTTGCTGGAATACCTCACGCTGGTCACGTCGTTGATGACTAGGACGTCGGCTCCGGTGATCACCCTGCTCGATGGATCGAGGACGAGACCGTTAATGGTTCCATTCGGGGACTGTGCAAGTAGGGGGAAGGCTAGCAGCGTGACGAAAACGGAGACAACAGCGATCTGGGGGAGGCGCACGTCGATTTCTCCTGTGGCCGACAGACTCGGTCACACTCTTCCCTTGTATGCAGGAAGACCCCCTCGTGGTATCACCTGGGCGCTATTTTAGAACGAAACAACAACCGGAGGCACAGCGAGACTTCACTAGGGGTGATTCGGGTCGGCTTTGAGGTAAGCAAATAGAAGAGGTTTGCCGCTTGGTTTATGGCTTCCACCGTGTGGTTCCACGGTCACGAAGACGGCATCGATCTGCGCCAGCATCTTAGGGTCGTCCAGCTTCAGAATCCACCGTTTCTTGGAAGCATTGTCTTCGTAGAAAATGCCCAGGTTGAGCGCCTGTTCCCGATCCGGGCCACGCCGGCCCCATGCCTGAAAGGTGCTGGCATTCTTGACCACCGTCTCTTGGTCCAGATCGTAGGCGTAGAAGATCAGAGACTTCCCTTTTGTATAGAACACGCGGCCGTAGGGCTTCTGGGTCACTCCGGTTCGGGCCACATCGTACACTTCTGCAACGTAGAGATCGCGGGCTCCCATAAGTTCCCGAATGTCACGGTCGTGGGCCAGCAACTCGTCCTTTTGGTCGAGCGCAGCGTCACGGTCATGGAGCGACCGAGTCAGTTCCTTGACTTGAGCCTCCAACTGCCCCACCCGCGCCACATCCTGGGAAGACTGCTTAACCAGCGGGTCGAGCTTCTGTTGTAGCGCTTGAGCGTTCGCCTGCGCTGCATCAAACTTCTGCTTCAGTTCGGCTTGCTGTTGAGCGAGATTCTGTGTGCCTGCATCTTTGTTCCGAAGATCGCTTGCCAGTCGGTCCTGCGTCAGTTTCATCTGGCTCATGTCGGCCGACTGCCGGTCCAGTTGTTTGCGGAGGTTCGCGATCTCTCGATCCCTCTGCTCGACCTGGGCTAGCGCAATTTCCCTCTCGTGGGCAGCATCGCTCACCTGCGCTTCCAGCGAAGTCTGGCTCGGCGTGGTCTGCGGAGGAAGCGCGACCTTGGCCGTGTCCGTTCCACGGCGCATGCCGATTTGATAGACACAGACCCCAAGTGCAATTGCTAACAGGATTCCGGCCGCGTACAGAGTCCAGACATGACGCCAGGTTGCCTCGCCAGCGAACGGAAGAACGCGCCGAGCTGCGTTGGAACTGTCGAGCTTCGTGCCCCTGACCTCGGCTGTCCCCGGATTCTCTTCTTGTGCGATTCGCTCGAAAAGGACCGCCTCCGCCCGTTCCTGTGACCAGGAAGGCCCCGGTTCCAGATCCTCCGGCACTTCTTCTGCTGCAATGGTGGGAATGGCGTGGCCGGCAACCGCCTCGTACTGCTTGATAGCTTCCCGGCAGGAGGGACAAACAGCAAGGTGCTCCTGTAGCCTGTTCTGCTCTTCCTCGGTTAGCTGGCCCGAGGTCGAAACAGCACAGAGTTCCAGGAACTCGTCATGGGGTTCGGTGTGAGGCAACGCCCCAGCTCCTCGGATGTATGCAACCTTGTATCATACTGCTGAATCGCCCCGCAATTTGCTGCCAAAAAACTCCTTTCGCAGCTTCTCCAGCGCACGGAAATAGTGGTTTTTTGCATTTCCCCGGGTCTGGCTTAATTTCACGGCAATCTCGCCGAGCGTGTAGCCTTCGACAAAGAACAGCCGCAGCGTCTGGCGCTGGTTCTCCGAGAGTTCCTCGAAAACCTTCTGCAAGCCTGCCTTTCCGAGCAGTCCGTCAACGGAGTCCTCGAATCGTGAGCTGTCAGTCCCGGGGGCGGTCAGTTCCCTTCCCACGTCATCCAGGTCGACCCGTGTGTAGAAGTGACGGGAATTCAGATAGCGGCGGCGGGTGAGTGCGCGGTGGTAGGTCATTTGAAGGATCCAGAACCGCGCCGGGCCCCGGGAAGCGTCAAAGGTTCTGCACTTGCGGTGAAGCAAGAGAAAGATGTCCTGGAGCAGGTCATCCGCTTCGGAGGTGTCTCGCAGGACTCGGTAGGCTACGCCACGTACGACGCGAGCGTATCGGCGGAACAACGATGCGAGGGCTTCGTTGTCCCCCTCGCAGATGAGAGCCATCAAGGCTTCATCTGAGACTTCGGCTCCAATCTCCGAGCGATCGGCGGGAATTCGGACCGTCTGTTCGTTCTCCTTCGAAGTCGCTAACACTGGCAGCCGGGTTGTAAGAGATGAACTCACTGTGTCCCCAGTCGCGACCCGATTGACGCTAAGGCGAGAGATTACGAATACACACTATAGGTGGGTCGCACAATTGTGGTCAATAGAAGAATGTTGGGTTCATGCCCCGAAAGGCACGGCGCAACCGGAGGACTCGTACACCGCAGATTGCTTTTGGAGTCGTCCTTCGGCGGCTCCGAGAGGAAGCAGGGTATTCCCAAGATTCCTTTGCGCATGTCACCGGGTACCACCGCAACTATGTTGGTCAATTGGAAAGGGGCGAAAAGAGTCCTTCACTCAGCGCTCTATTCAATCTTTCGCAAGCTTTGCACCGTCGTCCTTCGCAGTTGCTTCCCCTCGTAGAGAAACAACTGGGTTTGGCGAACTAGCCCCCTCGGCCACCGTGTGGCCTGGTGGCTGGCCTGGCCCACATCAGGCGCACAATTTAACCCCGAATCCTGCCAAACGAAGGGGTAGTCGCCTAACCGACAGTCAGTCGGCAAGAGATCGGATTTCCTCTGTCCACAGCATCTTTTCAACAACCTACCGGGTTGATGTTTTTCGTCTGTGTCCCAAAACGTGTCACAGATGTTCCTAGGCCGTCATTTGTGATGCCACTTCTCTTCCTTGATTGAGGGCCGCACGCACCAGTTCCAGTTCCGGATGTTGATACTGCATCGCGGCTCGCACATCCTTGTGCCCCATCGTCTTCATCACCGCTGCCAGATTCCCGGTCTTCGTCAGGACCCGTGTACCGTAATCATGACGGCAGCAATACAAGACAAGATCCTCGGGAAGGCCTGCCTTCGCACGCGCTGCGCGAAACTGTCGTCCTACATCCGTCAAATGGCCGCACTTCGATCGCTGGGACGGAAACAGCCATCCTTCGCTTCTTCCACCCGCTCGTGTGCGTAGCACATCGCACACGCGATCGCTCATGGGAATCATCCTTCTACCTTCAGCCGTCTTGCTGTCCGGCACAAAGATAATTCGGTTGTTCCAATCGAGGTTCTCCAGGCGAATGCGGTAGAGCTCTCGCTGGTTCCGCATTCCGGTGTCCCTCGCAAGGATGATGACGTCCCGAAGCAGCTCGAACATGCCAGTCGTCCAATCGCACGCGCTGGCTGCGACCAGCAACTTCTGTTCCGCATGATCATCCAGTCTTAACCTGCGCCCGTGCTCCGTCAGCAGCTTAAACCTTGGAACCCTGCCGATCAGATTCCATTCTTCCGCTTTGTGAAGCATCCGGCGCAGGGTTCGAAGTGCACAGTTGGCGTTCGATGCCGAGCCGCTGAGACTGATTCCTTCCACATCATCCTTGGTTATGTGATCCAGGCGCATGGCGACGATTTTCGTCGTCGCAAGCAAGCGCCAACCGTTGCAGTAATATGCTTTCGACTTCCCCGCTAGAGTTGCCGATTCGACCCAACTCAGAAACCGAATCGAGAACCCCTGCAGGCTGGGAGCCTTCCGATCCAACGGACCGACCCCTCCCATGGCTTGGGAGAGCCTCAAAGCGGCAATCTTCCCGGCTCTCTTCTTGTTAGTCTCCTTGGTAGAACTTCGATATCGCTTGCCGCGCCATTTGAAGTCGTACCAGTAAAATCTCGAATCCCTCTTCTTATATAGTTCCACGAGTTTCCTCCATTGCAGCCCGCACGGAAGGCGCTCGTGTGTTCCCCCTGACGAACTCAGGCGGAACAGGAAGATCCTAGCTCACGAAGGCTCAGATGGCTACTTCGCCGAGGAGGAAGTTGGGTTGAAACCTGGAGGCTCATAAATGATCGATCAAGTGCGCGATCTACCGGAACAGTCATTCCACTGGGTGAACCGTAACCTCACGCGCCTTCCGTATTCACCTTGCCCTCATCTCGAAACCCGCTGGCCCGTGGAATTTGTCGATGAGTGAAAT
>PKUV01000128.1 GCA_003131315.1 Acidobacteriaceae bacterium
TCAGCCGAGGGGTCCAGTCCAACCTCTTCAATCTGACCTCTGACCTCTAACCTTTCCAGCGTTCTATAATCCTCCCATGCCCCTCATCGACCAGATCCAGAAAGACATAGTCGCGGCCATGAAGGCCCGCGAAGAGCACCGACTCTCCACCCTGCGCATGGTCAAGACTGCGCTCAAGAACCGAGAGATTGACAAAATGGCGCCGCTCGACGACAAGGAATCGCAGCAAGTGCTCTCCACACTGATCAAGCAGCGCAAGGACTCGGTCGAGCAGTTCACCAAAGGCGGACGCCAGGAGATGGCCGACAAAGAAGCCGCCGAAATCAAGCTGATTGAAACCTATCTGCCCAAGGCCGCCGGCGAAGAAGAAATCGTGGCCGGAGTCCGCGCGGCCATTGCCGAGATGACGCCCGCTCCGGCCATGAAAGACATGGGAACAGTGATGAAAGCCGCAATGGCCCACTTCGCCGCCGCCGGGATGCGGGTGGATGGGAAGGTGGTCAGCGAGGCGGTGAAGAAAGAGTTGGCGGGGAAGTAGGGATCACTTCCCCCGCTGCCACTCCCGGTACGCTTTGCTCTTCCCGATCCCGCGCTCTTTGGCTACTTTCTTCAGCGCGGCTTTTTCGTCAACCTTCTCTTCGGCCATGATTTCGCGCACGCGTTGGGCGACGCTTACGGTCTCGGATGCGGACGGAGTTGCTCCCTCTTCGCCTTTCGCGATCAGGAGAGTGATTTCACCTTTGACGTCTCCTCGGGCTTTGAGTTGTTCGAGAATTTCTCTCGCCCGTCCGCGCAGGAATTCTTCGTGGATCTTCGTGACCTCGCGGGCTACGACTACGTGCCGGGCTTCTCCTAGCACGTCGGAGACATCGGAAAGCGTCTCCAGCAGTCGGTGTGGCGCTTCGTAGAACACTTGCGTGCGCGGAGAGTCTTTTATGCTCTCCAGCAGCTTGCGGCGTTGTCCTGACTTCGCTGGGAGGAAGCCGCTGAAGCGGAAGGAATCGGTGGGCAGGCCGCTGGCCACCAGCGCCGCCAGGAATGCCGACGCTCCAGGAATCGGCACCACTGGCACATGATGCCGGATGGCTAGCGCGATCAGGTGGAATCCAGGATCGGAGATGCCGGGCATGCCCGCGTCGGTGACGAGAGCGATCTTGGCGCCGCCTTCGAGGTCGACGACGAGTTCGGCGGCTTTCGTCATCTCGTTGTGCTCGTGATAGCTGACGGTGCGCGTATGGATGCCGTAATGGCTGAGGAGTTTCAGGGTCTGGCGCGTGTCCTCGCAGGCGATCAGATCGACTTCTTTGAGCACGCGCAGCGCCCGCAGGGTGATGTCTTCGAGGTTGCCGATGGGCGTGGCGACTAGGTAGAGGGCTGATCCTGGATCCAGGTTATCGCGGCCGTTGGTGGTTTCGGGTTGGGCTACCGCTTGCATAAGGAAAGTCTAGCAAGAAGCGGGGAGACGTGGTGTGGCGGCGGAGCCTGGGGCTCTCCCGTTGTTCGACCTTTGTTCGGCCTTGAGCATACAGTCTGAAAGGCCTAACCACAGAGGACACAGGGGACAGCTTGCCCGAACCAGCGCGATCACCTGCACACTTCGCCTTTTATTCGCTTCGTGCTAAACTGACCAAAACTGATGTGACAGCCAACACTTCACGCTCCAGCCCGCGGGTGTAGGCTACGGGGGATTCGTACCCCCGGATTCCAGATTCAGAAATCAGGAGCAGCCACTATGGCCGACGAGCGTAGCCGAGCAGACGAACGCAGCAAGGCAATTGATCTTGCATTCGCACAGATTGAAAAGCAGTTTGGCAAAGGTTCCATTATGCGGCTGGGGTCGAAAGAAGCCATCGTCCCGATCGCGGTGATTTCGACGGGCGCGATTTCGTTCGATGCCGCGCTGGGCGTGGGTGGCGTGCCGCGCGGACGGGTCGTGGAAATCTTCGGCCCGGAGTCTTCCGGCAAAACTACCATTGCCTTGCAGGTGATTGCCGAGGCGCAAAAGGCTGGCGGCATGGCGGCGTTCGTCGATGCCGAGCATGCGCTCGATCCGGGCTATGCCAAGAAGCTGGGTGTGGACGTCGACAACCTGCTGGTCTCGCAACCCGACTATGGCGAGCAGGCGCTGGAAATTGTTGAAGCACTGGTGCGCTCGAACGCCATTGACGTGCTGGTGGTGGACTCGGTGGCGGCGCTCGTCCCCAAGGCCGAACTCGACGGCGAAATGGGCGACAGCCACATGGGCCTGCAGGCACGCCTGATGTCGCAAGCGCTGCGCAAACTGACCGGAACGGTTGCCAAGTCGCGCACCTGCCTGATCTTCATCAACCAGATTCGGGAAAAGATTGGCGTGATGTTCGGCAACCCGGAAACCACGACTGGCGGGCGTGCGCTGAAGTTCTATTCGTCGGTGCGCATTGACATCCGCCGCATCGCGGCCATTAAAGAAGGGGACGTGGTCACCGGCTCGCGCACCCGAGTCAAGATCGTGAAGAACAAAGTGGCGGCGCCGTTCCGCGAGTCGGAGTTCGACATTCTCTATGGCGAAGGCATCTCGCGCGAAGGCGACCTGATCGACATGGCGGTGGCCCAAAATATTCTGGAGAAATCGGGCTCGTGGTTCAGCTACAAAGGCGAGCGCATCGGGCAGGGACGCGAGAACGCCCGCACCTTCCTGAAAGAAAACAAAGATACGATGGCGAAGCTGGATGCCGAAGTGCGCAAAGCGCTCGGACTGGTCCCGGCAGCGGCGGCTCCGGCTCCGACTGCAGTTCCGGCGCAAGCTACCGGTACGCAGGGACGCGTCACGACGATGCCGACGGCGGCTCCGGAAGCGGCGAAAGTGCCGGCGGCGAGACGGTAGCTGCCGCGAGCGCAGCTAGTTAATCAATGGAGAGACGGGCGTCTCGCCCGTCTGCCGGGCGGGGACGCCCGGCTCTCCATTATTTCACCTCTATCACCCTTCGATTGCCATCCCTGCTTTCCCCCGCATACAATCCTTGTTTCCTTCATAGTTCGACCTTTCTTCGACCGAGGGCCTCGTGAAGCGTATTAAAGCCATTTATCCCGGATCGTTCGATCCCCCTACCAACGGGCATCTTGACCTGATCGAGCGCGGCAGCAAGATCTTCGACGAACTGGTGGTCGCCATGCTTCGGAATCCCGAGAAAGACCCGCTGTTCAGCCTCGCCGACCGTCGCAAGATGTTGGAGGCGATGACCTCGGGCTTTGACAACGTCTCGGTGGACACTTTCGACGGCCTCACGGTGGACTACGCGTTGCGGGTCGAGGCGAGGGTCATCCTGCGCGGCATTCGCGCGATCAGCGACTACGAGTACGAACTCCAGATGGCGCTGATGAATCGCAAACTCCGGCCCGGTGTGGAGACGGTGTTCATGATGCCCGCCGAAAAGTATTCGTACCTGAGTTCGCGTCTGGTGCGCGAAGTCGCGCAGCTGGGCGGATCCATTGAATGCCTGGTGCCTGAACTCGTCGAGCAGAAGCTTCGTGAGAAAATGGACGTGGCTCACAAATTCGAGAACGGCGAGCAGCCCGCGGGTAACACGCATTCCGAAGCCAAGAGCAAGTTTAGGAAAAAGAAATTATGAGTACAGTCGTGTCGCCCGTCACTCACCCCGTCCGCCTGACGGAACGCATCAATCGCATTGAGCCCTCCGCTACCATGGCGGTGGTGGCCGAGGCTGACAAGCTGCGCCAGCAGGGTATTGATGTCGTGGATTTCGGCGCCGGCGAGCCCCACTTCTCCACGCCGCAGCACATCAAGGATGCTGCCATCGCCGCGATCCAGGCGAATTTTTCGAAGTACACCCCCGTCGGCGGCACCGCCGAACTGAAGGACGCCATCGTGCACCGTCATGCCGTGGACTTCGACTCCGATTACCGGCGCGAAGAAACCGCGGCTTCGGTGGGCGGTAAGCACGCGCTGTTCAATGTCATTTCCGTGCTCGTGGACCATGGCGACGAGGTCATTCTTCCCGTCCCCTACTGGGTCTCGTTCAAGGACATGGTGCGCTACGCCGGCGGCAACTGCGTGCTCCTCCAGAGTGACGAATCGCAGGGGTTTCGTGTCACCGCCGACATGGTGGCGCACCTGGTAACGCCGAAGACCAGGCTCATCATCCTGAATTCACCCTCCAATCCTTCCGGAGCCGTGATGAGCGCGGAAGACATGACCGAAGTCGTCCGCCTGGCCCACCAGCGCGGCATCTGGGTAATTTCCGATGAGTGCTATGTCTATCTGAATTACACGAGCAAGCGCTTCTCGGTTGGTTCGTTGCGCGAGTACCGCGACCGCTTTCTGGTCGTCGGTTCGCTTTCCAAGACTTATGCCATGACCGGATGGCGTCTCGGTTTCACGCTCGGCCCGGCGCCCATCATCACTGCCGTTCAGAAGCTGCAGAGCCAGTCCACTTCGAATCCGACATCGATCGTGCAGAAAGCGGCGGTCGCAGCGCTCAAAGGTCCACAACAATGCGTGGAAGACATGCGCGCGGAGTACATCAAGCTGCGCGATCACGTGGTGAAGGGACTGCGCTCCATACCCGGCGTGAAATGCACGCTGCCGGAAGGCGCGTTCTATGCTTACCCCAATGTTTCGGCATTTTTCGGGCGTAGCGGGATCAATTCGGCCTCCGAGATCGCCGGCAAACTCCTGCGCGAGGTGCACGTCGCCACGGTTCCCGGAGAAGGCTTTGGCACGAAGGAACACATCCGCGTTTCCTACGCCACCTCGATGGCCGAACTTGACCGTGGCCTGGAGCGCATGGGGAAGTTCTTCGGCGGGCTGTAGGTATCGTGTCCCGTAAATTCGCGACGTAAATTTGGGTTGTCGCCCTAACCTTGTGCTTGTCATCCTGAGCGAAGCGAAGGACCTATGGATTCGATAGCGCGATGCAGAGGTTCTTCGCTTCGCTCAGGATGACAATATGGATTAATGCTAAGAACTTACGGGACACGCCACTGTTTTTCACAGTTTGATCCCATGACCCAACTCTACCCATTCCTGATGTCGCCTGCCTTCGACCCGCGGCCCTGGGGCACGCTCGATCTTTCTGCGATCTATCCAAACCACAAATTCAACGAAAGAATCGGGGAAGCCTGGCTCACCGGCGACAACTGCGTCGTCTCGAATGGCCCGCTGTCGAAACGATCGCTCGCAGACCTGAGCAAAGAATTCGCTTCCGAACTCGTGGGCACGGCCGCGCGTGACCCACAACGCTTCCCGTTGCTGCTGAAGTTTCTGTTTCCCGAGGAAAAACTCTCTGTCCAGGTGCACCCCGACGACGAAACCGCTAAGCGCTTCGGCGAGCCCTGGGGCAAAACCGAATGCTGGTACGTGGCCCATGCCAAGCCCGGATCGCAGATTGCCCTGGGCTTGAAGCCTGGCGTTACTGTTGCTCAACTCGAGCAAGCCATCCACGAAAAGCGCGCGGAAGAACTGCTCAACTGGATCAATGTCTATCAGGGCGAAATGATTTACGTTGCCGGCGGCACGGTGCATACGCTGGGACCAGGGGCCGTCATCGTGGAGACGCAGCAGCAGTCCGATACCACGTATCGTCTCTATGACTACGGACGCCCGCGCCCGCTGCATCTGGAGCGCGGCCTCGCCTCGATCAAGGAGCGCACTGCCTCCGGCAAAGTGATCCGTCCCGCGCCCGTCAGCAGTCACGGCGGCAAAAGCCGTCAATCTTCCATGATCGCCGCACCCTACTTCACGGTCGACTTGTTTGAATTGAAGGAACCGCATGTGTTCTCAACGGCCGACGATGCAGGCAAAACGTCCGTGCAGATTCTGGTCGCAGTTGAAGGCTGCGGAGTTGTCGCGGCGCAGGGCCGCGACCCGGTGACACTGGCCAAAGGCGACGCGGTCGTGATCCCGGCCGCCGTGCAAGGCTTCACAGTGCGTCCGCAGTGGGCGGTCGAGTTCTTGAAAGCCTACGTACCGGGCGCGGCGGTGCCTGATCCCGCGATACGGCTTTAGACCAAACCGTTCACCACAGGGGACACAGAGGTACACGGAGGAAGACAAGATTCTCTTGTGTGTCACGGATTTCCCCTGTGGCCCCCTGTGTCCCCTGTGGTGAAAGGTTTTTCTACTCCGGAGCGTAAGTGTTAGGCTTTCTACGACCGTGAGAGCGAACCCGCATTTCTATCCCATCATCCTGGCTGGCGGCCGAGGCACGCGCTTCTGGCCGCTGAGCCGCAAGCGCCGCGCCAAGCAACTGCTCGCGCTCGACGGCAAGCAGACCATGATCCAGCAGACCGTCGCGCGCCTCGCACCCATGACCGCGCCGAGCCGCTTCTGGATCGTCACGAATGACGACCTGCGCCCCGCCATCCTTCGCCAGCTTCCGAAGCTTCCTCCGAAGCAGATCGTCGCCGAGCCCGCCGGACGCAACACGGCGCCCGCGATTGGTTTAGCGGCATTCCTTTTGCTTCGTCACGATCCCGATGCGGTGCTCGGTCTGTTTCCCTCCGACCACGTCATCGCCAACCCTGCTCAATACCGCGCTACTCTCGGCACGGGAATCGAGATCGCCGCCGCGGGAGACAGCATCGTTGTGCTCGGCATCCGCCCGACTCGCCCGGAAACCGGCTACGGCTATATCGAGGCTGGGTCGCCCGAAGCTGACGCGCCCGATCACCAGGGCTTCCTGCGCGTGCGCCGCTTCACCGAAAAGCCGGATCTCGCCACGGCCCGGCAGTTTCTCGACGCGGGCAACTACTTCTGGAACAGCGGCATGTTTCTCTGGCGCGCCGACACGCTCGCGAACGCGCTGCGCGAGCATCTTCCGAACACCGCTCCGCTCCTCGAAAAGATTGCCGCCGCTTATGGCACGCGCAAGTTCGCGGACACTTTTCGAAAGCTCTACCCGAAGTGCGAAAACATCAGCATCGACTATGCGGTCCTCGAACCACGCTCGGCCAAGGGAGAAGCCCAGTCGCGCATCTTCTGTCTGCCCTCCGACTTCGGATGGAACGACCTAGGCTCCTGGACCGCGCTGCATGAGCACCACGTGGCAAAGGCGAAACCCGCCGACGGAAGCCCGGTCTCAGCGTCCGGAAGTTTTTCCCTGAATGCGAAGAATAATTACGTTCACGCGCCCGGAAAATTCGTCGCCCTGGTAGGCGTAAGCAACCTGGTGATCGTCGAAACCGAAGACGCCCTGCTAGTCACCACGCTCGACCAGTCGCAGGATGTGAGCAAAGTGGTGAAGCATCTGGATGAAAAGAAGCTGAAGAAACTGGTGTGAGAAGGCAGTCGTTGGTCGTTAGTCGTCGTTGGCTGTTCGCGACACCCTTTTGGATGGTCATCCCAAGTGGAGCGAGGGATCTGCATTTGCGAACAGCGAACAGCGAACGGCGAACAGCGTAGAGCGAACGACGAACTGCAAACGACGGACCCCATGACCCAAATCAAATTCGGTACCGACGGCTGGCGCGGCCTTATTGCCGAGGATTTTACTTTTGACAACGTGCGACAGGTGGCCGGCGCCATTGCGTCCTACGTCCTCAAGCATGAAGATCCCACTCGCGGTGTCATCATCGGCTATGACACGCGTTTTCTGTCCGACCGCGCCGCTCGTGCCGTCGCCCAAGTCATCGCCGCCGCAGGGATTCCCGTGCTGCTAGCCAACGACTACGTGCCCACACCCACGGTTTCCTACAACGTCAAAAAGCTGGGCGCAGCGGGCGGCGTCATGGTCACCTCGAGCCACAATCCGTGGAACTGGAATGGCGTGAAGTTCAAGGCCAAGTTTGGAGGCTCGGCCACGCCCGCGATCATGAAGTTCATCGAAGACGAACTGGGCTCCGGCGCCATGCCCAGCGGCCGCGCGGCGAAAATCGAAGAGGTGGATCTGAAGCCCGCCTATGTCGAAGCCGTTTCCCAGTTCGCGGATCTCGATCTCATCCGCCGCGCGAATTTCAAGTTTGCCGTCGACTCCATGTACGGCTCCGGTCGCGGAGTTCTTTCGAAAATATTTGACACCCACGGCATCCGCTACGTGGCGATCCGTCAGGAAGTGAACCCACTATTCCCGGGCATTAATCCCGAGCCGATCCTGCCGCACGTCGCGCTGTTGCAGGAAACCGTGGTGAAACAAAAATGCCACGCCGGCTTAGTAACGGACGGCGATGCCGATCGCATCGGTGCTGTGGCTGAAGACGGGAGCTTTGTCGATTCGCACAAGTGCTTTGCCGTTCTGCTGAACTGGTTGCTGGTGCGCAAGAAGTGGCCCGGCGATGTGGTGCGCGCCTTCAACACCACCGGCATGATCGACCGCATCGCCGCCAAGTATGGGCGCAAACTGCGCGAGACCTCCATCGGCTTCAAGTACATTGCCGACCTCATGATGGATCACGAAATTCTGATCGGCGGAGAAGAATCGGGCGGCATCGGATACGGCCGCTTTCTCCCGGAACGCGATGGCATTCTCAACGCGCTCCTGCTGGCGAATGTGATGGCGGAAGAAAAGAAGCCGCTCGGCCAGCTGGTCGCCAGCCTGCAGCGTGAATTCGGCGCGCACTACTATGGCCGGCGCGATCTGCACATTTCCGATGAACTCAAGGGCAGCGCCATCCGCCGCGCCGCCGATCCGCAGACTACGAAGCTCGGCGCTTATTCCATCCTGCGCAAGGAGAATCGCGACGGGGTGAAGTTCTTCCTCGACGCTCCCAAGCATGGCAACGGCGCCGACGCCTGGGTATTGTTTCGGGCCTCCGGTACCGAACGTATGCTGCGGTGCTATGTTGAAGCAGCAACGCCCGAACTGGTCGAAGAAATTCTGGAAACCGGCGAGCGATTCGTGCGGCAGGGCTAACGGCGGATCGTTTTCAGTCCATCATTCTAATCCAAGGACCCGAAGCGGAAAGCTAAGGGCCAAAAACTAAGGGCTTGGGTTTTCGTCACTTTCGCGTTCAAGCCAGCCTCGGAACGCGATAGGATAGTGACAATCTCACGATGATGGCCGCCAAGGAAACCACACCGGTTCTCGCCGATTCCCCGGAATCGCGTCGCTACAACTGCACCAAGCGGTGGCTGGGCGTCGCCGATTTCGCGATCGGCTTCGGCCTGCTCGTCGTGCTCCTGGCCAGCGGCTGGACCGGAACGCTCCGCGATCTGGCGGAGCGTGGCGCTTCGCAGAATTACTCTTTCGCCGTTTTCCTCTACGTCCTGATGCTGATGCTGATCGGCAAAGTGATAGGAACTCCGCTCGAATACTACGGCTTCCGGCTTGAGCACCGCTATAACCTTTCCAACCAGAGACTCCGCTCCTGGCTCTGGGACGAATTCAAAAGTCTGCTGATTGGCCTCGTCATAGCCACGATCATGGTCGAACTGCTCTACATGCTCATACGCCAGACCCCGCAGCACTGGTGGGTGGTGGCATGGGTTGTTTTCCTCGGACTCGGTGTACTGCTCGCGCAACTCGCGCCGGTTGTGCTCTTTCCGATTTTTTACAAATTCGAGCCGCTCGAAAACGAGGAACTCAAGCGCCGCTTGATCGTTCTGAGCGAACGCGCCGGTACGCGTGTGCGCGGCGTCTACAAGTGGCATCTTTCCGAGAAAAGCAAGAAGGCCAACGCCGCGCTGACCGGACTCGGCGCAACCCGGCGCATCATTCTCGCCGACACCTTACTGGACAACTATTCTGACGACGAAATCGAAGCCGTGCTCGCGCACGAACTCGGGCATCACGTGCACCGGCACATTCTGAAGAGTATTTTCGTGCAGGCGGGAATCACGCTGTTCGGCTTCTGGCTGGCCAACGAAGTTCTGCGCTACGCCGTAGAGCGCCGCAACATGTTCGAGACCATGTCCGATTTCGCCAATCTGCCGCTGCTGATTCTGGTCTCGACCGTACTCTCGTTCTTGCTGATGCCCGCGCTCAACGCCTACTCGCGCTTCAACGAGCGCCAAGCCGACCGCTATTGCTTCCAGTCGGTGGCCAGCGTCGAACCCTTCATTTCGTCGATGAATAAGTTGGCCGAGCAGAATCTCGCCGAAAAAACGCCTTCCCGCTGGGTCGAGTGGCTTCTCCACTCGCATCCTGCGATCGTAAAAAGAGTAGCCGCCGCCGAAGCTTGGGCGAAGTCACAGTGACCGTGTGGCGCGGACACTCCTGTCCGCGTCCCGACAGTCTTATCCGAAGCTAGTGCTGTCCGAGCCCTCTCCCCATAATCTCTTCCACCCGCCGCACATCATCTTCCGTATCGACCCCCACGGTGTCGAACGGCGTTTCCGCGACGTAGATCGGAACCCCGTTCTCGAGAAAGCGCAACTGCTCCAGCCGCTCGCTGCGCTCGAGCGACGACTCCGGCCAGCGGACGAACTTGTCGAGCGCGTCCTTGCGATAGCCATAGAACCCAAGGTGTTTGTAGTATCGCGGACGCACGCCATCGCGATCATAAGGGATGGTTGCCCTCGAAAAATACAGCGCCCGTCCGGTCGCGTCCGTCACCACTTTCACCGCGCTCGGATTGTCGACGTCAACCTCCGCGGCCGGCGTCTTGAGCGTCCCGACCTCAACGCCCGCGCCCTGCATTACCGCGATCAAGCTCTCGATATGCTCCGGCCGAGTCATCGGCTCATCGCCCTGAACATTTAAATAAACATCTGCCGGAATCGCGGTCGAGATTTCATGTACCCGCTCAGTGCCCGACCGATGCGCCGCCGAAGTCATACGCGCGACAAAGCCTTGCCGCTCGCAGAACCGCATGATTTCATCCGAATCGGTCGCGACGACGACCTGGTCCAGTGACGAACACCGCCGCACGCCTTGATACACCCAAGACAGCAACGGGACGCCAGCGATCTCGTGCAGTATCTTGCGCGGCAGGCGCGTCGAAGCCAGCCGCGCCGGAATCACAGCGATGACTTTCATGCGCCCAGTTTCGCATGGAGCCATGCGGTTTGACACTCCATTCCATGCACTTTTAGAATGAGTCAGGGACGCGTCCACCCGCGTCTGCGGGATTCTGTGCCCATTTCCGGGCTGTCCCTGTTTCCCTTCCGCGTATTTCCGGATTGGCGGTGTAGCTCAGGTGGTTAGAGCGACGGTCTCATAATCCGTAGGTCGTAGGTTCGAGTCCTACCGCCGCCACCAGTATTAACCCGCTACTGCACTTTTCCGTCGGTGTCCATTAGGCGGAACTCGCCGAGTCCCAGCTCGCGCACACCGGGTTCGATCTTTGCGCGATCGCCCACAACGATCCAGATCAGGTTATCCGGACGCACCACTTCTTTTGCGGCCTCGTTTACATCACTCGTCTTGAGGGCGCGGACTTTTCCTGCGTATGTGTCGTAGTAATCGTCGGGGAGGCCGAATTGCACCAGGTCCACGATTGACAGTCCCAGCGCGTCCAGCGTCTCTCGCGACCCTGGGAGTTTCAGCGTTTCGTTCGCCTGAATTTTCGCGAGCTCGTCGGCGCCGATCGGATGGTCGCCTACGATTCCGCGGAACTCCTTGTTCATCTCCACCAGCGATTCTTTCGTCTTGTCGGTTTGCACGGGCGCGACCGCGTAGAACGGCCGCTGCGCCCGGGCGTCGCGAAGAACCGTGCGCGCTCCGTACGACCAGTGCTTGTCTTCCCGCAGATTCATATTCAGCCGCGCGCCAAACATGCCGCCCAGACTGTTGTTCATCGCTTCGATCGCGATTTCCCGCGGATTCGCCCTCGGCGGCGCCACCACTCCCGCAATGATCACCGATTGCAGCGCCCCAGGTTTGTCGATCAGGTACACGGCGGACTTCGCTGCAACGGAAACGGTCTTGACGTTCTTGGCCGGAGCGCTTCCGTTCTTCCACCCCGCAAAAAGTTTCTCCAGCTTCGGCGTCACTTCCTTCAGCGTCGTGTCGCCCACCACGATTAGCGTCGAGTTGTTGGGACCGAGCCATGTGTCATGAAACTTCACGAGGTCTTCCCGCGTCAGTTTGGCCACGCTTTCCTTTGTCCCAGAGCCCGTCAGCGGATTCCCGTACGGGTGCCCCGCTCCGTACAACAGCGCAGGCAATACTCGCAAAGCCAGCGTCGCGGGAGTGTTTTGTTCGCGCTCGATTCCGGCGAACACCAGTTTCTGCTCGCGCTTGACTTCGGTCTCCGGAAACGACGGATTCAAAACCACGTCCGCAAACAGGTCGAGCGACGGGTCGAGTTTCGAGGTCAACGCGGAAAGGGAAATGAACGATAGATCGAGGTTTGAAGATCCGCGCAATGTGGCTCCGAGCGCTTCCAGTTCGTCGCTGATTTCGAGCGCGTTGCGCGTGCGCGTCCCGTCGGTCAGCACCTGCATCGCCAGGTTGGCAGTCCCCGGCGTCGTCGATGCGTCAGCGGCGAATCCGGCGTCGGTGGCCAACGTGAAATTCACCAGCGGAACTTCGTGACGCTCCGCCAGGATTACTTTCAATCCATTCGACAGCGTCGCCCGCTGCAGTTTCGGCAGCTTCAACTCAGGCGGCGTGCCGGTATCCGGCGTTTTGCTGCGATCCGCGCCTGCGGACGCGGTCTTATAGTCGGGGAAAGGATCCACTTCGAGGATGTACACGCCGTCCGAAAGCCACTTCTGCGCCGCCGCCCTCAGATCCTCCGCTGTCGCCTCTTGTACGCGTTTGAGCGAGATTTTGTAGGCGTCGGGGCTTCCGCGAAACACCTGGCTCTGCGCCAGCCGGTCCGATTTTCCGCCGAACCCTCCAATCCGCTCGATTCCGCGGATGAAGTTCGCGTTGTACTGCGTTTTGACGCGCTGCATCTCCTCGACCGTCGGTCCATTTTTCACGAAGCGCGCCAGTTCTTCGTCCAGTTCCTTTTCCACCTGTGCAATACTCTGTCCCGGCCGCGCTGTCGCCCGCACGTAAAACTGCCCGCCAATTTCCCGCGAGTCGGTGAAGGCCAAAGCATCGGTCGCGATCTGGTCTTCATACACCAGACGCTTGTAGAAGCGCGACGACTTCCCCGAACTCAGGCAATCGCTCACCAGGTCCAGATAGTCGGCTTCCGCGCTGCCATATTCCGGAATGTTCCACACCTTGTAGATTCGCGCTTGCGGCACGCGGTCCTGCACCACCTGGCGGTGCGTGCCTGTCATCTTTGCAACCCACACTTGCTGGTGCGCCACCGGCGGCCCCGACGGGATGTCGCCAAAATACTTCGTGACTTTTTCTCGCGCGGTCTTCGCGTCGATGTCGCCCGCCAATACCAACACCACATTCGACGGCCCGTAATACGTCTTGAACCACTCCTGCACGTCCTTCATCGACGCCGCATCCAGGTCCGCCATGTCTCCAATCGTCGTCCACGAATACGGGTGCCCCGCCGGATACGTATTTTGCGTGAGCAGTTGCCGTGTCACCCCGTACGGCTGGTTCTCGCCTTGGCGTTTTTCGTTCTGCACCACGCCCCGCTGCAAATCGAGCGTCTTCTGGTCCAGCGCACCCAGCAGGTGCCCCATGCGATCGGACTCCATCCACAGCGTAAAATCCACCGCTGAAGTGGGCACATTCTGAAAATAATTTGTGCGGTCGGGATTGGTGGTGCCATTCAAATCCGTCGCGCCAATTCTTTCCATGCCGTCGATGTACCGCCCCGGAGCGTGCTCGCTGCCTCCAAACATCAGGTGCTCGAACAGATGCGCGAACCCTGTCTTCCCCGGCTTTTCGTTCTTCGACCCCACGTGGTACCAGATGTTGATGGCCACGATCGGCGCCTTGTGGTCCTCATGCACGATCACGGTCAGGCCGTTGTCCAGCACGAAGCGCTCATACGGAATGTCAATTTCTTTTGTCTGCGCCGAACCGCTCGCCGCGAGTGCGAGCACAAGGAACAAAACCGCAAATTCCGTCCGCATCCTTAAAACCTCCGAAACAAATTTCCTTGGAACCTAGCGTGCTTCGACGATGTTCAGCCGCGGGCTGACATCGTATGAACTCTTTGATTTTGAAAACGAAAAATAGTTTACACCCTGGTTTGAACAACAAACTCCGAAGACGGTGGCATCGACGTGCTCTTTCGGCCGCGCTCGAGAATCCAGCCCCGGAAGGGCGATCCAGCTTAGCCCAGCGCTTCAGCGCTGGGAAAAGTGGAACAAATGATTCAAGTCCCGGAGGGACGACCCAGTTCTCGCGTGCACTCGCTTCTCCCTCTCCACGAACTCACTCGCAAATCCCTCACCGTCCCCACCACCGGACCAGCCCTCGGCGATGTTATCCTAATCCGGGATCACGCCGCAGGGCTTTAACCTCCTCATGACCAATCCAGACACGTCCAATCCAAATCCGCCCGACCCGAACACGTCCAACCCAGCCACCCCGGAACGCACGCCAGCCAACGAGCCTACGGAATCATTCAAAGACATTTTTTCCGAGTACGAGCAAAGCCATTCCCGCAAGAGGGAACCAGGCGCTCAGGGCCGCGAAGGGACGGTGATTACCGTGACCGCCGACTCCATCGTTCTCGATATCGGATTCAAGACGGAAGGCGTTCTGCCGCTCTCCGCGTTCCCGGCGGACAAGCCGCCGAAGCCCGGCGACAAAGTGCAGGTCACCATCAAGGGGCGCGATCCGGAAGGCTACTACGAACTGACCCGCGGCAAGGTCGAGCGTCCCACCGACTGGGCGTCGCTGGAAAAGGCCTTCGCAGAGAAATCGACGATCATGGGCACAGTGACGGGCGTGGTTAAGGGCGGGTTGAGCGTGGACGTGGGAGTGCGAGCTTTCATGCCCGCTTCGCGCAGCGGAACCCGCGACGCGTCCGAACTGGAGAAGCTGGTCGAGCAGGAAATCCGCTGCCGCATCATCAAGCTCGATGTAGCCGAGGAAGATGTGGTGGTCGATCGCCGCGCCGTTGCGGAGGACGAAGAACGCGCCGGCAAGGAGCGCCGCTACTCGGAACTCAAAGAAGGCGATACCGTGCACGGCGAGGTTCGCAGCCTGACCGATTACGGCGCGTTCGTCGATATCGGTGGCGCAGACGCGCTGCTTCATGTCGGCGAAATTTCATGGCGTCGCGTCAACAAGCCGTCCGACGTGCTTTCTACGGGCCAACAGATCGAAGCCATGATCATCAAGATCGACTCGGACAAGCGGCGCATTGCGATCAGCATGAAGCAACTTCAGCCGCATCCGTGGGACGCCGTCGCCGAAAAATACAAGGCAGGCGAACGGGTGCGCGGCACCGTTACTCGCATCGCCGATTTCGGCGCGTTTGTGGAACTCGAGCCCGGCATTGAAGGCCTGATTCATATTTCCGAAATGTCGTGGGCCAAGCGAGTGAGAACTCCGGGTGACGTAGTAAAGCCGGGCGAGACCGTGGAAGCCGTGATTCTCGGAGTGAATGCGGGAGAACGCCGCATTTCCCTAGGCCTGAAGCAGGCGCTGGGCGATCCCTGGGCCGGGGTTGCACAAAAATTTGCGCCGGGCACGGTGATCGAAGGGCCGGTCACGAGCCTGACGAAGTTCGGCGCCTTCGTGCAGCTTACCGAGGGCGTTGAGGGCATGATTCACGTCAGCGAAATCAGCGCGGAAAAGCGCATCAATCACCCACAAGAAGTGCTGAGAGCCGGGCAAGTGGTCAAGGCGCAGGTGCTCGCGCTCGACACGGAAAAGCGGCTGATACGCCTGAGCATGAAACAACTGCTTCCAACCGGCCTCGATGAATACCTCGCCGAACACAAGGAAGGCGATATCGTTACCGGCCGTATGATTGAGGCTTTTGAAGGACACGCACGCGTGGAGCTAGGCGAAGGCGTGGTGGCAACGTGCCGGATCCCCGAGGAGCGTTCGGCGAAGGAAGACAAGCCCACTGAACCGGATTCGCCGGCATCTTCATCTTCATCTTCATCAAAGCCCGATCTGTCGTCGCTCGGTTCCATGCTGCAGGCACGCTGGAAGAGCGGTGCTGCCGCCAGCGAGGCTAAGCCGGAAGCCGCGCGGGCAGGGCAGATCCGCAAGTTTCGGATCGCAAAGCTCGATTCGGCAACAAAGAAAATTGAATTGGAGTTGGAGTAAATCCGGGACGGGTTTCGTATCAGGGCATCGCTTTAGCGATGCCGTAAGTTCGTCGAAACCAAACGCCCCTTTAGGGGCTGGGACTTTCCCGCGGAAGCTCGCACACGGCTAACAGCCGACAAACACACGCGACCCCGCCTTGTTACTGACCACTAACTCCCCGAGTTAGCCATCATCAGCGCGAACAGCGCGGGCAGATAGATGATCGTAGCCCGCAGCAAGCGCCGAGCCGACGGTTTGGATGCCGCCGCCGTTGCCGGCAGTTGCGGAGACGCCATTCCCATCGACACACGGAACAGCGCCGCGCCCATCACGATGGCCCCAACCAAATACACGCGTCCCGCCATTCCCATCGCAACCGGCAAAATACTTACGGGAATCAACGCGCCGGAATAGGCCAAAATCCGCCACACCGTGGACTTCCCATCGGAATCCACCACCGGCAACATGCGAATTTCGCCTTGCGCATAGTCCTCGCGATAGAGCCATGCGATCGAGAGAAAATGCGGAAACTGCCAGACGAACATGATGGCAAAAAGAATCAGAGTCTCCACTTCCAGCTTTCCGCGAACCGCCGTCCAACCCAGCACCACCGGCATCGCTCCGGGAAACGCGCCCACAAATGTGCACACCGGAGAAACTTTCTTCAGTGGAGTGTAGGCCGCCAGATACACCAGTGCGGTCAAAAACACCAATAACCCAGTTAGTAAGTTGGCATAGATCGCCAGATAAGCCGAACCACCTAGAGTTAGCGCCAATCCGACGGTCGCCGCGTGTGCCTTGGTCATGCGTCCCGAAGGCAAGGGGCGCAGCGCAGTCCGCCGCATCCGCGCATCCACGCTCGATTCGAGCACTTCGTTCAGCGCCGCCGTTCCGCTCGAAACCAGCGCCACACCCAACAGGGCATGGAGCAGGCCCAAAGACCACGACGACACGCCCAACCGGTGCGCGCCAAAGAAGTAGCCGCACCACGCCGTAAGGACGATCAGAGTCGTAATGCGCGCCTTAGTCAGTTCGGCGTAATCGCGCAGCAGAGAAACAAATTGTTGCAACATGGACCCCACACTCGCCCGTTTGCCCCTTCCGCCCTCATCCGGCGGTTTCGCTCAAACCGGCAGTCATCGAACAAATCCCCACGGAACAGACCAACGCCAAATGACTGCATTGGTATCGCGCCATCTGTTCAATGTCAAGCCAAAACTTAAAGCGACAGCGTGTCTCGCCATCGGATGCTCGCATCAAACACAGTCGTTGGGAACTAGCGACGGCAACTAGTGACTGCCTGCAGGGCTGGAAACATTGAATGTCTCGGGTGGATCAAAATAACACTGATGCCAAAGAGCGGCGTCGGACAACGTGCCCGCCTTCCATTGCTGCACGGTCGGGAGCGTTGCGGCGATCATGCCGCCATCGACCGAATCGAAGATCAACACGACTCCGGCTAGCTCCTGCGATTTTGCCGCCAGTTCTGCGTAATTTTTGTCGAGCAAAGATTTGGCGAATTCTAGCTTCGCTTGCGCGCCGCTGTTCTTCTCGTTTTCCTGGATCTTTTGCACCGAGATGATTTCCACGTTCTTGCCCCGAAGTGGCTCCCAATCTCCCGGGAACGGCGCAGTTTCTTCGCGCGTCACCTGAAACAGATCGGCCGCAACCGGTGTGGCACTCGCGCCGGCCGGCGGAATATCCGAAATGCCCTCCGGCATCTCCAGGCTCGTGCGCCAGATCCATCCCCGCGACAAGCCGGAAATCCGCACGTGAACCCAGTCCGCATTGAAATCCAGCATCTCAAACTCATCGTGCGCGCTCGCCAGAAACAAGGTCTTGCCATTCAAACTGGGAGACGCAACCAGCGGAGTTCCCGATTTTTTTATCGCCACCAGATTCTTCGGATGCGCCTGGTTTTTGAGCACTTCCTCCAAACTCGCGGCCTCGGCCTGCAAGCCGGATGGTGTTTGATCGGAAGATTTCTTCTGCGGATTTTTCGCATCCGCCAGTTGCTGAGCCGACAAACCTCGACCCGACAAACCCTGCTCCAATGAAGACGAGAACGTGCGCCCGGTTTCCGGCAACCTGGGCATCGGCGCCGAGATGGTCGGTTCCGCAGTGCCCTTGTCCGATATTCCTGGCCGCTTAGCCGATGCTGTCGGCGCAGCGGTTACCGGAAAACTTTGGCTAGAACTCTCGCTGGAACTTCCGCCCGAACTCGTCGCACTGGGGCTGCTCGCTAGCAGATCGGTCAACTGGTCCAGAAGGTCGGATTCGAGCCGGCCATTCGAAGTCAGCAGTTGATATCCGGAGCGAGATGGAACTGAATCCGCGTACCATGCCGTCAGCTTCGTGCTCACCCGCACCACCGATCCGCCCGACGCAGTCGAGCTCACCTGCACGGCAGATTGGTAATATGCCCGCTGGTAGCGGTTCAAGGGATGGTCGCCACGCAAAGCGAATCCTTCCAGCACGGGCAGCCGTCCGCTCATGGACGGTTGCAACTCCTGCAATGCTTTTTCCACCGCGCTTTTCGACTGACGGTAGTTACGCTCGTATGGGCTTTCTTGCGCACTACCGCTCTGCGCCGCGGCCATCAGCAGCACGACTAGCAGAAACGCAGCCCACAGCGTGGCGCGAAGGAATCTTGTAGAGCTGGTTTCATAGATCGGTTTTGGGTAGGGCACGGCTTTAGCCGTGCCGTTCAGGGCATGGAAGAATGCGGGCTTTAGCCCCTGAGGGACGTGCCTTCCGAGCGGAAAAGAATTTATGAAAACACCTCGAGTGTCGCGGAAACTCCGCCCGGTCATGGCACCTGCTCCAGTTGGTCTCGTCGAATCCATCCGTGCTGCCCGTCGTGCGTCTCGACCCCGTACCAGTAAGGCGTTGAAATCAGAATCAGAACTTCGACGCCAGGCTCCAGTGATTTCAGCGTGCTCGCCGTGTGGAACGGAGCGGACTTGAGCGGAGCCCCGGGCTGCTTGACCAGTCGCTCTACCTGCCGGCGCAACTCCGCAACGTGTTGTTCCAGCGATTCAGCGGGCTGCTCGAACGCCGCCGATGGTTGGGGCGTCGCGGATGTTGGTGACGCAGGGAATGATTGTGGCGCCGAGGTCGGCGCCGCTTGACCATTCGTGCTCTCTCCAGTCGTACTCTCGCCATTCGTGCCTTCGAGGGACTTCGCCGTTGCGGGCGGAGTGCTCAGCACAACTGTGTCACTGCCCAGGCCGAAGTTTTGCTTCGCTAATCGTTCCTGTTTCGCTTGTAAGGCCTCGGCGGTTTCCTTTTTCACCAGCTCAGCTGCTTCGAGGCGGTCTTGGATGTCCTTGTACTCGGCGCTTTCCACCGAGCCGTTCGATGGGTGCACGCCGTGCCGAAAATCTTCCACAAACAGAGCGTCAATTCGCAGGACTGTATTTTTGTCTCCCTGTGGCTGCACCACGTACCGCACGGCCAGCGTTCCAACATCGCCGCTGTCTTTGAAATTTCGCGGATCCAGTGCCTGCTTCCGCACCTTGTAGAAGACCTTGCCTCCCTCCGTCCATGCCGGAAACACCGGCGTAGACGTGGCCGCGACCGCTCCCGTGATGTACTCGTCTTTGTTGTATTCCTTGCTTCCCCGGATAATCGTGTTCTGCGCCACGTCTTCCACAACCTGCGCGACTTCGGGCTCCGGCAGCGGAACGTTGACGATCAGGCCCGCGCCGTACTGAAGAACATCTTTTTTTTCGCGGCCCTGCGCGGGGATCGCCGCCGCAGTGAGCAGAAGAAGCAGAAGAAATGCTGCCGCTACCCGGAGATAACATGGGAGATAAAGTTCAATTCGATGCAACGCAAACCAACCATTCGACCCCTTACCCCGAAAATTCTTCTCCCAGATCACGACCGGCTCCGGTATTCCTGTTGCAAGAGTCTCATACGCTGGGTTGATCGCTGTCAACTCGCGCAGCGCGCACCCCGAGTGCCATTCCTTAGCAGCCCGTGGTGCAAGTACGGTTCGTATCAGGGCATGCCTTCCTTCAGGCATGCCGTAAGTGCTGCACTTATGAGGGCGTCTTCAGGCGCCGAGGACGGAGATTGGAGTTTCACCACGGGCTGTTAGGTGCCTCTCGGGACACTATGTAAAACATTTGTAAAAAAAATCTTACAACCCTATTGCACTTCGTCAAACATGGGAGTAGTATCCACGGCCAAGTGGGGTGGTCGTCCTTTCGTGTAAAAAGTTTTGGGGTTTCTGCTGAACGCAGGAGCCAGGCACTGGTCGTTACGCTTGACCTCTGCATGGCTGCCGTCGTTTGCGCGATGCGCGGAATTTCGTTTTTGCAAAATCTAAATGGACTTGTCTGAGGAGTGCAGCATGCGTATGTGGGCGCAGTCTCATCTCTGTCAGAAGCCGCAGCGGGTGACTTCCGTCCTCGCCGCTGCTTTCGCGCTGATTTTTCTGATCTTGGGCGCTAGCCAGTCCGCCAGCGCGTTACCTGCCTTCGCCAGGAAGTATGGCCTGCGTTGCTCAGCCTGTCATGAAAGTTGGCCCATGCTAAATTACTTCGGCCAAAAGTTCAAAGACAACGGCTACCAACTCATGAACGATCGCGATGCTCCGATCTGGCAGAATCCGGGGTACTGGCCAGTCACGTTTCGCATCGTTCCGATCTGGCATCGGGTCAGCACCGGCAAAGTTGCCGTCGACGGCGGCGATGGCCAAGTCGAGCAGCGGATCACCTCGTCGGGTTTCGATCTCAGCGGTCTCGACTTCCACACCGGCGGCACGCTGGGAAAGAACATTTCCTTCTATGTGCTCCCTTCCTCCGATGCCACCGCCTCTTTCCACTTTGAAACCGTCATGGCGCGGCTCGACAACGTCTTAGGCAGTACGTGGCTGAACGTAAAGCTGGGCAAGTTCGAGCTCGACAACCTGCTCTCTGAGAAGCGCATTCTGACGCTTACTGCAAATGGGGGCATCTACCAGCTCTATCACTTCATGCCGCAAGGCGACGGCAACATCTTTGGGCAAATGGGAGCCAACCAGCTCGGCGTCGAGGTAATGGGGCACTCGTACAACGATCGGACGCGCTACTCCGCTTCGCTGCTCAGCTCAAACAATGGCAGTGTAGGCTTGCCCTACGGCGCCAACTCCTATAGCGGATTCTTTGCCGCCAGCCAGGCATTCGATGCCGGCAAGTTGGGTGTGCAACGCCTCGGCTTCTACGCCATGCTCGGCGAAGCCCCAACCACCTGGCTCACCAATGGCGGGGCTCCGATTGGCGGTTCAGGTACCGGAAACAAGGGTTTCAGCCGCGAAGGCTTCGTCGGACAGTTCTACTTCGGGCAGCACTTCGATGTCCAGGTTGTCACTCAACACGGATCGGACAGCGCATGGTTCGGCCAAGGCTACGGCGACTATATCGATGGCTATGCGTCTAACCCCACCGCCACTTGCGCCAGCGCCACCGGACCGCATGTCTGCAACAACACGCCAGATACGGTGCTCGCCGCAGGTTCGCGCGCGCCGACCTGGAATGGCGTTCTCATTGAACCTCACTACGTCTACAGCCCGCAGCTCATCTTCCTCGCGAGATATGAAACGATCAAGATGTCACAGCAGTCGAACGGGCCACAATCGGCCAATCCTTCTAGATCGGACCTCGGCAATATCACCACCTACACGGTTGGCTATCGCTACAACCCGTTCATGACGAGCCGGGCGGGTTTTGCCTGGCATAACGAGTTCAACCTGTTTCATCAAGTAGGGACATCGTCGCTGAGCAATACGAATATCAACACGAGTGAGATATTGACCGGATTTGATTTCGACTTCTAACTATCATCCGCCGGCGAACTCGATTCGCCAGCGCTGACTTCGGTGCAAGGGTGCTGACTATGAACAGCTTGAGGCCAATGCGTTTTACCGGCGCGATTCTTTTCACTGCGATCTTGGGACTAGTCCTCGCCCCCGGGTTCGCTGCTCGGGCCCCCGCCCAGGATGCGCCCGACGTAGGGCCGACGCCACGTCTCGTGATGAAGCCCATGGAGAGCCACATCGGGAACATCACCGGGCATGCCGCAGCCGCGAAGTCCGACTACCGCCGCTATTGCGCCGGCTGTCACGGGGATCTGGGCGATGCCAATGGTGAGAACGCGGTTTGGCTTGATCCGAAGCCACGCGACTTCACCATCGCGAGTTTCAAGTGCCGCTCCACTCTGACCGGCACCCTGCCCACCGATGAAGATCTCTACAACACCATCGGACGCGGCCTCACCAACTCCAACATGCCAATCTGGAATACTTTCACCCGGCAGCAGCGCGCCGACCTCGTGGCCTATATCAAGATCTTCTCACCTCGTTGGGACAAGGAAAAAGCCGGCGACCCGATCAAGGTTCCCGCCGAGCCCCCGGTCTCCATCGAGAGCATCGCCCACGGCAAAGCGCTCTTCACAAAGCTGGAATGCTGGAAGTGTCATGGCCCGGCGGGGAAGGGCGATGGTCCGTCCGCCGGGACCCTCACCGACAGCAAAGACAATCCGATTCGTCCCTACAACTTCGCCTTGGGCAAAGACGACTCGCGCTTCAAGTGCGGCAACACCAACCAGGATATCTACAAGATCTTCATGACCGGCGTGGACGGCACGCCCATGCCTTCCTTCGCTGACGTGATTCAGCCGAACGACGCCTGGGATCTCGTCCATTTCCTGCGTACGTTGCAGATCAACCGTCACGGCAAGGAGAACGAAGTTCTGTCGGCTGCGCACGGAGTTATACCCCCGTACGTGGATAAAAACCCGGCGCCAGCTGCCCCGGCCGATAACAAGTCGCCCGGTGGCGGCCACTAAGTGAATACCAAGACCCGAGGAGGGAGTTACTCGAATGCGCACTAAGCAAATGCTGCTAGCTCTTTTGACGCTGCTCGTCTGTTCGTCCCTGATGTTCGCTGGAACGGTTAGCGGCAAGGTGACCTACACGGGCACGCCCGCCAAACAAAAACCCATCGATATGTCCAAAGAACCCAGCTGCGCCAAGCAGCATGCCACGCCCGTAACTGTCGAAACGGTTGTGACCGGGCCCAACAATGCATTGGAAAACGTGGTGGTGTACGTTTCGTCCGGGGCTCCCGATGATGGTCAGGTTCCGTCGCAGGCCGTCACCTTCGAGCAGAAAGGCTGCCAGTATCTTCCGCACGTTCTGGCCATGCACGTCAACCAGGAACTCAAGATCGTCAACAGCGACCAGACTTCGCACAACATTCACCCGCTGGCCAAAGTGAATCGCGAATGGAACAAATCCCAGCCGCCCGGCACGCCGCCGATTTCCGAGAAATACGACAAGCCCGAATTCATCTCGGTGAAGTGCAATGTCCATCCCTGGATGCACGGCGAATTCGCGGTGCTCAACACGAATCACTACGACTTAAGCAAGGGTGGAGGCGACTTCAAGCTGCCGAACCTGCCTCCTGGCAAGTACACCATCACCGCCTGGCATGAAGACTACGGCACCCAGACCGCCGACGTCACCATCACTGGCAACGAAACCAAGGACGTGAACTTTACCTTCAAAGCGAAGGCATACTGACGGAACGACGGCGGCGGAGTCTCGTTCTCCGCCGCTGCATTCCCAGGGAAGTAAGGTCGGAAGCGGCAACCGGAGGGCGAAGCATCATGGCAAAATTCTTTGCGATCACCATCATCGTAATCGCGATTCTTTCCGCGATTCCCATCCTGCGACACACCTGGGTGGCGCCAGAGGACATCTCGACTCATGGCCATCTGATCGATGAGCAGATGTCGGAAACCATGGCGGAGGCTGGGATCTCCTTCCTCGCCGCACAATTCATTTTGGCCATTTTCGTCTGGCGCTTCTCAAACCCTGGCCCGGATGCAAAGATCAAAAAGTTTCCCGGCGGCGCCAAGGGTTTGGTGATTGCTGCCTTGCTGGTCGTTGGCATAGAAGTCATGGCCCTCGGAATCTTCGGAGTGAAGGCCTGGGCGAATGTATATCTCAGTCCGCCCTCGGCCGACGCCATGCCGATCCAGGTCCAAGCCGGACAGTTCGCTTTCTATTTCCGCTACCCCGGTCCCGATGGAAAGCTCGGCCCCATTCACCCCGAGCTCATTAACGAGGGATCACAGAATTTCTATGGTCTCGACCCCGAACACGATCCGGATTCCAAAGACGACATCGTGACCGCCGAGATGGCTATCCCCGTGAACAAGGAGATCCATCTGCTCATGCATTCGAAGGATGTGGGACATTCCTTTTTTGTACGCGAGTTGCGGGTGCAACAGGATTTTGTTCCCGGGTTGGACGTTTCTCTGCACTTCACGGCAACTAAGGTCGGCAAGTACGAAATTGTCTGCACCCAGCTTTGTGGCCTGGGACATTACAACATGAAGGCGTACCTGAGCGTGATGTCTCAGCCGGACTTTGACGACTGGATGAAGAAGGAAGCGGCAATGCAGTAATCTCTTCCCGCCCGCGTTCACGCGCGAGTGGATCGAGACAACTCTTTTGAGGTGAGGATATGCACGACGTAGCAGCGCACGCGGCGCACCACGCTCCTCCGACAAGTTTCATTCGGAAGCACGTCTTCAGTCTGGACCATAAGGTGATCGGCAAGCAGTATTACGCGCTGGCCTTGGTCGCCGCTCTTGTCGGAATGGTGCTTTCCTGGTTCATGCGGATCCACCTTGCGTGGACCAACGCCGCGATCCCCGGCCTGCAATTGCTTTCGCCGAACGGTGCTCCTGGCGGGGTGATGACGCCGGAGTACTACCTGCAATTGATGACCATGCATGGCACGATCATGGTCTTTTTTGTGCTCACGACCGCGCCTTTCGCGGCATTCGGTAATTTCTTCCTGCCGATCCAGGTCGGCGCGGAGGACATGCCCTTCCCGCACTTCAACATGATGTCGTTCTGGGTCACATTCGTGGCCTTCCTGGTCCTGATGTCCTCATTCTTCGTGGGCGATGGACCAACCCTGGGTGGCTGGACCCAATACGCGCCGCTCAATGCCGTCGGTTCGGTTGCGGGTCCTGGACAAGGGGCAGGTGTGGTCCTTTGGGCAATTTCCATTGCTCTGTTTTGTGTTGGCCAGTTGTTGGGTGCACTGAACTTCATCCCCACCACGCTCGATCTCCGGGTCAAAGGGATGAGCCTCATGCGTCTGCCACTCAGCGCTTGGGCATGGTTCATTACCTCGTGCATGGGACTTACAGCATTTGCCGTGTTAATGCCGGCATGTATCCTGGTCATTCTGGATCACGTGGCCGGTACCAGCTTCTTTGTCGCATCGAACCTGGTGATGAATGACCAAATGCTGCCGCACTCCGGAGGATCGACACTCTTATGGCAGCACCTGTTCTGGTTCTTCGGACATCCTGAGGTCTACATCGCGATCATCCCCGGTATCGGCATCGTTTCCCATATCCTGATCACTAACATGCGCAAGCCGATGCTTAGCCAAAGAGTACTCATCTATTCCATGGGAGCCCTTGCCGTCCTCAGCTACATGGTCTATGGGCATCACATGTTTGTCAGCGGGATGAATCCGTTCTCCTCGCTGGCATTCTCTTTCCCTACCCTGGTCATAACCATCCCGTCCTCCATCGTGGTACTGATCTGGACCTTCAGTCTGTATGGTTCCAAGCTGCGTATCAACTCGGCTTCCCTGTTTGCCTTGGGCTTTATTTCGATGTTCGTCAGCGGTGGCGTGAGCGGCTTCTTCCTGGCTCAGCCCTCCATCGATATCATGCTCCATGCGACTTACTTCGTGGTGGGCCATTTCCACCTGGTGATGGGCGTCGCGGCCATGTTCGGCATTTTCGCGGGAACTTACTTCTGGTTCCCCAAGATGGCCGGACGAATGATGAACGAGACTTTGGGGAAAATTCACTTCTGGCTCAGCTTCGTGGGCGCGTATTGCATCTTTATGCCATTCCATTACCTGGGAATGGCCGGGAATGTGCGCCGCTACTCGACCTTCGTGGATGACTTCCTGCAGCCTCTGATCCCGGTGCATCGCTTCATCACCATCGCGGCCCTCATCACAGGTGCTGCCCAGTTGATTTTTCTCTACAACCTGATTCACAGCCGGTTCTGGGGCGCGCCCGCGCCAGATAATCCGTGGGAGGCCACTTCGCTGGAGTGGAGCACGGCTACGCCGCCACCTTGGGACAATTTTGGCGGTAAGCATCCGGTGGTTTACCACGATCCCTATCAATACGGCGTGCAAAGTTCGGTTGGTGACTACGTCATGCAGACTTCGCCGGAGCAAGTTAAGACGGAACACGAAGAGAAGTAACTCGCGAAACACTGGCATCTGCGGGAGGGGAGTTTAGTGCGTTATGGCAACTACGGTACATGAACCGCCGCAAATCGATCCGCACCGCTTGCCGGATCAAGGGCACTCGGGGAACTTTGGTTGGCGGAACTTGGTTCCGGCGGATGGTGACCTGCGTGTGGCGCTCGACTACTCGCCGCCGCCGTCCTCGACTGGCATCTGGGTAGTGCTTTTCGCCATTACGATGATGTTTGCCGCGTTCACCAGCGCCCTGATCGTTCGCAAAGGATCATCGCTGGACTGGCAGACCTTCACGTTGCCGTCGATCCTCTACTTCAACACCCTGCTGCTCCTCGCCAGCAGCGTTACCCTGGAAGTCTCGCGCCGCCGCGTCGCTACTTTCATGGGCGGTCTGAAAAGTCAGGTTGAGAGCCCGGCACGCTGGCTGTACATAACCTTATTTCTCGGCCTGCTTTTTGTGGCTGGTCAGTACGTCGCGTGGTCGCAGTTGAGCGCCCAGGGGCTCTATCTGGCCACGAATCCAAGCAGTTCTTTTTTCTATGTGCTGACAGCCACACACGCACTACACGTACTCGGGGGTCTGGGCGGGTTGATCTATGTGATTCGCAAGCTGAGTAAGTCGTCCCTGCGACGGAGCACGCTGGATGCGACCGCGCGTTACTGGCATTTCATGGACGTTCTTTGGCTGTACCTGATTTTGCTGCTTTGGATCAAACTTTAACCGACTCAATAATTAGGAGGCGCTGTGAGCCAAGCGGATTTGACCATGGAAGTACACACGACAGGCCTGACGGTAGGACCGGCATTTTCGATTCCTACAAAAAAGCTGGCGATGTGGCTGTTCATTATCGCCGACACCATGACTTTTGCCGCGTGCCTGGTGGCCTATGGATTCCTGCGCAATGGGACTCCCGATTGGCCAAGACCGTTCCACAGCATCACCAACGTCGCGATCATGACCTTCATTCTTCTGACCAGCAGTTTGACCATGCTGCTCGGACTGCGGTCAGCGAGGGCGGGGGACAAAGCCGGAGCCTTTCGTTGGACCATGATTACGGCGGCTGCGGGTATTGTTTTCGCCCTCCTGCATATTCGTGAATGGATGGGCCTCATCAATGAAGGCATGACCCTCTTTAAGAACCCCTGGGGAACCGGATTGTTCGGGGCGTCATTTTTCAGCATCACAGGCTTGCACCTCACGCACGTTACGGGCGGCGTAATCGCTCTGCTCGTTGTGGGTGTGCGCTACAAGGGCGGCCGCTACAATGCGGATGATATCGAGATACTGGGGCTTTACTGGCACTTCGTGGATCTGGTTTGGATGTTCGTCGTACCGTTAGTCTACCTTTTGAATCTCACCCACTAGATCAAGCAGCTAGGGAGCAGAATGCTATGACAACAGCGGAAGAGCACAAGAGTAACGGAATCGGGAAAGATTTGGTCGTCTATGTTTGCCTGCTCGCTCTCGCAGGCTTGCAATTCGTCATTGCCTATCAGAATATTGACATATCGCAAATGTTCTCGCGCATGCTGGCGGTCGCCTGCGTCGAGGCGGGGCTGGCAGCACTGTTCTTCATGCATCTTTGGACGGAAAAGCGGGGCTTTCTGCTGTTTGTCGCCATCTTTACGATTTCTGTCCTGCTGATGATGCAATATGGGTGGACCGACAGCTTCCGGATGGTTTCCGGCGCGCCATTTTCAAAATAACTCATCCAAGGGAAAGGCGCGAGTTGAGAGGACAGATGTTAAGAGGAAAGATGAGGGTCGAGAGACCGTTCCTGCTTATTGGTATTGCGCTGGTTGGACTGGCCATGCTCGCCGCCCCTCTCCCGGCCTTCTCCCAGAGTTGCGCCCTCTGCTATACCCAGGCGGCCTCCGCCGGCGCTCGAATGATTCAGGCCTTGCGCAGCGGGATTCTGATTCTTATCGTCCCTCCCACGTTCATGTCGGTGGGCATGATTTTCATTGTTTATCGCAAACGCAATCAGTTCAGACAGGCCGATGACGCGCCTGACTCTGACCGCAAGTGGTAGCCGGAGAGAATGACGACCACGTCCCCGTGAATTCTTCAGGCAGGTTGTCCTGTGGAAGTTTTCAGGCGGGCGATTTGCAATTGCTCAAGGGCAGTTGCTGGGGGTAGCATAGCCGGCAAACCGGGCCTTGATCCAACTGAGCTGGTCTGCGGCCGACGCTCCCATCACGCCGCTGGCATCGAGATCCGGATACTTCAAAAAAAGGATTCGGCTTCCTTGCTTGCACATGCGGGCCACGGTTTTCCCCGACATTTCCGCCGGTATGGCAAGGTCCGCCTCGCCACTGATCACGAGGAGCGGGCCGTGGGCCGGTTTTTGGCCGGGAGTGTTCCCGCTGAAAAACTCCTTTACGAACCGATTGTTCTCCCAACCCGGTTTGAGCATTGCGTTGCTGAACTCCGGCTCGGTTTCTCCTCCACAGCTCTGCGCGACGCGCTGGTACGCAGGAAGCGCCTTGTCTTTCAGCATGTCGCTCACCTGGAACTCCGGATACAGCTTTTTGACGGTGGATGCCAGGACTAGCAGCATGCGATTGGAAGAACCCTGCGCGAAGTGCTGGTAGACCTGCTGCACATCCGCCACACCCGAAGTGGCGACGCTGCCCAGATAGTTGGGATCGCGTACTTCGCTCTCCGCCACTGCCACGGCGGCCAGACCTCCCTGGAAAGGTCCCAAAGCGATCCACTTAGGTCCGATCTGTGCCACAGCCGCGCGCGCCGCCGAAACCGAATAGATGACGTCAAACGCGTTCGACTGCATGTCCAGCACCGGCGTGCCGGAATCGGCCCCCAACCCGGAATAGTCGGTCGCAACCACCGCATAGCCGAGATTGGCGTACATCGCGAGGCGCGGCCCAACGCCGAGATTTTTCATCAGTGAGGGAGCGCACTGCCGCGCCACTCCCCTGAACTCGTGCGCATAAGCAATCACCGGCCATCCGCTTGCCGGAGGCTTGCCATCCGGAACCAGCACCACCGCCGAGACGGGCACGTCTTCTCCGTTCGCGGTCCGGGAGTGATAAAGAATCCGCAATGCGGACACTTCAAACGGAAGGTTGTATTCGTCGATCGGTTCCGAGCGTATCAGTTCTCCAGGCTTGCCCGGGCGCAGCGGATGTGGCGTGTCATAAAAGCTCGTCAGCGGAAGTGTATGGGGTGGCCGGAATTCTTTGGCTGGCGTTGCGGTCTGAGCTTGGGCAAATTCTGGATTTCCAGGCAGCCCGGTCAAAATCAGAGAAACGGCGGTGACCGCCGTAAGAAACATTCGCGCATCGCGACTTGATGACCGGAACAAGCGAGGCTTTGTCATGTTGTCAGTAGGAGATCGTAGCACCTTACGATTCCGAGAGGCCACAACAGCCGCGCAGCGGCCGCTCTTTTGCTGCTTGTCCTTGCGTGCCTCTCGCTGCCCGCCTGGAGCCAGAGCTGTGCGCTCTGCTACACCCAGGCCGCCGGCGCCGGCCCTGCCGGCGCCGGCCCTCGCATGATTCAAGCCCTTAAAAGCGGGATACTGGTCCTCATTTTCCCACCCATGGGTATCTGCATCGGCCTGATGCTGATGTCCTATAAGAAGCGCAACCGGTTCGGCGAGCAAAGTAACTCCGAACGCAAGTCTGACCGCAGGTCCGACCTGGGCTGGTAACGGCTTTTCACCGATCTCTGTCCACATAGTCCCGTCGCATTGTAAGGTGCGCGACTTCGGCTCGATTTCCTTGCCCAGAGCGGGATTTCATCCAAAAACGGGAATTTTGTCCCAGTTAACAGCCCCTCCTGCAGAACGGCTTTGATGTCCAACTTACAAGTGATAAAATCCCTGTATGGCAAAAACACTAATTCAGTCCGTAGTCAAACAGCTCCAGCAGGAACGTGCGCGACTTGAGGATGAACTCCACCGCGTAACGGCTGCACTAACCACCTTCGGGAAAGTCTACCTGCAGGGGACCAAGCCTGGACCTGCCGCAACTCACAAAAAACGAACGATTTCGCTCGCAGGACGCAAGAGAATCGCAGCAGCGCAGAGGGCACGATGGGCAAAGGTTAGGGCAGGCAAGAAATAAGTACGCCGATCTTCCGCCCACAAGGCGGGAAATCGGATCGTGCCCCATAGACGCGCCCAGTGTGGGGGCTTCAGTTCGGGAAGTCCCTCACCACTGTCCCCACAAACTCCGTAAACTCCCGGACGTCCTCTTCGGTCGTGTCGAACGAGCACATCCAACGCACCACCGACTCCTCTTCGCTCCACACATAGAAGAAGTACCGCTCCTGTATCTTCTTAATCGCCTCCCGAGGAATTTGCGCAAACACGCCGTTCGCCTCCACTGGATACACAATCTTGACTCGCGGAATCTTCTTCACTTCCTGTTCCAGCAGTCGCGCCATCCGGTTCGCATGCTCCGCATTCCGCCGCCAAAGATCGTCCGTCAGCAGCGCCTCCATCTGCACCGACATGTAGCGCATCTTCGATGCCAGCTGCATCCCCTGCTTGCGCACAAACAAAAAATCCTCCACCAGTTCCGGACGAAAGAACACCACCGCTTCCACGCCCATCAACCCGTTCTTCGTCCCGCCAAACGAAAGTACATCCACTCCCAAATCGCGCGTCGCCTGCCGCAGGCTAAGTCGTTGCGCTGCCACGGCGTTTGAAATCCGCGCCCCATCCATGTGTAAAAACATTTTCCGCTCGTGGGCAAACCGCGCCAGCGCCTCGATTTCTGCCGGCTTATACACGGTCCCCATCTCGGTCGATTGCGTAATCGAAATCACCCGTGGCTGCACGTGATGCTGGTCCCCAATTCCGTGATACGCATGCGCCACTGTTTCCACCGTCAGCTTCCCGCCCGGCGCTGCCAGAGGCACCAGCTTGCAGCCCGTAAACTTTTCCGGCGCCCCACATTCGTCGGTATAAATATGAGACAGCTCCGGACACAGCACCGCATGAAACGGCCGCGTCAGCGCCTGCAAACTGAGCACATTCGCCGCCGTCCCATTGAACACAAAGAAGACCCCCACATCGGCTCCAAACTGCTCCCGGAATTTTCCCACCGCCGATTCCGTGTGCGGATCGTCCCCATACCCCACCACATGCCCCTGGTTAGCGCGCCGGATCGCCTCCAGCACCTCGGGATGCACCACCGCATTGTTGTCGCTCGCAAAACTTCGGCTCGGTTTCATAACAAAACAATTTAGCAGAACCAAAAATTCTTCGGAGCTTCCTGCCCTTAGCAGGAATCTATATCTTTGATCTAATATTGCTGTGGCCGAGCCGCCGTTGATGACTCATACCGTGGAGGGACGGGCGTCTCGCGAGCCTGCCCTGAGCGAAGTCAAAGAGCATTGGATTTTGGGTGGCGCAGCGCTTCAGTGTGTGCGTGAGAACTCGTTTTCGGGTAACCCGGTGGAACGAAACACAGGGGAATCCAGCCCCGGAGGGGCGAACCAGCTTAGCCCAGCGCTTCAGCGCTGGGTAAGGTGGAAGGAAATGAGTCAAGTCCCGGAGGGACGACCCAGTTCTCACGCACACTCTTCAGTGCTGCGATAACTGGCTTGTTTGCAGAAGCGGCTTTAGCCGCTGAGGTCACACTTCGTGCTCGGGAACTAGTTTTTCCGCAGCCTGAGGAATTTCGTTAAAAGTGCCGATTATGTCTCGATTCTTCGCAAAAACGCCATTTCTGATTCTGCCCGGCGCCCTTCTGGCCGTGCTTCTTTTCACTACCGCCTGCGGCAACAGCAAAGAAGCCAAGGCTGCCGCCCCGCAGGCCATGCCGGTCAAAGTCCAAGCGGCGAAGGCCCAAAAAGTCGACGACACCACCGACTACGTCGCCACCTTGAAGTCCCGCGACTCCGCCGTGGTCATGCCGCAGGTCGAAGGCATCATTACGCAGATCTTCGTCCACTCGGGCGAACGCGTTGCGTCCGGGGCTCCGATGATGCAGATCGATCCCGCCAAGCAACAGGCCACGGTCAGAAGCCAGGATGACGCCCGCGCCGCCCAGGTTGCCCAGGTCAAGTTGGCGCAGCAGAGTTTCGACCGCGTCAGCAGCCTTGCCAATGCCGGCGTAGTCAGTAAGCAGGATCTCGACCAGGCGCGCGCCGCCATCGATGCTGCCCAGGCGCAACTGCACTCGCTCGAAGCTCAGGTCCGCGAGCAGCAGGTCCAGTTGCACTACTACCATGTGGTCGCTCCGCGGGCCGGCATTGTCGGTGATGTTCCCGTCCGCGTTGGCGACCGCGTCCTCACCACCACCACGCTCACCACCGTTGATCGTCCCGGCAGCCTCGAAGCGTACATCTATGTTCCCATCGAGAAATCCGCCCAGCTGAAGATGAATCTTCCCGTCCTGATCGTCGACGCCTCAGGAAGCTCGCTCGCCACCAGCCGCATCGCGTTCATCTCGCCACAGGTGGACACCGCGACGCAAAGCGTGCTCGTCAAAGCGACGATCGCAAACTCGAACGACAGCCTGCGCACCGCCCAGTTCATCCGCGCTCGTGTGGTCTGGGGCAGCCAGGAAAAGCCCGTTGTTCCGGTCGTGGCCGTGTCGCGAATCGGCGGCCTCTATTTCGCTTTCGTTGCTGAGTCTGACCAGAAAGGTGGATACGTGGTCCACCAGAAGCCGCTCCAGATCGGCCAAATCGTCGGCAACAACTATGTCGTCCTCGACGGCGTAAAACCGGGCGACAAGGTAGTCGTCTCCGGCACCCAGTTTCTAATCGATGGTGTACCCGTAATCCCGCAGGAAAGCGGCAGCTAGCAAAAGTAAAAGCTCCCAGAAAACTGGACAGCTGAAAGTCCGTTGTGGATGTGAGATTCGTATCAGGGCCTGCCTTCAGGCATGCCGCCAGTGCCTTAGTATCAACGCGCCTTCAGGCGCTGGATTTCGAAATCTTAGTCGCACCACAGGTTCCTAGACTAAAGCACCGCCCTTTTTCTTATGGTCGACTTTTTTATTCATCGCCCCGTATTCTCCACCGTCTGCGCCCTGCTCATTATTCTCGCCGGCGCCGTCTGTATCCCAACGCTGCCCATCGCGCAATTTCCGAACCTCGCGCCGCCGCAGGTCGGTGTTACCGCCGTCTATACCGGAGCCAGCGCCCAGACCGTCGAGTCCGCTGTTACTACGCCTCTCGAACAGCAGATCAACGGCGCCGAGGGCATGAAGTACATCACCTCCTCCAGCACCAACAACGGGGTCAGTACGGTCACCGCCACTTTCGATCTCAACCGCGACCCCGACCTCGCCTCCGTCGACATTCAGAACCGCGTCAACACTGCTCAAGGACGTCTCCCCAACGCGGTCAAGCAAGTCGGAGTTACCGTCGCCAAGACCTCGCAGAATTTCGTCCTCGGCGCCGGCGTCTTCTCGCCCGACGGCCGCTACTCCACGCTCTTCATGAGCAACTACCTCGATGTCTACGTCCGCGACAACCTGAAGCGTGTTCCCGGCGTGGCCGACGTCTTCATCTTCGGCGAACGCAAGTACTCCATGCGCCTGTGGCTCGATCCCGTGCGCATGGCCAGCCGCGCCCTTACCGCCGACGACGTTGTCAGCGCTCTCGGGGAGCAGAACGTTGAAGTCGCTGCCGGACAAGTCGGTTCCCAGCCTTCGATCCCCGGCCAGCAGTTCCAGATCAGCGTGCGCGCCGTCGGCCGTCTTTCCGAAGCCACTCAGTTCGACAACATCATCCTCAAGAGCAATGCGGATGGCACTCTCGTCCGCCTGCGGGACGTCGGTCACGCCGAGCTCGGCGCCGAAAACTACAGTTCCAACCTCGATTACAACGGGCGCGAAGCCGTCGGCCTCGGCATCACCCAGCTCTCTACCGCCAACGCCCTCGACGTGGACCGTCGCTGCCTCGCCGAACTCGAGCGCCTTTCCAAGCGCTTTCCGCCCGGCATGAAGTATGAGCTCGCCTTCGATACCACCGACGCGGTCGGCGAATCCATCCGCGACGTAGTCTTTACCCTCGGCCAAGCCATCCTCCTCGTCATTCTTGTCATCTTCGTTTTCCTCGAAGACTGGCGCTCCACCATCATTCCGGCAGTCACGATCCCCGTCTCGCTCATCGGCACTTTCGCTTTCGTCAAGCTGCTCGGCTTCTCCATCAACACGCTGACGCTGTTCGGCATCACGCTCGCCACCGGCCTGGTCGTCGACGACGCCATCGTCGTCATCGAAAACATCGAGCGACATCTGCAGGAAGGCGAGTCCGATCCCGTCAAAGCCTCGTCCGACGCCATGAAGGAAGTCACCGGCGCCGTCATCGCCACTTCACTGGTGCTGGTTGCCGTCTTCGTGCCTGTTGCCTTCTTTCCCGGCACAACCGGAATTCTGTTCCGCCAGTTCGCCCTGACCATCGCCTTCTCGATTTCGATCTCGGCCTTCAACGCGCTTACGCTTACGCCCTCGCTCTCCGCGCTCCTGCTCGGTCGCGAGCACGGCGAAAAGAGTTGGTTATTCAAGCGTGTCGACCGCGTCCTGGCCGCGGTTACCCATGGTTACGTTCGCGCCCTCCGCGCTTTTCTGCGTTTCGAAGTTGTCGCTCTCATCCTGTTTGCCGCCGGACTTGGTCTCGCTTACGTCGTCTTCCTGCACGTGCCCAAAGGCTTCGTCCCCAACGAAGATCAGGGATATCTCATCGTCGCCATCCAGGCTCCCACCGGAGCTTCGCTGGAATACACGCGGAAAATCGGCGAGCAGGTAACCGCCATCAGCAAGAATTTTCCTGAAATCGAGGGTACCTTCTCCGTCGCCGGCTTCAGCTTCGGAGGCAGCGCGCCCAACGCCGGCATGGTTTTCCTGAGCCTCCGCCCGTACGCGCAGCGCAAAGGCCGCGACCACACCGCCGCCGCAGTCATCAATCGACTGCGCGGTCCGTTCTTCGGAATTTCCGGCGCCATCGTCATCCCCTTCGAACCGCCCGCCGTGCAAGGTCTCGGCCAGTTCGGCGGATTCCAATTCGAAGTCCAGGATCAGGGCAATCACACTCTTCAGGATCTCGACAAAGTCACCCACGACCTCACTCGCGCCGGCGGCGGGCGCAAGGAAAAAGACCTCGCCGGATTATTCACCACCTACACCGCGAACGATCCGCAGTATGTCGTCACCATCGATCGCGAAAAAGCCAAGAGCCTGCACATCCCGCTCAGCCAGATCACCGACACCCTCAGCGTCTACATGGGTTCGGCCTACATCAACGATTTCGATTTCAACAACCGTTCCTATCGTGTGTATGTGCAGGCCGACAAGCAATTCCGCTCGCATCCGCAGGATATCGGCCAGTACTACGTTCGCTCCGATTCCGGCGCCATGGTCCCGCTCGAGAATTTAGTCACCATCACCCAGACCGCCGCGCCCCAGGTCATCAGTCACTACAACCTTTTCCGTTCGGCGGAAATCAACGGTTCCGCTGCCCCCGGCTTCAGCTCCGGACAGGCCATTGACGCCATGCAGCAGCTCTCCGCGAAAGTCTTGCCCCAGGGTTACACCTACGAATGGTCGGGAATTTCGCTCGAAGAGTTGGCGTCGGGATCCACCACGCTCATCCTCTTCGGTCTCGGAACGCTGGTGGTCTATCTGACGCTCTCGGCGCAGTATGAAAGTTTCGTGCTCCCCTTCATTATTCTGCTCGCCGTGCCCATGGCGTTGCTCGGCGCGCTCTCCGCCCAATGGATCCGCGGCCAGCAGAACGATGTCTACTGCCAGGTGGGACTCGTCATGCTGGTAGGTCTCGCGTCCAAGAACGCCATCCTGATCGTGGAATTCGCCGAGCAACTGCGCGAACGCGGCATGACCATTCTCGACGCCGCCGTCGAAGCCGCCCGCATCCGCCTGCGCCCGATTCTCATGACGTCCTTCGCCTTCATCCTCGGCGTTGTCCCACTGGTCACCGCCAGCGGCGCCGGAGAAAACGGACGCCACTCCGTAGGCACCACCGTTTTCGGCGGCATGATCATGAGCACGATCCTGAACTTGTTCTTTATCCCTGTTCTCTACCTGTTGATAGAAGGCTTTAGAGAGCGTCGCCGCAAACCCAAAACGGCCTAAGCCGGTGGAGAGATGGGCGCCCTCGCCCGTCCGCGTAGAGACAGCCGCCCTCGGCTGTCCAGCCGAGCGCAGCAAGAAAGTGGAACACGCTATCGCTCCAGCCGCGAAGCGGCGACACGTGAAAGCCCGGCACGTCAGTGCCGGGAAACAAAGGTGGAACAAAGTCGAGTCCCGGAGGGACGGCACACGAGTTGCGATACAGACTCGGCCGCCGATCCCCCGGCGCAAGAAAAAGCATCCTCGCGGCCCTTTCCAGCGTCAGAAAAGTGCGAAGAATTTCACCGGCTCCCACCATGTCGTAAGAAGTCTTGCGTGAGGTCAAAGAAATGAAGAAATCACTGCTCGCAGTTCTTGCTCTCCCACTGATTTTCTCGATGGCGGCTCTCGCCAGTCCCGCCATCCAGGACAACCAACCAACTGGCGCGCTCAGTCAGAAGAGCATCGATCGCATCTACAAGGAAGTCCGTCATGAACTCGTGATGCTTCCTTACTATGGCGTGTTCGACAACCTCGCCTACAAGGTCGATCCTGATGGCACCGTGACCCTGCTCGGCCAGGTCTCGCGTCCCACGCTCAAGTCCGACGCCGAAAACGCCGTGAAGCGCATTGAAGGTGTCGAGAAAGTCGTCAACAATATCGAGGTCCTGCCCACCTCCATGAACGACGACCAGATCCGCCGGGCTGCCTACCGCGCCATCTATGGCAACGACGTCCTAAGCCAGTACCAGGTGCGTGCCGTTCCCCCCATTCACATCATTGTCAACAACGGACACATCACGCTCGAAGGCGTAGTGGCCCGCCAGATGGAAAAGCAAATCGCCGGCATGCAGGCGAACGGCGTCCACGGCGCATTCTCAGTGACCAACAACCTTGCGGTCGAAGAACCAAACAAGAAAGACGACAAGAAAAAGTAATTTCGAAAGCTTGCCGGTGGAGAGCCGGGCGTCCCCGCCCGGCTGAACGGGCGAGACACCCGTTACTCCACCGTATGAATTATCACGCGGTCGCAGTACCAGTCTTCACTTACCGCGATTCTGCCCGCCCCCGATTTTCTCTGTGTTCCTCTGTGCCCCCTGTAGTTAGGGTCTTTCGGCAATCCGCAAATCTGACGTCGGCAATCTACAATCATCCATGCCTCAAACCGCCGATCCCGGCGAAATCGACCACGCCGCCCGGCTCCTCCGCGCCGGCCGCCTCGTCGCCTTCCCCACCGAAACTGTTTACGGTCTCGGAGCCAACGCCCTCGACGCCGAAGCTGTGGCCCGCATCTACGCCGTCAAACGCAGACCCGGCACCAGCCCGCTCATCGTCCACGTAGCTTCGATCGAAATGGCGCAGTCGCTGGTCGCGCGCTGGCCGGAAATCGCTGACCGCCTGGCCCGCCGATTCTGGCCCGGCCCGCTCACCCTGGTTCTTCCCACGTCCCACGTAGGGGCGGACGCCCTCGTCCGCCCAGCCGAGCGAAGCTCGGCAGCGTCTTCGTCATGGACCATTCCTCCCATCGTCACCGCCAACCTTCCCACCGTCGGTCTCCGCATGCCCGCGCATCCGATCGCGCTTGCCCTCATCCGCGCCGCCGGCGTTCCACTCGCCGCACCCAGCGCCAACCGCTTCACCGAACTCTCCCCCACCACCGCCGACCACGTCCGGCGCAGCCTGGGCAGCGACCTCGACTACATCCTCGACGGCGGCCCCTGCAACGTGGGTATCGAATCCACTGTCCTGTCGTTAGCCGGATCGCAACCCATTCTGCTTCGCCCCGGAGGAATTCCGCGCACCGAAATAGAATCCCTGATCGGCCCAATCGCTACCGCAGCCGATCCGGCCACCGGCCCGCATCCCGCTCCGGGCCTGCACCCGCGGCACTACAGCCCGCGCACCACTTTGTACTTAGCGACGAATGGAAAATTGCCCGATCAGGGCCAGGGACTTTACCTACAGCACCAGAATCCGCCCGGCCGCACCAACATCGCCACCCACCAGATGCCGCAATCCGCCGCCGACTACGCCGCCGCGCTATACGAAGTTCTCCACCAGGCGGACGCCGGAAATTACAACTGGATTGCCATAGATCTCCCGCCCAGCACGCCCGACTGGGAAGCCATCCAAGATCGCCTCAAACGCGCCGCAGCGAAATAATCCCCTGTGGCGCGGACACTCCTGTCCGCGAAAGCATAAATCCACACTGTCATCCTGAGCGAAGCGAAGGACCTATGTATTTGAATTCGCTGCGCACGAGATCCTTCGCTTCGCTCAGGATGACAACCCAAACTTATGTCGCGAACTTACGGGACACGATACTGACTTTGCCTCTCTAACCCCGAGCCTCTCCCGGCATCCGCACCCGAATCGTATGCGGAACGGCGCGCAGTTTTGCCAGCAACGGCTCATCGCAATCCCGATTGATGTCGTAAATCGCATAGCCAAGCGCCCCGCGAGTGTCCAGCACTTGCCGCTCAATATTGATCTCCCGATCCGCCAGAATGTCGTTAATCGCCCGCAAGATTCCCGGCACGTTGTGGTGGATATGCATCAGCCGGTGCGATCCCGGATCATAGTCCAGATGACAATGAGGCAGGTTCACGCTCAGCAGCGAATTCCCGCTCTTGAAATAATCGATCATCCGCGCCGAAACAAACTGGCCGATATTCTGCTGTGCCTCCTCCGTGCTGCCGCCGACATGGGGCGTCAAAATCACATTCGGCAGCCCTTTTAGCGGGCTGGAAAACGCGCCGCCACTCTCCGGTTCCTGCGGAAACACATCCACCGCCGCTCCTGCCAGCTTCCCGCTCTTCAAATGCCGGGCCAGCGCCTCATGATCCACCACAAACCCGCGGCTCAAATTGATCAGGCACGCTCCGTCTTTCATTCCGCGGAGCTCGTCTTCCCCAAACAAATCCTGGTTCTGCACCTTCCCATCCACATGCAGAGTGATCACGTCGGAAGTTTCCAGCAATTCGCGAAAGCTCACCGCCCGAGCATTCCCGCGCGCCAGCACATGCGTCAGATCATGGAACACCACCCGCATGCCCATCGCCTCGGCCAGATCCGATACCTGCGACCCGATCTTCCCGTAGCCCACAATCCCCAGCGTCAGCCCGCGCACCTCATGCGATCCCGCCGACGATTTATTCCACACCCCGCCATGCAGTTGCGTGCTCGCCTCAAACGTCCGCCGCATCAGCAGGATGATCTCCCCCATCGCCAACTCCGCCACTGACCGGCTGTTCGAGTGCGGATCGTTAAACACCCCAATCCCCCGATCGCTCGAGGCCGCGCGATCGATCTTATCCACGCCAATACAGAAAGCCCCCACCGACACCAGCTCCGGCGCCGCATCCAGCACTGCCGCCGTGATGCGCGTCTTCGAACGCACTCCCAGAATCGAAGTCCCGCGCACCTTCTCGACCAGTTCGCGCTCGTCGAGCGCTCCCTTCAGTGACTCCACCTCGAACCCCGCTTCTTCAAACTGCGAAGCCGCCACCCCGCTGATGCTCTCCAGCAATAGAACCTTCAAAGACCCTCCTGAACCCATTAAAAGTGAGATTGAATTATAAAGACAATCCGTCCGTGGCGCGGGCACTCCAGCCCGCGAACCGCAGATTCCACTAGAATTCCCCTGTGTTCCTCTGCGTCCTCTGTGGTAAAGATTTCTCCCGGCAGCGGTCCACCCAGTTTTCGGCGCGCCCGGGTTCCCCTTAGCGGTAAAACTATTAAAGACGCGCGCACGTGCCTGAGCGTTGAATCTTTCTGCCCCACCCCGTCATCTTTAATGCTTTGGAGGAAATGAAAATGGCGCATGAACTGCCCCCCCTGCCGTATGACTACACGGCGCTCGAACCCACCATCGACGAAAAGACGATGCATCTACATCACGACATGCATCACGCCGCTTACGTCAAGAACCTCAACACCGCACTCGACAAGCATCCTGAGCTGCACAAGAAAAGTGCGGAAGACCTGATCCGCGACCTGAACGCCATCCCCGAAGACATCCGAGGCGCCGTCCGCAACAACGGCGGCGGCCACGTCAACCACACCATGTTCTGGAACATCATGAAGCCCAAAGGCGGAGGCGATCCCACCGGCCCCATAGCCGGCGCGATCAAGAAAACTTTCGGCGACTTCAAAACCTTCCAGGAAAAATTCAACGCCGCCGGTGTAGGCCAGTTCGGCAGCGGATGGGTGTGGCTGGCAGGCGACTCCAAAGGTGAAGTGAAAATCCTCTCCACCCCCAACCAGGACAGCCCGCTCTCGCAAGGCCTCTATCCCATCTTCGGCAACGACGTCTGGGAGCACGCCTACTATCTCAAATACAACAACCGCCGTCCCGAATACCTGCAAGCCTGGTGGAACGTGGTCAACTGGGAAGAAATCAACAAGCGCTACCACTCGTCTCTGAAGAAGTAATGCTCGCTCGTGTAGGGACTCTCGTGTGGCCATTACCGAGCAAGGTTTCAGAGTTTCAAAGTTGCAAGGTTTCAAGGTAGCAACAAAACCTTGGGCGATCCGAACCGCAACGAATCTTTGAAACTCTGAAACCTTAAAACTCTGAAACCTTTCTGTTCTTAACCTGTGCACCCCTTGTGCAAATTTCGGTCGCCGAGCGCAGCCGCGTCCAGCGCAATTTTCCGCCCACCGCTCAAACCCCGCCGCTCGTGCGCCAACCGCAGTTACCCTCGACCCATGCTTGATCCGGATTCATCCCATCCAATCCGCGAGCGAAAATTCCACCGTTGCACAATTCTTGTGTAATTGACCCGCCCTCTTTCTGCGCGTACAGTCGCTCCACTTGAAACAAGCATTCCGCCGAGCGGCGGCCGTGCTCGGTCAAAACCTGAAACCTGAAAGCCAGAAACGAACACCGGCCCTACCGAGGGGTGAAAGAAAGCGCTATGAATCTTGAAAGCCAATGGACCGTCTACCGCACCCGTTTTCTGGTGCGCGCTCGTCAACTCACCGAACCACTCGTCTTTACCGATGCCCTCGGCCGCGAACAATCCGGCCGGCCTGGCGACTATCTCGTCGAGTCCTCCGGCGGCATAAGACGGATCACCACCCAAGCCCTCTTCGAAGACATCTACGTGCCTCTCGCACCCACGCAGCATGGAGCGCCGGCCGTCCTCGCCCGGCCCGTGGCCCGCGCCTCGCCAGAAGATCGCACCCGTGCCACCGCATAAGGCCAGGTTTCAAGGGTTCAAAGTTTCAACGTTCCAAAAGCGCCCTATATGTTCAGACTTTGAAACCATGAAACCTTGAAACTTTGAAACCTGGCTTCACCCCAATTTCCCAACTCGATACCCTTACCACTTTCGGGCTACAAGATATGGTGTTTCCCTCTTGACAGGCACCATATACGGGAGTACGTTAAGCATCCCAGAGCACTTTTGCAGACCTCCTTATAAAGGGGGCTATGACCGTAAACACAGGGGCGAGACTCAAAGTTGAGGTGACTTCGCGTCTCCCCTTAACGGGAAACCATCCCTCCTGAGTGGATGGAAATTAGCGGTGACTTCCCCCGGTTTGGCCCCGCCAGGCATCCCCTCGGGGGGATTCATCGACAGAATTAGAATTTCGCGGCTGAAGCTGCTCCCCGACCGGCCCAGCTTCCTTCGCGCCATTAGGAGCCCCGATGGAAGGTTTAATCGAACTCGTTGCCGCCTCTTTTGCCCGCCATGGCATCGAATGCCCAGCCGCCGATCTTCAGTTGGCCCAACCAGTCCAAACAAGTTCAGCCCAACCGAGACTTGTCGAGACGAAGTCAGCCCACGCGGTCTCCGCTGAGCCAACCCGTACCACCGCGCTCCCAGAGCACAATTACAGAAAAAGCTCGCAGGCCGATCCAGCTCCGTAACGAGTTTGGGTCGTATCAGGGTATCGCTTTAGCGACACCGAAGCCTTCGAAATCAAACGCCTCTTTAGGGGCTGGGCGCCGGGAAGCTGAAGCAATCTGTTTCGCCGCGCCGCCGTATGCATTTGAGACAATGAGCGCCATGCGCAATCTGGTCGAATCGGCTTCTGGGAAGGGTTGGTTTCAACTTTGAAACCTGTTATTTAGATCAACTGATTTTTGGCATCATCTAATGAGGAGAAGGAAATGCCCGAAGTGCGCGACCAAATCAAAACTCAAACCGCTGCCAGCAATACTAAGAAGAAGGCTCCCGGCCTTACCTTCCGCCGTTTTTTCACCAAGCCCGGTGTCTCCCCCTACAACGAGGTCGAGTGGGAACTCCGCGACGCTCAGATCACCGACTCCCAGGGAGGCATGATCTTCGAGCAGAAAAACGTCGAGGTCCCCAAAGACTGGTCCATGACCGCGACCAACATTGTCGCCTCGAAATATCTTCACGGACAGATCGGCACCGATGAGCGCGAAACCGGCGTGCGTCAACTGGTCGTCCGCGTCGCCGAAACCATTCGCGACTGGGGCATGAAGGACGGATACTTCCGCTCCTCCGAAGACGCCGCCACCTTCCACGACGAACTCGTCCACCTGCTCATCCGCCAGCACGTGGCCTTCAACTCGCCCGTCTGGTTCAACGTAGGCTGCGAACGCGTCGAGCCTAAATCCGACGCGACCAACTGGCACTGGAACTTCACCACTCAGCAAGTGGAATTCGGCGTCACCGGATACACGCGCCCGCAGTGCTCCGCTTGCTTCATCAATTCAGTGAAAGATTCGCTCGATTCCATCCTCACGCTCGCCAAGACCGAAGGCATGCTTTTCAAGTGGGGATCCGGCACCGGCACCAATCTTTCTACGCTGCGTTCCTCCACCGAAGTTCTCAGCGGCGGCGGCACCGCCAGTGGCCCGCTCAGCTTCATGAAAGGCTTCGACGCCTTCGCCGGCGTCATCAAGTCCGGAGGCAAGACGCGCCGCGCCGCCAAGATGGTCATCCTCAACATCGACCATCCCGATATCGTCGACTTCATCGAGTGCAAGTCCAAAGAAGAAGCCAAAGCGCACGCGCTGGTATTGCAGGGTTACGACGGATCGCATCCCGACTCCGACGCCTACAGCTCCATCTTCTTCCAGAACGCCAACAACTCCGTTCGCGTTACCGACGACTTCATGGTTGCCGTCATGCGCGACACCGACTTCTCCACCCGCTCCATCGTCGATGGCCGGGTAGTCAACACTTACAAAGCCAAAGACCTGCTCCAGAAGATTTCCGAAGCCACCTGGCAATGCGGCGATCCCGGCATGCAGTACGATTCCACCGTCAACCGCTGGCACACTTCGAAAAACACCTCGCGCATCAACGCCTCGAATCCCTGCAGCGAGTACATGTTCCTCGATGACTCCGCCTGCAACCTAGCCAGCCTGAACCTGCTGAAGTTCGCGCCCAACGGCACGTTCGATGTGGAAGCCTACAGGCACGCCGTGGACGTGGTAATCACCGCCCAGGAAATTCTGGTGGACAACGCCGGATATCCCACCGAACTTATCGGCAAGAACTCGCACGACTATCGCCCGCTAGGTCTAGGCTACGCGAACTTAGGCGCGCTCTTGATGGCCGCCGGACTTCCCTACGATTCCGATGCCGGACGCGACTACGCCGCCTGCGTAACCGCCATAATGTGCGGCGAAGCGTATCTGCAGTCGTCACGCATAGCCGAACAATGCGAGCCGCTGGGCCCCATTACCGACACAGTCCAAACGCGCCTGGGAATAACCACCGCGGAAAATATGTCCGGAGCAGCCTGCCCCGGCTGGTACATCAATCGCGAGCCCTTCCTGGACGTAATAAGGATGCACCGAGCCAGCGTAAACAACATAGGCAGCGCTCGTGGAGGGACGGGCGTCTCGCCCGTCCAAGCGGAGCGCAGCTCCGCAGCCAATCAACTGTCCGAGCTGATAGAAGCCTCGAAGCAATGCTGGGACGAAGCGCTCGCCCACGGCGAAAAACACGGCTACCGCAACTCCCAAGTAACAGTTCTAGCTCCAACAGGAACGATCGGCTTCATGATGGACTGCGACACGACCGGCATCGAGCCCGACTTGGCGCTAATCAAATACAAGAAACTGGTCGGCGGCGGGATGATCAAGATCGTGAACAACACTGTCCCCGGGGCGCTGTTCAAGCTGGGTTACACGCATGAGCAGACCGACGCGATCGTTTCTTACGTGGACGCTACCGGCACGATCGAAGGCGCGCCGCACGTTAAAGACGAGCATCTGGCGGTGTTTGATTGCTCGTTCAAGCCGGCGAAGGGCACGCGTTCCATCCAATACATGGGACATCTGAAGATGATGGCCGCTGCCCAGCCCTTCATTTCGGGAGCGATCTCGAAGACCGTGAACCTGCCGAACGCAGCGTCGGTAGACGATATTTCGGAGGCTTACATCCAGGCCTGGAAGTTGGGCCTGAAGTCGGTGGCGGTTTATCGCGATGGATGCAAGCAGTCGCAGCCGCTTTCGGCGGCCGGAACCAAGACGGCCCAGAGTGGCTCCGGTGGAGCGACGGGCGTCTCGCCCGTCCCCGTCCATGTTGAAGACGACAACCTCGACGCTCCACCGCGCGCCGTGCGTCACCGTTTGAAAGAAGAACGCATGTCGGTGACGCACAAGTTCAACATTGGAGGCCACGAAGGTTACGTCATCGTCGGCCTGTATCCCAACGGCGAGCCGGGCGAGATCTTCATCAAGATGGCCAAGGAAGGCTCAACCGTTTCCGGCCTGATGGACAGCTTCTCCCTAACCACATCCATCGCGCTGCAGCACGGCGTTCCGCTGAGCCTGCTCTGCGAGAAGTTCGCGCACACCCGCTTTGAGCCCAGCGGCTGGTCGAGCCATCCCGAGATCGGCTATGCCAAGTCAATCGTGGACTACATCTTCCGCTGGCTGCACCTGCGCTTCCTGACTGGACAGCAGCAGATGCTGTTTGACAACCTGCGTCCTAAGTCTTGGCCCGCTCCGGAAGGTGTCGGCGATCTGAACGGCTCCATTGGTTCCGGTTCAGGGGGTTCGCTGACACCTGAGACCCGAGACCTGAGACCTGGTTCCGTCCATGCCGCCGATGCCTTAGCCAGCATGATCGACATGGGCGACGCTCCCAGTTGCCACGTCTGCGGCTCCATCATGGTCCGCAACGGCAGCTGCTACAAGTGCATGAGCTGCGGCAGCACCAGCGGATGCAGCTGACCGTGTGGCGCGGGCACTCTTGCCCGCGGCTTTTGACTTTGATCTTGCTTGTGGATTGGAAACCAGCCAGTCCCAGCGGAGCGGAACCGCAGAGATTCAGGGAAAGGCACGGCTTCAGCCGTGCCACAACAAGAACCGAACTTTGACGGCTTTAGCCGCCGAGGGCGATCACAAAACTTGAGACGTACTGTGAGAGGACACGGCACGCCGTGTCCTTTTTTCTTGGATACTAATGCTGAATGCTGTGAATTCCGAAAGTGCCCTCGCCTTGCGTTTATTGGCGAAGACAGCTGCGACCGGTATTAGGCCCATTGTCTTCTGGATAGGCGCCGGGGCGAGTCGGTGGCTTGGTTATCCCTCATGGAAGGACATTTCCCTCCAACTACGAGGAGCGTTCCATCGGCAACTCCCAAATTTTGACAACCAACGCGCATTGGATCTCATTGATAAAGAGAACTTCCCGGCACTCTTTCAGTTATGTCGGGACCTCGACTCAGCCACTTACTGCCGATTCATCGTCGACGCTTTTCTACCTAAGGAACAGACAGAGGTCTACAAGACCTTTGTACGGCTCCTTGGGAAGATCAGCCCGCCGTTCGTCTTGACCACTAATGTAGACGAGGTACTGGAGGCCAGTCTGCCGATGTGTCAGACGGTTCAGAGAACCGACATCAGCAGGTGCGTAGATCTGCTGCAGCGGCGGATTCCGTTTGTCGCCAAACTGCACGGGTCGGTTAGTTCTGTGCAAAGTACCGTATTCGCCACGTCCGACTATGAAACATTAGTCGCGGACGCGGTCTACATGAATTCGCTGAAGTACATCTTCACTGGCTGCACTGTGGTTTTCTTGGGATATGGGGTTCGCGACTCCTACGTATTGCGTTTGCTGAAGGAGAACCGGCAGGAAATGGATCTGTTCGGACCGGGTCCGCATTTTGCGGTTACGAATTACGAGGTACCCATCAGCTCCCTCAAGAGGATCAAGTACTCGCAAAGAGTCCGGCCAGACCACAGTTCTGCTCTTAGCGTGTTGGACTACATTCATCAGGCTGTTGCCGTTACTGCATCCGCGAGCACCGCGGTCCCGGCAAATGTGGCGAGCGAGGAGAATGAACCGCCAGTATTTGGGATCGTCGAAGCGGGCAAGACCGCCTACTACATCTCCGATCTCCTGGCGCCGGGGACGTGGCGTACCTCCGAGGAGATTACGGCCCAACACGAAAGTGGGGAGAACATAGAGGCCTCCTTTGGGCTCGGGTTTACTAACGACGAAGTTTCTTTCAGGGTTTCTACCGCCCTCCATGATCTAGCGGTGGCGCTCATTTGCTTCGATTACATCTATCTGCCGTTGACAGCCGCGTCCCGTGCGTTTTTGGCGCTCGGGGAAGGAATTTTCAGTGAGCTTCTCCGCCAGGAGGCGATTCGGTTTATTCACGATACCGCGCAAGTTGGGGTGTTTTTCCGTTCGGATGAACCCGTGGGAGGGATTGCGAATGCCATCGCGCGGGAAAAAGGAGGGACCGGTCCACAGCAGGTCTCGGTAATTCTCCGACGGTGGTTCAACGCTGTACCCGGTAAGGAAATTGGGGCGCAATCCCTCTTCGATTTAATGGAACGGCAAACCGTGATCTACCGCCGATCAGTTGAGATCGACTTGCCTGCGCTCGTCTGCGGTGCGCTGGTGATGCCGATGGTCACAAAATTACTCGGCATTGGCGACGCCATTTTGCCGACACAAGCGCCGCGGTGGCTTCGATATCCTTACCTTCGCTTGGCACATTTGGTCCAGACGGCTGCATTATGCACCGAGTACGGGATTCAGGCCGCTAAGGTGCCGTTCGGCGGAGTCCATTTAACCAACGCAGCATTTGGAGTTCAGGCTACGGATCTTCGCGCGGAACATCTGGCGAGCTACGTCTTGGCCGGTCCCTACAACTCCGACCTAGGCGGATTTCTACAACAGGATATGTCGATACTGCGAAACATTCTTCGTTTTAGGGCTTTGCCAGAGGGCGTGTCTTTCCGGCAAGAGGTCGGCCAGGCTTTGTGTGGGGAGGGCGGGCGAGCATTCAGTGCATCGGTCAATGCCGGGTTGTCCCGCATGATTCCAACAGAGGTCCTTCGCCGAGCTAAAGATAGACTTGTAACCCTGATGACCGAGAGCGCGCGCATCACTCCAGTTCCAGCCGTTTGGGGCAGCGCCCTTCAGTCGGATTCAAGCACTCGGCTTTGGCGGGCAAAAAGTCAGAAAATCCTTCTTGAGATGTGCAACGCTCGCGGAATTGGTAAGAACGACCCGTGCATTTGCGGCTCGGGAGAAGTGCTGCGCCTCTGCTGCCTTCCTCCTCTGAGGGGGTAGGGTCGCCCGCCGACTGCCCCGCCTTTCGGCCTTTCGAAAGCCGGGATTCCACGGCGTCGTCCACCTGGGGATTTGCCCACGCCTCATCCCTCTTTCGCGACGCCGTCGTCTTCCCATTGGTGGCCGCACGAATCGCAGATCCATTTGTATTTTTGGGAAGAGTCATCCGTTGCAACTACCAGCGTAGAGGTCCCACCCTCAAAGACGACTTCCGTGGAATGGCATTTGGGACAGCGGACCGTAAGCTCGTCGAGCTCTGCATTCTCTTTTGGAGTCGGATCGTCCTCAGGCTCGTAGTGCCGCATTGCCGGGTGCCCCACCTTTCGCGCCTTTCGAAAGGTGGGATTCCACGGTCCCGTCCCGCTTGGGCTTTTCCGGTCTCTTTCGCGTTGAAGACATAGGGCGATCCGACCACTACTCGTTCATGTTCTATAATAGTAGATATGGCACAAGCGATCAGAGTAGACAGCCGCTTCGCCACGGCGCATGACACTGCCAGGATTCTCGGCGTATCCAAGTCTCGAACGGAAGCGCTAATCAAGATCGCGAGGCGATACACAGACCGAATTCTTGGTCTTCGAGACTCCAAGACTGATCAGACCGTGGACAAGGGCCATCGCAAGATAAAATCCGCTACTACTATCGTACGAAAGAGCAGTGGCCGTGATGCCGGCACGAAAAATCCCGCCACCAAATCGAAGAAGGCCAAAGCCAAGCGTTGAGAAGGTTGCTGTCTTTTTGAACATCCCGTACGACGGTCGATTTGAGAATTTGCTCTTGGCCTACATTGCGGGCGTCAGCGCTTTCGGATTCGCCCCCCGGCTACGCTTGAAATTCCCTTCAGTCAAAGGCGTTTAGAGCGCATCATTGCGCTGATCGCTTCCTCTCAATACTCTGTTCATGACTTGTCGCGAGTCGAATTGGACAGGAACGCTCCGCGCACGCCGCGATTCAATATGCCATTTGAACTCGGGTTGACCGTGGGCCTTGGCAATTCCAAACATTCCTGGATCGTCTGCGAAACCGTGCGACGCCGCATCAACAAATCGCTCAGCGACCTTGATGGTACCGATGTTTATATCCACGGCGGGACGGTGCGCGGCGTTTTTCGCGAACTGTGCAACGCCTTCGTCCGGAATCGGCGCCAGCCTAGTGTGGTACAGATGATGCAAATCTACCGGATACTCAGGTCGAATTTTACGGGTATTCTGCAAAAGGCTGGAGCCAGAGACCCTTTCAATGCACGCGTCTTTCTGGACCTATGCGTTCTTGCGAGCGCTGCCGCCGACAAACTGGTGAGCCCATGATGCGGCGGTGTGCACCACCTTGCTTTAGTGCGGCCAGACGGCCAGGATCGCTCCCATGGCGAGGTAGCAGACCAGTTGGTATCCGGTGTTGATCAGGTAGAGCTTGGTGGGCTGCTTGCCAAATAACGCGCCGGTTAGTTGGACGGTAGTTACGAACCCCAGCCAGACGGCGAAGCCGATTTTCATTCCGTAGAGAATGGTGTTGACGCTGGTGAGGTCGATGATCTTGGCGAGCACTACGGCGGACGCGATGCTGGCGACGAAGGCGAGGCCGTAGATTTTGCGTGCGTTTTTTTGCATCTCGGCGATCTTGGCTTTGTCAGCGGGGTCGAATCCCATCAGGCGCATCCAGGGAGTAGCGAAAAGGAAAGGGGAATACCAGAGAAATCCGATCGCCATGGTCGCGATGGCGGATACCAGCACGGCCCAGGGATTGATTCCAACAAATGAGTGAGCTCCGATCATCGTGTCGTCCTCCTGTGGGAAGGCAGGTTTCAAGGTTCCAAAGTTTCAAGGTCGTGCTGAACAGCATGGGTATACGCTGTACTTTGAAACTTTGCAACCTTGAAACTGTGAAACTTGGCTTTATCGCCCTCTATCCATAGCCTGATTCGCCAGCCGATCGGCAATCTGGTTGTGTTCGCGGAGGGCGTGGCGGATTTCGAAGTGATCGAGCCGGTGCACCAGTTGCTGCGCCTGGTCGTACAGCTTGCGGAGTTCGGGATGACGCACCTTGTAGATGCCTTTCATCTGCCGCACCATCAGTTCGGAATCGCTAATCACCTTGAGCGCTTTGATTTGGTTTTCGGTGGCGTAGCGGAGGGCGGCGAGGAGTCCCTGATACTCGGCGTAGTTGTTGGTGTGGTGGCCGAGGTATTCGCTGAGCTCGGCGACCGGGTGGCCGGAGGCGTCGTTGATGGCGACACCATAACCGGCGGGGCCGGGATTGCCGCGGGCTCCGCCATCGACGTGGGCGGTGTGGGCGGCGGGCGCGGATTTCGGCGCGGAAAAAAGATTGCTGGAGCCGGGAGAGCGCGAAGGCATAGAGGGAGTTTACAACGTGGGCGGGAACCCGTCGCTCCGCCCCCGTCACTCCAGCGAGCGATTTTTTTCGTTCTATCTTCTTTTATTTTATCTTCCCGTGGCTAGTCTTGTGGCCAAGCGCTGCGGCAGGTTGGCGGCCAGGATTTTTTCCTGGGCCACGCGCAGGTTGTAGGGCACGCGATAGAAAGTCACAATCCACGCCTCGGAGTCGAACATGGCGAAGGCGGCGCGCCAGTCGCCATCGCGGGGCTGTCCGACGGAGCCGGGGTTGATGAGATAGCGGCGAGCTTTGCGGAGGGGTAAGTCGGACGACTCGGGCTGACCCACGGTGCGATATCCGGGACGGTAGGCTTCGCTGATCTCGCCCGTGAGCACGAAGCCGCCCTGGAGGTGAGTGTGTCCGAAGAACGTGACGGGGACGGGAATGGTGATGAGCGGTTCGATGGCGTCGCGGGCGCTGACCATGTATTCATCTTCGTCGAGGGGAGAGCCATGGACGAACTGGATGCCGGGGAGTTCGTCGAGGTGGATGGGACCCTGGGGGAGCGAGCGGAGCCATTCGAGATTTTTGGGGGTGAGCTGGTCGCGGGTCCAGAGAGTGGCGAGGCCGGCGACGGGGTTGAATTCGTTGAGGTTCATGAGGCCGCTGACGGCTTTGTCGTGATTGCCGCGGACGAAGACGTGTCCGAGAGCTTGCGCGCGGGCAATGACTTCGTTGGGATTGCCGCCGTAGCCGACGGTGTCTCCGAGATTGACAACGAGGTCGTGGGCGGGAGCGGCGGCTAGACAGGAGTCCAGCGCTTCGAGGTTGCTGTGAATGTCGCTGAGAAGAAGGATACGCACGGCAAAGGGAGGATTATAGCTTTTATGGGGGGGGGACGACGAGGCGGGAGGCGGAGAAAGGCAAAATCGGCAACCACCAAGGACACGAAGGAGCACAATGGAAAACTTTGGGGATTCGCGCCTTTGTGTAACTTCGTGTCTTCTGTGGTTGATGGATTTAGGGCACTACCGGCTTGTTGATATCAGATTCTTGGCGGATTCACGACCGGGCAGCGGGCCCAGTGTTCGGGACGGACTTCGATGAGCGGGGGGAGTTGGACGGCGCAGGCGGCGATGCGGTGCGGGCAGCGGGGTTCGAAGGGGCATCCGGGGGGAAGTTGAGCGATGGGCGGGACGGTGCCTTCGATGGTCGAGAGGGGAAGCGCGCGGTCGGTCTCTAGAGTCGGAATGGCGCGCAGCAGGCCTTGAGTGTAGGGATGAGCGGGCGCGTGGAAAATATCGGCCTTGGCGCCGAGTTCGACCAGGTTACCGGCGTACATGACGGCGACGCGATCGGCGACGTGCGAGACGACGGCGAGATCGTGCGAGATGAAGAGCATCGCTAATCCGAATTTGTGGCGGAGGTCGTTGAGCAGGTCGAGGATTTGCTGCTGGATGGTGACATCGAGCGCGGTGGTGGGCTCGTCGGCAATGAGCAGTTGCGGGCGGTTGACGATGGCCATGGCGATCATGACGCGTTGGCGCATGCCTCCGGAGAGCTGGTGCGGATAGCTGCGGGCGCGCTGCTCGGGGTCGGGGATGGCAACGTTGCGCATGCCTTCGACCGCTTGACGCCATGCTTCCGATTTGGAGACGCGGTGATGAGCGAGCACGGCCTCGGCGATCTGGTCGCCGACACGCATGACTGGGTTGAGGGCGGTCATGGGCTCCTGGAAGATCATGGCGATGCGCGAGCCGCGAAACTGGCGCAGTTGATCGGGGGGCAGGGTGGTGAGATGCGTGGGGAGTCCTTCGCCGTTCTGGAAAGTGATTTTGCCCGTGACGATGGCGGCGGGCGGAAGCAGGCCCATGATGGCGAGCGAGGTGATGGATTTTCCCGATCCGGATTCGCCGACCAGGCCGAGGACTTCGCCGGCTGCGATAGAGAATGAGAGGCTGCTCACGGCAGCCACGGGTGCGGCGGCCTTCGGCTGCTCGGAGCCACGGGACTGCGGGAACTGGATGGTCAGGTCGCGGACGTCGAGCAGCGGGCGCACGAGGGGTATGGTATCAGCGGGGACGACCTCCCGCACCAACTCCGGGACTAATCCCGCCCGGTCTTTTCTGCTATGTTCTCTGCTATGTTCCGGATGAAACGGCTGGCTTCGCTCCTCTGGGCTGGGCACATTCGTCCGCGCAAATGAATCGCGCGCGACACCGCCGGCTCCTTAAAGTCAAGAGGACTAACCACCGATCAACCGCCTACGGAGGCTCGCAAATGAAATGGATTGGCTGTTGGATCGTAGCTCTTTCGATCCTGGCTCTGATGTGCGCATCCGCCGTGCTCGTCTCCGCGCAAGACGACGAGGCCGCCGCCCGCGCCCAGGTCGTAGCCCTCGAAAAAGCCTGGAACCAGGCCTATAAGGCCGGCGACATCAAAGCCCTCGATGCCATTCTCGATAATTCGCTCGTCCTGGTCGAAGACGACGGCTCGCTCAAAACCAAATCCGAGTTCCTCGGGAGCATCAAAGCGTCCAGCGTCAACCAGGAGCAGGTCGCTCCCGAATCGCTTACCGTACGCGTCTTTGGAAAAACTGCCATCGCGATCGGAGTGATCGCCGTCAAGGGAACCCAGGGAGGCAAGTCCGTAATTCACCGCGAACGCTTCATTGATACCTGGATCAACAAAAACGGCACCTGGATCTGCATCGCCACCGACGCCCCGCCGATCACGCACGCGGGCTCATAGAAAGAACGGGCAAGTCGCGCGAATCTCGGTTTTCAAACCATCGCTTCCGAGTTCGCAAAATCCCAAGAGCAACAGGGATGTGGAATCCCATCTTTCGAAAGGCGCGAAAGGTGGAGCACCCGGCAATGTTTCAAAGTTTCAAGGTCCCAAGCATGCCTCATGGTGTTCAGACCCTGAAACCTTGAAACCTTGAAACCTGGCCTTATTCTGCCGAGTGATCGTGCACCACCTTCCATCCCTCGGGAAACTTGCGGAAGATGAGCGTGAACAACCCGTGCGGTGCCTTCCCATCCAACATCGTCAGATGAAACTCCCCCCGCACAAATGCCGCCTCCGGCCCCAGCATCTCGATCCGCAGGTCCCGGAATTCGAGCTTCCCCATTTCGTGCCCCGCGCCCTGATAGTTTTTCTTATATCGATCGAGCGCCGCCTGCCAGCCCTTCGATTCCTGCGCTCCCGAAAAAAACGTCAGCTCCGCGGAATTCCAATATCCCGCCATGAAGCCTTCCAGATCCTGCCGGTTCCAGGCCGCCTGCTGATCGTCAATTACTTTCCGAATCGCCACCCGCCCAAGCTCCCCAGCGTCCTGCCCAATGCCAGAGATCGCTAACGCAGCAATCACCCCCACCAGCAAAACCAAATCGCGCATAAGCCCTCCGTGAGCGTCAGGTACGCATCATACCGTTTTAGATTTCCTGAAGCGGAGAGAAAAGAGGAAGGAAGAGCAGAATCGATTTGCGATGTCCAGCCCCTAAAGGGGCATCTGACTTCGAGGATTTACGGCATCGCTAGAGCGATGCCCTGATACGAAGCCCAAGTTTTCCGCAGCCTGCTAACAGCTAAAAGCGAGAGGCGCTGGTTACCGGAAGCCAAAAGCTAAAAGCCGAGAACTGATAGCTGACGGCTGACGGCTGAGAGCGCAGGCGCTCTTACGCTCGGCCTTTTTTCGTCGCCGCGGCTGCCTTCACCTTCACCGTTTCCCACGGCCGCTTTGGACGCTCCACCTCGGGCTGGTCGCGGTCCTTGATGCGATCGTACTGGTACGACTCGCTCACCGTGCCGAGCGACTCGTTGTAGAGGCTCGGCGTTCCCAGCGCTTCTTTCATTTCTTGGGAGAACTGCTGCAGCGCTTTCAGGTGGTCGGCCGTCGCCGGCACTTCGGTCTTTGTCGTCTTCAGAAATTGTTGGTAGCCGCGATTGACCAGCTTCGAAATCTCGCTGCCGATCATGTATCCCGGATACGCGAAAATTTTCGCGCCGCCGTCGTCCGTCTTCTGGATCGCCGCCGAGCAGTTGTACTTCTTCAGGAACACGCGCGTTTGCGTGCCCGGAGCTTCAATCAGGTCAAAGCCATGATCGCGCAGCCAGCTGACTGCGTCTTCGTAGGTTTGCTGTTCGACTTTCGCTGCCATTTTATAAACTCAATTCTCGTCGCGTCAGGTTAGATGCAGCTTTCACGGTTTCGATGGAACCAAAACTGCCCATGGCGAATCTAATGACGTTGGAATCCAGTAACGTTAGTATAGATACACCTTTTTAAGATTGCGGGCACATTACTCTAGTCATAAGGGCAAACCACTCAATGACACCAGCAGCTTCCGGCTCCGCGCCACGGCAGTCGCCTTCCCAGGCTAAAGCCGCGCCTGGCCCAGGAGGAGAAGCTCTCGTCGCGCGCATCGGCAACATGCCCCTGCTGCCGATCAATGCCTTTACCGTCGATCTTCCCCACGTAAAACTTTTGGGTAAGGCCGAATGGCACAACCCCGGCGAGTCCGTCAAAGATCGCGCCGCCGCTCCCGGATTCCCCGTCACGCTCTGCGGGCCGGAGAACGTTTCTCGCGAGCGAAACGAATTCTACAGGCATACGGCGCAAATATCATCTACGGAGGAACTAGGTTTCAAAGTTTCAAGGTATGAACGCCACGAGGCATTCTTCGTAACATTGAAACTCTGAAACTTTGAAACCTTGAAACTCTGAAACTTTGCCTTATGCTCAAGCTCTCTCAATCCGCCTACGTCTCCCTTCGTCAGCACGGAGAGGAAACTTATCCTCACGAGTGCTGCGGCGTGCTGCTCGGGCACTTCGACGACAACGGCTCGAGGACCGTATCGCGCATCGCCCGCTGCGGCAACACGCGCGAAGACTCGCCACACAACCGCTACCATATCGACCCGAAGGAGCTGATCCGCATCCAGCGCGAAGGCCGCGAGCGCGGCGAGGACATCGTCGGCTTCTACCACTCCCACCCCGACCATCCCGCGCAATGGTCGCCAACCGACCTAGCGGAAGCCCACTGGTTCGGCTGTTCCTACGTGATCACGAGCGTGGAGAAAGGCGTGGCGACGATTACGAATTCGTTCGAACTCGTGGGCAGCGACGAGGCCGACAAGAAATTCGTGGACGAGAAGACCGAAGTGGCATGACCATGGGCTAGGGCAGCACTTTCAGCACCACCGCAGTAATGTCATCGTGCGGCGGGCTGCCACCGGAGAAGGCCATCTGACGGTCGAAGACGAAATTCACCGATTCGGTTGCCGATTTGCATCCGCATTGTGCCCAAACCTTTTCCATTTGGGTGGTGCAGAACTCGACTTCCTCCCCGTTGCGCAATTCATGAAGACCGTCGGTGGCGAACAGAACGCAGTCTCCCGGGCTGAGTTGCACGACGTGCCGTCCGTAAGTGGCGCCCGCGAACATTCCCGAGGGGAATCCACCCTCGCCGAGCTGCCGACACGCGGCTCCGGAGACCAGCAGGGGCAGTGGCATCCCGGCATTGGAGAAGATGAGTTCTCGCGTGGCGGAATTGAAAAGAGCGTACAAGGTCGAGCAAAAGCGGCCCCTGATGGATCGCTGCACCAGGCGCTCGTTCAACAGGGCAAGAACGTGTGCGGTATCCGTCCCGGTCTTGTGAATCCCGCGCAGGGTTCCCATCACGAGCGCGGCATACATAGCCGCCGGCAACCCCTTCCCGACCACGTCCCCGAGGTAGATGCCGATGAAACCGTCCGGTAAAAGGAAGAAGTCGGCAAAGTCGCCCCCCACGTAGGAGAAGGGGATGAAGCGGAATGCGATCTCGACGGACTCGTAGCAGAGCCCCGTTGTGGGCAGCAGCGAGGACTGGATGAGTTTCGCTTCCCGTGCTTGCTCGTCGCAAATGCGTCCGCACGGGAAATTTTCTTTCACGAACGCCGATTCCACCAGGCTAGCCAGTTCAGACATGCCCGTCCACCGTCCTAGTGGTCAGATCGGCAAAACGCCGGTTCTGTATTAGTGCCCAAAGCTGTTGGCATCCGGAAGCCGGGAGCAACCGGGCTGTCCCTTAGCAGTCTGTGTCATAGCTTGAGGTTGAGCGAAAAAGTGGCAATACTCTACCTCCAGCCGCGAAGCGGCAGAACAGGAAAGTCCGGCACGTGAGTGCCGGGAAGGCGGAAGTGGGACAGATCAAGTCCCGCAAGGGACGGCACCCGATCTAGGACACAGACTCCTTAGGCGCAGGTCTCTCCGATCGTGGCAAAGCCCCGCGGGCGTTGATGTTCGTCGGTGCCCAACTTCATTCTTTATCCTTGCTTGTGCGCGAGGTTCGTTTCGACTTGCATCTTTCGCGGGTACCACAGCATCTCCTTGTGTATGCCCCAGATCCAGATTCCATCGCCACTTCGTCAATACTCGGGGAAGCAGGCCTCGATCGATGTCCCTGCAAAAACCGTGGGCGAAGCCCTTGCTGGCCTTATCTCGCGGCATCCCGACCTGAAGCGCTACCTCTACACCGACGAGGGCAAGCTGCGCGCATTCGTGAACGTGTATGTCAATGACGAAGACATGCGCTTCCTGCAGAAAGAAGCCACCGCGCTTAAAGACAGTGGTACCATTTCCATCGTGCCGTCGATTGCTGGCGGTTGCTGAGTTATGATTTGCTGAGTATGACCTGCGAACCGACACATGGCCGAATGCCCCGCCCCGCGCGCTGTCGCCGCTGTCTGTAGTTCGCCGTCAACCTGATTAAAATTGAAAAAGGACCCTATGGCCACGCTTTCTGATGTCAAATCCACCGAAGCCAAACCCGAAGCCGTTTTAAGCAACGACGAAATCCTGCGCTACTCGCGCCATCTGATCATGCCCGAGGTGGGCATGGACGGGCAGCGGAAGCTGAAGGCCGCGAAGGTCCTGTGCATTGGAGCGGGCGGACTTGGCTCGCCGCTGGCACTCTACCTGACGGCCGCGGGCGTCGGCACGCTCGGCATCGTGGACTTCGACGTCGTGGACTACACCAACCTGCAGCGCCAGATCATCCACACCACCGACGACGTCGGCCGCAAGAAGCTCGACTCCGCCGCCGACAAACTGACGGCGCTCAATCCGTTCCTGAACCTGCGGACGTTCGACATGAAACTGACCAGCGCCAATGCGCTGGAGTTGTTTCGCGAGTTCGACATCGTCGCCGACGGCACCGACAATTTTCCCACGCGCTATCTGGTCAACGATGCCTGCGTGCTCACGGGCAAGCCCAATGTTTACGGGTCGATTTTTCGTTTTGAGGGGCAAGCCAGTGTGTTCGCGACCGAAGAGGGACCATGCTATCGCTGTCTCTATCCCGAGCCGCCACCGCCGGGCCTGGTTCCTTCGTGCGCCGAAGGCGGAGTGCTCGGCATTCTGCCTGGGCTGATCGGCGTGATTCAGGCGACCGAGACCATCAAACTGATTCTGGGGCAAGGCGATTCGCTCGCCGGACGATTGCTGCTGGTCGATGCGCTCGGCATGAAGTTCCGCGAACTGAAGTTGCGCAAGAATCCCGATTGCCCCGTCTGCGGCACCGACCGGACGATCACCGAGCTGATTGACTACGATCAGTTTTGCGGAATCCGCGGGCAGGAAGAACCCGCTGGAAATGACATCCCGGCGATTTCGGTGGAAGAGTTAAAAAAGAAGTTAGACGCGAAGGCTGACGTGTTCATTCTCGACGTACGCGAGCCGCACGAATACCAGATCTGCAACCTGAAGGGATATCTCATTCCGGTGGGCGACCTGCCGAAGCGCGTGAGCGAACTCGACAGCAGCCGCGAGATCGTGGCCCATTGCAAGATGGGCGGACGCAGCGCGAAAGCGGTGAACTTCCTGCGCCGCGCGGGATTTACAAAGGTCTATAACCTAACCGGCGGCATCTTAGCGTGGGCGGATCGAATCGATCCGAAGATGCCTAAGTACTGAGAGCAGTGGTCAGATTCAGATTAGCGTTGACATAGTTTCTGCACCGAAGATAATAGCCAGTTCTCGGGCTTTTGACCGTGAAACAGTAAGACTGGAGGTTTTTCGTGCAGAAAAGTTATTCTCTATTTTTCGTGGTGCTGCTTCTGGCTCACGTAGCAGCGGGCCAGACCGGCGGCGCTCAAGCAACCGCTGCTCCGCCTGAACAGCAGACCGCGCAGCAGGCGGCTGAGACTTCGAACTTCACATCCGCGAAAGGGTTTGTGCTGGAAGACGCGACGCCGGTAAAGGTGCGATTCAATCGGACTGTTTCTTCCGCCGATGCGCACGTGGGAGATACCGTGGATTTCGAAGTCCTGCAAGACATCAGCGTGAACGGGACGCTCGTGATTCCCAAGGGCGGTTTTGCCTTCGGCACAGTTACCGAAGCTCAAGCGAAGCGAAGAATGGCGCGGGGAGGCAAACTTGAGATCAACATCGACTATGTAAAGTTACTGAGCAGCGAGAAGGCAGCCTTGCGTGCGGTGAAGGGAGGCAAGGGCGGGGGCCATACGGGCGCGATGACGGCGGGGATTGTGGCGACTAGCGTCGTGTTCTTCCCCGCAGCACCATTATTTCTGTTCATCCACGGCAAGGACATCACCCTTCCGAAGGGAGCGGAGTTCACGGCTTATATCAACGGAGACATGAAGCTCGACATTGCGAAATTTCAGCCGGCAGCGCCCGCGCTCCAACAAGGTACAAGCGCCAGCAGCCATGATCAGAACGTCAGCACTGCGTCCGCCAAGCTGCAAATCGAATCAAGTCCGCCGGGCGCGGACATCGAGGTCGACGGTAGATTCGTCGGCAGTACGCCTTCTGACGTTCAGGTGGCGGAGGGCGATCATATAGTTGTCGTTAGGAAACCAGGATTCAAGAGCTGGGAGCGCAAACTGAAATCCAGCGCGGGCAGCAGCGTGCACATCGGAGCCGAACTGGAGAAGGTTGATACCCCCTAAATGCTGAACTCTGCCCCAGAGTCGGCGTCACAGCTCAAAGTTGAGCGAAAAATTCGCTTTACGACACGGCCAGCCGCGAAGCGGCGAAACAGGAAAGCCCGGCACGTGAGTGCCGGGAAGGCGGGAGCGGACAAATCGAGTCCCGTCAGGGACGGCACTAGGCTCTCACTGCCGAGCCCTCCCCTCTTTCATCACGAACATCCATGACCGGCATCACAGACTCTCGACCAGTCCGGTGCGACACTATTCTCCTGATTGGGGCAGTGAAGAGGCGTGTCCGTCAACCAGGACGGCTCTCGAAACTGCCCCAAAACCATTTTCAGCGCTCTTTGACAANNTGACAAGCTAAGTCCTTATTCCTGAATATTTTACATATAAGTCCTTTAGGCTCTATATTTTGGCGGCGCAACACCGCTAACCCCATGATTCTAATATATCGAGAAAAAGGGGGGGGTGGGGGTAGTGGTGAACACCTGCTAACACCTTCGGAGCAAGCAGGCGAGAAGATCAGACCGCGCTAGTTGTTTGAACAAGAAAAAGGGGAGCACCGGAGCGCCCCCCGCTCGCTTTCCTCTTCCAGGAGTTAGTTAGTTACTTGCTGGGGCTTCCGCTCATTTCGGCTTTCTCGGTAGCACCGATGGCTAGGGCGTACTTCTTGCCGGCGAAGCGTACTTGGGAAACCGTTGCCTTGCCGCTGGCGTGGTCGACGACTGCGGCGTCGTAGGGGGAGGCTTTGTCGAGTTCGACGACTTTCGCCGAAGCCTTCGCGACTTCCTTCTTGCCCTGCATGAAGCTTACCTCGACGTTCGATCCCGTGCCGTCCCAGCGCAGTTGATACTCACCGGGAGCGAGCTGCTGGCCGTTGACTTCGAACGGCTCCCGCACCTGCAGCGAACCCTTGTTACTTGCGAAAGCACTCGATGCGAGCAGCACGGCCAGCCCGAGCACAACACTCTTTACCAGATTGTTCAGTTTCATTTGCTCCTTCGCTTTCTACCCGGTTTCTGGCCGGGACGTTAGGGGCGGCTGGTGCGGTGGTTCGACTGAGGGCTTGCCTTTTGTTTGCGAAGTCCTACAATACGCGTGTCAGGGTGACGCAAAAAGACGCGGGCCTCGCGCTCGTGCTTTTTACCTGGATCCGGCGCATCCAGGGCCGCCAAACCATGCGTGCGCCAGTCCCGTCACCCTGCAATTTCTTCTAAGTGGATCGAAGTTTGTCTCGTCCACCCCACGTTGGTTCGCTACAGGATACGAATCCCGGTTTGAGTAAGTTCCCGATTTCTTTTTTCGGCTCTGTGCAGGAAT
>PKUV01000153.1 GCA_003131315.1 Acidobacteriaceae bacterium
TCATCTCCCGGACAGTAGTGATTGTAGTAATAAGTCGTCCCCGGAGTTACCGCCAACGTCCCAACGCTGGAGCCGCCAGCACCACCATAAGGTGTGCCGTTTCCATCCTGGCCGCCGGCACCTCTCGCCGTTATCGTTATGCTATATACGTTGTTAGGTACCACCCAAGTTGTTGTGGCGCCGGTATAGGCAAAATTAACAGTTTGAACCGTCGGCGTAAGTTGGGCGCCAATGGAAACAAGCATATTGCCGAATCCGCCGAAGCCACCGCCGACGGAAATAGTGTAGACGCCCGCCGAAGAAGGATTGGTGATCCAATGCGTTCCTTGTTGCCCCACCGTCGCATTCGATCCGATTTTGATGGTTATTTGCGTGCCCGTCGCCACATACTCGCCCGTGCCCGTCGGGGGAATGAGCGTGAGCATGCCGCCGGTCGTGGTGGCGCCCCATGCGGTCGCGGTCTGCGCGCATGAGGGATAGTTGAACAGGAACTGGGTGCCAGTGGCCGCGTCGATGTCGCCGCAATCCATGTTCGACGGAAAGGTGAAGTTGGAATCGGGCGCCACGACAATGGTGCTCGAACCCGAGGTCGAGCTGCCGTAGACGGATTTGGGAGTAATAAACGAAATGGTGTGGTTCGACGTTGCCGACGGGCGCGAATCGGAGAGTGTATCGGAGAGGGAACTTACCTGCGGACCGATAATAAGCCTCATTGTCTATAGGCAAAGTACGGCCTCGCGCAGAGCTTACACCCCTATGATGTGACAATCGAGTTTATGTCCTTACGCTGGCACCTGCAAACCCAATTGGAGACGCATACTGAACCCTCCGCATGCCCCGCCGACAAAGCCGCCGAAACCCCCTCTAGTGCTCGCTGATCCAGACCCCATAAGCCCCTGACTTCTCGGTGGCTCCGCGCGGCTTTCCTCCACTGCGCCCTCTTCCGGGTGGACGCCGCTTGGCCGCGGCTCGGGCGGGCGTTTCGGACTGCGCCGGTTTCGCGCCAAACCGTAAACCAAAAGCGGTTTGGCACTCACCGCGCTTTCACTCACGCCCTGCCACCCTCCTCCGGCCTCCGTTCTGTCCCTTTCACCGGTTCGGCTTGTTTTTTCCCGCTGCGCTCTAGTGAAGAAAAAAACAAGCCGATACCGGCAGAAAGGGAAAAACAATGAAGTTAGAAGAAGTCAACCACAAAACCAAAGAGGCCGTCGATTACCTCGTGCAGTCGCTGGAGTCCGGGCAGAGTGAGGTGCTCACGCAGTATCTCGGGGCGATGGCCAGGTTTCGCAACTACAGTTTTGGCAACATCATGTTGATTGCGAGGCAGAAACCGGATGCCACAAACGTTGCGGGACTCCGCACTTGGAACTCGCTTGGCCGCTTCGTTCGGCGTGGCGAAAAAGGCATTTTCATTCTCGCTCCGATGGTCGGCAACAAGCGCAAGAAGGATGAGAATGCAGAGCAGAATCCGGATGCCAAGGAGACTGAGCCCATGTTGTATGGTTTCCGGGGCGTGTATGTGTTCGACATCACTCAGACCGAAGGCAAAGAACTTCCCACGCTCACCGAAGTACAGGGCGACGTGACCGGCTACCGGGAACGCCTCGTAAAGTTTGTCGAAGTCCAAGGCGTCGAACTCAGCTACTCCGAAAGGATCGCACCCGCCAAGGGCCTGTCTTATGGCGGGAAGATCACACTGCTTTCCGGGATGCAGCCCGCCGAAGAATTTTCCACGCTAACGCATGAGATCGCCCACGAGATGTTGCACCGGGGCGACCGTCGCACGTTGACCACCAAGCAAGTCCGCGAAACCGAAGCCGAAGCCGTAGCCTTCGTCGTCTGCCAAGCGGTCGGGCTTGAGACCGGAACCGCATCCGCCGACTATATCCGGCTCTGGCATGGAGACGCCGATCTTCTACGCGAGAGCTTGGAAGCTGTCCAGCAAACCGCTGCCGTGATTCTCGGGGGCATTGCCCCCGAGCCAGCGGCGGTTGCCGCTTAACCAATACAAAACCCTAACTCAAAAACAACAGTGCAGGTCGTCATGCCCGAGCTGTGACGGCCACACCCCAACCACTACCAAGGAACAAAAACAATGAAAAGGAGAATAGTCATGCAAGACGCGCAGAACACCGCAATCAGCAACGAATATCGAAGCGTCCCCATCAGCATATTGGTGGAGTCCGCTACCAACCCGCGCAAGCGATTCGATGAGAAGAACCTCGAAGAACTTGCCGCCAGCATGAGAGCGCAAGGGATTCTGGCCCCTCTTCTGGTGCGCGAACTGGAGGAAAGCAAGTACGAAGTTGTCGCTGGGGCACGTCGCCTAAGAGCGGCGAAACTGGCGGAACTCGAAAACCTTCCCGTCCGCGTAGTCAAGCTGACCGATGCCGAGGCAATCGAGGCCCAGTGCGTTGAGAATCTGCAACGCGAGGACATCCATCCGCTTGAGGAAGCTCTGGGTTTCAAGTCACTCTTGGAACTCGGACAACCCACCTACACCATCGCCAGCATCGCGGCCAGGACGGGCAAAAGCGAGGCGTACATCTACGGGAGGATCAGGCTCGCCGAGCCATACGAATCGCATCCGCTACCGTGACCGGGCGCTTTTCTGTCTCTGCCTTGCTACGAGCTTGGCCCTTGGCCTCTGATTCGTCGGCAAAGCCAAGAGTGCGATTCATGGCTCTTCCATCAGCTGTTCCGCACAGAGCCCCCAGTGCAGGTCCAGCAAGCAGGAAGCACCAGACGATTTGTTTTGCGATCTTCACGCAACCCTTGTCCGATGGCACGCACACCTCCCCTAGTGGACTTGTTCAAAACTTGCTATGAGACTTCAAAAAGTGAGTCGCAAGGACAACTGGAGCGACCTGGGACCGCCCTCCTGAAAGAGTGGGTTCAAACCTCCGAGGCCTTGATTGAGCATCGCTGTGGATTGAAGCTCTGACGGACCATACTCGATAAAAGCCTGAGGGTTTGTGAAATTGGGATGGTTGAGCACATTGAACGCGTCAGCTCGAAATTGCAGGGCAACGCGTTCAGTGAGCTTAAACTTTCGCGCAGTTGAAAGATCAATTTGCATCAGACCAAAACCCGCAATGTCATTGCGGCCTTCGGTACCTTGCCTAACGGTAGGAGGAATCAAAAACGCATTAATGTTCACAATCTTACTGCCAGGAGCTGTCGAATTCGGTGTCCAGAAGGATTGCCCCGGGACAACATCGGGGCGAGAAGGGGCAAGCCCCTCTGGATCGGGAGAAGTCGAAAATACCACAGCGTTGAACGGAAAGCCGCTTCTCGCCACGGCCACCGCGCCCAGCGACCAGTCTTTCGTCAGCAGTGAGAGCAAGCCTGTCTTTGCGGCAGCCGGCATAGCATACGGTCCGCATCGCCGTAACGCGAGCGCACAAATTCGACATAGACGCCGATGCTTCCCGCCCACATGTTCACTTTGCGAAGATTCGCCGCTGCCGATTGCAACAGCTTTTGCGCCACCTGGTAGGCCTGCTCGCGCGTGCGCAGCTCGGGGCCGAGGACGTGCTGTTTGCCGAGGCTCTTGCGCTCCGTCTCGCCGTCGTTGAAGTCCGCGCCGCGCAGCCAGTGCCACATGCGCTGGCGGGCCCGAAGTGGTCCAGAAGTCCGGTTCTGGGAAGTCTGCCGCTGACAATCGCTGAGATTCCTCCCAAGCGACGGGCAATACAGAAGTTGGCTGCGTTTTCGGGATTCGTACCGATAAACGATAGATCCCTATCGGGACTGCCCCGAAGCAGAAATTCGGGGATGTCCTTTGGGAAGGCGCATTTTTTGGCCTGGAAGCCTTGAATTCGACGTTCAAGGCGTCTAGTATTCTCACCACTGGCATTTTCAGATGGATGTCTTTTGGGTCAGGGCATGCCAGTGGGGACGACGCCACCAGTTGCATTTCTTACACCAAAATGCATCCTTGAGGAATTTCTATGGCGAATATTGGGATGAAACTCAAAGAATTAAGAATCCGACGGGATCTTGGGATGCGAGAGCTGGCCTTGAGGTCAGGGATATCGCATTCGTCTATTTCACTAATCGAGCGGGATCGCATGAGTCCCTCAATTAATACGCTGAGCGCGATTCTTGATGCGCTGGGAACCACGCTGGTGGGGTTCTTCACAGATTTTCATTCCAAATCGGCCTATTCCGCATTTTATGGAGCGAGCGACTTTGTAGAAATCGGTAGAGCGGGTTCGGTTTCACACCGAATGGTCGGAATGAACCATCCCAACCGGCAACTCCTGATGTTGCACGAGACTTACGCCGTGGGCGCACAATCCGGCAAGGCGTATTGTCATTCGGCTCAAGAGGCGGGAATCGTGACCCGGGGTGAAATAGAGCTCACCGTGGGAAGCGAATCTCGCGTGCTCCTCCTCGGCGATGGCTACTATTTCGATAGCAGATTGCCACACAGTTTTCGAAATGTGTTTAAAGGGAAAAGCGAGATCATAAGCGCTGTGACGCCGCCAACGTATTAAACGTACTAACTGATGCCTGTGGGTACTGCCCGTTTCAGGTACCTGTCGTGCGTGCGGAAACCTGCCTGGAGCGAATGACCGCAGACGATCCAACCGGCCGTTTCGGTGATAATCCTAGACAGCCCTGTCTAGGCCTCTTGACAACCTTATCGGCTAGAGGTAGGTTCCGTCCCGGTAATTCGTGGACTGTTGCACGAAATTATCACTTCACTAAGGACGAGGCGTCATGGCAATTCTCTGCTCCCGTTCGACCGAAAAGATTACGTACGTCAAGGCGCCTGTTCGCGATGTTACTAACGACACGGCGGCTATAGAGAGCACGGTGAAGCACATCATCGAGGCAGTCCGCCAAAGGGGCGATGCTGCCGTGAGGGAGTTTTCTAGGACCTTCGACAAGGTCGATGTTGTGGCTCAGGAAGTCTCAGAGGCCGAGAGACGACAGGCGGTTGCGGGCCTAAGGCCTCAAACCCGTGAAGACACCGAGTTCGCAATTGATCGTGTTCGGGCCTTTGCCGAAGCCCAGCTCAAAACGATTCTCCCACTCGAAGTTGAGGTCTTGCCGGGCATACATTTGGGCCATCGTATGATTCCGATCAAGAGCGTGGGTGCTTATGTTCCGGGCGGAAGGTACCCTCTGCTCTCAGCTCCCCTAATGACCATCATTCCCGCTAGGGTTGCGGGATGTGATGAAGTGATCGCGTGCCTGCCTCCCACAGCGCATGAGGCGATGATTGCCGGCTGTCACCTATCCGGCGCGGATCGTATTTTTCGTGTCGGGGGTGCACAGGCGATTGCTGCCATGGCTTTCGGGACGGAGACGATCCCTGCGGTCGACAAGATTGTTGGACCTGGCAATGCTTACGTAAATGAGGCCAAGCGTCAGGTTTTTGGGGCGGTTGGGATCGATCAACTCGCGGGACCCAGCGAGATTTTCGTTATCGCCGATGAGACGGGTGATCCTGAGATGATTGCGACTGATCTCCTTGCACAGGCTGAGCACGACGTTCGGACTCGGGTAGGTCTGATCACAACTGACCGGAAGCTCGCCGAGTCCACTCTTGCAGAAGTAGACCGCCAGTTGGAAGGACTTCCGACCGCACCGGTGGCCGGACCCGCATGGCACAACTACGGAGAAATCGCGCTGTGCGAAGACGAAGAGGCGCTGATCGCCCATTCCGATTTCATCGCTCCCGAGCATCTTGAGGTCCATACCGCGGACTCGCATGCTACTGCGCGGAAGCTGCGCAATTACGGGTCAATTTTCATCGGGCCGCTTGCGAGCGTCGTATATTCCGACAAGTGTTGCGGGACGAACCATACACTGCCAACGATGGGAGCAGCGCGATACACGGGCGGTCTTTGGGTTGGCACATACATAAAGATCTGCACACACCAGTGGATCGATCAGCGTGGCGTTGCGACTTTGGCTCCTCGAGCTTCACGTCAGAGTGAAAGTGAAAGTCTGGAAGGGCATCGTCGTGCCGCCGCCTGCCGTATTGGCAGAGCGTCATGATTGCGCAGTCACTTATTGCAGTTGAGTTTATGGCTTCTTTGTTCTGTTGCTCGACAGGTTCGGGTCAGACGCGACCATTAAGGGGAGAGCACTATGAGCACAACAACGATCTCTTCGAGGCGGTTCTGTCCATGAGTTCGCATGACAAGCGAACAGGAGTGTGCTATGAACAACTCTCACTTATCTTGGTCAGCCGATTCTATTTTCCGTTCACTTTTTTCCCCGCAGGTCAAAACGACTAAGTGTGGGATAGACATTCGTTCCTTGTCGCCTGAATGTCCCCCTGATACTCCTCATCCGCAGCTGGCTAGCGAACGATGCACGCGAGTTCCGAGCCATAATTACACCGAGGCTTGTCGCACGCCCCTATGGCTTCTGTTGTTCTTACTCATAGCTAGCTTAGCTTCCTCTCAGTCCACACTGAGTTCACTACGAGGGGTCATTACAGATCCCACTGGGGCAGTGGTTGCCAACGCACATATCTCCCTTACCAATGAGGCTACTGCCGTCCGGCAGACGACCACGAGCGACGAGAAAGGCCAATACCAGTTCCCACAGGTTGCAGCCGGCACTTACCGCGTGACGGTCAGCGCGGCAGGCTTTTCCGATCAGTCGAAGATGGTCGAACTTCTAATAAACCAGCCTGCGACCGTCAATTATGAGCTTTCCGTTCAGAGCAGCGTGAGCACCATTACTGTTGAAGGTGTCACACAAACCGTCAATACGACGGACGCTACTCTTGGCAACGCCGTAAACAACCCCACAATTCAGGCGCTTCCGATGGAAGGACGGAGTGTGCCTGACCTTCTTAGCCTTCAACCCGGAGTTCTGTATCTCGGCCGGCAAGTAGACCAAACAGTCGATAGCCGCAGCGGCGCCGTGTCAGGATCCCGCTCGGATCAAGGCAACGTCATGCTGGATGGGATTGACAACAACGACCAGGCTAATGGGTTCGCCTTCACGGGTGTATTGCGATCTACCTTGGATTCCGTCGAGGAGTTTCGGGTTACGACCACGAGCTCGAATGCCGACGCGGGACGTTCCTCTGGCGCCCAGGTCAGTATGGTGACCAAGAGCGGCTCCAACCAGCTCCACGGCAGCGTGTACGAGTACAACCGGAACACCGTAGCGGTAGCTAATGACTGGTTCAACAAGCAGTCAGAGATAGCCGAAGGGAGGCCGAACGTTCCTGGCAAACTGCTTCGCAACACCTTTGGGGCGGCGCTCGGCGGACCAATCAGAAAAAACAAGCTTTTTTACTTCTTCAACTACGAGGGCCAGCGTACCGCTGAGAACAAGCAGGAAACCCTCATTGTGCCGACCGCCTCGCTGCGCGCCGGTGTGCTCAAATACCCTTCCAGCGGATCGGTCGTTTCCCTCACCCCTTCCCAAATCGCAGACATGGATCCTAATTGTCAGAATCTTGGCACCTGCCCATGGGGACCGGGCATCGATCCCAACTCGCTGACAATGTTCAGCGAGTATCCCTTACCCAATGGTACGGCTGCTGGGGACGGACTGAACACAGCTTCGTTCACGTGGTCTGCTCCCAATCCCACCTCGCTTAATACCTATATTGGGAAGATTGACTACGTGATCTCCGACAGCACTCGGTTGTTTGTTCGGGGTAATTTACAAAAGGACCGTACGGCAACCCCACCACAATTCCCAAGTCAACCCCCGAGTTCGACTACATCGAATAATGCCAAGGGTATTGCGGCGGGACTTGTCTGGAGCATTAGACCCAATCTGATCGATAACATTCACTATGGGTTTACGCGTCAGGCATATGCAGAACGGGGTGTGGGCGACGGTCCCTACGTTAATTTCCAATATCTGAGTTCGGTGACCGCAGAGACTCGCAACACTATCGCACAGGTGCCAGTGCATAACTTTGTTGATGACATAACCTGGGTAAAGCACAACCACTTGATACAATTAGGGGCTAACTATCGACGAATCAACAATAATACTTTCACTGACGGAACCTCATATTCTTCGGCCCTCGCCTCTTCCTATTGGTTTAACTACTCCGGTATTGCCAACACCGGCCAGAGTCTGGATCCCGCCGCCTTTGGCTATCCAGCAGTGGACGTAACCTTCACCACTTCCTATGACACGGCCGCGATGGCCCTTGCGGGATTGGTTAATCAGGTCACCAGTACCGCTAACTATCGTGTGTCGGCAGACAGTAAGACAGGCATATTACTTAGTCCCGGAAGCCTGGTCCAACGCGATTTCAGGAACAATGAATTCGAATACTACATTCAAGACTCATGGCGAGTCACTCCTAGTCTGAATATAGTGATCGGGTTCCGTCATACTCTTCTACAGACTCCGTATGAGACTCATGGTCAGCAGGTTCAGCCTACCATTGACATACATCAATGGTTCCAGACTCGTGGCCAGGAAGCAGCAATGGGCAATACCGTTCAACCTGCCATTTCTTTCGCCCCTTCCGGTCAATCACGAGGCCTTAAGCCTTACTGGCCCATGCGAAAGAACGACTTTGCTCCCCGCCTTGCTATTGCGTACGCGCCGAATATAAAACACGGTCCGCTCCATACCCTGTTTGGTAATTCGGGCCAGACTTCCATTCGTGCTGGATTCGGAATCTACTATGACCACTTCGGACAAGGTGTTGTCAACTCATTCAATAAACTTGGGGCCTTCAGCTTGACCTCCAGTCTGCAGAACCAAGCTGGCGAGTTCACGCCGGATACCTCCCCGCGGTTCACTGGCATTCATGACATTCCGCAGATAAACCCCTCTTTCCCGGCGAGCATCAATTATCCCGCGATGCCTTCGACTGATCCGCTAACCTCTGGGTTTCAGCTAACTTACGGGATTGATGATAGTCTCAAGACCCCGAATTCCACCGCAGTCGATGTGTCTATTCAGCGTGAGCTGAAGGGAGGATTTATATTCGAGGCTTCTTACGTGAGCAGGTTCGGTCGCCATTTAGTGCAACAGTTGGACATTGCAGAACCGTTGAATCTCGTTGACCCGAAGAGTGGGGTTGACTATTTCACTGCAGCTAAGCAGCTGTCAATTGCTGGATATGCGGGCCAGACCGCCATCTCCTCAATTCCATATTGGGAGAACATGTTCCCTTGGGCTGCCGGAGGCGGGAACAGCGCTACGCAAAATATATACGACATCTGGAAGACTCTGCTAGGTAATGATACGTTCGCTCTGTACTACCTGGATATTGCTTGTTTCTTGGGCTGCGGAAGATATACGCAACCCCGTTTTTGGGACAGCCAGTACTCCTCTTTATTTGCGTGGGCCAGCGACGGGGCCAGTAACTATCATGCCGGCCAATTTACGCTACGGCACTCGATGTCTCAAGGACTGCAGCTGGACCTCAGCTACACCTACTCCAAGTCCATAGATATGGGGTCTGATGCGGAGCGGGCTTGTAGAGGATGGTGCGGTGGGATAAGTTCAATTGTTAATACGTGGAACCCTGGCACCAATCGGGGAATATCAGACTTCGACACCACTCACATCATCACCGGGGATTGGGTCTATGCCATGCCCTTCGGACGCGGCGCTCTCATAGGGAAGAACGCGAACACACTCGTAAATGGGGTCGTTGGTGGTTGGCAGCTTTCGGGGCTTGCACGCTGGACAAGCGGCTTACCGTTTAGCGTCCAAAACGTCGACAACTGGGCGACTAATTGGGCATATGCGAGCAATCTGGTAAAGACTGGACATATAGACGTGGCCAAAACCTATCTGCCAAACGGAGCTCCAAACGCCTTCAAGAACTCCGAGGCAATCGTGGCCGGTTTTGAAAACGGTAATCCCCTGCGAAATGCATTTACGGGTGAAGCGGGTAGCCGAAATGCTTTCCGAGGAGATGGCTATTTTGGAGTTGATGCTGCCCTCTCCAAGAGCTGGCAGCTGCGGGAAAGACTACGTGTAAAATTCGCGTGGGAAGTGTTTAACGTCACGAACTCGGTACGCTTCGATACCCGTAGTCTGCAAACAAATATCGTTGCCGGGCAGTTTGGGTCATATTCCGGAATGCTCACAGCACCTCGTGTACAACAGTTTTCTCTGCGCCTAAGTTTTTGATCTGTGTCATGTGACGGCGTTTACGGAGCAACTGAAACGGGGTGAGGCTGTCGCGACTGAATGACAGTCGGCTAACGAGCCTAATGATTAGAAGGAACCATCAGATTCCAGAGCACCCGTTAGCTTGAGTCGTTGCGAGATTGGCTACCAGCACCAGAGATGCCCAAGGAGGACTGTGAGCCGGCCCACACCTGTCCCGAGCGTCAAGGGCATTGCCCAGCAGGACACGGAATTCGTACAAGGGATGGGCCTGACCAGTGCAACCATGCTGGTGATGGGCTCGATGGTGGGTTCGGGCATTTACATCGTCTCGGCCGATATCGCGCGGCTCGTGCAGTCGCCGGCTCTGCTAATCGGGGCCTGGGTTGTGACCGGCGTCATGACCATCATCGGCGGACTGGCCTACGGCGAGCTTTCCGCGATGATGCCGCGCGCAGGCGGTCAGTATGTCTTCCTTCGCGAATCACTTGGACCTCTGTGGGGATTTCTATACGGCTGGACGTATTTTCTGGTTATTCAGTGTGGGACAATTGCGGCAGTCGGTGTCGCGCTGGGCAAATTCTTCGGTGTATTCTTCCCCGCGATTTCGTCCTCACACTGGCTGACCCTCCATTACAAGGTACCGCCTATTCCCGTCGGACCGATGGTGTTTGGCAATATGGACGTTGGGCTAAATACCCAGAATCTTGTTGCTATCGTGAGCATCATCCTCCTCTCCGTTACCAATATTTATACCGTGAAGACAGGAGCGATGGTGCAGAACATCTTTACCTTCGCGAAGATCACGGCATTGCTCGGATTCGTGTTTTGCGGCTATTTCCTAGGGAAAAGTAGCGCCGCGTTGGCCGTGAACTTCGGACATAACTTCTGGTACAACGCCGGGCTAGGGACGCTGCACACCATCCCGGTTGGACTAGCTGGGGCAACCGCAACGGTGAGCGTATTTACGATTCTGGCCGTCGCACAAGTGGGATCTCTATTCGCGGCAGATGCCTGGAACAGTGTGACCTTTACGGCGGCCGAGGTGAAGAATCCGCAGCGCAACCTCCCCCTCTCACTCGTTGTCGGCACCGGAGCAGTTATCCTGCTCTATATTCTCGCGAACATTGTTTACCTTTGCGTATTGCCTATGTTTGGCGATCCGAATGGCACGACCGTGCTAGCCAGGGGTATTCAGTACGCTGCGGAAGACCGTGTAGCGACAGCCGTGATGCAGCAGGTGTTCGGTCCGGTCGGTGCGTCGCTCATGGCAATTGCCGTCCTGGTCTCAACCTTCGGCGCGAATAATGGCTTGATCCTGTCCGGGGCGCGTTGCTACTACGCCATGGCGAGGGATGGACTATTCTTCGAGCGCGTCGGCCAGCTACACCCTAAATATAAGACACCCCACGTATCACTGGGTGTGCAGGCGGTCTGGGCATGCGTTCTGTGCTTAAGTGGAAGCTACGGCCAGCTACTCGAGTACACGATGTTTTCGGTGATGGCGTTTTATATTCTGACCCTGCTTGGGTTGTTTGTTCTACGGCGTACAAGGGCGGATGCCCCACGGCCTTATAAGGCTATCGGATACCCAGTTCTGCCGGCCATCTACATCCTGATGGCTGTGTTCATTGATGTGGTCTGGTTGCGTTATAGACCTCAATACACGTGGCCGGGCCTGATCATCGTTTTACTTGGGATTCCGGCATATTTCTGGTGGTCTCGGCGCTCCCGGCGTGGCAGGGACGATTTCCGTGCGGCTGCGCCAGCGCCTAGGGCAAAGGATCCGAGTATCCTGTTGGCAGGCAATGAAGGGTAGGACCCCGCCAACGGTCTGTGCGGCTGGCCCCGGGTGCGATTCGTTGATGCTCACAGCCTCCTCTGCGCCGACGGATGACTGCGGCGCGAAAGGCACAATGATCAGAATGGCACAAATGTGGAACACGCGAGCCTCAGCCCTGTGCAGCATTGCATGGACAGTCGTTATGCTTCTCGGCGTTTCCCGAGGTCTTCATTCCCAAGAGGCAAGCGTACGATTCTCCTGGCCCCTGCCGAAGTACGCGGCACACCTGGACAAAAGTGTCATGGTACCGATGCGGGATGGAGTGAAGTTGTCTACCGATATTTATCGGCCCATCGGCGCGGGCGAACCGCTACCCGTTGTTCTGATTCGAACCCCTTACAACAAAAGATGGTATCGACAGGGGAACATCGACCAACCGAACGCTGCATACCTGTTTGCAGGTCAAGGGTACGCCGTGCTCGTTCAGGACACTCGCGGACGCTTCGAATCCGAAGGGGAGTACACAATTTCGACTCCCGATGATCGGGATGGCTACGATGCAGTGACTTGGGCAGCTACTCAACCGTGGTCAACAGGAAAGGTAGGAACCTATGGCTGTTCTTATCTGGGTGAGGCTCAGATCGAAGCTGCCAGGTTGAAGCCTCCTAACCTCGCCGCGATGATTCCACAGGCAGCGGGGGGCGCTTCCCGGTACTTCGGGCAAATTGTCGGAGGGGCGGTCGAACTGGCAACAATTGTCGGGTGGTATTGGGAATGGGGCACAAAAGAGTTTCTACGTCCGCCCTCGGCTGCCGGAGATGCCTTCTGGGGCAGTGAAGGTCAATACTTCAACCCCGGTCCCACGATGCCACCCCCGGAGTACCGCAGAATGTGGAGCACTCTACCGACCGTCGATATTTTCAAAAAGTTCGGAGGGCCTAGAACGGACTTCGAGAACGTCCTCAGGAATGATCCCGGGGCCCGTTGGTGGGCAGACCGACCATACGTTGTTGATACCGATCATTTCGATGTACCTGCGCTGCACGTTGACTCTTGGTATGACTACGGCGTGGAAGACGTGCTTCACCAGTTCAACCTGATGCGCTCCAACGCGGACAGCCCACGTGGGAGGGACAGCCAGTTCGTAATCATCTCGCCCACGAGCCACTGTGGCTCGGAATCAGTGACTGCTCACACGATTGTGGGTGAGCGCGACATGGGCGACCCACGTCTTGACTATTACGGCATCTATCTGCGTTGGTTTGATTACTGGCTAAAAGGCATCCAAAATGATGTAAAAAAGATGCCAAAACTTCAGATCTACGTGATGGGAATAAACCAGTGGCGCGGGGAAAATGAGTGGCCGCTGGCGCGTACTACGTTCACGAAATACTACCTTCATAGTAAGGGATCTGCTAACAGCAAGCTCGGTGATGGCACCCTGAGCACAGATGTTCCGGTCGATGAATCTGACGATAGCTATGTGTATGATCCCGGAACCCCGGTGCAGTCCGTCGGGGGACCAATGTGCTGCACGGGGACCGCTGACGCTTCTGAAGGCTCCTTCGACCAAGCCGCCGTAGAAGCCAGGCAGGATGTTTTGGTGTATACGACTCCGGCCCTGAAGGATGGGATCGAGGTGACCGGACCACTCGAGGCGGTGTTGTCAGTGTCTTCCTCGGCCGTCGACACGGATTTTACGGCGAAACTAGTCGACGTATATCCAGACGGAAAAGCGTACAACGTGCAAGAGGGTATCCTACGGGCCCGCTATCGAGAGGGGTTTGCCCATAAGGCATGGATGAAACCCGGCGAAATTTGTCAGATCAAGGTGGATATGCAAGCCACAAGCAATTTTTTCGGACCTGGGCATCGTATCCGGCTGGAAATCTCGAGCAGCAACTTTCCTCGTTTTGATCGCAATTTGAATACAGGAGGGAACAATTACGACGAGGTTGAATGGAAGTTAGCGTACAACACGCTTTACCACTCGAGGGCCCATCCGTCTTACATACTTCTCCCTGTGATACCGGCATCCAAGAATGCACTCAACCTGAAGCCTGAGCCAGATGGCACCACAAAAGAGTCACAGTAAACTGCTTGACGACATCACACGTGAACGATTGGTTCCTGCCTGTCAGCCTTAGACAGGCTCCGACGGGTCAAGGACTGATATGGGTTGATTGGAATAGAGAACGCCGATCAGTGATTTTCAGGCCCTGCGAGTAGACCAGGGAGGGTTGTGTGCGGCGCAATGTGAGGGTCTGACCCAAAGCAACTTCGCAACTCTGAACGCTGGTCATGCTGGCCCTGACTTCTGGGCGATCGTTTGTGGATTCCGTTGTGTCCACGACAGAACCCGCAACGCCGCCACGACCTCTAGATAGGCTGGGTCAAACGCTGATTCGTGCTTATCCTTCGTGGGGGCAGACCGAAAGAGAGACGTCCAAATGAAGCTGATGGGTTATTTCCATACGTTGACTCTGTTCACAGCGTTGCTTGCAGCGCTGTTGCTCGTTACGCCATCCACCGCGCAGTCAGTCACACCGACTGACGCGTACCGCGCTTTGCCCAGCGAAATTCCGGAAAAGTTCGAGCCGGTCACTGACAGCTTCGACTACATCCGGCGTGATGTGATGATCCCGATGCGCGACGGCGTTAAGCTGCATACCGTCATCCTTGTGCCGAAGGGAGCAAAGGGTGCGCCGGTCCTGCTGACGCGCACACCCTACAACGCGACCGAACTGACGAGTCACGCGCAAAGCGCACACCTGGGCCCGATTCTGGACGGCTATGACAACGCGACGGATGTGATTGTTGAAGGCGGCTACATCCGAGTGGTTCAGGACGTGCGCGGAAAGTACGGCTCCGAAGGCGACTACGTGATGAACCGTCCTCTGCGCGGGCCGCAGAACCCGACGCCGGTAGACCACGCCACTGATACTTACGACACCATCGAGTGGCTGGTCAAGAACATCCCGGAAAGCAACGGCAAGGTCGGCATCCTCGGCATTTCCTACGACGGATTCCTGCCCTTAATGGCGCTGGTGAATCCGCACCCGGCGCTCAAGGTGGCGGTGCCGATGAATCCTATGGTGGATGGCTGGATAGGTGACGACTGGTTCCACAATGGAGCCTTTCGGCAACAGACCATGCCCTATATCTATGAGCAGGTAGCGACCCGCAGGAACGAGGCGAAATGGTGGACAAGTCACGTTGATGATTACGATATGTTCATGCGCGCGGGGTCGGCGGGTGAACTAGGCCGCCGCCGTGGCATGGAACAGATCGGATTCTGGCGAAAACTTCTTGAGCACCCGAGCTACGACGCCTTCTGGCGCGACCAGGCAGTCGACCGAGTATTGGCAACCCAGCCACTGAAAGTGCCGGTGATGCTGGTGCACAGCCTCTGGGACCAGGAGGATATCTATGGCGCCATCGCGGTTTACAGGGCAATTAAGCCGAAGGACACCAACAACGACAAAGTGTTTCTGGTGATGGGTCCGTGGCATCATGGGCAAGAGATTGAGGACGGTAGCACGCTCGGCGCTTTGAATTTCGATAGCGACACTGCGCTTTATTTTCGCCGGGATATTCTGCGGCCATTCCTCGACCGCTACCTCAAAGATGGCCCGCCGCAAGCCGAGGTGTCACCGGTAACCGCGTTCGAGACCGGGACGAATACGTGGCAGCGCCTGTCGGCTTGGCCGGCCGGTTGCCCAAGTGGGTGCACGATCCACCCCACTGCGATTTACTTCAGCGCTGGGTTGAAGTTGAGTTTTACCGCTCCCAAGTCTGGTGACGCGGCGTTCGAGGGATACATCTCCGATCCTGCGAAGCCCGTGCCTTTCCGCGCACGCCCTAGCCAGCCGGCTGGTTACAGTAGAGGCGTGCCCTGGTCGCAATGGCTGGTGGATGACCAGCGTGAGGCGTCCGGCCGCCCGGATGTTGTTGCGTTCGTTTCCGATGTGCTGAGCGAACCAGTGAAGATCAGTGGACAGCCGGTCGCGAACCTGGTCGCCTCCACCAGCGGCACGGATTCCGATTGGATCGTAAAACTGATCGACCTATATCCCGACGAAGTGGCTAACCATCCCGCGCTGGGCGGTTACCAGTTGATGGTTGCAGCCGACATCTTTCGTGGCCGCTATCGGGAGAGCCTGGAAACGGCGAAGCCCATCGCCTCCGGCAAGCCTCTGCTCTACCGTTTTAACTTGCCCACCGCCAACCACGTGTTTCTGCCGGGGCATCGGATCATGGTGCAGGTTCAGTCAAGCTGGTTTCCCTTGTACGATCGAAATCCACAGACGTTCATTCCCAACATCTTCTGGGCAAAGCCGGAGGATTACCGAAAGGCAGAACAGCGCGTGTATCACACTCCCGGCCAGGCAAGTTTCATCGAGTTGCCTCTGGTGACAATGCCATGAGGCTGAGCAAAACAGACGACCCAAATAACCCCTTCAATCCGACCGAGAGAGCACATTTTGTGTTGGACAAACGCGGTGTGGCGGCGGGTGCCCCGGCGGCGGCGCGTCAAAGCGCCAGTGCACAAATGGAAGGCCACCGGCGTGCCCAGCTGTGCGTTTAAACCCCGACGACGTTGCCGTTATTTTGTTAGGCAAAGTGCAGGATCTCTGAAACTAAGTGACAGGAACAATGCCTGAAATCTCGGATAGTTATGCTTGGATGAGCTGCAACAATCCGGAGGAGGTCGTATGCGAGTATTACAGTACGGCGTAGGCGCCATGGGAAGTCTGATGGTTCAACTTCTGAGCACCAGACGGGACGTCAGCATTGTTGGCGCGATTGATATAGACCCCGACAAGATCGATTGCGACTTGGGTGATGTTGCAAATGTCGGTCAACGTCTTGGCATCAACATTGAAGAACCTAAAGCTCTTCGAAAGGTTACTGCTGATGTCGCATTGCATGCAACAACTGCTTATGCCGAGGAAGCATATCCAATAATCAGTTCTCTTATTGATCAACGGCTGAATGTGATTACCATCGCTCAGGAGCTATTCTTTCCATTAGGAAAGAATTTGAAAATTGCGGCAGAACTCGATCGACAGGCCAAGCGCGCTGGCGTTCGGGTGACCTCTGCTGGGATAAATCCCGGGTTTATTCTCGACGTTCTGCCGATTGCCTGTTCGATGCCATGTTGGAGCGTCGAGGGCATATCTGGACGCCGGGTCGTAGACTTTTCGCCTTATGGTCCGGATGAGATGAGACACATAGGTGCAGGTCTGACTGCGCAGCAGTTTTTGGAAGGAGCTCGAGAAGGCAAGATCGGTCACGTAGGACTCCTCGAAAGTGCGGGCATGATTGGCCATTCGCTCGGCCTGGATGTGGATGAATTGAAGCAGACCAAGTCGCCAATTATTAGCCAAAGGACACGAAAGACAGCCTTTGCAAGTATCCCCGCGGGCAGAGTGTGCGGGTTCCGGCAGTCTGTTCGCGGCACTACATCGGGAAGAGAAAAGATAAACCTTGAGATGATTGGAATTCTTGCGCCTGGACCCGATGATATCGAGCTGGGGGATCACTTCCGAATCATCGGCACGCCAAGCGTGGATGTTTTTACGAAGGAAGAAATTTCACAAAAGGGAGGGATCGGAACAGCAGCCATAGCTGTAAACACCATTCCCCGTTTGCTCCACGCTTCTGTTGGTTTCCATTCCTCCAATCAATTGCTGATGCCATCGTTCTGGCATCAAGGCACAACGCCTGCGGACCGAATCGGAATCACCAATGTGGTGCAAAATGTCGGTTGATCATTCCGTGGCACACACATCTACACGCTTCTTGTTTGACACCAATGCCGACGGTGAGATCGCTGCTGTATCGATTCGACCAGTCTTCTTACGATTCTTGTAGATCTGTGATACGAGCTCGCCAACGCGCAGCCACGCTATTTTTGCAAATGTATTGTCCGTGGCATTATGCGGTTGACCGCTGACCAGAAATACGAACATCGGATCAGGCACGGTGCATCCCTCGTCGACAGTAGTTACTGCCTAAGCGTGTTCGGTTGCCTTGACAGCTTGGCTCAAAAGCAGCATCCAGTTCGGCTTCACGTAAAGCCAACCTCGATCGAATCCGGCCATGGGTCGTCAGGCATCCAAAGACTTTTCTAAACCAAGAAGCTTTGTTGCTCCGACTTAGGAAGAAGATAGCCGACCACGCGACCTCAACCGCGATGGGGCGATAAATACATCCACCGAACCGGAAATAAGGGCAACCGTGGGAGGGAGATTATCGTAAGCTCGACAGATCTGCAAAGGAAAAGAAATTAGTCCCATCTCCGTCTACCAAGTTGGCCTAGCTCCGTGTGCCGAAGGCGTCGAGACCATGATCGCCGCCGTTTTAGGCTCGCCGCATACAATGACGATGTTCCCGAGCCCGTAGGGGCACACCTCCAGGTGCCGCGGCACCAACACCGTAAGCCTCAGCTTCTTGGGCATGATCGTATCGAAGCCATGTACCGACTGGGTTGCGAGAAATCATGCCAGGACTTCGAACGCGGACCTGCTGCGCTCTCCCTAACAGCCCGTGGTGCAAGTCTGGG
>PKUV01000169.1 GCA_003131315.1 Acidobacteriaceae bacterium
CATGCCCCGCCACCCGCGCCGTCCCCGCCGTGATCGGAATCAGCGTAGTCATCATCCGAATCAAAGTAGATTTCCCCGCTCCATTAGGCCCCAGCAGCCCAAAAATTTCCCCCTCCTTCACCGCAAACGAAATATCATCCACCGCCAAGAACGAGCCATATCGCTTAACGATATGATCAACCTCAATAGCATTAGGAGCATCCGCCGCAATCAAGCCCCGCCCGTTAAACTCGTTCATCCAATCTCCTCCGCTCGTGTGGGGACGGGGCTTCGCCNNCCGCTACATCTTCCCCTTCAGTTGCTCCGGCGCCACCAACACCTCCGCCGTCATCCCCGGCACATACGCGCCCTTCGAATTCTCCAGCCTCACCTTCAACCCAATCGTCCGTATATCCCTCTTCCGACGCCCCACATCCCGCTGCGTCGCGAAATCCGCTTCCGCCGCCTTATAGAAAACTTTTCCAGGAACCACCGTGCCTCCCGGCAGCCGCACCCGCAGCGTGTCCCCAATTCCAATATGATCGGAATCCGTCTCCGGAATCGCCGCCAACGCCCACGTGTCGCTGAAATCCACCACCGTCACGATCGCCTGCCCCGCGCTCACCACTTCGCCTTCGCGCGCTGCCCGTACCAGCACCGTCCCCGTCACCGGCGCATAAATCTTCGTGTATCCCAGACGCACTTCCGATTCCTTCAACAGTGCCACCGCGTTATCCACCTGCGCCCGCGTCGATTCCACCGTACTCTGCGCCGCCGTCGCCTGCTTCGTGCGCGCGATCGCCGAATCCAAATCCGCCTGCCCCGCCGTCACCTGATCCTTCAGCGCCTGCACGCTCGCCTCTTGCGCCTTCAGATTCATCTCCGCCTGCACCCGGTCCTGATCCGATGCCACTCCCGCCTGCGCCAATCCAATGGTCCGCCGGCTGTCGCTCTCGACCCGCGTCAAAGTCGCTTCCGCCTGTGCCAGTTGCGCCCGCGCCGCCGCCAGCCGCGCCTGCGAATTCGCCACATCTCCCGTCGTCGACCCTTTCGTCGATTGCCGCGTGTATTCGCTCTCGCTGACCTTCGACCGCAAACTGGCAATCGTCGCCGCCGCCCCACGCTCCTCCGCCTCCAACTCCGACGGATCCAGCAACGCGATCAGATCCCCTTGCTTAACCTGCGTCCCTTCCTCCACCAGCAGCTTCAGAATCCGCCCCTGAATCTGCGGACTCACCACGATCTGGTTCGCATCCACCGTCCCCACCAGCACCAGGTCTTTCCCTGCCGGCGTGGAAAAAAAGTAGTACCCCGAAGCAATCGTCAGAATGATCGCCAGCACAATCAAAAATTTATTCCGCGCACTCATCACAAATCTCCCTTGTAGCTAGGCTCTCGTCGGAAAGCTCGTAGCTCTTAGCTTTCATCCCGAGACAAAAAAGCCAAAAGCCAAAAGCCAAAAGCTAAAAGCTAAAAGCTAAAAGCTAAAAGCCTTTCTCCGCGTCCTCGGTGTCTCGGCGGTGATCAAACAAACAACGCCGCCGAAATAAAATCCAGAACAAACGCCCGCCGCTCCCGTATCCGCTCCACCGACAGCGGATCCACCTTCATCAGCGTCTTCATCAGCGGCGCCGCGCTGAAATAAAAAATAATCACCCCCACAACCGACGGTACAAAATCCATCGCATTCACCGCCCGGAATTCCCCCGCCTCCATCCCCTCCCGCAACACATCGGCCAGCTTCTCGAAGATCGGACGGAAATATTCCTGCGCAACGCGCCGCATATGTGCGCTGCCTTTCGTGCCCGACTGCATCCACTCCGCCTGCACCACCCGCGGAAACCGCGGATTCGCCGCGATGTAATCGAAATACGCCCCCAGATATTCCAGCATCTTCTGTCGCGGCGGCAGTTTGCTTTCGAGCACCGGCACGACCCGCGCCCGCAGCCCGCTGAACACTTGGTCCAGCACCGCTTCGTACAATGCATCCTTGTCCTTGAAGTAGTAATAAAGCAGCGCCTTGTTGACGTGCGCCGCCTGAGCGATCGCATCCGTTCGAGCCCCCGCAATCCCATGCTCGGCAAATTCCGCCACCGCCGCCTTCAAGATCGCCGCCCGGCTCTCCTCCGGCTGCCCCCGAGTCCCCAACCGGCGACTTGTACCGGCAGATGTCTTCATATAATTAACCAGTTAGTTAGATTGTAGCACCACAACCTCGGCACGAACACCCACCACGGAGGCACGGAGAAGAAACGAGAAAAACCCAAGTTCCTTTTTTTGGTTTTCCTCCGCGGCTCGGTGCCTCCGTGGTGGGTGCTGCCTTTGCTGCTAGCGACAGGCAGCGCGAAGCCCGGCAGCGCCGTTCCCATTCCAGGAATCGCCCCACCCAAATTCCCACTTTTTTCTTGACTTCCCCCCTCCACCGCGCCCAACCTTTTCTCATAATCCGGAAGCTGATAATGGCAATCATTCGTATTACTTTATAATAAGTCCCTTGTTTTCAAGATTTTGTCCGTAACTCCTTCCGGATCATAAATTTACCTCATAGTCTCCCGCTAACCCCATGATTCCAATAGATCACCAGGGGAGGGGGGAAGGAGCCTTTCATGCGTGTAACCGACGGTCGTTATCCCTACAACATCGCTCGTTGCCGGCACATCAAGGTCAACGGAACCCAGTGCGGCTCGCCCGCACTCAGAAATCTTTGCCTCTGCTACTTCCATCACCTGTCGCAGCGCACCAACACTGAACTCAACGCCAACCTAGCCCGCCGCGGTTCCCCGGGTTCCATCAGCCTGCCCATCCTCGAAGACGCCAACTCCATCCAGTTCGCTCTCATGCAGGTCATGCGTCTCCTCTTGACCGGAGAGATCGAGCACAAAACCGCTGCCCTCCTCCTCTACACCCTGCAAACCGCGTCTCACAATCTGTCCCGCACCGAATTCAATCCCCCCTCCGCAGGAGGTCGTCATCGACCGCTCCGGCGTAGCCGACACCAACCTCGGCGATGATGCCTGGTACAAACAGGAATTTCAGGAAGAACTCGACGCAGAAGAAGCAGAAGACGGCGAAGAAGAAGACAACGAAGAAGAGAACGACGACAACAACGAAGACGACAGAAAACAAGCAAAACAAGCCAAGCAAGCCAAAGACGGCGACTCCCGGGACTCCGTAAACCTCAAAGCCGCCGCCGAAACTTCTACCGAATCTTCTACTGCAAACCGCCCGCGATCGAAGGCACCAGCAGTACCTCGTCGCCGTCCTGGAACGAATACGAAGCGCCCCCCAGGAAGCGAATATCTTCCTCATTCACATAGATATTCAGGAACCGCCGCGTCTCCCCCGCTTCATCCCGCAAATGGGGCTTCAAGTCGGGGAACTGCTGGTCGAGCTCCGAGAACAGCTCACTGAGATTCGCAGCCGAGCACACAACGCGCGGCGTCCCAGAAGTAAGCCGCCGCAAAGCCGTAGGAATTTGAACTGTGATGCTCATAGAAAAAACCTCCCGGGCCAAAAGCCCGTAACAAAAATGAAAATCAAGTCATGCGCGTAAGCCATGACGGAAAGGTTCAGCGAAAAGCTAAGAGCCAAAAGCTAACAGCGAATAGCGAACGACTAACGACTAACGACCGCCGCCACCGTCTCCGCAACGGCCGCCGGCAAACTAGCCGCCTTCGCCGCCAAATAAGCTTCAAACTCGGCAAGCTTCGGAGCGATCGGAGTTTCGGCTTGATACTTGTCCGCCAGCACGTCGGTGGTTTTGAGTCCGTTGCCCGTAATGCAGAGCACGGTCGTTTCATCGGGCAGAATGCGGTCCTGCTGGATCAGCTTGCGCGCGGTTCCAACCGTTACGCCGCCCGCTGTCTCGGTGAAGATGCCCTCGGTCTCCGCCAGCGATTGGATGGCACTGACAACTTCGTGATCCGAAATGTCTTCAGCCCATCCACCGCTTTTGGTGATGGCCTTCAACGCGTAATGTCCATCGGCCGGATTGCCGATCGCCAGCGACCGCGCAATCGTCTTCGGACGCTGTGGTTCAATCTCGCTGCAGTACTGCTTGATCGCTGTGGAAATCGGCGAGCATCCAGTCGCTTGCGCGCCAAAAAACTTTACCGGTTTGGGATCGACCAGTCCCAGGAGAATCAGTTCATCAAACGCTTTTTTGATTTTCGTGATCAGCGATCCGCCCGCCATCGGCACCACCACGTTATCGGGCAATTGCCAGCCCAGTTGCTCGGCGATTTCATAGCCCACCGTCTTCGAGCCTTCGGCGTAATACGGACGAAGATTGACATTCACGAATCCCCACCGATGTTCGTCGGCGATCTGCGAGCACAGGCGATTGACATGGTCGTAGCTGCCGTTGATGCGCACCAGCTCCGCGCCAAACACTTGCGTGCCGAGAATCTTCGCAGGCTCAAGATCCGAAGGAATAAAAATCCACGCCTTCAACCCTTCGCGAGCCGCTTGCGCCGCCACCGAATTTGCCAGATTGCCGGTCGACGAGCACGCCACCGTATCGAACCCGAAGCTGCGCGCATTCGCCAGTGCGACCGCAACCACGCGGTCTTTGAAGCTCAATGTTGGCAGGCACACCGCGTCATTCTTAACGAAGAGCCGCCGCGATCCGATTTTGTCGCCGAGCCGCGGCGCGCCGACCAGCGGGGTATATCCAACAGGGAGGGAGGGCTGAAACCCCGCCGGCAGCGGCAGCAACTCGCGATAGCGCCACATGTTCGGCGCGCGCGAGGCAAACAGTTCGCGCGAAATGCGCGAGCGAATCGAATCGTAGTCGTAGGTAATTTCGAGCGGCGAGAAACAGTCTTCGCAGATGCTGCGCGGCTGGTTGCCCCAGGTCTTGCCGCATTCGCGGCAGCGGAGTTCGTAGGTGCTCATCCTGCAACTTCTTTCCGTGACTGCGGGACGAGCCGGGAAAAATTCCCCAGTTACGACAAAACCCCTTTCCCAAATTGGAAAAGAGGTTCGGGAGATGCGAACAATTCGCTTCCACCCCGAATCTCATGGTCCCCGTTGCCGGGCGAGAGTTGGCACCTGACGATCAACAGATCCGGTTGCCGTGGCGTCCTAGGGCTCGTCCCTCAGCCACTCTTCATGAAATTCCAGCTCGCCCAAAATAGAGCGAACTTGGAGTCAGATACTACAACCGACCAATCGGCCTGTCAAGCGCGATTTCGCTGCCGGATTGCACCGCCGAGACGCCGAGCTCGCCGAGAAATTCTCTTAGGATTGTTATCCTTCTTAAGCGCGCCATTCTTCTTACGCTTGTCATTCCGCTTAAGCTTGCAATTCTTCTTACTCTCGCCATTCCGCTTAAGCTCGTCGTTCCTCTTAAAGTATTGTCATCCCGAGCGAAGCGAGGGATCTGCAGTTCTCCGCGCTCTCGGCGTCTCGGCGGTGAATCGCCCTTCAGCGACTGTACTGATTCCGTTTTTTGTCTTCGTGACGCTCGATGCCGAGCTGGATCAGCCGATCAATCAACTCGGAATACGCCACTCCCGTTGCCGCCCACAGCTTCGGATACATGCTGATCGCGGTGAAGCCAGGCATGGTGTTGATCTCGTTGACGAAGATCCTGCGCGACTTTGGGTCCATCAGAAAATCGACGCGCGCCAGGCCCGTGCAATCGACCGCTTGAAACGCCGCAATCGCCAGCCTCTGCACCGTTTTCATTTCCGCTTTCGTGATCTTCGCGGGGATCACCCCTTCGGAGCCTTGCACCAGATACTTCGCGTCGTAGTCGTAGAACTCTTTACAGGGAACGATTTCTCCCGCAACCGACGCTTTGGGGTCGTCGTTGCCGAGCACCGCGCACTCGATCTCGCGCGCCCTGTTCTTCTTTCCGCCGACGCCTTCCTCAATCACGATCTTGCGATCGAACTTTGCCGCTTCCGCGATGGCAGGACCGAGTTCCTTGCGATCGTGCGCCTTCGAGATTCCCACCGACGACCCAAGGTTCGCGGGCTTCACGAAGACTGGATACTTCAGCTTGCTCTCCACCAGTTTCTGCACTTTCTTCGGCACTTCCTTCGACTCGGGCTCGAATTGGCTGCGCAACACGGTCACGTGCTTCACGATGGGCAATTCGGCAGCGCGGAACAAAGCCTTCATGACGTCTTTATCCATGCCCGCGGAAGAGCCGAGCACGCCGGCGCCGACGTAGGCGATGTCGGCCAATTCGAGCAGACCTTGAATCGTTCCGTCTTCACCGAAGGTTCCGTGCAGCACGGGGAAGATGACATCCACGTTAATCGCGCGATCCGAAGCGCGCCGCAGATTCGCATCGGTCTGAAAGGGCGCGAGTCCAGCTTCGCGCCGCGCAGGTTCCGGAGGAACGACCACCGACTCGCCTCGAGCCAGCACCGCAGCCCCCGGAGTCGCCTCCGGATCGCCCGCCCGAAGTTGTGTGGCGCGGGCACAATCGCCCGCGGCGTCTTCGTCTTTGCCCTTGCTCTTCAGCAAACGTTCGGCGTGTTCCGCCGTGAGCCAGCGGCCGTCTTTCGTGATGCCAATGGGAACTACTTCGTATTTCGTTTTATCAATTGCATTCAGAACGGACGCCGCCGACAGCAACGACACTTCATGCTCGCCGCTGCGTCCGCCAAAGAGGATGCCAACCCGGATCTTTGCCATGCCATTTCAGTCTGGCGCTCGGCGTGTTTCCCGTCAATCGCAGCTTTGGTTCCGGGTGCGCGGATCGCACCGCCGAGACGCCGAGTTCGCCGAGAAAAGTTTCTGCGCCCCTGTGGTGAAAGTCAGGTCCGGAGCGGTGCGCAAGCGACACCTTTCACAAATTGTCATCCTGAGCGAAGCGAAGGATCTGTGTATTTGCCTGCGCCATGCATAGGTCTTTCGCTTCGCTCAAGATGACAAACAAAGTTATGTCGCGAATTTGCGGGACACGGCCTCTAGCTTATTCCCGGCTTCGCAGCGCCATCGCCGTGTCCACGGAGCGATGCGGCGAGTCATTGAGTTCATCCTCGATGTGCTTCTGCATGAGTTCCCATTCCGAGCGCAGCGTCATTTCCTTGATGGCAAACTTGGATTCGTGGCGAGCGTCATCCACGCGGACCGCCAATTCTTTGTTCTGGAAACGGAAATCGATGATTTCCGCGAGCGGCACCAGTTGATTGGAAGACTTGCCCACGATGAGAAACACGACCTTATCGGTCACCAGGGTGTATTCCGGGCAAGCTCCCTCGTTCGCCGAGGCTTGCGGCGGGCCGAACGTGGTCATGAAGCCTCGGTGCATGAGCGCGCAGTCGCCCATGCGCATACGAACCACGGTTCCATGTTGATAGATACCGATCGGCGCGGCGAAAGCAAACGAAATGCCGCTCAATACAAGCGCCAATAGCAAGGTGAATTTCATAAGTCTCCAATCAGCGAACGCTGGGTTCGTAGTAGTAACCGTTTCGGCTATGGAATGTGAGGTTGAGGTTATGGGTTGGCAAAAGGCGAAGAGCATGAAATCCAGCCCGGTGGCTGGGCAGGTCGTAGGTCACCACGTAGGAGGCGCGCAGATCCTCCAGCACAGCGTTCAGCACTGTGGCGGCGCCATCGTTCGGGGAGGAGCGCAGGAAGAAATAGCGCCCACCGGTAGCATCCGAAACTTGCCGCAGGAACGTGCTGCCCGACGTTTGGTTCTCGGAAGTCCCCATATCGACGGAATAGATCAGGGCGCCACCGGCCACGACCGCCTCCAGCGCCTCGCGCGGAGAATGCAGGCTGATGGTGTCGTTGCCGTCGGAGAACAAAATAATGACAGGCCGGGCCCCGGCGCGGCGATGATGCGAGATGAAATTGGCTCCAAATATCAGCGCGTCGAACAGCGGCGTTGTGCCGCTGCTCTTCACCGCCAGGAGCCTGCTCACGGAGTCGGAAGCACGGCAACCGCTCGAGCAGAGGATGGCGGGCCGCATCCCGCCAAACGTCCCCCCAAAAGACAGAACGGCGATGTTGTCGTCGGGGATCGATTGCTCCCGCGCAACCAGTTGCAGCACAGCGCCCATGGCAACTCGAAAGCGCGGCGCGACCGATTCGCTCAGGTCGACCAGCGCAACCACGTCGAGCGAGGTTTCATCCGAATGTGTGAAGCTCCGAAAATTGCGGACCACAAGTTCGCCGTCGACGACCGCAAAGTCCGACTTCGTCAGGGTTGCGGCCGGATGATTGTTCTCGTCGGTGGCGAAGAATGTAACCCGGACTTCAGAGACAGTGCTGCGATACGTGAGCAGGCCTGAGGAATCGTTCGTGTCGTCGGCAGCGGAAGCGTAAGTCAAGGCAAATAGAGCCATGAGTACGGAGAGAGCCAGGAGTGCGGACCGAGTGTGCCAATGCGCTAACATCGCTGTCTATCAGCACCATCGGCGGACGACGGAACACTCCCCAATTACCGAAGTTACTCTTGGAGGTGACCATGCCGTGAGTACGCTTGGAGTTGACCAGGAGGTGGGTAAAGCCGGTGGAACAGGCTGCTGAAAACTCAAACTCCGCTCCAAAATAGGGAAGGGCACGAGTCTACTCGTGTCGCTATGCCGCTGGAAATGTGCTCGCGCTGTAGCGCCTGCGGTCTGATCTTTACGCCCTCGATTAGTTTTTCGCAGCCGGCTGAAGCCGTTCACAGCTTGCTTCCAATTTTCGTCGTACAGGGCAGCTTACGAAACGGGAAGAGAGGTGTTGTCCAGACGGACGTAAACAAATGGTCGAAAGATCGCACGTGGTAGAAAGATCGACGGTTCCGGTCGAGGCTGAGGGCGAAAACTTTGGGCGGTTCTCGCTGCGAAAAGCGTTTCTTTCGGTTGGTTCAGAATGACAAATGTAAATTCAGGAGGGCTCGCTTGACACGGTGGTGAAACAGGTGTGAAATTGGCGATGTTTCGAAGGCCGGTGCCAGCCCTTCCCCCGTGGCACTCGGACCCAGAAGCTCTTGTCGAAGAAACCCATCAGCGGGATTGAAGGCCGCTTGAAATTTTTCTGGCCGCTTATATCTTCTGCTGATGGATTTATGAGGAAAGAGCCTCACATCTCACAGGAGTGGCTATGAATTCGAGCAACCGAGGAAAGAACGCCCTGCCGAAATGGTCCGTATTGCTGGTTCTTCTCACCGTAACCGCAGTTGCTTCGGCGCAGAATAAAAAGAGTGCGTCTGCTCCTGCACCCCACGCATCCGCTCCGAGCAGACCGGCTCCGAGCGCGCAGCACGCACCAGCGCAGCGCCCGGGCGGGAACAATGGCGCCCAGCGGCCCGGGGCATCGGGCGGCGCGAACAATCGTGGGCCTGGTGGAGCAAACTCGAACAACCGTGGGCAAGCGGGCGCGAACAACCGCGGACCTGGCGGCGCGAACTCGAACAACCGTGGGCAAGCGGGCGCGAACAACCGCGGACCTGGCGGAGCAAACGCGAACAATCGTGGGCAAACGGGCGCCAACAATCGCGGGGGCGCGAACAATGCGAACAATCGCGGGGGCGCGAACAATGCGAACAATCGCGGGGCTGGCGGAGCCAATCGGCATCAGCCGGCAGGAAGCAAGACCGTTGCCATGAAGAATGGCGGGAGCGCGACTTTCCGTAAGAATGGCCAGGTTCGTTCGATCCAAACTCATGGCATGACGATCAACCACGGAATGCACGGCGGGCGGCGAATTGAGAGCATGCACAACGGACGCCGGGTGGTGAGCATGGGAAGACACGGGGGATACAGCCAGCGCGCCTACTATCGCCATGGCGGCCGGGAGTATTCCCAGCGAACCTACTATAGGGGCGGACACTACTATGCGTATGGGTATCGCAACTACTACTATGGAGGCCGTCCATATTACGGTTACGCTCCCTCCTACTACTATGGTCCCGCATACTACGGATGGGCTTACAATCCATGGCCCGCACCGGTTTATTACGGATGGGGTTGGGGCGGGGCGCCGTGGTATGGCTACTACGGTCCTTACTTCGCGCCGTATCCGGTATATCCGACGGCTGCATTTTGGCTGACGGATTATTTGATTGCGGCGAACCTGCAAGCTGCCTATGCGGCGCAGCAGGAGGCGGCCGCCGGAGGCGATAACAACGGGGAAGTCATCCCACCGGCGATTCAAAATGCGTCGGCAGATGAAGTCGCTTCGTTGTGGACGACGGATCCGCTGATTGCCGCGAACCTCGAGGCTGCCTATGGTGCATACATGTTGGGCGGGGGAGCACCGGCAGCGGCCGCGAAGGGCAATGCAACACAACTCAGTCCTGAGGTAAAGCAGGCGATTGCCGACGAGATGAAGAGCGAGATCGCGGGGGAAAAGGATGCGGCGGCAAGTGGTCAGAAGGATACTCCGAGCGGGGACCAAGTGCCGGCGGCGCTCGATCCCAAAATCCGCATTTTCGTGGTATCCAGCGACGAGGATCTGACGACGTCGGATGGCGTGGAATGCGCGCTTACAGCTGGCGATGTGGTCTACCGCACCGGCGACAAACCGGACGATGACAACATGGTCGACGCAACCGTAAAGAGCAGCAAGAAAGATGAGTGTGCCGTCGGCGTTACCGTCGGAATAGCCGTCGACGACCTGCAGGAGATGCACAATCAACTGCGGATACAGATGGATGCTGGGCTTAAGGAGTTGGCCGACAAGCAGGGTAAGAACGGCCTACCGGCCGCTCCCGATACTAAAACCCAGGCTGGTGAAGTCCCACCACCTTCGCCAGACACGAGCGTAAGCAGCGATCTGGAACAGCAGCAAAAGGATGCTGACCAGGCAGAAGCGGAAGCCAAGCAGCCGAACTGAAGGCTAAGCAACGAGTGAGACGCGGGAGCGCCGTGCATGCTTCGCGGCGGCGCTGCCCGTTTCTCGCAGCAAACGTTTTTGCAGCAAAAGCCAAAAGAGAGAACTACAAGAGGACGCTCCTGCCCGGTGAGGAATAGGAGCAGCAGCTTGACGGGAGGAAGGTTGCAATGCGACAGAGAATCGAGATGGCCGTCCTGGTTGTCGCTTTGATTGTTGTAGGGATCACGCCCTGCCTGGTGGTTGCGCAAGGCGCTCCGGCGGTTCCGCTGGAAGACCAGCTCAAAGCGCAATATACGCTGGTGAAGATGGGTTCGGACACGAGCGGCGCTGCCGTAGTGGAGGCGGGCACCATCCTGGACATCAAGAAGGGCGGAATTCTCAGCGTACCTTACGGGGACGCGAGCATTGCCACGCGCTACCAGGACGGAGCGGTGCACTCTCCCAGCGCCTTGATGATGGGGGCAAGAGGTGGCCTCATGGGAAAATTTGGGAAGCAGCAAACGACCCGATTGTTCCAGGTGGGCGAAAAAGTGTATCCCTCGAAGATCGCCGTCAATCTGCCGAAAGACCAGGTTATCTTGAGCGTCATCGCTTGCGATTCCTGCAACAACGTCAGTCCGACTACGTTCTACAAGGCCGACGTGGTTTTCCAGTTTGCTAAGGGATCGCTGGCGACTACCAACCCGTCACAGGTAGAAGATACGATCGCCGGACTCCTCGCCATCGAAGACAGCGGCGGCGATCAGGGCGGCGGACAGCAGGGCGGCAACGATCAGCAAGGGAACAACCAGGGTGGAGGTGGAGGACAAGCGCAACAACAAGGGCCCCCGCCAGAACCTCAGCAGATTGAAAAAGGGCAAACGCCCGATCAAGTGAAAGCCGCGCTCGGCCAGCCGGACAAGATCGTCAATTTAGGTCCCAAGCAAATTTATGTTTACAAGGACCTCAAGGTTACGTTTCTCAACGGGAAAGTGTCCGATGTGCAGTGAGCGGGAGTGAGTTAGAGATGGGCGACCCTCCGCGGCCAGAGAAGCCGCTGAAAAACAAGAGATTCGTATCAGGGCATGCCTTCAGGCATGCCGTAAGTGGCGCAGAATGATTGGCGCCTTCAGGCGCTGTAAGGCACGAATAGAGTTTCAGCAGGAAGTTTCGGACGTCGACTCTCAGCCCCTAAAGTGGCGTCTGATTTCGAAGAACTTACGGCATCGCTAAAGCGATGCCCTGATACGAAGCCCTGGTTATTCCGCAGCCTGCTAGAGGATTTTCTTCCCGAAGGCCGAGAGTGCCAGCTCGACGGCCAAGTCGGCGGTCTGGTTGTGCTCGTCGATGACAGGATTCACTTCCACAATTTCGAAGCTCAGCATGCGTCCATGGTCAGAGATGATTTCCATGGCGAGATGCGCTTCGCGATACGTCGCGCCGCCCCACACCGGAGTGCCGACGCCGGGCGCGTCTTCGGGATCGATCCAATCCATGTCGAGCGAGACGTGATAGCCGGCGGTGCCGCGTCCGGCCATGCGGAGGGCTTCCTCCATGACGGCGCGCATGCCGCGTTCGTCGATGTCGCGCATGGTGAAGACTTCGACGCCGGATTTGCGGATGTTTTCTTTTTCAAAGTTGTCGACGTCGCGGATGCCGACGAGCACGCAATTTTCCGGCTGCACTTTGGGTGAGAAGTCGTAGATCTTGCCGAGTTCGATGGGAGGAAGGCCCATGAGCGCGGCGAGCGGCATGCCGTGGACGTTGCCGCTGGGCGAAGAGTCGGGCGTGTTCATGTCGGTGTGAGCGTCGATCCAGAGAAGGCCGATTTTCTGGTTCTTGCGGCGGTAGAACTCGGCCACCCCTGACACCGTACCCACCGCGACGGAGTGATCTCCGCCGAGGATGAGAGGAACTTTGCCGGCTTCGAGCGTCTTCAATACCAAATCGGCGCTCTTGGTGCAGGTGGCGGTGATTTCCTTGAGGTATTTGGAATTTGCGGCGCCTTCTTTTTTCTGCTCGGGGATGGCGACAGAGATGTTGCCGGCGTCCTCGACAATGTGACCGATGGCTTCGAGGCGGGCTTCGAGTCCGGCGACGCGCACGGCGGAAGGACCCATGTCAACGCCGCGGCGGGATTGGCCGAGGTCAAGAGGAACGCCGATCACGCGGATCTGGCGCGGGGTGATGCTGCTGTACGTCGTGCTTCGTTGAGGCATAGGTCAGTTCTCAGTTCTCAGTTCTCAGTTCTCAGTTAGACCAGTTCGCACTATCGAAGACTTACTGAGAACTGGCAACTGAAAGCTGACAACTAAACTACGGGTACAGACGATGGAGCATGCGCGGGAAGGGGATGGTCTCGCGCACGTGCTCTAAGCCGCAGATCCAGGCTACGGCTCGCTCGACGCCCATGCCGAAGCCGGAGTGGGGGACGCTGCCGTACTTGCGGAGATCAAGATACCACTTGAACGCTTCTTCGGGCAGATTGTGCTCATGAATGCGCTGGAGGAGCAAGTCGTGAGAGGCCATGCGCTGCGATCCGCCGATGATTTCGCCGTAGCCTTCGGGGGCTAACACGTCCACGCAGAGGGCGAGTTCGGGGTGCTGGGGATCGGGTTCCATGTAGAAAGCCTTCACGCTGGCCGGGTAGCGATGGACCATGACGGGCCGGTCATACAGCGATGAGAGATAAGTTTCGTCGGGTGAGCCGAGGTCTCCGCCCCACTCGAATTTGTTTTCGAGCACGCCCTGCGAGTGGCCTTCCTGCAATTTCGTGACGGCTTCGTCGTAGGTGATTCGCGGGAAGGGCGCGTCGATTTTCTCGAGCTTCGCTAGGTCGCGGCCGATGGTTTCGAGGTCGGGGCGGCGGCGCTCCAGGCAGCGTTTTACGAGGAAAGTCAGCAAGCCTTCGGCGAGTTCCATCAGGTCGTCGAGCGTGCCGTAGGCGATTTCAGGTTCGACCATCCAGAATTCGGTGAGGTGGCGGCGGGTCTTGGATTTTTCGGCGCGGAAGGTTGGACCGAACGAGTAGACCTTGCCGAGCGCCATGGCGGTGGCTTCGATGTAGAGCTGGCCGGACTGAGTGAGGTAGGCCTGTTCGTCGAAGTAATCCACGGGGAAGAGCGTGGAGGTTCCTTCGCAGGCGGCGGGCGTGAGGATGGGCGGGTCGGTCAGAGTGAATCCGTTGGTGTCGAAGAAATCGCGGGCGGCGCGAATGATTTCGGCGCGCACGCGCAGGATGGAGGCCTGGCGCTGGGAGCGCAGCCAAAGATGGCGGTGCTCCATTAAGAAGTCGACGCCGTGGTCTTTGGGAGTGATGGGGTAGGGATCGCTCTCTGGGACGCGCTGCACGACCTGGATGTTGGCGACGTCGAGTTCATAGCCGCCGGGGGCGCGCTTATCGGCACGAACCTTGCCTTCGACGATGACGCTCGATTCCTGGGTGAGGCCTTTGATGGCTTCGAAGACTTCGGGCGGGACGGCGTTCTTCGGGACTACGCCCTGGATGACGCCCGAGCCGTCGCGAAATTGGGGGAAGAGGAGCTTGCCGCTTTCGCGGAGGTTGTAGAGCCATCCGCGGATGGTGACGGACTGGCCTTCGTGGGCGCCGATTTGTGCGATGGTGCTGATGGGTGAGGACATAAAGTCAAAACCTTGAACCGCAGAGGGCGCTGCGGGCGCAGAGAAAAAAATAGCTAAAAACCTTTTCGAACTCGGCGGCTTAGGAACATTTTCAGCTTAGACCCTTCCACCACAGGGGGCACAGGGGCACACAGGGGAAAACCATTTACACAAAAACTCTGCGAGCTCTCCGTACTCTGCGGTTAAATTCTCACGAATCTTCCAGCTTTTGGAAGGTTGCGCTCACTTCTTCGCTGGGGCTCTTTTTCTCTTCGCCGTCGATTTCCAGCAACAGGGGCGGCTTTTGCGGTGCGGTGCGCAGCAATTCCATGGTCTGTTTCCAGTCAATCGATCCGTTGCCTGGCCAGAGGTGCGAGTCTTTGTCCTTGTTGTTGTCGTGCACGTGGGTCGAGCAGATGTGGTTCTTCAGGGTGGCGAAGGCTTCGGGAATGCCGTCCATCATGTGGGCGTGGCCGCAATCGAAGCAGACGCCGATGTCGTCGAAGTGCATGGTTCGGATGAACTCGACGAGGCGCTCGGGCGTGGAAAGTTCGTTGGGAATATTTTCAACGAGCACTCTGACGCCGAGCGGTTTGGCGAAGGCGCGCAGGTGCTCGACGGAGGTCATAGCGTTTTCGAATTTCTTTTCGTCGAAGGCTTCGTTGGGATTGCCGATGTGCTGGACGAGAAAGCGGAACGGGATGTGCTCGGCGATTTCGAGTGCGCGTTTGATCTCGTCCATGGCATCGATGCGGCCGGCGCGGTCGGTGGAGGCGATGTTGACGGGCGGCGAACCGGTGCGTCCCCACTCGTAGTCGGAGTACAAAGGCGCGTGGACGGAATTGAGTGGAATGCCGGTGGAGCGGAACCAGTCGGCAATTTCCCGGACATGCTGCTTGCGATTGGCGTAGTCGAAGTGCTGGCGGGCGGCGAAGATTTCAATCGACTGGGCTCCCGCCTTGACGAGCTCGTCGAGCAAGCCCGGATGGAGCCGTTCCTTTACATAGACGTACGTCGATACGGCCCTCAGCATCAGTAACCTACCGCCTTCCCGTTGTTACGTCCATCGCTGGCGCCGAGACGCTCGCCGGTTTTTGGGTCAACCATGATGCACTCGCCATCTCCCCAGAAATGCCGGACGTCCAGCTTGTGTCCTTTGGAACGCAGACCATTCATTGTATCGGGAGAGAGGCGGTCTTCGACGAGAATCTGATCGGGGAGCCACTGATGATGAAACCTTGGCGCGTTGACGGCTTCCTCGATATCGAGCGAGAAATCCACGATGCCGATGAGGACGTTGGCGACGGTGGTGATGATGGTGGGGCCGCCGGGCGAGCCGAGAACCAGAAAGAGCTTGCCGTCTTTGAGTACGATGGTCGGCGTCATGGCGGAGAGCGGGCGCTTGCCCGGGCCGATGGCGTTGGCGGGGCCCTGGATGAGTCCGTAGACGTTGGGGACGCCTTGTTTGGCGGCGAAGTCGTCCATTTCGTCGTTGAGCAGGAAGCCCAGGCCTTCGGCGGTGACGCGGGAGCCGAAGGAGTCGTTGAGCGTGGTGGTTACCGCGACGGCGTTGCCTTCGGCATCGACTACGGAATAGTGAGTGGTGTTCTCAGGCTCGCGAATGGCGGTGGGGCGCGACTGGGCTACGCGCTCGAGTTCATTGAAGATCGACGGGCGTTTCAGGTCCTTGCTCGCGCTGGCGTGATTAGGGTCGATGGAGTCGCGCCATGCGGCGGCGTACTTTTTGTCGATGAGCTGCGCGACGGGGACTTTGGCGAAGTCGGGATCGCCCATGAATTCGGCGCGATCATAGAAGGCGCGACGGAACGCTTCGGCTTCAAAGTGGATGGCGTCGGCGGAGCGGTTGCCGAATTTCGCGAGGTCGAAGCCTTCAAGGATATTGAGGATTTCGACGAGCGCGACTCCGCCGGAAGATGGCGGCGGAGCGCTGATGATGTCGTATCCGCGATAGGAGCCGCGAATGGGCTCGCGCTCTTTGACTTCGTAGGCGGCGAGGTCTTCGGCGGTGATCAGGCCTCCGCCTTTGTGGATGGCTGCGGCCAGTTCGCGGGCCATGGCGCCGTGGTAGAAGTCGTCGGGATTCTTGGCGATACGTTCCAGTGTGTGGGCGAGTTCGGGCTGCTTGAGTAGTTCGCCGGGCTGGTAGTAATTCCCGTCGCGCAGGAAAACGCGTTTGGATTCGGGAAACTGCGCGAGGTATTCATCCTTTTGCAGATCTTGCGCGTCTTCGAAGGCGAGCGGGAAGCCGTCGCGGGCGAGCTTGACGGCGGGAGCGATCACTTTTTCGAGCGACAACTTGCCGTATTGTTTTTCCGCGTAAACCAGGCCGGCTACGGAGCCGGGGACGCCGATGGATTTGTATCCGATGATGCTGGAATCTTTGCTGGACTCTGGGATGACGTTGCCTTGGGCGTCGAGATACATGTTTTCGGTGGCAGCGGCGGGAGCTTTTTCGCGAAAGTCGATGAAGTGAATTTTCCCGTTGGCGTTGCGGAGAAGAAGGAAGCCGCCGCCGCCGAGATTTCCGGCCTGGGGATGGACGACGGCGAGCGCGAAGCCGGTGGCGACGGCGGCATCAACCGCATTGCCTCCGGCGCGCAGCATTTCTACGCCAGCGCGAGAGGCGAGCTCGTGGACGCTGGCGACGATGGCATGCGGGGCGTGCGTGGGGCGCAGAGGCGCAGCCGCGACGTTGGCAGCGAGTAGCGCACACAGACTGCAGAGGATCAGAAGACTACGTTGAATGCGCATGGATTGGGGCGGCGAAACTACGAGGCTAGCCCAGCGGGTTGCGGGGAGTCAAACCGGTTCACCGCCGAGACGCGGAGGACGCCGAGAAAAGCTTTAACCACAGGGGGCACAGAGGGGCACAGGGGAACCCGCTTACTTGTTGTCGCGCTTGCTTGGCGTTTTTCTGCGCGTGGCTTTCTTCTTTGGCGCTTTTGCTACGACCAGGTCGTACGACTGGCGAATCAGGGTTTCGAGTTCCGTGGAGGGCAGGACGTTGGAGTTTTCGAGAAGAATCCATTTATAGCGGCCGACGTACGGGGCTTGGGAGATACCTTCGATTTCGAGGAGTTCGTGGAATTGTTCCGGAGTGCATTTGAAGGTGATGGGGGTGAGTTTGCCTTGAGAGAGGTCCACGATAGCGAATATCTTGCCGCGCACCTTGAGGCAGAGGTTTTCGCCCCACTGAAGCTTCTCGGTGGCGTCGGGGAGAGAAAGGCAGAGTTTGCGGATCCAGTCGACGTCGGGCATGTGGGTTTGGCCAAGCGATAAAACTAATTTCCCCAGTCAAATTTGGCTGATGGGGAGCAGTCGGTGCCTACGGCTCTAATGCTTGTGGTGCCTTTGTTGTGCCCAGTAACGAACGGCATGAGAGCAAACTGTAGGTTTCCGTCGCCATCGGTCTTCGTCTTCACCGTGTGCTTTTCATCATAGGATTGACCATCGAAAGCCACCTCCGTGTTGGCCGGAAATCCGTTTCCGGTGAAATAGGCCAATTCGAATCGCGGCATTAGACGTTCGACGCTCAAGGTGCAGCCCTTGTCTTTGGCCAAGATTGGGTCGGGCACAATCACAATCGCTACCCTGGAGTCGTCAGCTACCAATGCGAGGCGATACGGTTCGCCCTTGGCAGCGTTAAGGTCAAAATCGACAGGGTCATCTTTCCTCGAAGAATCACCGCACTGCTCCGGCGTTCTTCCAGCGCACATCACGACCCCGCCTTTCCCGAGGCTGACACCTTGCATGATCGGGGATGGTTTTGTTTGTCCAACCGGCCAGCTCATAACTGTGTAGAGTTTGTCGGCCGGTAATCCTGAAACATACAGGTAGTACTTCACCGCCGGTCCGTGCCGTTCCACTTCTTTCGCTCGAACGGAAGCGCCGGGACTGGATAGCTTCGTCTTCCAAGCGACATGTCCCTTCACAAGAGCTTGGCTCATCTCAGCAGCGCGTGCTTCCACATCGGTTTGGCCATAGGCGAAAGTTGTGGAGCACAAGAGCACGAGTGCTATGTTTGCAGCCGCGGGGAGGGATGTTTTCATCAGAGCTTCCTTCTTAACTTCGACTGTGTAACTTGAGTTACTGGTCCGCCAAACATTCTGCCACCAATCTTCAAGTAAAGGGGCAGTTTTCTTGGCTGCTACGGCCAGAATTCTTCAGCGCTGCTCTCGAACGGAATCTTCGGAGTCATAAACGGACAAGCAAAAGGCAAGCGGACCCACCCGCGCTCCACCGAAAAACAAGTGCACGCGGGCAAGAGTGCCCGCGCCACACAAACTACACTTGGTCTCTAGCCTCGCCCAGCACCACCGCTACTTCCAGCTGTTTCTTCCCCCGGAAGATGGTTACCTTCACGGTGTCCCCCGCGCGGTGCTTGTTCATGATCTGGGCGAGGGTCTGCTGGCTTTCGATTTTTTCTCCGTCGATGGCGACGATGAGATCTCCACCGATCATGATGGGAATATTGCCGAGGTAGGCTCGATCGGAGCCGCCGCGCAATCCGGCGCGATCGGCGGAGCCTCCGGGAACGGCCTGCACGATGAGGAGCCCGTAGTCGGCGGCCAGGCCCAGTTCGCTGGCGACTTCGGGATCGATGGGGATGGTGCGAACGCTGAGCGCGGGACGGCGCACGCGTCCGAGCGTGACCAGATCGTTGAGCACGGCCTTGGCGGTGTTGATGGGGATGGCGAAGCCGATGCCGGCGCTCTGTCCCACGCTGGAAGCGATCATGGTGTTGATGCCGATGACTTCGCCGTGCCAGTTAAGCAGCGGGCCGCCGGAGTTGCCGGGGTTGATGGCGGCGTCGGTCTGGATGGCTTCTTCGATGACCATGCCGTCGGGCTCCTGCACCTGGCGGATGGAACTGACGATGCCACGCGTGAGCGTTCCGGCTAGGCCGAAGGGATTGCCGATCGCGTAGACTTTCTGGCCGACTTGCAGATTGGTCGAGTCGCCGAGGGTCATTGGCTGCAGGTCGGGAGCTTTGATCTGGACAATGGCCAAGTCATGGGACTTGTCGGTGCCGACTATGGTGGCGCGATATTTCTTGCGGTTGTGGAGCGTGACTTCGACCTGGCGCGCATCGGCGATGACGTGATAGTTGGTGAGGATGTGTCCTTCTTTGTCGATGACGAAACCGGAGCCCTGGCCTTCCTGCGGGACCAGGCCGTAGAAGAAGTCGAAGGTCATGACGCGCGAGGTGATGTTGACGACGGCTCCGATGTTTTTGCGGTAGACGCTGATGTTGTTCTGCTCTTCGGCGTCGAACGCTTCGCTGCCGGCGGCTTCGGTGATTTCAACGTGCTGCGGACGGCTGATCCAGTTGGCGGGATGGAGACGTCCGTTGCGGTAGGTGGTGAAGTAAAAGAAGGTGGACGCCAGAACAATTGCGAAAACAAAAGGACGCAAGAATCTCATCGTCGATGCTCCCAGAAAGTGATGCAGTTTGAATTCTAGCGAAAAAGGCCTTTTACCGCAGAGGACGCGGAGTGCGCGGAGAAAAGATACTCAAAAATCTCTTCGAGACTCGGCGGTTTAGGGATACTCCAGCTTAAGCCCTTTCACCACAGGGGGCACAGGGGAACACAGGGGGAACAGTTACAAAAAACTCTGCGCGCTCAGCGTTCTCTGCGGTTCAGGTTGGATTTGATCTGCCCCAGCCACCGCCGCCTGGGGATTCTATGCGGACTCTTTCTCCTGAACGCAGGCGGACGCTGGTCTTGCCGGGGAGTTCTTCCGCAGAACCGTCACGCCGGATGATCAGGGTGCGGCCGGGAGCGCCGTCGGCTCCGCCGGCCAGGCCGTAGGGTCCGCGGGAACGGCGGTCGGCGAGCAGAGTGACCTGGGCGTCGGTTAAGACTTCGATTTCGCGGACGATTCCGTCGCCACCGGTGTGGAGGCCTGCACCTCCACTTTTGGAGCGAAGAGAATACTGCCGGAGGCGAATCGGGTAGGCATATTCGAGGGCCTCGGCGGGGGTGTTGAGGGAGTTGGTCATGTGAGTGTGGACGCCGGAGACTCCGTCTTTGGTAGAGCGCGCGCCCATGCCACCGGCGATGGTTTCGTAATAGGCAAAGGGCTCGCCGGAGCGAGGATCGATGCCGCCGATGGTGAGGTTGTTCATGGTGCCGGAGGCGGCGGCGGGGATGCGGTCGGGAATCGCCTGCGCCAGCGCTTTCAGAAGTACGTCGACAATGCGCTGCGAAGTCTCAACGTTGCCGCCAGCGACGGCGGCGGGAGGCTTGGCGTTGACCACGGTCCCCGATGGAGCGATGACACGGATGGGGCGCAGCAGGCCGGAGGTGGCCGGCACGTCTTCGCGCAGCAGGCAGCGGAAGACGTAGAAGCAGGCTGAGTAGGTGATCGCCTCGACCGCGTTGATTGCGCCCTGGACTTGCGGGTCGCTGCCGGTGAAGTCGATGGTGACGTTGGCGGGAGAGTGCTTGCGACGAGACGCGGCAAGCCGCGTCTCTACGGCGGATCTCTTGGCGGCTGAAGGCTTGACTTGGATGGTCACGGCGATGCGCACGGGTCTGTCTTCGACGCCATCGTCATCGAGGAAGTCCTCGGCGTGGTAGCGGCCGGGCGGAATGGTTCGCAGGAAGGCTCGCATCATCTCTTCAGAATAGACGAGCAGATCGGCGGCGGCCTTCTTGGCGCGGGCGATTCCATAGCGGGCGCAGGTTTCGCGGAGACGCTGCGCTCCGGTCTGGCAGGCGGCAATCTGAGCGCCGAGGTCGCCTTCGCGTTCTTCGGGCGTGCGCACGTTATTGAGCAGGAGGGCCAACACATCGGCGACGATGTTTCCGCCGCGCATGATTTTGACGGGCGGGATGCGGAGGCCTTCCTGGTAGATTTCGCGGCACGGACCCATGGAGCCGGGATAAGTTCCGCCGACATCGGCGTGATGAGCGCGGGAAGCGACGTAGAAGTCGGGTGTCGTGTGGCGGCGGGGCAAAGCCCCGTCCCCACACTCGACTTTGCCCGGTTGGGAAAGGTACACCGGCATGACCAGTGTGATATCGGGAAGGTGCGTGCCGCCGCGGAAGGGGTCGTTGAGCATGACGACGTCGCCGGGTTCGAGAGCGCACTGTTCCACAGCCGCGGCGACGGACATCGGCATGGAGCCCAAATGCACCGGCATGTGATCGCCCATGGCGATGACCTGGCCTTCGGAATCGAAGACGGCGCAGGAGTAGTCGCGGCGCTCTTTGATATTGGGGGAGAAAGAAGTGCGGCACAGTGCGGCTCCCATTTCTTCGGCGATGGAGTGGTAGAGGTTCTTGAAGACCTCGAGTTCGACAGGATCACGCATAAAATTTTGCAATTTGGCAATTTTGTAATTTGGTAATTTGCAACCGAGACTGCGGCCAATGCTTATGCTCTGCCTCAAATTACCAAATTACAGATTACACAATTACCAAATCCTCGCGGTGCTACACTGCTTTGGTTATGGCGGAAGGGCGTTCGCGGATCTGGCTATGGTTTCTGGTGGGCGGCGGGCTGTTTGCGCTGTTCGTGGTGGCCGTGTTTACGCTGGTGTATCTGAGTTTTGGCGGCCGGGATGAAGAATCGTTTTCCGGCTTCGGCTCCAAGATTGCGGTGGTTGAGCTCGATGGCGTAATTTTCTCGCCCAAGCAGGTCGTCCCACAGCTTAAGAAGTTTGCCGACGACGATTCCGTCAAGGCCATCATCATTCATGTGAATTCGCCCGGAGGCGGCGTGGCCGCGTCGGAGGAGATCTATCGCGAGGTGAAGCGTATTCGGGACGAAAAAAAGAAACGGATTGTGGCTTCGATTGAGACGGTGGGCGCGAGTGGGGCGTATTACGTGGCGTCGGCGACCAACAAGATTTATGCGGACAAGGGCAGCGTGGTGGGATCGATCGGCGTGATTGCCGAGTGGGTGAACTACGGGGAGCTTCTGCACTGGGCGAAGCTGAACGCGATCACGATGAAGGCGGGAGAATTCAAAGACACGGGCAGTCCGACGCGCGAAATGACGCCTGCGGAACGCGAATACATGCAGGGCTTGATTGACAACATGCATACGCAGTTCATCCAGGCGGTGGCCGCCGGGAGGCATGCGAAGGAAGAAGACATCCGCGCAATCGCGAACGGGAAAGTCTGGACCGGCGAGCAGGCATATTCGCTGAAACTGGTGGATCAGATCGCAGATTTCGAAGGCGCGGTGAAGGATACGGCTCGGGCGGTGAATATCTCGGGCGAACCGACACTGGTCTGGCCGCCGAAACAGAGGCGGTCAGGGTTGGATCTGCTGTTTGGCGATGTTTCCGATTATTTGCCCACACGGGAGAAGCTATTGGAGCAGCAGGTAGGCTTTTACTACCTGTGGAAATAGGTGCCCGCTTCTCCACTTGCACAGAACCCCTTAAATTTGAGAAGGTTATAGGCAGCAGCGGGGGCGGCAAAGCCCTCGGGCACACGGATCCCTACAAGGGAACTGGCCCCAAAGGGAGCAAAGAAGCTTATGACGAAGGCTGACCTGATCGAAGAAGTTTCCCGGCTGGCGGAGCTCACCCGCAAAGACAGCGAAGTGATTGTGGACACGATCTTTGACAGCGTGGTGCGCTCGCTGCGAGTAGGCGACAAAATCGAAATACGCGGGTTTGGGAGCTTCCGCACGCGCCAGCGCAAGCCGCGCGTGGGCCGGAACCCGAAAACGGGCGACCGGGTGGAAGTTCCGGCAAAGAAGATCCCGTTCTTCAAGCCCAGCAAGGAATTGAAAGATCTGGTGAACAACAGTGCGACAGCGGAAGTTGTTCCGGCAGCGCCGCCGCCCGCGCCAACCAGCACGCACTAGATGGGCTGCGGAAGAAGTCAATTTTTCGCCGCGCAGCCCCTAAAGGGGCCATCGATAACAGGCGGCTTTCGGCATCGCTGAAGCGATGCCCTGATACGAAACCACACTTCTTCACCAGACTTCTTCCGCAGCCTGTGAGGTCGCGCCCTTCGCAAAACCTGCGTTTCCCAGTTCACAAATACAGAGCTCACACAATACAAAGCTCACGACTACAAAGTTCACGAATACAGTTCACGAACACACGCAAGACTCGGGTTCCAGCAATTCCGGTTAGCGGGATGCGGCACGCGCGCGCGCCGACTGTGCGAGGACTTCGACGGTGGGGAAGGATTTGGCGGTCGTGAATGTGCGCTCCGGCGGCAGCGCGCTGGTGGCAATCGATTTCACCATCATCTCAATCGCCAGATCTGCATTCGGCGGAACGAAAATTGTGGCGGTCAGCAGATTGCGGCGCACCCACTCTTGCCCAGTCTTGGGAAGTCCATCGCAACCGAGAAACGGCATCTTCTGCCAGTGCTCAAGCAGTTCGCGGCATTCTTCGAAGGCTTTGCGGGCTCCCATGGCCATGGAATCGTCCTGCGCGCAGACGGCTTCAATCTGTGCCTGGCGCGAGGTGGAAAGACGAAGAAACGAGCTGACCGTTTTGTAGGCGCTGGCTTCGGTCCAATGGGCCTTCAGGACGCGAAGTTGCACGCCGTCGGACTTGGTTTCGAGCAACCCGGTGTAGCGTTGTTTGGCGGCCGAACTCTCAGAGGGACCTTGAATGTAGAGAACGATTCCGCCACCGGGCAGCAGGGCGCCGAGCTGCTGTCCCTGGATCCGGCCAATCTCTTCGTGGTTCGAGGTGATGGCAAATGCGGGCACATGGGAAAGGCGGCGGAGTTCGGCAATGTAGTCGGCGTCGCGATTCAGCAGCACCACTCCAATTCCAGCGTTGGCGGCGGCGCGGGCAACCTGAGGATGCGCGGTGGACCCCGCCGGTTCGAAGATGATGGCGTCGGGCCGCGGAGCGGTAGTGGACTGGATGCTGGACAGCAGTTGCTGACTCTGCACGATGCCGTCGTTGCGAGCATAGACGATCTCGAGGTCAACGCCCAGTTTGCGGGCTGCCTGCTGGGCAGTGGAGGTCTGCTCAATCTGGTAATCGTTGTCGTCGTTGGTCAGCGAGAGCAGAAAGCGCAGCTTTTTCATACCGGTGAATGCTTCTGGCGCAATCATACCCTGATGCTGCCGTGGGCGATGACACTGTCGTGGATGACGCATGACGGTGGTAACCAGCTTTGCGTGCGTCTGCCAGCCTTCGCGGGCAGAGCCCGCCCTGAGCGAAGTCGAAGGGAGTGCCCGCGCTACAGCTTTGCGGTGAATGTGTAAGATATGGGAAGCGGGGGCCCGTAGCTCAACGGTTAGAGCAGCAGACTCATAATCTGTTGGTTCCTGGTTCGAATCCAGGCGGGCCCACCAAACCTGAATGATCATTAGCCTGCTACAAACCCCTTGACGGGGGTTCGTGAGTGACATTGCCTGTTTACGACAACAATCCTGTCCTACGCATTTCCGCACTCGACAGAGCTCAAAACAGCTTCAGAAATGCTTAGTTTTGGGTGACGAGTTGATGACGAGTTTCCTGCCGAAAGCGGGAGCCAGCTGGCCGGCTCTACGCTTTCGTGGTAACGGACAGGGGTCGACTTTGCAGGAAGCCGGTGATCAGTGCGCTATTTATTTGCAAGCCACCGTTGTAGCGGACAAAGCCCTTCTTCCTGAACCCATTCATAAATTTACTTATCCTTGCGCGGGTGGTACCAACCATCTCCGCCAGGGTTGCTTGGCTCACCTTCAGGGGGCACTCCGGCTTTGATTCCTCCATTATGTGCCCCAGCAGCAACAGAACCCGAGCCAGTCGCCTTTCGCTGAAATTGAAGAATTGATCTACCAGGTCTTCCTCGATTCGAATAATACGGGAAAGCAGATATGCAACAAACAGCGCTGCAAACTGCGGGTCTCGCTTGAGCGTGCGAACCGTGCTCTCCTTTCGCAGTCGAGTGATGTTGGACTGCCCAATTGATCTCGCCGTGCAAATCCGCAGAGATTGCCCTCCCAGACAGCCTTCGCCAAAAAAGCTACCTCGCTGCAGGAAGGCGATCACAGCCTTTTTGCGACGCGTGGAGACCACCGTGAGCTTCACCGTCCCGCTCTGGATGTAGAAGACAGCATCAGCTGTATCCCCTTGCGAAAAGACGACCTCTTTGTCTCGGTAATTCCGAACAGTCATCCCAGCGCCGAATTTTTTGCGGAGAACTGTGGAACTGAAACCGAGAGTACGTTTACTCGCCATCCCTATCTCCTTGGCACAATCAATTCAAGTGGGAATATGGTTTCGTTCTCGCGACGTTGAAGCAGCGAGACTCGGCGAACGCGCGCAATCGTCGGCATTGGCGAACTCTGACTCAGGTTCTGCCTTCGCTTATGGAATGGCTTGACTTATTCGCGTCGTGAGAGCCTTGGAGTCCATGTCCAGTAATAGAGGACAACAATCGTACCGCTCAGGAATCTGACTCGGATGGTCAATACAGCTCATACAAAATTGCACACAGTAACTAAATGGTAATCTCGGGCAAACTGCTCTGGACCAGAATCCAGGCGGGCCCACCAAACCCTCCGCCCTCATCCCACCGGCAAGCTGAAGTAAAAAACCGACCCGTGCCCTAACTGGCTGGTGACGCCGAGGTGGCCGCCGTGGGCTTCTACTATCGCTTTGCAGATCGCCAGTCCCATGCCGGTTCCGTGGACTTGCACGCGCTGGTTTCGTCCGCGGTAAAATTTTTCGAAGACGAGGGACTGCTCAAAATCGTCGATGCCTGGACCGCGATCGGCAATGCTGATGTTGAGCGTCTGGTCCTTGCCTTCGGCGGTGATGCGGATCGGAGCATCGGCGGGTGAATATTTGGCGGCGTTCTCGAGCAGGTGCACCAGCACTTCCTTGATGTGAGCGGAGTCCATGCGCGCGGTGGGAAGGCCGGCGGGGATTCTGACTTCCACGGGATGCTGTACCAGGAGTTGCTTCAGTTCTTCGAGCGCTTCCTCGACCACGCTGCCGATGGGCGCGGATTCGAAGCGAAATTCCACTTTATTGGCATCCAACTGGGCCATTTCGGCGGCTTCTCCGATCAGCCGGTTCAGCCGGTCGCTTTCCTCGTTGATGATGGTCAACAGTTCCTGTCTCTCCTCCGGCGAATGATTCGGGCTGCCGAGAAGCGAGGTCACCGACGCTTTGATGGCGGTGAGCGGAGTGCGAAACTCATGGGTGACCGAATCGAGCAGGACGGAGCGCAATTGCTCGCTTTCGCGGGCGGCCTCAGCGCGGCTGAGTTTTTCGACGGCGCCCGCGCGCTCGATGGCGATGGCCACCAGGCTGCCGATGGCCTCCAGTGTTTGCCGCGAAAGCACCGCACCGGAGATGCCCATGCAGCCCACCACGCGCATGCCCATGCGCAGCGGCATAAAGGCTAGTTGATGGACAGCGTCGATTCGCGGTTCGCCGCGCAAGCAGATCAATTGGAGATCGCGCGATTCCAATCCGTCGATGGTGGGGCCAGAGCGATAAACGTCGCTACGACTGGACAACCAAACCGCCGCTGACCGGATGCCGAATGACTCTACGATGTAGCGGGGAATCAGGTTCAACAGCTCGGCCGGGCTGTCGCTCGAAAGCAGCAACTGGCTGAATGCGTAGAGGCGTTCCAGTTCCTGCCGGCGCTCGACGGCAGAGCGCGCGCCGCGCCGGGCGCGCTCCGACAGTTGGCTGGCCGTTACCGCGGTGACCAGGAAGGCGAAGAGTGCGATCCAGTTCTGCGGGTCGGCGATGGTAAAGGTGCCGAGCGGAGGCAGAAAAAAGTAATTGAAAGCGAGGGTGGCGATCACCGACATGAAAACGGCGTGCCGCAAGCCCCAGAAAGCGGAAATCCCGAGGACGCCCAGCAAGTAAGCCAGCGCCAGCGTGGTCGGATTTAGATGGAGCCAGTGGTAGCCGACGAGCGTGATTCCGGCTACAGACAGCGCCGCGATCAGGTATCCGGATCCGGATCTGGCCGCAGCTTTCACGAGGCGATTGTAACAAGATAAGGTTTCAAGGTTTCAGAGTTTCAAGGTTTCAAGGATAGGGGCAGTGGTGAATGCTCGCAGGTAACTTTAGACCTTGAAACTCTGAAACCTTGAAACCTTGAAACCTTTTTCAACACACATCGACAAAGTTGGATGTCTCAACGACAATAATCGCGATGCCTAAGACCCCCGATCAGTGGCTGGAGGAATGTTCGCCGACGAAGAAGGGAGGCAGGTTCAAGCTCTTTCTTGGATATGCACCCGGCGTGGGCAAGACCCACACCATGCTGACCGAGGCGATCCGGCGCCACACCCGCGGCGAAGATGTGGTGATCGGAGTTGTGGAAACCCACGGACGGAAAGCGGTGGCGGAACTGGTCACGAATCTGGAAGTCGTGCCGCGCAAAACGATCGAGTATAAGGGCGCGATCTTCGAAGAGATGGACGTGGACGCCATTCTCGCGCGCAAGCCTCGCGTCGCGCTGGTGGACGAACTGGCGCACACCAATATCGAGGGCAGCAAGCATCCCAAGCGCTATGAAGACGTGCTGGAACTGCTGGATGCGGGGATCGACGTTCTCTCCACCATGAACATCCAGCATCTGGAGAGCGTGACCCCGACGGTGCAGGGAGTCACCGGGATCCATGTACGGGAAACGGTCCCGGACTGGGTGCTGCAAAGAGTCAACGAAGTGGTGATGATCGATCTGACTCCGGAGGCGCTGCAGAACCGGATGCGGCGCGGCGACGTGTATCCGCAGGAACGCGTGGGGCGGGCGCTGGAAAACTTTTTCCGCGAGACGAACTTGATCGCTTTGCGAGAGCTGGCATTGCGCCAAGTGGCCCAGGCGGTGGATCAAAGCCTGGAACAGCACCGCGGAGAGCAAGAGAAAGATCGAGGAGCGGTCGCCATCCGCGAAAGCATTGCGGTATGCATCAGCTCGAACCCGGCGGCGCAGTATCTGGTTGCCCGCGGGGCGCGCATGGCACAGGCCATGAATGCCGAGCTCTTTGTTGTCTATACCGACCTGGGGCAGGACACCAGCGAAGCGAATCAGCGAACCCTGAACGCGAACGTGCGCTTCGCGGAAAACGTTGGGGCATCGGTGGTGCGACTGAAGGGAAAGAGCGTGGCCGAGGCGGTCGCGGAATTCGTCAACGAGAAACACATCACGCAAGTTGTTTTCGGACGCTCCGCGACGCGGGGCTGGAAACGATATTTCTATCTTTCGGCGATCCATCAGTTTTTGCGCGACGCCCCAGCGGTGGACGTACACATCGTGACGCAGGAACCCGGCTAATTGGGCATCTTGGAGCATAAACTTTGGAGCATAAACACATCTTGGTGGTGGACGACGAATCCCAGATCACGCGGGTGCTGCGGACTTCTCTTTCCAGCCACGGATATGACATTCGCGTTGCCAACGACGGCGAGACTGCACTGGAGATCATGAAAGACTGGTCGCCGGATCTGGTCATCACCGATCTGGCAATGCCCAACATGGACGGACTGGAGTTGTGCCGACGGCTGCGGGCGAAGACGCAAATTCCGATCATCGTGCTCTCGGTGCGGGGTGAGGAGCGGACCAAGGTCAAGGCGCTGGATGCGGGCGCGGATGACTACGTGACCAAGCCGTTCGGTATGGAGGAACTCCTGGCGCGCGTCCGCGCCAATCTTCGCCGCGTGCGGACGCAAGAGTCGGAACTGGAGCCGATAGAAGCGGGCGACTTCAAGATCGATCCCGGATCCCGCACCGTTTTTGTAAAGGACCGCGCGGTCCACCTCACGCCGAAAGAATTTGACTTGCTCGCATATATGGCCCGCCACGCCGGCAAAGTGGTAACGCATCGCGCCTTGCTGGGCGCGGTCTGGGGTGGTGAAAGCACAGAACAGGTCGAATACCTGCGCGTGTTCGTTGCGCAACTGCGCAAGAAGCTTGAGCCCTCGCCAAATTCCCCTCGCTACATTGTGACCGATCCCTGGGTGGGATATCGCTTCGAGCCGGGCGACTGATTTCCGGCCTCCTCACTAAGCCTGCGTCATCTTTCCTGTCGTCGGTGGGTCCCGCTGGACGAGAAAGGGCGCCCGTCCCTCTATCCGTGTCGAAATCTGGCGTGGGCGCTTCTTTATGACTTCCTTACGAACTCCTTACTCCGCTTTTATGGCGCCCCGAATTTAATCGAGATGGCACGGAAGCCGCCTCCGAGCGGACCGGAATGATTCATTTCTTGCTCATTGTGTGCGCGCTCGCTGAGGGCTTTTTGTTGTGGTTCCTGGTGGCGCTGATCCGGGAGAGCCGATACCTCGCGCGACGCACGGGGAAGGCCGATCGCACGCGACGCGGACCGGTGAGCCGGATGAAGAACTGATCCCTATGAATATTGGAACGACTCAAGACGAGAATGCAGGAAAGGCAATAGGAAAGCGCACGGTGCTGATGGTGCTGGGCGCGTTGCTGTTCACGCTTCCACTGCATGGGCAGCAGATTTCTGCCGCGCCTTCGGCCCCAGGTCCGCTCTCTACGCCTTCGATCACGGGCCCGCTTCAGGCTTCCGCCCCCGTCATTTTTGATGGCGGACCTTTGGGCAAGCTCGACTTGGACGGAATTGTCAGCGGGATGGGCCTGTGGCAGGGAAATCACATTCCCGGTGATAACCCTACGCAACCGGCTCTGAGTAATGGCCAGGTCTTCATTCAGAAGACCACCGGCTGGTGGCAGTTCTACGTCCAGGCGGGTGCCTATAACATTCTGGCCCTTGGGACGCCGTTTCTCTCCACAGAAAAGGCGATCACCAACCTCTACGGCCCGGTGCCGGTCGCTTACCTGAAGCTAGCGTCGGGAAAGAACACCTCCATTCTGGTCGGTGCGCTGCCTACATTAATGGGCGCTGAGTACACCTTCGACTTCGAAAACATGAACATCGAGCGCGGCCTGTTGTGGAACCAGGAAAACGCCGTGAATCGCGGAATCCAGGTGAATCAGACCTTAGGTAAATTCACCGCCTCGATGAGTTGGAACGACGGCTACTATTCCAACCGTTACTCGTGGCTGAGCGGCTCCTTAACTTATACCAACGGGCCCCATGGCTTGGCGTTCGTCGGTATGGGGAACCTCGGGCAGACAGTCTTTCAAACTCTGGCCACACCTGTGCAAAACAACGGCAGTATGTATGCCCTGATATATACTTACACAAAAGGGAACTGGATCGTTCAACCATACTTTCAATTCGGCAACGTGCCGACCAATCGGAAAATCGGTGTGGTGCAGGGAGCGTCGACCCGAGGCGGTGCGGTGTTAGTGAATCACACCTTCAAACACGGGTTCTCGCTCTCGGGGCGCGGGGAATACGTCGCAAGCACGGGGAGTGCCGCTGAACAAGCCGTCAATCTGTTGTTCGGTCCGGGCAGCGCGGGCTGGTCGATCACGCTGACACCCACTTTTCAATACCAGCGCTTCTTCACTCGCGGGGACCTTTCCTTTGTTCGGGCGACCAGTTACACGCCGGGTGACGTCTTCGGTCCCACGGGCATGAACCAAAACCAGCCCCGTGGTGTAATTGAAGTGGGCTTCCTGTTTTAAGGTCAATTGCAGCGGTTTCGTGGATATGGAGTGATTATTGGGGAGGGCGATCATGCAGGACATTGTGTGGACAGCAGTTACAATCGCGTTCTTTGTGATTGCAATTACTTACGTGCGATTTTGCGAGCGCATGAAGTGAGGAGAACGAAATGAACTTGGAATCGATCATCATGCTGATTGTGAGCGCAGGTTTGATGGTTTACCTGCTGTATGCGTTGCTGAGACCGGAGAAATTCTGAAATGACAACCAATGGCTGGATACAGATCGGCGTATTTCTAGCTCTGATTCTGGCGATCACTAAGCCGCTCGGCGCGTACATGGCAAAAGTGTTCAGCCGTGAGCGCACTTTTCTCGACCCCGTGGTCCGCCCGATCGAGCGGTTGCTCTATCGTGTGACCGAAGTCGATGAAAAGCACGAGATGCGCTGGACGGAATACGCTTTCGCCATGCTGCTGTTCAGCGGCGCCACCATGCTGCTGCTTTATCTGATTGAGCGCGCGCAGCATTTGCTACCCTGGTGGAATCCGCAGAAGTTTGCTGCCGTGCCTCCAGCACTGGCCTTTAACACTGCCGCGTCCTTCACGACAAACACCAATTGGCAGAACTATCCGGGTGAGGCCACCATGAGCTATCTCACGCAAATGGCTGGCCTGGCCTACCACAACTTTGCGTCGGCGGCGGTGGGGATCGCGCTGGCGGTCGCGTTTATTCGCGGCATCGCGCGCAAGGAGAAGGAGACCATCGGAAATTTCTGGGTCGATATGACCCGCTCCACCCTGTGGGTGCTGCTGCCCGCCTGCATCGTCTATGCCCTGGTCCTGGTTTCGCAAGGAGTCGTGCAAAATCTCAAGCCCTATGACACCGCGAAGCTGATCGAACCGCAACAGGTCCAGAAGATTGGAACGGACGGCAAGCCGATGGTTGGGCCGGATGGCAAGGCGGTGATGGACACCGTGACCGACCAGACCATCGCCCAAGGGCCGGTTGCTTCTCAAGAGGCGATCAAGATGCTGGGCACGAACGGCGGCGGATTCTTCAATGCCAACAGTTCCCATCCCTTTGAGAATCCCACACCACTTAGCAACCTTCTGCAGATGCTTTCCATCTTCGCGATCCCGGCAGGCCTTACTTATACCCTGGGCCGAATGACAGGGTCGCAGCGTCACGGCTGGGCGGTCTGGGCGGCAATGGCGATTCTGTTTATATGCGGTGTTACGACGGCTTACTGGGCCGAGGCCAGAGGCAATCCTCTGCTGCACGGCGTTGACCAGCACGCCACCGCGATGCAGCCGGGCGGCAACATGGAAGGCAAGGAAGTGCGCTTTGGCATCGCTAACTCCGCGTTGTTCGCCACCGTCACCACCGACGCGAGTTGTGGCGCCATCAACGGCCAACACGATTCGTTTACTCCGCTGGGCGGACTGGTGCCGCTGGTCAACATCATGCTCAGCGAGACCGTGTTTGGAGGAGTGGGCGCCGGCCTGTACGGCATCCTGATCTATGTGGTGCTGTCGGTGTTCATTGCCGGGCTCATGGTCGGGCGAACGCCAGAGTATCTGGGTAAGAAGATTGAAGCCTACGACGTGAAGATGGCGATGCTGGTCACGCTGGTTTTCCCGCTGATCATTCTGGTGCTCACGGCCATTTCATCGGTCAAGGGATTTGGCACATCGAGCATCAGCAATGCGGGTCCACACGGCCTGACCCAAATCCTCTACGCGTTCACGTCCCAGGCAGGGAACAACGGTTCCGCGTTCGCCGGATTGAACGGTAACACGCTTTGGTACAACACCGCGGGCGGGCTCACGATGCTGGTGGGACGATTCTTCATGATCATTCCCATGCTAGCGATTGCCGGCAACCTGGCGAAGAAAAAAACCGTGCCCGCTTCGGCGGGTACGTTCCCGGTGACTACGCCCCTGTTTTCCGTTCTGCTGGTGTCGGTGATTGTGATCGTGGGAGCGCTGACATTCTTCCCGGCCCTTAGTTTGGGGCCCGTACTTGAACACCTGCAGATGATGGCAGGGAAAACTTTCTGAGGCGGCGCATGGCAGAAAAGAAAAGCAAGAGTTTGTGGGACGCAAAAATCATCCGGCGGGCGCTGGGCGATGCCGTGGTCAAACTCGATCCCCGCACCATGATGAAGAACCCGGTCATGTTCGTGGTCGAGGTTGGCGCCGTGGTGACGACCGTGCTGTTGTTCCGTGGGAAACAGAGCTTCGGCTTCAATCTGCAGATCACGCTCTGGCTTTGGTTCACGGTGCTGTTTGCGAATTTCGCGGAAGCCATGGCCGAAGGGCGCGGCAAAGCGCAAGCGGACACGCTGCGCAAAGCCAGGTCTGAAACCGAGGCCCGGCGCTTGCTGGCGAACGGGACGATAGAAACGGTGCCGAGTGCGAACCTGCGTTCGGGCGATGTCGTGATGGTGGCCGCAAACGAACTCGTTCCGGGCGATGGCGAAATCATCGAAGGCGTTGCCTCGGTGGACGAGTCTGCGATTACGGGCGAATCCGCGCCCGTGATCCGCGAAGCCGGAGGAGACCGGTCGGCGGTCACCGGCGGCACGCGCGTGCTTTCCGACGTGATCAAAGTCCGCATTACCTCGAATCCAGGCGAAACCTTCCTCGACCGAATGATCGCCTTAGTCGAGGGCGCGGAGCGGCAGAAGACTCCGAACGAGATTGCGCTCAACATTCTGCTGGCGGGCCTGACCATCATTTTCCTGCTGGCCGTGGTCACTCTGCAGCCTTTCGCGATCTACTCGGGATCGCCGCAGACGGTATTTGTGCTTGTCTCCCTGCTGGTGTGCCTGATTCCGACCACCATTGGCGGCCTTCTTTCCGCGATCGGCATTGCCGGCATGGACCGCCTGGTGCAGCACAACGTGCTGGCGATGTCCGGGCGCGCCGTGGAGGCGGCCGGGGATGTGAACACGTTGCTGCTCGATAAGACGGGAACCATCACGCTCGGCAACCGCCAGGCAGCAGAGTTCATTCCCGCGCCGGGGATCACCGCGGCCGAGATGGCCGATGCCGCTCAACTCTCTTCGCTCGCCGACGAAACGCCCGAAGGCCGCTCGATTGTCGTGCTGGCGAAAGAGCGGTACAGCCTGCGCGGACGTGAACTGGCTTCGCACGAAGCGGTGTTCGTCCCCTTCACCGCGCAAACGCGCATGTCGGGCGTGAACATGGACGGCCGCGAGATTCGCAAAGGAGCGGTCGACGCCATCACCAAATACCTGCATCAGTTCGGCACATCGCTGCCGCGCGAGATTCAGGCGAGCGTGGAACAGATCGCGCGCTCGGGAGGAACTCCGCTGGTGGTCGCGGAGAATCAGCGGGCGCTGGGCGTGATCTACCTGAAGGACATCGTCAAAGGCGGAATGCGCGAGCGCTTCAATCAGCTGCGCGCGATGGGGATCAAGACCGTCATGATCACCGGCGACAATCCCCTGACGGCGGCGGCGATCGCGCGCGAGGCGGGCGTGGACGATTTTCTGGCGGAGGCGACTCCGAAAGACAAGATGGATCTGATTCGCCGCGAGCAGGCCGACGGCAAGCTGGTTGCCATGACCGGCGACGGCACCAACGATGCGCCCGCGCTGGCTCAGGCCGACGTGGGCGTGGCCATGAACACCGGCACGCAAGCGGCGAAAGAGGCCGGAAACATGGTGGACCTGGATTCGAATCCCACCAAGCTCATCGAGGTGGTGGCGATCGGCAAGCAGCTGCTGATGACCCGTGGAGCGCTTACCACGTTCTCGATCGCGAACGACGTGGCCAAGTATTTCGCGATCATTCCGGCAATGTTTGCCGGCACATTTCCAGTGCTGAATGCGCTGAACATCATGCGGCTTCAGACGCCGCAGTCGGCAGTGCTTTCTGCCGTTATTTTCAACGCGCTCATCATCGTTGCCCTGATTCCGCTGGCGCTGCGAGGGGTCGCGTACAAGGCGATGAGCGCCGAGTCTCTGCTGCGGCAGAACCTGCTGGTGTATGGACTTGGCGGACTGGTGGTCCCATTCATCGGCATCAAGCTGATTGACATGTTCATCACCGGCATCAAGCTGGTGTAGGGAAGAGCTGGTATAGAAATGAAGAAAAATCTGATCACAGCGGTACTCATGACGATCGCGACGACGGTTCTGTTGGGGATTCTGTATCCCCTGCTGGTGACCGGACTCGCGCAGCTGATCTTCCCCAAGCAGGCCAACGGCCAGCTAATCAAGGGGAAGGACGGAGTGGTAGTTGGCTCTCGCCTGATCGGACAGCCATTTTCGGGGCCGGGATACTTTCATTCGCGGCCATCCGCCGCGGGCGCCGCAGGCTATGATGCCAGTGCCTCCAGCGGCTCGAACCTGGGCCCGACCAACGCGCAGTTGATTGCCCGCGTCAATGGAGACGTTGCCAAGTTGCAAGCCGAGAATCCCGGTACCCCCATCCCTGTAGATCTGGTGACGACATCGGGTTCAGGACTGGATCCGGATATCTCGCCCGCGGCGGCGGAGTTCCAGATTCGGCGTGTGGCTTCGGAACGCAAGATTCAGGAAGCTGAAGTCGCACGCCTGGTTCGTGAGAACTCCGAGAACCGGCAATGGGGATTCCTGGGCGAGCCGCGCGTTCACGTACTCGAACTGAATATTGCGCTCGATGCGCGGTACGGGCGAGTGCGCTAGGAGCTCCGAAATCCTTCGATTACCGTGTGGAAGCGGGGCTACGCCCCGCTTGGACGGGGCAAAGCCCCGTCCCCACACAAGCCCGTCCCCACACAAGAAAGCTCAGGACCCCGGGCGGACGAAGCCCGGCAACAGCCTGCGGTCACACCAACTCTGCATCCGGCTCTAGCGCGGCGAATAAATCACTCGCAGTGCGCCGGCGGCAACTGAAATCTCGGCGGGCGTCGCGCACACAAACTCTCCGTCAGCGTAGATCTCAAGCGGAGTCTCGGTCTGCACGTGGACTCGCTCGGCCCGCGAGTACTCAACTTCGGGCAGGAGGAGATGACGCCCGAAGTACACCGTCGGAAACATGCTGAGCAGTTTGAGCGGGCTCAACTTGTTGATCCGGCAGATGTCGAGCTTGCCATCGGCAAAATCTGCTTCCGGCGCGATGCGCATGCCGTCGCCATAGAACTGCGTGTTGGCGAATGCGGCGAGCAAGGTGAGCTTTTCGGCTTCGGCGGGATCGTTGTCATTGAACTGCTTGCCATTGACCTGCTTGCCATTGAACTGCGTGAGCCGCATGGAAAAAGCCGGGAACTTGAGCAGCGCCGGCAACAGCGCCAGAGCATAGCCGCCGTGTCCGCGCAACCAGCGCGGCATCCGATTGGCGCGCCGAGTGGCGGCAGAGTCCAGACCGCACCCGGCGACGCAGCAGAAATAGTGGGTGCGCGCGGGCGAAGCGGATGGAACGATGACCCCGAGATCAATTGCCTGCGCTTGAATTTTCCCCGATTCGAAATCACGCCAGACGCGCAATGAGTCGCGCATCGAGCGCAGTTTCAGCGCGCGGGCAAAATCATTTCCACTGCCTGCAGGGACGATCAGCACGGGAAGCTGGAGACGCACCAGCGCTGGAAGATGACGATGAATGGTCCCGTCCCCACCAAAAATGAGGATGGCGTCGGCATCGTTGGAAGAGGCGGGCAGTCCCTGCTGCCACTTGGTTGGAGAGCCGGCTTGAAACGGCTTCAAGTCTGCCGGCGAGGTTCCCAACCCGAAGATGACAGCGGCGCGCATGCGTTCAGCGTTAAATGTTCAGCATTAGAACACACGCGCCGCCGCGAAACGATTGGCAAACGCGGAAACTATTTCGGCAGGCACTTCTCCATGAAGTCCACCAGATCTTTTTTCATCTTGTTGTGTTCGGCGCGATCGATGTACACCATGTGCCCCGAGTTGTAGGTGGCGTACGAAACATTCTGACGGAACTGCGCGTCGAGGTTCAGGTGATCCATGGTCCAGTTCGCCGCGGCGAAAGGTGTGGCTAGGTCGTAGTAGCCTTCCATCACCAGAATCTTCATATACGGATTCTTGATCATGGCCGACCGCAACCCGCCCGCCGTGCTGGGAAAGCCTTCCACGGCGTTGCCCCACTCCCACTTCTGGAAACCGGTATCGTCGTAGGCGAAAACCTTGTAGGGCATGTCGGACTTGTAGTTCAGGTCTGTGCGCAGGTAGTTGTTGAACGCCGATGTGTAAGGCGGCAGAATGGCGGCGCTCGTCGGATCATAGAAACGATCATCATCCGGATCCGGGCTGCTGAAGCGGCCATCGAGGCGGCCGCTGCGCAGTTTCCGATCGAGCAGCAGTTCGTGAGTGAAGGTGGGAACGTCAATGCGCAGGTTATGCGCTTCGATCACTTCCGGGCGCAGCCCGATGTAGCGCGACAGTTGTTCGACAATCTGGCGGTGTTCTTCCGGCGTCATGGCGTCGCCTTTGCCCAGAGCTAGCGCGTAGTCGTTGGTCGACCAGCGCACAACTTCTTCACGCGTTTTTGCCATATCCTGGGTGAGATCGGCGGACAGCTTGTGGTGGTAGCCGGCAATCATGTTGAAAGTGGGCACCAACAGAAAATAAGGCAGATCGTTCGATTTGTTCCATTCGAGCGTCTGGAAATCCACGGCCATCGAGAGCAGGGTCACGCCGTTGAAAGCGATGCCATGATCGGCTAAGTACCCGGCGATGCCGGCGGCGCGCGTCGTTCCGTAGCTTTCCCCCAGCAGGAAGAGCGGAGAGCTCCAACGATCGTAGCGGGAGATGTAGAGGCGGATGAATTCTCCGAAGGCTTGTACGTCGCCTTTTACGCCCAGAAACTTTTTGGCAAGTTCGGCGGTCGCGGCCCGCGAGTAACCGGTGGCCATGGCATCCACCATGACGATGTCACTGCGATCGAGCAGCGTGTCGGGATTGTCTTCCAGACGATAGGGTGCTGCCGGCATAAAGCCGTTCGGCTGAAGCACCACGCGCTTGGGTCCGAGCGCGCCCATGTGCAGCCACACCGAGGCGGAGCCGGGGCCGCCGTTGAACGAGAACGTCAGGGGACGCTTTGCGGCTTCCTGTCCGTCGAGCGTGTAGGCGACGAAAAACATTTCGGCTTCCGTCTTGCCGTCGCCGCGCTTGAGGGGAAGTCTCCCGGTCGTCGCCGTGTAATTGAGAGTCTTGCCGTTCAGCGTGATCTGGTGATGCGTGATTACGGGCGGGACTTCCGCCACGTCGTAATGTTCTTCCTTATCGGCGGCTTCGCTTGAGTCGGCTTTGGGCGGCTCTGCGGGCTTGCCGCTTTCCGCGGACTTATCCGGAGTTGCGGCGCTCGCGGGCGTTGGTTCTTTCTTGCCTTTATCTTTCCTGGACGCGGCCGACTTCGCGCTCTCGGGCGTCGTGTCCTGTGATTGATCTTGCTGCGCCACCGCAAACGGAATCGTCAACACGGCGAAAAAAAGAAGTACCAGAATTCTCATGCATGGCTCCGGGGAAAAGAATTGGACCAGCATTATAGCGCCTTCGCATATCACGCTTGGAAAAGCCTCGTTCCATCCCGTCCCGCCGGAGGCAACTCCAGACGTGCTAGAATTTGTTGCGTCTGAAACGCTTCCCCCGGCTCGGTGGCGCACCAGATCTCTCCACCCTGGCAATGACGGACTGAAAACGTGGCCCAGAACCCCAACGCCCAAAGCGACTCCATCACCTACGCCGATGCCGGTGTCAGCATTGATCGTGGCAACCGCACCAAGCAGCGCATCAAGTATCTGGCCCACAAAACCTTTACCAAGGGAGTGCTGAGCGAAATTGGCGGATTCGGGGGGTTGTTCTCGGTCGATAAGAAGTATTTGGATCCGGTGCTGGTCTCGAGCGTGGATGGTGTAGGCACCAAATTAAAAGTGGCCTTCGAAATGAAAATGCACCACACCGTCGGCGCCGACCTGGTGAATCACTGCGTGAACGACATCGCGGTGCAGGGTGCGGTGCCGTTGTTTTTTATGGACTACCTGGCCACTGGCAGGCTGGAGCTGGAAGTCGCGGAAAAAGTTGTTGGCGGCCTCGCCGAAGCCTGCAAGCATAACGGCTGCGCCCTGATCGGCGGCGAGACCGCCGAAATGCCGGGGTTTTATCCTGAAGGCGAGTACGATCTTGCCGGATTCATTGTCGGAGTGGTCGAGCGCGACCGCATCATCAGCGGCAAAGATGTGCAGGTGGGAGATTGCGTCCTCGGCTTGCCCTCCAACGGCCTGCACACCAACGGATACTCGCTGGCCCGCAAACTGCTCTTTGAAATCGCGGGCTATTCTCTCGAAACCTTTGTCAGCGAGATCAAGAACAAGGTGGGCAACGAACTCATGCGCACCCATCGCAGCTACTGGTCGATCATTCGGAAGATGATCGCGGGCGAGTGTGTCGCGGCGCTGGCGCACATTACGGGCGGCGGCATCACCGAAAATCTGCCACGAGTGCTGCCCAAAGGCACGTCGGCCGTGATCGAACTCGGCACCTGGCCGGTTCTGCCCATCTTTGAACATCTGCAGAAACTCGGCAACGTCGCGGAGGAAGAAATGCTCCGCACCTTCAACATGGGCCTCGGTATGCTGATCGTGGTTCCCGCCAAGAAATTCAAGAAAGCGCAGACACTGCTGGAGCGCGCTGGAGAAAAATTTTACAGCGTCGGCCGCATCGTCAAGGGCGATCGCAAGGTGATGTTCAGCTAGGAACAGGCTCTTGGCTTTTAGCTCTTAGCCTCAGGTTTTTACCGCTCTTCGATTTTCTCCGTACCTTTTTGCCTCCGTGGTGAATAATGTTGTCCTAATGAAGAATCTCGGCATTCTCCTCTCCGGACGGGGCTCCAATTTTGTGGCCATCGCCGACAGCGTTGCGGCTGGCAGGATACCCAATGCCCGCATTGCCGTCGTAATTTCGAACCTTGCCGATGCACCCGGTCTTGAAACCGCCCACCAGCGAGGCCTCAACGCGCTTGTCATTTCATCAAAAGGTAAGCCACGCGAGGAGCACGACCGCGAAGTTGCGGCTGCACTCCTGGACAACAAAGTCGATCTCATCTGCCTCGCCGGTTACATGCGCCTGCTCTCGCCCTGGTTCGTGCGGCAGTTTCCGGCGAAAATTCTCAACATCCATCCGTCCTTGCTACCCGCGTTTCCCGGTCTGGAAGCGCAGCAGCAGGCCTTCGCCTATGGTGTGAGAGTGTCAGGCTGCACGGTGCATCTGGTGGATGAGGAACTCGATCACGGCGCCATCATCGTGCAGAAAACCGTACCCGTGCTGGACTCCGACGACGAGCACACGCTTGCTGCACGCATTCTTGACCAGGAACACATCGCATACACCGAAGCGATCGGGATTGTGCTGGAAGGTAAATTTGAGATCGCCGGCAGGCGGATGGTGAAAGGTCAGAGGTGAGAGGTCAGATTGCAGAGGTAAAACCCAAATTCAGCACGCATGGGTTTTCACCTCTGCAATCTGACCTCTCACCTCTGCAATCCTACATAATGAGTTCGTTGCTCATCCGCGCGATCGGGTGCTGCATCTCCTCAAGCTCGTTCCTCACCAGGTTCAATCCGTGTACGCACTGCTCAAATCTTTGGGAAAGTTGCGCGAACAGCGGCGCCACCTTAGCGTATTCGAAGTGCTCGAACTTCGAGACGATGTAGTAACTTTCTTTCCCAGCTTTCACCCAATCCACGAAATTCTCGACCCGCTGGCGGCGCAAGCGATAATGGTTGATGCTCTCCGGAAACATGCCGGCGTAGAACAGCGTAAAGTCGCCAATGTGCTTGCGGACCTGGCGCTCACGGTCGAACGAGGGCGCCGGGCCGTAGATTGGGTCCGACTCGATCAGCATCTCGCCCACATCGTTCAACGGCTTCCCCGCCGCATTGCGGATTTTCAACAACTGCTCCGCATCGCAAAATTCCGACAACAGATGCGCGACGTAGCCCACAATTTGCGGATCGCGAATTCCAATCTCCTCGGCATAATGACGGCCGACCAGTTCACGAAACAGTTGCTGCAGCGGATGTGTCTCCGGAATTTCCATGGCCCCACTTCCCTCCCAAACCATACTCCCTCCTGTTCCCATCGGAACAAGACGTCGTGCGGATTACATACCGTGAATCCTGATCTAACGCAAGTGACCATTGAGCCACTTAGTGTGGTTAGAAGCCCGTGCGGGACGCGACGTTTCAGGGGCGTTTGTTGGCAGCCAAAGGAGGCGGCTGCTAATTCCGCATCGCGCGGATCGAAAACGGGGTCCACTGAATCTATTCACATTAAGAAGAACAGGAAAACGGAGGCGGAGTGGAGCGTATCAACATTTCAAGCGGAACGCCGTGGGAACCGGTTGTCGGTTACTCTCGTGCGGTTCGCGTAGGGGCGTATGTCCACGTTGCGGGTACAACCGCAACTGGAGCCGACGGCAAAATCGTCGGCGCGGGCGATGCGTATGCGCAGGCGGTTCAGACCCTCAAGAACATTGAACGCGCGCTGGAGCGGGCCGGAGCTTCACTGAAAGATGTAGTTCGCACGCGCGTGTTCCTCACCAACATTGCGGATTGGGAAAAAGTAGGAAAAGCCCACGGAGAGTTTTTCCGCGACATTCGTCCCGCGAGCACCATGATGGCGATCACGGCCCTGGTCTCTCCAGAGATGCTGCTGGAAATCGAAGCGGAAGCGATCGTGCCCGACGGAAAGTAAATGGAATGGCGGAAGCCGGAAAGAGAGCCGGGCTTCCGCCATCATTTTGGCTGAAAGCGTGAACCGCTAACGGCCGCGGCCCTTCTTGCGCGCAACTTTTTTCGGCGCCGCTTTCCTGGCTGGCTTCTTCGGCGCTTTCTTCTTCGCCATTTTTTTCGGGGCCGGCTTTTTGGCGACTTTCTTTGCCGCCTTTTTCTTAGCCGGCGCCTTCTTGGCTGGAGCTTTCTTGGCTGGAGCTTTCTTGGCTGGAGCTTTCTTGGCCGGCGCCTCCTTGACTGGAGCTTTCTTGGCAGGTGCCTTCTTTCTCGGAGGCCCGCTCTGGCTGCCGCCACCACCCGATGGAGTTACGGGCGCAGGTGCTCGCACAGGTTCCCGTGCAGGCGCCACGGGAATCTCGTCGTCTTCCTCCACGACAACGGGTTCTTCTTCCTCTTCTTCCTCTTCTTCCAAGTCCTCTTCCAGCGATTCGCCATAGGCGCCGCTGTCGCTGAACTCATCCGTCTCATCGTCCCGACCGTACAGAGTCGGATCATCGAAGCCCATATCTCCTCCTAAGTATTTGCGGTCACCCGCACGCATCCGCGCACGGGGCCTGGGAATTAGGACAACCGGCTGCGAAACTGCACTGCTTCTGCGTAACGGCGGGTGATTATAGCACGGGCAGTTTCACGGGCAGTATCGTGCATTCTCACCCGATTTGCGAGGAAAATTATAAGGAAAATTATGAGGAGGGGAAAAATCCCGCAAGCCCCGGCGAATCAAAAGCGAAAGCAGGGAATTGCGCCTGCCCTATTCATACGCCAGCGCGTCAATGGGATCCTTCTGCGCCGCCTTGAACGCCGGATACAGCGCGCCGGCAATCGCGCCCGCGGTCGCAATCAGGGTTGCGCGGACGATCCAACCGCCGTCCACCACCACCTGCAGCAGCGGGAACTTGTGTGCCAGCGCCGCCCGGGCCGCCAGACTCACCACGATGCCCAGCACGATGCCACCCAGCGCCAGCAGCACCGTCTCCCGCAGCACCACATTCACGATGTACAGCTTCGACGCTCCCATCGACTTCAGAATGCCGATTTCGCGCGTCCGCTCCATCACCGCCGTGTACATGGCCTGGAAAATTACGATGAATCCGATGACCACCGAAATACCGACCACTACATTGATGAAAGTTGAAAGCCCCGGATAATTGCTGGTGGTCATCATGGCCAGGTAGGATGCCATCGAATTCGACACGTAACGCTCCATGCCCGGCACGCTCTTGATCTCATCGACAACCGCGTCCGCGTTCGCCGGGTCGTCGAGCTTGAGATAGAAGACCGTGGCCTTGTCCTTAGCGCCGATCAGGTCCTGCAGAGTGTTCAGCGGAACAAATTTGCGCCCGCCCTTGCCTCGTTCCACGATCCCGGATATGCGGAATTTGTTGTTCAGAATCTCAATCGTGTCGCCCACCCTGGCGTGCTTGGACTTGGCAAAAAGATCGTCGACCAGCACGTCGTTTGGCCCCTGAAATGGACCGCCCTCCAAATAGCGGAAGCCCGCCGACATGCTTTCATAGCTGGGCAAGTCGATTCCCGCAATGATCTCGAGCGTGCCAGCCGAACTGATTTGCGTGATCACCGGGGCCACACTCTTCACATGGGGCAGCTTTGCCAGCACGCCTCCAATCTTGATCGGCATGGGCGCACCCGTCAGCCCGGCGATGAACGAAGACCCCGGCGGCAGCACCAGCACGTCGGCCCCGATGCCGGCCGTTCGGGTGCGGTTGTCCTGCAGCATTCCGAGTGAGAGGCCCACGATCAGCAGGATCAGCGTGACTTCGAGGGCCACGGCCACGACGCTGATCAGCGAGCGCAGCGGCCGATGCACCAAGTTCCCGACGATCATGCGATTCATCATGGCTTTTCCGGAGAACTACTTGCCTTTGCCATCCGACGTTTTCGCCGCGCTGGAATTGGACTGATCGAGGTGCACCACATCAGCCCCAGGTGGCTGCTCCAGCGCAAACTGGTCGTCGGTCAGCGCCTTATTGATTTCCAGTTTGACCATGCTCAGGGTGATGTCGTAATTCTCCCGCGGCCGTTCGATCACAATCGTATTCGGGAACGTAGTCCCCGCGTAGTCTTTGTAATCCTGGTAGTGTGCGTCGGTCGCGACGTTTCCCTGCTGGTCATAGATCCTTTGCCGGTGCGGTAGCAGGTCCGATCGGCTGAACTCGATCTTGCGCGATAGATACCAGCCATGGGGACCCTGGCGGATAACCAGCAGTTTGTAATTGGGCTGTTCGACCCGATGCTTCTTCGAGTCCAGTACGATTTCATAGCCGGGTTCAAGCACCGCAATCTCGTCCCGGCCGACTTCTGGTATCAGCAGCGCGTCGTAAATGTACTGCGGCCGCATGTTCTCCAGCCGCTTGTCGGGCCGGTAGTTGTCGGCATTGTTCAAGCCCACGACGAACTTATTCCTCGGAGGGATCCAGAGCTTGAATTCCTGCCCGTCGCTCACCATATCGAAGGCCGTGTTCCGCACCACCGGCAGCAGGCCCTTCATGCGCAGCATGGACGGCTTGCGCGCCAGCACGTAGCCGCGAATCTCTTTGTAATCGGTAATCCGGCCGTTTTTCAGGTCTTCCGCCGAAGCGTCAATATCCACGGTCGCCTGCATGGACTGAATCTTGGCGGCCTGCGTGTTGACGTATTCGATCAGTTCCTGCTGGGTCGCGGTCTTCAGCGGCCGGTCGGAGAACTGACGTTCCAGAGTCCGTGTCCGGAACAGACACCCGCTCAGCGGAAATGTAGCCGCCGTCAGAAATAGAAGCAAAAACAGGCGTAGATGAGGGCGATACATTCCTATGTCATTACCCGGGAAGATTCTTGCCACATGGTGATCTGATTAGTATAAGGCAGCAGAGGGTTTAGCGCTTATCGCAGGCCCAGCGAATGGCGATAGGCCATCACGTTCCGATTGTGCTCTTCGAGGCTGCGGGCGAAGCGGTGGTGCCCGTTGCCATTGCTAACAAAATAAAGGAAGTTCGTGCTCTCGGGGTGCAGGGCCGCTTCCAGCGCGCTTCTCCCCGGATTGCCGATGGGTCCCGGTGGCAACCCTGGGAAACGATAAGTGTTATAGGGCGAGTTCACCGCCAGGTCAGCGTGATGGAGGCTTCCCTGGTACGTGCCGGTCAGCAACTCCGCGTAGATCACGCTCGGATCGGCATCGAGCGCCACCCTTTGGGCCAAGCGGTTGTAGTAGACGCTGGCCACACGCGGCCGTTCCTCCGGAGCCGCCGTCTCTTTTTCCACGATCGATGCCATGGTCACAACCCTGGGTATGTCGGAATTCAACCCGATCTGTTGCGCCACCTGCCGGAACTGATGGACCATCGCCGCCGCCATTTCCTCCAGGCTCTCGGTCCGCGTGAACTGGTAAGTGTTGGGGAAGAGATATCCCTCGAGCGACTTGGCCTCGGGCGCGAGATCCGAGATCAGATGGGTCTGGGTTTCGGCAACATGCAGAAAATCGGCCGCCGACCCGAGTCCCCCGTCCTCCATCGCCTGGGCGATGTCGAACATCGTGTAACCCTCGGGAATCGTGACCACGTGAAAGTAGATATCCCCGCGCGCGATCCGCTCGTAAACCTGGGGAAGCGTCGCCTCCCGCTCGAAACGATACTCGCCCGCCTTCAAGGATGGCTTGGGGTGCAACTCGTGCCAGAGCCGGAAAGCGAGTTCGCTGCGGATCACCCCCGCCTTTTTCAACTCCGCCGCAATCCTCCGCGTCGAATACCCGGAATGCAGCAGCAAAGAAGTATTGGCTGGGGGCGTAATCGGGACATAGACCTGCCAAGCCACCCAGCCGCCAACGGCGAGAGCGACAATCAAGAAAAGTTTGATGAGCGCGCGCAAGGTTACAGTGTAGAGGCCTTTTCAGAATGCCACAAAGTGGCCGGAATTCAGCTTCGATAACTTGGGTAATGTTCGTGATCCGCGACCGCGCAGTATTCTTTACGTATGATCGCGACACGACTCGGCACGTTTCTCCTGCTGGCGGCCCTCGCAACTGCTCAGCAAACGGCGCCCTCCAAATCAGCAAAATCCAGCATCCCCGAGCCTAAGCTCCCGGTGATCGACTATGGCGCCTGTCCGGGCGAGGTTCCCCACTGGAAAATCGAACGGAACGACCGAATGTATTCCTCGTTTCGCGACAAGCGCACGATGGTAGGCACGCTGAAGGCCGGAGAGGAAGTAACCACTCTCACAGGCGTAAACGTAATCGGTGAGCCAGATCGAGCTTTGATCAAGCAAAGCGGTGCGAAGTCCCTGGCGCAGGTGAAGGGCGTGTCGCTCAAGCCTGGCGACGCGGTTCTTCGCTACGGTTTCAATTCTGACGGAACCTACGAACTCTGGGCCAAGGGAGTCTGGTTCACGCATGACGATGAGGTGATCGCGGAGAAAGGGGACATATGCGGCTTTGGCGACAAGGATCAGTGCACCATCGTGATCATCAAGGACGGGGTCAGAGAATGGTGGGTCGAGGTGAAAACCAGCAGTGGTCGCACTGGCTGGGTGCTCGCCGGTAAATCCACGCGCGGCGCGCTTTGGGGCAATATCAATTTCGGCGAACTGTGCGGCGACTGAAACATCACTTCAGCGAGACTCGCCCTCACTCGCCCAGCCAATCCGCATAAGGTTTCATCGACTCGACGTGGTCGAAGACAATCTTGATCGCGCCCGTGATTGGAATGGCGAGCACCAGTCCGATTGCGCCCCAGACCGCTCCCCAGAACAGCAGCGCGATCGTGACCGCCAGCGGATTGATTTTCAGCCGGCTCCCCAGCAGCTTCGGATAGAGAACATTCAGAGCGAAAAGATGCAGTCCGACCACGCAAAACACCACCACCACCAGGTCTCCGGCCTCCAGTTGTCCCAGGCCGACCAGGATCGGCGGACCCATCGCCAGCACAATTCCCAGGTATGGAACCAGGCTCAGAAAGCCGCTGAGAAAGCCGACGAAATAGAAGAACGGAACGTGCAGCAAACCGAAAATCGCCACACTCACGCCCGAAATCAGCAGTCCGATCAGCAGGTTCCCCACAATGAAACTCTGCAACATTTTCCCGATCAACCCCAGCGTCACGAATGCCGTGTTCCGGTGATGCATAGGAAACAGCATCACGGTGGCTGATCGCGCGTGGCTCTGCCAGGTCAGCAGAAAGTAGGCCAGGAACGGAATGAACGACGCCGCCAGCAGGATGTCGGTCAAAGTACCGGCTCCGTGCGTGAGCACCTCGGACCAGCTTTTCACCTGCCGCACCGGCACAACATTCGAGGGCTCGGGCTCGCCGACCGCCTCGCCCGTCTTCTCGATCTTTTCCGCCTGCTGCCGGAATGGCTGCAGGATGGACCGGATCTTCTGCGAATACTTCGGAACGTTGTCCGCGAAAATGAGGGCTTGGTTGTACGACGCAGCGGTGATGCCATAGACCACCGCCAGCAGCACAACCACGCTGATCAGCGCCGCCAGGGCTCTCGGAAGGTGCAAATACTCCAGCGCCTGCACCACCGGAGAGAGCATAAAGCTCAGCAGAATGGCAAAAAACAGCACCGCCAGCACCGATTCGCCGTAATACGCGAACATAACGATCAGGGCCATGCCCAGCAGCGTCAGCGACCAGTGATGCCCGCTTCGTGTGTCAGTGTTCTCCATACCGTGTTCTCGCTCACCCAAGCTACGGCTGACAATTCTGCCTTACTGCCGCCAGAATTGCACCACCGGAATTGCGGTTAGACCATGTTCGCGAAGGCCGTATCAAGGGTTCCTCTGTGAACCCCTGTGTCCCCTGTGGTTTCAGCTTTTCCCAATCAACCACAGAGAACACAGAGGGACGCGGGGCTTTCCGCAATCTACAATCGAGAGATGGATGCACCCGGGACGCCTACCCTCAGCCGCATCATGGCCCTCGATGTCGGCTCGAAAAGAATCGGAGTCGCCGTCTCCGACCCGCTGGGCATCACCGCTCAGGGGTTGGATACGATCCAGCGTCAGAACAAACGTCGTGATCTGGAGGCCTTGGGACGAGTGCTGGCGAAATACGAAGTCCGGGAGATTGTGGTCGGCCTGCCCCTGCGCTTAAGCGGCGCGGAAGGGATTCAATCGGAAAAGATGCGCCGTTTCGCCGACGATCTGCACGCTCACTTCGGCTTGACCGTCCATCTATGGGACGAGCGTTGGACGTCAACCGAAGCCAATCGCCTGCTGCGCGAAACCGATCTTTCTATCAAGAAGCGGGGGCAAGCGGTCGACCGCATGGCCGCCATCTTAATTCTTCAATCCTGGATGGAAGCCCAAACCGCTCGCTAACGGCCCGTGGTACAAGTACGGTTCGTATCGGGGCATCGCTTCAGCGATGCCGTAAGTGTGCGTTATGAAAGCGCCTTCAGGCGCTGAGGCGGGAGAGCTCGCTGAGCGCGATCAAGAGGCAAGTTCAGAAATTTCGGGAAAGCGCAGATTACACTTCGTCAGAGCCTTGGTGAGCGCCTGTTCAATCAGGCCCTCCTCGCAGTTCCGCGAGATGGCAATTTCGCTGACCAGTAAATACCGGGCGCGCTCCAGCATCTTCTTTTCGCGGAAGGAAAGCGACTTGCCCTGTCCGAGGATCAGCAGGCTCTTCAGCACCGCAGCCACGTCCGAGAGCGACCCGGTGCGCATGCGATCGGAATTCTCCTTAAACCGGTCTTTCCAGTCGGCCGCGTTAATGCATTCGCCCGAGGAGAGGTAATCCACGATCTTCTGCACCTCGCCATTGCGCACCACTGGACGCATCCCCACGCTGTCGACGTTGGCGAACGGCACCATGACCTTCAAACTGCTTGCTGCGATTTTCAACAGGTAGAATTTTTCGACTGTGGTGCCCATGTTCCGGCTGCTGATTTGTTCAATAATTCCGACGCCGTGGTTAGGGTAAACGACCCTGTCGCCGATGTGGAAAACGCTGCCGTTCATGGAGGGGCCCTCGCCCGAGGGTGCGGAGAACGCTTCTAGTCTAGCCGAGCGCCGCTCCTAAGGCAATCGAGAAGCGGTGCTCGCTGGCCCCACACGGCCATCGACCCTCACTGTTTCCGCCAGTCCAGTCCTAAGTCATTTCGGTTGAGTGGGTTGGGCCTGAGTAGGTTGGACCGGGGCGTTGGGCGTGAATCGGAACCACAGTGCCAGTTACCCATGGCCGAGGGTTATAATGCCCAAAGCGATGACGGAACAGATTAAAAAGAAGCTTCACGAAGAACTGAACACGCTCGAGCATGAGCTGGCCTTTGATATCCCCAGAGAGCTCAAGAAGGCCGCCGCCCTGGGCGACCTCAGCGAGAACGCCGAGTATCACACGGCCAAGCAGCGCCAGGAGTACCTGAAAGCGCGCGTCCGTCAACTCGGTCAGCGCCTGGCCGACCTGTCGCTGATCAACATGAACAATATCCCCAAGGATAAAGTTGGCCTCGGCTCGACCGTGACGATCTACGACGGCACCAAAGGTGAAGAAGTGGAATACAAGCTGGTGATGAGCGAAGAGTCCGACGTGGCCGCGGGCAAAATCTCAACGACTTCGCCCATCGGGCGCGCCCTGCTCAACAAAAAGGTTGGCGACAGCGCCATGGTCGTAACGCCCGGCGGAAGCCGCGAAATGGAAATCCTGAAGCTCTCCACGATGCACGATCTCGCCCAAGCCAAGCTGGAAGCGGAAGCGGAATGAGCGGCACTGTTATGGGGGGCACTACATGAGGGGCACTGCATGAGCTGGACCAGCGGAGTCGGACGCGCCTGCGGCGTTCTACTCGACGCCATCGTGCGCCTGCTCGCTCTCTCGCGCATCAATCCCAACGTTCTGACCCTGATGGGACTGGTGGTCAACACCTACGCCGCGTTTTTATTTGGATATGCCAACGGCGACAATCAGCGCCGCATGTTTTTCTATGCCGGGCTGGTCATCATCGGATCGGGGTTCTTCGACCTGGTGGATGGCCGCGTCGCCCGCGCCTCGAACCAGGTTACCCGCTTCGGAGGTTTTTTCGATTCCATCGTCGACCGCTACAGCGATGCGTCGCTGTTCTTCGGGTTGCTGGTTTTCTACGCTCGTGGCAACCGATTCTTCTACGTCGTGCTGACCGCGCTGGCCATGATCAGCGCCATCATGGTGAGTTATGCCCGCGCCCGCGCCGAGTCGCTCATCGGCGCCTGCCGCGTCGGTTTCATGGAACGCCCCGAGCGTCTGGTGCTCATGATCATCGGCGCTCTGTTCAACGTCATGGCCCCGGCGCTCTGGGTGATTGGCGTGCTCTCCACCATCACCGTAATCCACCGCGTCATCTACACCTGGCAGCGGACAACGGAAATGGACACCCCCGCCCGCGCCGCCTGATACGTATCAGGTCATCGCTTTAGCGATGCCGCCGACACACGCAGAAGGGAAGCGCCTTCAGGCGCTGGGGTTGCAATCCGATTCCCTGGTGACGGCAGGGGGACGGATTATCCGTATTCGTCGGCACATCCAGAAGTTGATCTGGATCCGCCGCAGCGCCTAAAGGCGCTTTTAGAAAGTTCTGCTTTCGGCATCGCTAAAGCGATGCCCTGATACGAATCACACTTTCTCCGCAGCCTGCTAAACTATTGCCCGCAACTCCCTGCAAGGACTGAAAGTGCCAACAAATCCTGTTCTCGTCGTACACGGCGGTGCCTGGGCCATTCCCGACGACATGGTCGAGGCGCACCTAAACGGTGTGCGCAATGCCGCCGCCGCCGGATGGCGCGTGCTCGAGCGCGGCGGCTCCGCTCTCGACGCGGTCGAAGAAGCCGTGGTCGTTCTCGAAGACGACGAAACCTTCGACGCTGGCCGCGGCAGTTTCCTGAACCGCGACGGCAAGGTGCAACTCGACGCTTTCATCATGGACGGTTCGACCCTCCGCGGCGGGGGTGTCGGCTGCGTCGAGCGTCTGCGCCACCCGGTTCGCGCCGCCCGGAAAATTCTGAGCGACAGCCCGCACGTTTATTTCGTCGCCGAAGGCGCCGAGCGCTTTGCCGCCGAGCACGGCATTGCTCTTTGCCGCAACGAAGATCTCGTCATCCCCAGGGAAGTCGAGCGCTTGCGCGAATACCAGGCGCAGGCCTCAAACCACGGCAATGATCTGTTCGCGCCCACCATTTCGCACGACACCGTCGGAGCCGTTGCGCTCGACCGCGATGGCAACATCGCGGCCTCAACCTCGACCGGCGGCACGCTCAACAAAGCTCCCGGCCGCCTCGGCGACTCTTCTCTGATCGGCTGCGGTTGCTATGCCGATAATCTCAGCGCGGCCGCTTCCACCACCGGATGGGGCGAACCCATCATGAAGCTGGTGCTGGCGAAGTGGGCGGCGGATCGCGTCGAATCCGGCAGTCTGCCCGAGTGGGTCGCGAAGGAAGCGATGAACTATCTGAAGCAGCGCCTCAACGGCCACGGTGGAATCATTCTGCTGGATGCTCAGGGCCGCTTCGGAATTGCCCACAACACCCCGCGCATGGCCTGGGCGCTTCAAACGGTACAAAAGCAAGAAGCCGGAATTACGCGTAACGGTTGAATGTGGAACTCGCGTAGAGACAGGCTACGGGAACAACTCGAAGCTATCTCCTAAATTGTTTTGGGAAGGGCACGGCTTCAGCCGTGCCGCCCAGAGCCAATAAAGACGCGGGCTTTAGCCCCTGAGGGCCCTTCCGTTTGCGCCATCCGTGCCCTATCGGAGGATTTCCAGTCGAACGGCGTAAGGAGCCCACCTCGGGCGCTAAAGCGCTGAAATATTTCCGATGACTTACGGCACGACTGAAGTCGCGCCCTTCCCGAAGCTCGCTCAATCGGAGTTTTTCGGCGCCTGTCAAAGTGCGCGCCGAGAGACCTGTGCGTAAGTTTTCACAAATCCATAATCCCTCCTTAACATTGCTGGTTTATTTATTCGTTATTCCCACCTCACGCTTTCACGCAATTAGACCGTCTTGGCTTAGGTGCTTACAACCGAAACGATCCTGGAGGATCACCGTATGAAGATCACGAGTTTCCTTCGCGGAGCAGGTTTCGCGGCCATTCTGGCCGTGACCAGCTATGCGTCCGCTCAAGTAGTTCTACCGACGGGTGCAACCATTACACCGAGCGCAGCTCCTGGGTCGGTGTTTCAACCCTTGACGGTTGCTTTGCCGGACTATCCCAACTATGAGCCGGACAGTGCCCAGACTACCTCCGTGAGCCCGGATGGCAAGACCTTGCTGATCCTGACCAGCGGTTTCAACTTGAACCTGGATGCGAACGGCAGCTACCAGCCGCAGGATTCCAGCGAGTACGTGTTCGTGTATGACATTTCCTCTCCCAAAGTGCCGGTCCAGAAGCAGGTCGTGCTGGTGCCGGATGCCTTCAGCGGCTTGGTCTGGAGTCCGGACGGCACCAAGTTCTACGTGGCCGGCGGCGTGGACGACAACGTTCACACTTACGCCCAGAGCAATGGCCAGTGGGTGGAAGCCGATACGCCGGTCTCCCTCAAACACAAGGGCGATTTGATGAATCAGGAGACTTTCGTCGGTCCGACCGCCGCAGGCGTAGGCATTACCGCCGACGGCAGCACCGTGATCGTGGCCAACTATGAAACCGACTCGATCACATTAGTAGATGTTGTTCATGGTGCCGTACTCGCCGAGTACGATCTGCGTCCGGGCAGAATCAATCCCGCGCAGTCCGGCGTCGCGGGCGGCGAATTCCCGTTTGGCGTCGTGGTCGCGGGCAGCAACACAATTTACGTCTCCAGCACCCGCGATCGCGAGATCGTTGTGCTCAACCTCAACGCTGGCGTGCTCACTGTAACCAACCGCATCCCGGTCAACGGCAACCCGACGAAGATGATTCTGAACAAGGCCCAGACCCAGCTCTACGTAGCTGTGGCCAACGCCGACGCTCTGGTCGTCATCGGCACCAGTTCCAATACTGTGGTCAGTGAGGTGAACGTCAGCGCCCCGGTGGGCATTTTGGGCAACGGCAAGAACGTGCCCAAGGGCAGCAATCCCAACAGCGTCGCCCTCTCGCCAGACGAGAAGACCGCGTATCTGACGAATGGCGGCACCAACGATGTAGCTGTGGTCAGCTTGTCGGGCAAGAAGCCGGTTGTCACCGGATTGATCCCGACGGGATGGCAGCCGAACTCTGTCAGCATCAGCCCCGACAATTCCACCCTCTACGTCGTGAACGGCAAGAGCCTCAACGGGCCGAATCCATTGAACTGCCGCTACATCGGTTCTAATAACGGCGGCAATTATGGTTCGAACTGCCAGAACCCCTCGGCGCAGAACGGCTCCGGCAATCAATATGCCTGGCAGAACATGAATGCCAGTCTTCTCACCTTGCCCGTGCCCAGCGCGACCGATCTCTCGCAGTTGACCGGACTGGTGGCGCAGAACAACGGCTTCAATCTGCAACTGACCCAGCAAGACATCTCCACGATGCTCTTCCTGAAACAGCACATCCAGCACGTCATCTACATCGTGAAGGAAAACCGCACCTACGACCAGATACTGGGCGACTTGACGAACGGCTCTAACGGCGATCCAACGCTCACCCAGTTCCCGTCGTTCGTTACGCCGAACTTCCACAACCTCGCCACCAACTTCGTAACTCTGGACAACTTCTACGACAGCGGTATCGTCAGCATGGATGGCTGGCAGTGGTCCACCGCCGCTCGCGCGCTTGACCTCAACGAGAAAAGCGTTGTCGTCAACTACGGCAAGGGCGGCGCTAACTACGACAGCGAAGGCACGGCGCGCAACATCAACGTCGCGGTTGTGGGCGTCGCCGCCCGCAAGGCGTGGCAACCGCTCTATCCGAACGATCCCGATCTGTTGCCGGGCACGCGCAACGAAGTGGCCGCCGACAGTGAAGATGGAAAAGAAGGCTTGGGTTACATCTGGGATTCAGCCCTCGCCGCCGGTCTCTCCATCCGCAACTACGGATTCTTCCTGGACAATGGCGCGAGTGGGGGAATCGATCCCTACCTGACCGAACCTTGCTCCGCCAAACCGCCGATTCAGGTTGCCTTCCCGGCACACCCGGCGCTGCTCAAGAAGACCGACTACTGTTTCCGCGGTTGGGACCAGTCTTTTCCGGACTTCTTCCGCTACAAGGAGTGGGCGCGGGAATTCAACAACTACACGAAACACAACAATTTCCCGGCTCTCGAAACACTTCGCCTGGAGCATGACCATTTCGGCAACTTCGGCAGCGCCTCTTTCGGCGTGAACACGCCGGAAACACAGATTGCCGACAACGACTATGCGGTGGGCCTGGTGGTCGACAAGATCGCCCACAGTCCCTACGCCAACAGCACTCTCATTTTCGTGATTGAAGACGACCCGCAGGATGGCGCCGACCACGTCAGCGGCAACCGCAGCGTCGGCTTCGTCATCGGTCCCTACGTGAAGCACAACGCGGTAGTTTCCACTCACTACGCAACCGTCAACATGCTCCGGACGATCGAAGAAGTCCTGGACTTGTCCAAATTGAGCGTGCATGACTCGGGCGTGCCGCCAATGACGGACGCTTTTGACACCAATCAGGCGACCTGGACCTATTCCGCAGTCCCGGCGCCGATCCTCTACACCACCACGCTCCCCATCCTCAACAAATACGTCCAGAACAATGCTGCGCTCCCACATCCCACGCACGACGCAGCTTGGTGGGAAGCGAAAACCAAGGGCTTCGACTTCAGCCAGGAAGACCAGAACGACCCCGACAAGTTCAACCGGATCGTCTGGGAAGGCATGATGGGAGGCAAGCCCTATCCGACGACTCGCGCGAAGGCTGGGACGCCTCAGCCGGAGACAGTCAGCAAGACCGGCTCGGAATAGACCCCGAGCCGCAGTAAAGCAAGTATTCCGGCTGTCCGCTTACTAACGCGGGCAGCCGGGAGTATCTTTAAATTCAAGCGGCTGTCTCAACCGGAAGCAGCCGAGCGTGGGATTCGGCAATGAAAAAGTTTGGTTATATCCTGGTTCTCCTCTTCGGTACGCTTTTAGCTAAATCGCATTCCCAGAGTGTGGTGACGACTGGAGTTGTGCGCGGCGTGGCCAGGGACAGCTCGGGTGCCGTGGTTCCGGGCGCCACCGTTGTTCTTTCCGCTCGCAGCACCGGCCAGTCTTCGACGCGGAAAACCAACGATGCGGGGATTTTTGTATTCCCCTCTCAGCCCGTCGGCACCTATAGCCTGGAAGTGACAGCTGCCGGATTCCGCAAGGGAGTCGTGGAAGCCATCGCTGTACAGGTCGGGCAGCCGACAGCTGTGAACGTCACCCTCCAGCCTGGAGCGAGCAGCGAGTCGATTACGGTAAACGGCGAATCCCCCCTTCTGCGGACGGAAGACTCCAATCAGAGTTCGGTCGTGAATCGCGAACTTCTTGATGGTCTGCCCCTCAGCGGAAGGCGATTCCTCGATTTCGCCTTGCTCGTTCCCAATGCCAGCCCCGACGGCCAGAACGGCCTGGTCAGCTTTGCCGGTGAACAAGGCGGCGAGGATACGGGTTACGCCAACGCCAACGGCGCAAATTCATTCACCGTCGACGGCGCCAGCGCCACCAGCAACTACTTCGGCAACGCGCGCGGCGGCGAGAAAGTCCCGTACATCTTTGGCGAGAATGCCATCGAGGAGTTCCAGGTTGCCGTGTCCCCGTATCGAGCGGATTACGGCGGAGCAGCATCTGGCTTTCTGAATGTGGTGACGCGCTCCGGCAGCGACGCTGTCCACGGCGGCGGGTTCTACTACAACCGCAATTCTGGAACCGGCGCCAACGACGCCATCGACAAGGAATACGGCTTTTCGCGCCCGGTCGACATTCTGCAGCAGTTCGGCGGAAGCCTCGGAGGTCCGATCGTTTCTCACCGCGCCTGGTACTTTGTCGATTACGAGCAGCAGCGCCGGAAGGATCCCATCACCGCGATCAATCCCGGTTTCACGGGCCTGGACGAGACAAGTTTCGGCGTTCCCGCCGGCACGCAGCTTCCAGCGCCCAGCTCATCGTTCCCCGTTCCCAGCAGCCTGTCACAGCCGGATCCGACCAAACGCGTTTATCTGCAGGACGTGGCGAACACGCTGAACGCAATTCAATCGAATCTTGGAGTTCAATCCCGCTTCGGCAATGACTGGGCGCTGTTTTCCAAGATCGACTACCGCGATTCGAAAGACGACCGCTTCTACCTCAGCCTCAACTGGAACCGCTTCGATGCCCCCAACGGCTTCATCCTCGGCAGCCAGACCGCGCTTTTCGGCAAGAGCACGCTGGCCAACGCCTTCGTGCGCGACTACCACGCCAGCACCGGCTGGAGTCACGCTTATGGCAGCAATCTGCTCAACGAATTGCACGCCAGCTTCTCGCGCGACGACCAGTATTCCACTCCGACTGGAATAGTCAATCCCATTCTTCCAACCGTGTTGCTGACCGGTGGAAGCAACTTCCAATTGGGCAACGCTGGCTTTGCCGGCGGACGCACCGACGAAGCCATATGGCAGTTCTCCGACCACGTCAGCTATCTGCGAGGTAAGCACACCTTTAAGTTCGGAGTCGAATTCACGCGCACTCACCTCACCGACCTCGCTTTCGGCGGCTTTGATCCCGACGCGCAACAGCAGAATGGCACCTTCCGCGGTACCTACAGTTTCTCAAGTCTCCCGTACTTCGCCATCGGGAGATACGACAACTTCTTTCAGAGCACGGGCCAGCCCAAGTTTTCTTTCAATGTCCCTTATCTCGGCTTCTATTTTCACGATACCTACCAGGTTCGTCCGCGTCTCACGCTCGATTTAGGCGTGCGCGAGGATTTCCAGGTCTATCCGCAGCCCAAAGAGAATCCGGCATTTCCGTTGACCGGCCAATTTCCCAACCAATATCGGCGCATCGCACCGCGCTTCGGATTCGCCTGGCAGCCACTGGACAAGACCGTGGTCCGCGGCGGATTCGGGATGTTCTACGAGAATTTCAACGGCCTGAATTACCGCAATTCGGTGGTCTCCAACGGACTGCTGTCGCAGCAGGCCTCGGTATCCCTTGGTTATGATTCGAGCCTGGCCCCCAACCAGCAGCAGGCAACCTTCCCCAACCAGATCTCGGATCCTTCACTATTCTCGGCGTCCGACATCTCGCTGGTGGACCCCCATTTCCGTTTCCCCTACATACTGCAGGGAAGTTTGCAGATCGAGCGGGAGATCCTGCCAGATACCGTCGTGACCATCGGAACCACCTGGACGCATGGGGTCCACTTGGCCTCTTCGAGTGCCTACGACATGAACTTGAACCGGCCCACGGGCACGACAACCTATACTCTCTGCCCGGCCGGAACGACGGACGTGAACCAATGCGCTGGTGGTAAGTCGGCCGTGCTTCCAAATCTCGACTCAGGCCTCCTGAAAAAGAATGAGGGGCGACTTACCTCAGCGTTTCAACAAATCAACGCGCTGATCTCCCCCGGCATCAACAACTACAATTCGCTGTTCATCCAGGGCCAAAGACGCTTCCGCCATGGACTGGCTTTTCAGACTGCCTATACGTTTTCCAAGAACATTATGTCGCAAGGCGTGGATTTTAATAACCAGTTTGACTTCAGCAACACCCACGCGCCGTACCTGCTGGATCAACGCCATCGCCTCTCCATCGCCGCGGTCTACGAACCAGGCTTGGGAGCCAATTTGCACGATGGGTTTTTGCGGGCAGCCCTGTCAGATTGGACCATCAGCACGGTGATGCAGTTCGCCTCCGGTCGCCCCTATGCGGCGCTGATCGATGTTTCTTGCGCTGTCAATACCCTCAACCCAGACGGTTCTTGTCCAGCCACTGCTCTTCAGACCGCGATCAACAACACCGCCGCCCTGCAGGCCACCGCCAATTCCGCTCTTGGCATCAACGCCGGCAGCCCGAGTCCCTTTACCGGCTTGGACTCTTTCTACGGTCCCTGGACCGAGCAGATCGATCTTGGACTTACGCGAAGGTTCAACCTAACGGAACGCCATGCGCTCACCTTGCAGGCGCAGGTGTTCAACGTGATGAATCACGCGAACTACTACGTCCAGAACGGCACGGGAGCGATTCCCATCCAATACAGCCCGATCGGGAGTACCTGCGGCGACGGAGCGACCCCAAACCAGCAGTGCTATCTCGTCTCCACCCCAGGCTTTGGGACACTGCAGACCATCAACGCACTGAATGGACCGCGCGTAATACAGTTCTCGCTCAAGTGGACGTTCTGAATTGCAGAGTCCAGAAGCAAGACGGCATAAGCGAACTGCATAAGTAAGGTATTCCCCCGTGCCCCTCTGTGTCCCCTGTGGTCAGGCTTTTACATTTCGCTGAGAGCTGAAAGCCGAGAACCGTCAACCCGAAACGGAGAACTAGTTCTAGAAGTCCAAATGAAACCGCAAACTCGGCACCAGCACCGACCCTCGGTCGCGGTTGTAGCCAGGATTGCTTACGTGCTGCAAGTCGAACGCGGTGTAGATGCCCCGCCAGACATGCACGTTATAGTAAGTCTCGAGGATGTTTTCGCGCCCGTAATTGAGTCCGCCATCGCCCAGCAAAAAGCCCATTCCGCCCAGCCGCAGATAATTCTGGTGGTCTTTCTTGATTGCGTTGGTCACCACCACCACGCCGATCTTGTCGAGCCTGCGCTTCCAGCGCTCTCCGGCAAGATCGCCTCCCGCCTGCAGGGTCTGGTCCACTTCGGTGTAAGCGAAGGATTCGTGCTGGCCTTCGTTCCATCCGAAGCGGGAGAAAGCGCGGGCATTCTTGCTGACCTGCTGCATCAGATTCACGTCGAACCCATACTTGATCGTGGTGCGCTCCGGGTGGTCGGTAATGATAGGCCGCGTTGTCTTACCGGCCAGGTAATTGGCGACGGCGTCCCGGTACACGCCCATGTTGGCGTGGTTAACGAATGTCAGAAGACGGAGGCTGGTATTCCGTTTCCCGGCGACACTGGGATGCAATTCCAGTTCGAAATTCTCTCCCCGCGCTTTGCGCAGGTTCCACTGCAGGTCAATGCCATTGGCGATTTTCGGCATCAGCGCCTCGGCGAACCGGAAAGCCCAGTTGCGCTCGTGGTATTCGGCGAGCAACCCCATCGTGTATCCGCGCGTGTCCGCGGCATAGTCGTAGGCGCCATTGTCGTCCACCGTCCAGTTCATGAACTGCAAGTGGCTGTCGGTGCCGGCGTCGTTGATGTCAAGGAAGTCGTTCATCCCCATCTTGCCGAAGCGAAGCTCGATCCGCCGCACCGGGACCTTCGTCGCCAGGTACCAGGGAGTGCGTTCCTCCTCCACCGTCTCGTCACTCAAAGGAATAATCTGACGAATCATCCCGCGCGCAATGTAGGGCACGGGTCCGAGCATAGGGTTGCGCACCACGTCGAGGTCGGTGAAGCCGGCGAGCCCGAAAGCGTCGCTGATGCCGCCGCCATCGGCCATCTCGAAGTGCATGAAAATCTCGGTGGTGCTGGTGATCTGCACTCCGGTATAGAGCGTACCGATATTCGAAGTGGCATGCTCGGCCCCCGTCCGAAAACTGTTCGGGCCGCTGTACTTGGCATCGAACGACGGATGCCACTGCATGATGATGTTGTCTTGTCCGGAAACCCACCACCGCGAGGTCTGAGAGTGCGGGAACATGGTGAGCACGGGATCATCCGGAGCACCTTCCGATGCCGGTGACGCCGTATCGCCTGCCCCCTGCGCCCAACTGCTGGTTGAAAACGCAAGCAGCAATGCGAGGCCGAAGAGAACAGCAAGCCACTTCGTCGCGCCCCCGGTATGTGGAATGTTGGTGTAGGACTGGCGGCTTATTCTCACGATCACAATTTTCCGTAATTGGAGTTATACCTGAAGTGATCGCTTGCTCGCCGCGCGCTGGGTGAGAGAGGCTGCGCATAATCGGACTGGTGCCGAAGAACCTTCCAGAAACTAAAAAAGGACAGCCCGGAGCCCCCCAAGGCCGTCCTGATAAACCCTCCCGGTTAGAGCATTTTCATATTTAG
>PKUV01000076.1 GCA_003131315.1 Acidobacteriaceae bacterium
TCCACGTGGTCAGAGACCTAGCGGCGGCGAGAGCGAGCCCATGGGATCCGGGAGGCATTGACTCCACAGAAGCGCGGGCCCAAGTCCAAGCGCAATCCCATGGCGGAAGAGATGCAGAAGCTGCAGCGTCAGAATGCGCGCCTCAGCGAAGATCTGCGGAAGGCTCACATCATCATCGACGTCCAAAAAAAAGTGGCGGCGCTGTTGGGTCATCCGATTCCGGACGAAGATCCGGAGAAGGAGTCTTGATGGCCGCGGTCACCGAACTAGCAACCGAGATCAGCACCCGCGCCGCTTGTTATGCCCTGGGCGTACCCCGTGGGTCCTACTACCGGGAGCGACGGACAGCCTCTTGTCCGACGCCCACCACTCCGCGGCCTTTACCGGTACGCGCCCTGGGTCCGGCGGAACGCGCGGCGGTCCTGGCCCATCTCCACGGAGAACGCTTCCAGGATCGCTCGCCCGCCGCGGTTTATGCGACCTTGCTCGATGAAGGGCAGTACCACTGCTCGATCCGCACCATGTACCGCTTGCTGGCACAGCGGGGCGAATCCCGGGAACGTCGCGACCATCTCACCCATCCGCCTTATCAGAAACCAGAACTGCTGGCGACCGCTCCCAATCAGCTCTGGAGCTGGGACATCACCAAGCTCCTGGTCCCGACGAAATGGACTTACTTTTACCTCTACGTGATCCTCGATGTTTTCAGCCGCTATGTCACCGGCTGGATGGTAGCCATGCGGGAGAGCGCGGAGTTGGCCAAGCGTCTGATCGAGGAGAGTTGTGCGAAACAAAACATTCAGCGCGGCCAGCTCACGCTGCATGCCGATCGCGGCACCTCGATGAGTTCCAAGCCGGTGGCCTTCCTGCTGGCCGACCTGGGCGTCACCAAGACGCACAGCCGGCCGCACGTCTCCGATGACAATCCGTACTCGGAGAGTCAGTTCCGCACCATGAAATATCGTCCGGAGTTCCCGGACCGCTTCGGGTGCATTCAAGACAGTCGTGCTTTTTCGCAGGGGTTCTTTCGTTGGTACAACTAACAACATCGCCACTCCGGCCTGGCCTTGCTCACGCCGGCCACGGTGCACTACAACCAAACCGGCCCCATCTTGCTACAGCGTCAGCATGTGCTCGATGCCGCCTATCAACTTCATCCCGAGCGCTTCGTGCGCCAAGCCCCAAAACCATCAGCGCTTCCCACGGAGGTCTGGATCAACGAACCACTCCACTTAGAAATTAAAACTCAATAAACTCCGTGCACATGTGTCCCAAAGTCGTTGACACGCGCCGCAACCTCTTAAGGCAGCACTTGCTTTTTAGTGCGCACTGCTTTTCCCCCGCTGAAAAGCGCAATCATCTCNNGTCCGCCCCTTCGTCAGTCCCGCCGAGACCAGAAGCCACGACCCATGACAGATGACCGCAATGGGTTTCCCTGCTTCATCGATTCGGCGAATGAACTCTTGTGCCCTTTTGTCCACCCGCAGATCATCGGCATTCAATGCGCCACCGGGAAGCACGACTGCGTCAAAATCAGCAGGGTTTGCTCTTTCCAGCACTAGATCAACGTCGAAGTAATCCGCTTTTATGTCGTGCTTCATCGCCTGGAGTTTTCCTGATTTCGGGGCGATCAAAGTCGTTTGGGCACCTGCCTCCTTCAGTGCTTGACGTGGCTCGGTCATTTCGGATTGCTCGAAATCGTTTGTCGCCAAGATGGCAACGCGCACGTTCGCAAGGGGTTTGTCTTTCATAGGTGAATCTCCTTATGGCGTCACTTCTCGTTTTTCGATAGTGGGCTGTTTTGAATTTCGGACCACCTTTGGAGTTCAGAAGAATTGGTGGGATTATTGGAGCGTAACGAAAAGATGGCAGTTGCATATAAGAAACCGACGCTGACGTGACAGTTGCTTTTGAAAGACCCACCCTTGATTCCCACTCAGACTGGCGAGCAGCCCCAACGCAGGAGCCAGAGTTGCGGCCGACACTGGCAGCGTTCATACTCCGACCATGACACTCAAAAATGCGGCGTTGCTGGCACTGATCGGGACGATATTGATGACGATTCTTTTGGTGTGGACATTCGTCTCCAACGTGGTCAATGTTCTGCGGGGCGTGGACGCGCCGGTGGTGCTCTTCTCGTCATTCATCTTAGCATTCGGTTGCTTCAGCGTGATGGTGTACTTTTACGTGTTTTATCGAGCGCAGTCGTGACTTTTTGTCGAAAGTTCATTTTCCTACGAACGGCTAGCGCTTGCGCGACCCTCGGGAAGCCCATTCTGCCGGACTTGGCTGCCGGAGGGAGTTTGGGTCGGCTCGGGCGTTTCACAAGTGCTGAGAGCCTTTGTGAATCGGGCACGTGTAGATGGCTTTGCCCCACGGCTTGGCCTGGACGGAAGCCTGCAAGGCAACGGCAGCTTCACTCACGGTTTTGTCAGCGGATGATTTGACCAGCACAGGTTTCCTTTCAGGCACATCCGGACTGTCGCACAAAGCCTGACTCATCTTTAGGATTTAGCCGCAGCAGCCATGGCCGCTCTTCGGCTTTCCCGCAGACTTGCCCAAGTATTGCTCCGGCTTAAGATCGAACTTCTCTTTGCACTTGGAGCCGCAGAAGTAATACGTCTGCCCTTTGTGCTCGGTTCGTCCAGCGGCGGTAGCCGTTTCTATGTCCATGCCGCAGACAGGATCTTTCACTGCTGTTGTGCTATTCATTTTGATCTCTCCTTCGTGTTCCCTACACAGCTTAGCAATGGCGGTGCCGTTCTTCTGAGCAAGAGTGCTCACTCTCGCCCGGCTCGTCGGATGTACGCTCCCACGGAGGGTATATGAACCACACTGAGGCGCACGGGCACGCGGCCGACCTACATGCCACTGGCAATATGTCGGGGCCACGGAAACCATGACCGTCACGCCGGGTACTTCGTCGCCATGTTTCGCGGCTCTTCGGCTCTGGTACTCCACTTCAGGAGGATAAGGCCTGCGCTCGTTGCGGGCTGGCAACTTCACTCCCCATGCTGCCGCCTATCTAGGGAGAAGGGGCCGGCCCCGAGAAGGGCAATCGCAAGGAGCCCCACAATCATGCAAAAGTCCGTTCGTCCCTCGTGCATAGCAGCCCAAAAACCCTGCTTGAGGAGCAATGGACCCTTGGTTGTCGTGATCGCAACCAGGATAACGATAAGCAAAGGCCAGACGGCAAAGATCGTGAAGAAGCCAAGGATTAACAAGGTGCCGCACACGATTTCTGTGGCGCCCACGAACGGCGCCATGAAATGCGGAGCGGGAATGCCTATCTTCTCAAAACGCCCTGCACCAAGCGCGGCAGGAAAAAGGAACTTCTGGATGCCTTCTGAGAGGAAGATCCAGCCGACTAGCAAACGAAGCAGGAGCAGGCCCGATCCGATTCGATGCTGCGATAACTGTTTCATCCGTCACGCGCCCTCCCAATGCGAATACACGGCACTAAACATAAGCGAACAAGGTCATGAAGCCGAAGTCCATATGCAGCTGCTGGTGGCAGTGAAACAGGGTGAGGCTGGGATTGTTCGCAACGAAATCGATCTCGGCTTCCTGGTATCCTCCCACCATCACGACATCTTTGATTACCCCTGAGGTCGGCTGTCCGGCGATCCGCGTGAGTTCGAAGCTGTGCCGATGAAGATGAATCGGGTGGATGTCATCGCTCGCATTGCGCAATCGAATGCGGTAGCGCTTGCCCTCGTGCAGGTGGAAGGCGGGCGTCGCCATCGTCTGCTCCATCGGATACGCCACGCCGTTGATGGTCCACTGATTGAATCCTTCGAGCGCGGCGTTCTGCTTTTCGAAGATCATGTCGAACACCTCGTCAGGCTGGGCTGAGGTACCGGGACTGCCAAAGTAGGCGTAATTCCACTTAAAGGGCTTCGGTGGAAGCCCCTGCGGCTTGCCTTTAGAACCCCCGTATTCGACCACAATGCCCATGCCGTGGTGACGGTCATCGTCTGCGAGGTCGCCCATGATCCAAACACCAGGGTGGTTCATCTCAATGATCGCGGAAATCCGCTCCGCGGTTCCAAGCCAAAGACCAGGCACACGAACCGGTTTCGGCAGCGGATTGCCATCCATCGCAATCACGCTGAAGCTGTGGCCCGGGAGCGCGAGGCTGCGAATCTCAGTGGCGCTGCCATTCAGTATGTGAAATAAGACACGCTCGCCCTGCTTGACGCGTACCGGCTCGCCATGACCCAGCATTCGCCCATTGATGGTGAAGGAATCGTAGCCGACTTCGTATCCGTGCGGCATGCCCTTGGCGAGCGAGGCTTTCATCTTCCTCTCGCCGGGATCCTTGAGCGTGGAGACCGTCTGTGCTGGCGCGAGGAAGTCCATCGCCATATCACCGCCACGACTCAACGTGGGCTGAAACTCTTTTAGCGTGAGGAAGACTTCGCGGTCGTAGTTCCCGGCGTGCTGCCTCGGTTCAATGTAAACAGGTCCGACCAGCCCGCTGTACTGGCCCACCGCTAGATTTGCTCCGGCGCGAATATGTGTGTGATAGAAGCGAAAACCCGAGGGCCCCGGCACAAAGGAGATTCTGCGGCTGCCGTGCGGCGGGATGAAAGGTGTGCCCTCTTCGGCCGCTCCATCGACATCGGGCGCAACGAACTGTCCGTGCCAGTGCAGTTGCTCGGGCGTATCCGTCTCATTACGAATATCGACCGTGACTCGCTCACCTTCTTTAAGGCGAAGTAGCGGCCCTGGGAACTGCCCGTTATAGGTGGTGACCGAGATAATGCGATTCGGAGCCAGTTCGATGGGTTTGGTGGCGATCGTTAGAGTGTACTCGGCTGGGCCCTCGCTTTGCGAAGCAGCTCCGTTGTCGCCAGCCGTCGCCGACTGACTCAAGAGGCCCGATGGTGATAGCAGAGTAGCGCCCGCGGCTGCTCCCGCAACTCTCAGGAAGTTCCGGCGATGGACGTCGAACCGTGACATAATCCTCAGGGCTGCGATACAACGCTGGCTTGCAGCTCTACTCCTGAAATATATCGAATTTCGACCAGGTCATGGAACTCTCCGGGCCCCGCGCGGATCGCGATCACTACGTTCGCCCGATCCCTGGGAAGCTGCTGTCCCAGAAATTGTGCCTGGATCGCGCAATCCGGAAACTATTCCGGGCCAGAAGTCGGCTTCGAGGAAACTTACCGCTGACAATCACTAAGATTCCTCCCGAGCGACGGGCAAACCTTCCATAATCCGGTAAGGGAAGGGTTGCCGACCAACCAGGAGCTATCGGCTCGATACCCAGTTGTGAGGCGAGGCTTCGGGTATGACGGGCTCGCGCCAGCAGGCGTCATTCGTTGACGGGGTTATACGCATTGAGGGGAAAATGCTACACCCCCCCATTCCGCACTGGGACAGACCGGGGCGCGCTAGCGGGGCGGGGCGAACAAACGGCGCAAAATTGTGCAAACGCCTGATCTATATAAGGG
>PKUV01000144.1 GCA_003131315.1 Acidobacteriaceae bacterium
CAGATTCCTGCACAGAGCCGAACAAATAAGGTGCTGTGATTTAGTATGATAAGTTCACGTGACATTTTTCACGGCAAAGTCCTGATCGTCGACGATCAGAAAGTCAATGTCCTTCTGCTCGAGCAGTTGCTGCGCGGCGCCGGCTATGTTTCCGTCACGTCCACGATGGATCCCGGCGAGGTCTGCCAGCTGCACCGCGAGAACCTCTACGATTTGATCCTGCTCGATCTCGTGATGCCGGGCACGGATGGTTTCCAGGTAATGGAGGGCCTGAAGGAAATCGAAACCGAAGGCTACCTGCCGGTGCTGGCCGTTACCGCCCATCCGGCTCACAAGTTGCGCGCGCTTCAGTGCGGCGCGAAGGATTTCATCAGCAAACCGTTCGATCTGGCCGAGGTGTTGATTCGGGTTCGCAACATGCTGGAAGTCCGCCTGTTGCACGAGGCGGCCCGCAATCAGGGCAAGATGCTGGAATCACTGGCGCTGAAGGACCCGCTGACGGGGCTTGCGAACAGACGACTTCTAGCCGAAAGAATGTCGATGGCCCTGGTCCATGCGCGAAGGAACAAGAGCACCATGGCGGTGGTGTATCTGGATCTGGACGGATTCAAGCAGATCAACAATACGCTGGGGCACGGCGCCGGGGACGCTCTGCTGAAAATGGTCGCAGGGCGCCTGGTGGCGACGGTGCGCGAAGAGGATACGGTGGCGCGCCTGGGCGGTGACGAATTCATCATGGCGCTGTGGCACGTCAGCGGTCCCGACGATGCGGCCAAGGTGGCGTTAAAAGTGATCGAGGCAGTGTCGCAACCCTATGGCATCGAGGGCCATACCGTTAGCGTAACCACCAGCGCAGGTATCGGTATCTATCCCGTCCATGGCGAGGACGCGGACACGCTGCTGAAGAGCGCGGACCTGGCCTTGTACGAGGCCAAGCGCGCGGGCAAGAACGCCTATCGAATCTCGGAGCGCACAGACCTGTCAGCGGTAGCGCGCAGTCAGTATGACCCGCCCGCATTCAGCACGCCATTGCCAGATGCGTCAGAGAAACGCTCGGCATGAACGGTCGACGGGGACCGGGATGCCCCTGGGGTCTGTGAACGTCTGTTGCGGGGCATCAGTACCTCTTAACTACTTGACGATGCTACCGTTGAGGGGCAGCCTGAATACTACCGTATGAGTACAATGCTCTACCTACATTGACGGAGATGGATGCCTGCTCTGCCAAACAAAGACTACTTCGCCGTCACCAGCGAATGAGTAATGGCATGGACCGAGAGGGCGATGCGGTTTTGCACGCCGACTTTGCGCATCAGTTTCGCGACGTGAGCCTTCACGGTGCGCTCTACGATGCCGAGGGCTGAGCCAAGCTCTTTGTTGGAGCGGAGGACCGAACAGTATAGCGTTTGGCGGTAACGACAAGGGCCAAACGGCGGGTCAAGCCAGGGCCGACGCATCTTAATTGGTATATGCCGGAGGGGAGAGTACGGCTGAGATGGGGAGATGGAAAATCCCCTGAAGTATTTCTCGGAGTTGCGCGATCCGCGGGTGGAGCGGACGCGGGAGCACTTGCGGGGAGAGATTTTGTTGCTGACCATCGCCGCCGTGTTGAGCGGGGCGAGCAGTTGGAACGAGATTGAAGGCTACGCCCACGCCAAGCGGGAGTGGCTGCAGAGCTTCCTAACCCTGCCGGGTGGGATTCCCTCGCACGACACTTTCAACCGCGTCTTTGCGCGGCTGGACCCGGCGGAGTTGGAAAAGAGTTTCTTGTCGTGGGTCCGCTCGATTGCCCAGCTGACGGCGGGCGAAGTAGTGGCCATTGACGGCAAATCGCTGCGCGGCAGTGGCGCGGGCGGCAAGAAGGCCATCGTGCACATGGTCTCCGCCTGGGCCAACACCAACAACCTGGTACTGGGCCAGCAGCGGGTGGACGAAAAGTCCAACGAGATCACCGCCATTCCCAAGCTATTGAGCGCGCTGGAGCTGAACGGCACCATCGTGACCATCGACGCGATGGGCTGCCAGAAAGGGATCGCCCAGCAGATTATCGACAAGCAAGCCGACTACATTTTGGCCGTCAAGGAGAACCAACTTCACTTGCTGGAAGATGTGCGGGACTCCTTCCAAATGCTGCCCTCCGACTCGACTGCCGAGCAACTGGATTGCGGACACGGACGCGTGGAAACCCGCACCTGCTCGGCGCTGGGCGATCTGAGTTTGGTCGAGCAAGCTGACGACTGGCCGCGGTTGCACAGTCTGGTGCGCATCCAGGCCGAACGCTACCACAAGGCCACGGGCAAAACGGAACGCGAGATCCGCTACTACATCAGCAGTCTCCGGCCCGAAGCGGCACGGCTGAACTCGGCGGTTCGCCAGCACTGGGGCATCGAAAACAAGCTGCACTGGGTGCTGGACGTGGCCTTTGGCGAGGATGCCAGCAGAAAACGGGCCGGAAACGCCGCGCAAAACTTTTCCCGCATCAACGCGCATGCCCCCCGTGTTTCAAAAAGGGTAAGATTCGACGCAGGCGCGAACGCCAATAAAACCGGGCGTTCCGACGTTTCAAACCTCCGTCTCAAATTCCTATCTTTTCGTACTCATCGAGCGAGGTTTCATCATTCCGCCGGTCATAGAGCTTGGTCGTGCGCGGCGCGGAACCTTCAACCGATTCATGTGGAACTTGAATTCGGGCCCTGGTTCGGGGCAGAAGAACACATGCTTTCGATAGAGGGCAGGGTTTCGGCTTCATGGGGGCGGCTGTCAAGGGCCGAAGCGAAGCGGAGCCGAAGGGGGCGGAAGCGAGCACGGCGGGCATTTGGTTTTTCCGCCGCGCGGAGCTGCACAAGCGCCCTTGACAGTGTCAGACCTCTGAAGCCGCATCTTCGCCCATCGAAAGCATGGCTTGAAAAAAGTGAGGAGCTTCCTTTATCGGTTTCCGACTCAAGGCTTTCGGGCCGCGATATCGGCTCGGATCACGTTCAAGTACTCCCCCGCGGATTCGAGCGCTTGCTCGGCATCATGGTGAGAAACAAACCCGGTGTCATCATAAAGGGCCATATTGCGCTTCCGGCGGAGACGATCAAAGACGGTTAGCAGACCGGTATGTTTCTTGTCGATGCGCGAACGCACGAAATCGATGATGGCGATGTGGTGCCCAGGCTGACTCCTCGCACGGAATCCGTGGCTAAACATGAACCCGAGGGAAGCTTTCAGCATTGCTTCGTAAGCTTGTTGAAGACAAGCTTCTTCATCAAAAGCGAGAATTTTGCGGGCCGAGGCCAGCTTCTTATCCGCGCTCGCGAGGAAGCGGTCGATTTGCGCCCAGTCAACGGCGTGCGGTTTTAGCTTCTTCATTTGGACCTATGAGTGAAACACGCTTATTGTGCCAGACGTTTTCCAGAAACGCATCCTTCCGAGCGCGGCGCGACTCGAATTCCTTCGGCGTGAGGACCGTGTAGTTGATTTCGCGTCCGAGCTGCCGCTCAAGCTTTCGCATGGCCTGCGCCAAGACTTCCTCGCGAGGGGCACCAATCATGAGCACGTCTATATCGCTGGCAGCGTCCTGCTGGTTGCTTGCAAACGAGCCGTACAGATATGCCTCGACTATTCCCTCAATTCTCTTGAGAGATTGCGCGATCACAGGTGCCGCACCAATGGTTTTCGCAACGATCTTACGCACTTCATCAAAAAGCGGATACTCCCGGTTCAGTTGAAAATACTTCTGGCGGCCACTCACTTCCGACGCGAATAGACCCTCGCGCTCCAGGCGTCCCAACTCTTTCGACAGGTTAGAAGGATCGATACTCAGTCGCGCCGCCAAGTCCCGCAGATGGTGGCGGGCCGTCGGGTTCGTAAAGTAATAGGCCAGCAGTTGCTGGCGTGCCTTGGAGCGAAAATCAAGCATGTGGTAGAAGTATACCACACATGTGGTAATAGTTGACAACATTAAGCGCCGTGATTCCGCGCGGACAACCTCCGCCCGCAACGGGCGGCGAATGGATGGCTAGCTAGGTGCTGACCCTAACGGGCCGGACGAAAAACGAGGGACTAAACGGGGACTAGGGACTAAACGAGGGACTGGGGTGCGTTTCTTACGCGAACTTACAGGTGCTTAGGTGTCATCCGTGCGCTTGTAAGTTGTTCTGTATCAGTTTCCCTTTGACTCATAACCCAAAGGTCGGTGGTTCAAATCCACCCCCCGCAACCAAACCTAAGCCCCACATAGACAATCACTTGGATAGGATCGCGGGAGGGCCAAGGTTCATCCGCTTATTGCCTCTTCGCTCCCATTAGTGGGAGGCTACGCCTCAGAGGCAATTTCATTGAATAGAACTCCTACCACCACGCTGTTCGCGATGCGCTTCTGCTCGGAAACTGCTTGGGTGTAAATGTTCATGGTGCTCTGGATGGTCGCGTGCCGGAGCAATTCTTGCTGCACCTTGATGTCAGTGCCTGCACCTCGCAACATCGTCGAGTACGAATGTCGAAAAGTGTGCCACCCAATCTTGCCGATTCCAGCCCGCAGAGCTGCCGATCTTAAGTGGCGTCGGAGGATGTTCTGCTGAGCTCTCGGTCGGCCAGCGCGGTTTGAAAAAACCCAGTCTTGAGGGCTTTTGTGCAAACTGCGTTTCCATAGCTCTTCCAGAGAACGGGCGAGCCGAGGATGGATGGGCAGTGGATTTTGGGAGGCTTCAGTTTTGGTGTCGCCCGACCTTCCGTTCACACGTAAATGTCGGGGACGAGCACGCCCTCGCGGAGATTGTCGAGCACAACGATGCGCGTGGCGCCGCCTATACCATTTTCACATA
>PKUV01000174.1 GCA_003131315.1 Acidobacteriaceae bacterium
AAATTTATATGCGTCGCCCCTGTGGGCCACGCCATCTGTGCGTCACGGCTTGGTTGGAGGTTATACTATGATTTAGACTCGAAACAAACGAGGGATGCGGCAATCCTCTGGTTTATTCCAGGAACAAAAGCTGGGCCAACCCTACAGACGCTTCATGTAGCCGGCCATAATAATAAAAATAGAAATACGGGGAGATTGTGAATGCCACGAGGCCGATCAACTTTTACCAAGCGTCAGAAAGAACAAGCGCGCCAACAAAAACAGCGGGATAAGAACGAGCGCAAGACTCAACGGAAGCAGGATCAGCCGGAAGGCGTTGTGGTGGACGAGGCGGAGGAATTGCGTCAGATGCGCGAGCACGCCGCGGAGCAGGCCGCGCTGTTCGGCATCGGCAGCGACGACGAACCGAATTCTACCGAGCTACTCGCGCCGCACGGCAAGCAAGCCGACCACTAGACGTCCGACGAGATTCGCCGGAGCGCAACGCTCCGGCGAACCCGGTCCTAAATTCCATGCAAATCTCTAGTGGAGTGACGGGCGTCTCGCCCGTCCAGNNCGGGCGGGGACGCCCGGCTCTCCACCAACAAATTTGCATCGACAGCAATACTAATTACTCGGTCGCAGCACTAGACAAAAACCTCACCCGGCAAAGCAGTTAACGTCCGCGATGCGAGGGTGTTTTCGACAAACCGCTTCGGCTGCTGGCTGGCTGAGGCATTCACCTGCTTGCGTTCGATGCGCAGCTTCAAGGTGCGCTCGATATTGCGAAGTTCCAGAACCTCCACGCCTGTGACCAGTGTGGAGGCTCGGCCCTGAGAGCCAGCCCGTCCGGTACGCCCGACGCGGTGAATGAAGTCTTCCGCCATCTTCGGCAGGTCGTAGTTGATCACGTGCGCCACGTCATCGCAGTGCAAGCCACGCGACGCAATATCGGTCGCGACCAGCACCTGGTAGCGGCCTTCCTGAAATCCGCTCAAGGCGGCGTTGCGCTGTGACTGCGTGCGATCGCCGTGAATCATGGCGGCCGTGAAGCCATCCCGCTCGAGGTCCTTGGCCAACCTTTGCGAGCCGCGTTTGGTGCGGGTAAAGATCAGGGTCTGCCCCTTCTCCGCATACAGCAACTGCCGAAGCACATCCAGTTTTTCGGACGGGCGCACCTCATAGGCTTCGAGTGACACGCTTTCCGCGGGCTTCAGGACCGAGCCCAGCGCGATCCGCACCGGCTCACGCATGTAGTCGTTGACCAGCGCGGCCACCGACTGTTCCATGGTGGCCGAGTAACACAGCGTCTGCCGGCGCTGTGGCAGAATTTGCAAGATACGCCGGATGGCCGGAAGAAAACCCATATCCAGCATGCGGTCGGCTTCGTCGAGCACAAGTATCTTCACGTGACGCAGGTCGGCAAACTTGCGGGTGATGAAATCCTGCAAGCGTCCCGGGGTGGCAATAACAAATTCGCAGCCGGGGCGCAGACTCTGAATCTGCCCCTTCTCGGCTACGCCGCCCATCACCAATGCCGCCTTCGGCATTTTCTTGTCGCGGAGTTGTTCGTACTGTTCGTGAACCTGCATGGCTAGTTCGCGTGTGGGCAACAGGACCAGGGCGCTGACGTTCTTGGCTGATCCATTCTTAGACGATTCAGCGCGCAGCATCTCGATGATCGGAATCAGGAACGCGAGAGTTTTGCCGGTGCCGGTCTGGGCGGTGCCAATCACGTCCTTGCCTTCAAGGGCAGGAGAAATGGCGCGCGCCTGGATGGGTGTGAGGGTAATGAATTGAGCTGCCGCCAACTTCTGCTGCAAGGCAGCAGACAGGGGCAGTTCCGTAAATGTGGTCATTCGATTGTTTTCTTTCTGGAGGGGCTTAACGTAAATTTCTCAGACTCGTGCTCATAGACTAGTGTCGAGAGTTCGCATGCCGCTCTTATTGAAATTGGCGCTGGAACCAAACGGCGGGCAGGAAATGGCGGAAGTGTATCGGATCCAACAGGATCCCCGCGTGACGAGCAAACCGTAGCAAAAGCGTTAACAGCAGTATAGCAGAAGAAGACGCGGCGCGCGGTTACGTCGGTCATAGAGTAGAGTAACGTGTTGATAAACAAGGCACTGGGGACTCGAACCCCAGACCTCTACCGTGTCAATTTTGAGGTCAGAACCCTAAAGTGTGTGCGTGAGAACTTCGGTCGTCCCTCCGGGACTTGAGTCGTCATTCCACTTTACCCCGCGCTGAAGCGCGGGGCTAGGCTAGTTCGCCCCTCCGGGGCTGGGTTCTCGGGCATTTCATTCCACCAGGTTGCCCGAAAACGAGTTCTCATGCACACACTAAAGCCCTTCCCTCATCTAGCTTTTCCGCACTCTATTAAGATCTCGGAAGGTCTCGGAATAGCCCAGTTTTGATGGCGAGTTGATGGCAAGTTTTCCTGCTCTTGCGGTGAGGCAATGACCCTGAATTGGAATCAATCAACGCTCCGGTATTATAGAGGCGTGGATTGCCCACAAGAGGAGCCCATCGGGATGATGAGGACAAGAGTTGTAGTGTGCTTGCTGTGGCTCGCGGGTTCTCTGGCCGACGCTCAGAATCCCGCTGCGTCCGCACACGGGAACGACAGTTTATTGATTGCGCTGGAGAATGGCTGGAACCAGGCACAGTTGCATCACGATTCGAAGGCGCTGGACGGGTTGGTGGCCGATACCTTCATCAGCACGGACAATGACGGTACTTTCACGACGAAGACCCAGTTCCTGGCTGACAATAGAGACCTCTCCTACGCTCCTAGCCTTATGACAAATAGTGACGAGCGGATCTTCCTATATGGCAACGCGGCCGTGGTTGCTGGAATCTATCACGCCAAAGGGCTTAACAAAGGTAAACCCTTTGATCATTAATGGGCGATTCACGGACACGTGGGTTTATTTGAACGGCAAATGGGTGTGCGTCGCCAGTCATACAAGCGCGCTCAAGAAACAACATTGAGGATAACGGCCTACCTCACGAGCATGACCGCCAACGTGTCAAGGTAATTGATCTTAGTACAGCAAGAGCGGGGTGCCCCAGTCATTCGCGTTCTTTGCGAAAGAGTGGGCGGGCGGCCCAGCGAATGCACGGCCCTACTCTTCAGGGTGCTCCGTCCAAGCTCCGCTTGGGTGCCGGGCGTTCGTCGATCATTAGCTCGACTACGGACTTCAGAGTAACGACAACCCCTAGTTAACATCAGTAGCAGGGTGCCCCGTCCAAGCTCCGCTTGGGCGGGGGTGTTCGTCGGTCACTAACTCGACTGCAGACTTCGGGGTAACGACAACCCTAGTGCGCCGCAACGTTTCCGCGGATTACCACCACCGACGCCGCCGGCAGATCGTAAAGCGTGTCTTTCGTGCCGTTCTGTTTTGAGCGTGCGATGGGGCCGTCGGGATCAGCCGTGCCGTTCGTGTAGGCGACGACCGTGGGGGCAGCGGCTTGTTCGGCGTGCGCCATGAAGCGCGTCCGCGGCGGGTTCCACTTGTACTGAGCGCTGCCGAAGGTTGCGATCTCGACTGGACCGGCAAAACCCGCAACCGAATCCGCAGTCCCACGAAACGCGATGCGCACGCGGTGAGGGTTCTGTTGGTCGCGATTGACCACCAGCAGCGACCATTCGCCATCGGGACGCTTCAGAGCATAGGCAGTGACGAGTTCGCGGCCAGCGCCGTCGTCGATATCGGACTTGGCCGAATAGACTTGATGCTCTCCGCCGCCAGGCTGGATCCACTCCAGATTAATGAGTTGCGCAACAAAGAATTGCGCCAGGGGCTGCTGAATTTTGTAGGCAGCGTCCACCGTGAACATGCCGAAGGTGCCGGGGGAACTGTTGCAGCCGGGCTCCATGTGCAAGGGCAGATAGTGGAAGAAATAAACGCCCTTGCCTCCCGCATCGAGTAACGATCCGATGTAATCCGCCAGCCAGATGCCGGAGAAAATGTCCTGGTAGGTTTCGCTGGCGCCGGAGGAAAGATTCCCCTCGGTGACGAACATCGGCATGTCGACGGGGACGCCGTCCTCATGCCACACCTGAATGATGTGGCGGATGAGTTCGGGCTCGTCATAAAGCACGCCCCACGGCGTTTTGCACGGGTCGTAGGGATAGTGCTCGAAGGAGAAGAAGGCGAGATCCTTCATGCGGCCGTGCTGCTTCAGATAGTCGAGGAAGCGCGCGGTCCAGGAGACTCGGCCGCTGGCGTCGGGCCAGACTTCGATGTCCTTGTTGACGCCCTGGAAAGAAGGACCGCCCAGTTTGAGCGTGGGATCGAGGCGATGGAGCGCGCTCGCCCACTGCACATAAAGGGCGGCATAATCTTCGGGAAGCATGTACTGCCCGTCGGCCTCCTCGCCCATCTCGACGTAAGAGATCGGATAGTGGCGGCGCTCCAGGTAGGCGATCTCGGCAACTGCGTTGTCGGGAGTGTCGTAGAGCAGCGCGACCGGAATCATGGCGGGCAATCCGCGAGTGACGCCGCTGGTGAAGAAAAGGTCAAAGCCCACCTGGGCCTGGCGAGTGGAGCCGAGATTGGAAGGCTCATGCCATGGATCGACGGAAGAGCAATAGGTAGTCGTCTGCTCTTGATCGGCCGTGTGGCGCAGGGAGTCGTGGAAAGCGCCGTCGTCAGTGCTAGTTCCTGTGAAAGTTCCAAGATAGAGTTCGCGGATGGAGTAGCCGACGCAGTTGCGGGGATCGGCGGAGCCGTCGGCATCGCAGGTGTTGGAGGACTCGGTCATCCAGATGCGAACGAAACGCACGGCGAGCGGGGCGGTAACGAGGCGAACGGTTTCGGTATGGCCATTGCCGGTGGTGACGGTAGCCTGCGGGAATGTTTGCCAGACGCCGCGGGTGGGCGATCTGATGGGATCGTCGCCGGTCCAATACTGGACGACGTAGTGGGTAGCGTACGGCTCGCCCCACGCGATGCGAATGCTATTGACGGGCTGAGGCTGCGCGAGATCGAGGACGATCCACTGCGGATGCAGGGCGTCACTTTCGCCGGTGAAATGTTGGGTGAGATAGGGATTGCTCTTCCAGAAAGTGTTGAGGTCACCGTCGGTGAGGCGGGAGAAACCGGCGTTTTCGGTGCCGTCGTTGCGGGTGAAACCGCGACGAGGAAGCGCATATCCGTAGGAGTAGCGAATACTTTCCGTGGGAACGGCAGCGCCCGTGAAATAGCCCTTGCCGGCGGGAGCGCTCCCATCGCTCCATGTCCCCTGGGGATTCCAGTGCCAGGCTTCGACGGCCAACTCGGTATTCTGGCGGTAAGACACCGTCTGCCAGCATGAGGACAGCGTTGCCTCGATCGAGGGTGCAAGCAGATCTTTGTCGATGGCCTCGGCGGGAATGCGGTCGACGCCCGCGCCCAGAGTTTCACTAGGGACAAAGTGGTTGGTGGAGTGCGAGACGTCAACGGTGATGGTTTGGGCGGCGGCAAAAACAGTGAGAATCGTGACGACTGCGAGAACGGTGGCCGGACTTTTCACGCGTGCCTCCAAGAAAGCCGTTTATTAAAACGATTGAATTATACGGATTATGCGACTCGGGCACGAGCAGTTTTCGCCGCGCGTGCGGGAAACCGCGTGCACGCGAGACTGAGATCGCCCCGGGGCGAAAGGCTTGGTGAGGGGTGCTAGGGCACGCTCCGAACATCGCTTACTTTTTCTTGTTGCTCATTTTCTCGGCGAGTACCGTTGCGTCATCGAGCATTTTGCCAATGCGGCGGGCTTGGGCTTCCGGCGTTCTGTAGTAGAAGATGCCAAACAGGTGCATGCGCCGGCGCGAGGCCGACATGCCATCCCAACCTCCACGAGCGCGTGGATGGCGCGCGAAAGCTACCTGCAGAATCGGCGGTAGTTCCCGTTCCGCATCCATGACGTTGAGCAGGCGTTCCGCAATTTGTTCCGCGCGACGCCCGCGGGCTTCGGCGCTCTTGGGTTCGGTGATCCACTTGGCGATATCGTTGCGTGCGGAATGATCCAACTCGTCATACCAGCGCCGAAGCGAGCGATCTTGGCTGAGAATGCGCTTGAGCTCATCGGGGATGGTTACGGTCCGTTCTTCGCTGTCGATTTCAATCTGAAAACGGGCGACGCTGCCTTCCGCGGCTCGCGCTCCTTTTTGCATCCGCTTGTTGACCAGCAGAATGTGCCGGCCCGCTCGGGTGGAAAACAGCGAAGTACGGAACGCGAACCCGTTGATTTCGCCTTTCACTTTGATCTGGCCGCGCATCCCCCAGACTTTGGCTGCATCGAATGGCACGTGGATAATGATCCAGTTGAGGCGGGAGCGCAGGCGCTCGAGCCTGGCCTCGAAACGCTTCGCGGCGGGCGCGGGCTTGGCTCTGGAGGCTTTCGGCATGGGCGTGAACCGGGCGTTTGCATTCTAATATGAACAGACGAACGCAATGACATCGCTGGCGCGGGTTAAACTGTAGGAGAGGACATCCGGAGAACCATCGTGATCTGCCCGAAATGCGGTGAGGATAATTCGGACAACTTCCGCTTTTGCGGAATGTGTGGCACCTTGCTCGAGGCTCGGCGACCGGCGGGCGCACCAGCACCGAACCCACTATCAGCGGTCCCGCCAAAGATAGCGAACGCGCCGGAACCGCAGCGGCCTCCCGTCGTGGAGAACGCGACCAGAGCCGCAAACAAACAGGTGCCGTCGATCGGCGGACCCTCGGTGCTGGGCTTGAATCAGCCTGGCCCAAATCAGCCCAGCCCGAATCAGCCGAGCATGGACTCGCTGCGGGAAAGATCTTTCTCCGGCCTCGATTCTTTTTTTGAGCCCGAGCAGCCAAAGACCGGCGGACGGCGGATCCTGCTGCTGGTGGCGCTGCTCGTAGCATTGGGCGGAGCAGGCTGGTGGACGTACACAAACTATCTCGGTGCGACGGAGAGTCGAAAGCCGGAGGCCGCGACTTCGAGCACCGGCGAAGCTCCGGCCGAGAAGCCATCGACGAAACCGGCGGTCAAGGACTCGGCTCCAGCGCTCGATGCAGGCTCGTCGCAGACGGTGGTTCCGTCAGCAGGAGTTCCGGAGAGTCAGGCCGATCATGCCAGCGCTGGTCCCGACTCTGCGCCAAAGCCCGTGGACGCAACCGCAAAGCCCAAAGCGAAACCGGTGGCTCCGGCGAAGATCGCGCTGGCCAACAAGCGTGCGGCGAAACGCGAGCCTAGCGTGACCTCGGCCAAGGCTTCGAAATTGCCCGCGCCCGCCGCGGCTGACACCGGGGACGTGGCCTTCCGCAAAGGCGAGGCCTATCTCTACGGGCGAGGCGTGCCGAGAAACTGTGACGAGGCAGTGAAAAATCTGAAGGCTGCTTCGGCCAAATCCAATGCCAAGGCCCGGAGCGCGTTCGGAACCATGTATGCCACCGGCCACTGTGTGCAGCGCGATCTGCCGACATCGTATTTATGGTTTGCGCTGGCTCTGCGGGTGGATCCGAATAATCAGATCCTGGAAAAAGATTTGAGCGCGGTCTGGAATCAGATGACGCCGCCGGAACGGCAGTTGGCTACGAGAATGAAGCAGTAGTAGATATAGATTGTCATCCTGAGCGAAGCGAAGGACCTGCTGTCTTCGCGCTGCAAGAAACAGCAGGTCCTTCGCTTCGCTCAGGATGACAACTTGATATTTGAAAGCTGAGAGCTGGTTGATCCTTACTCGCCGCTAGGTACGAGATTCAACGCCTTCTTCACCGTGCCGCGTTCGATCATGATTTTCTGCTGCAACAGCGTGATCGCGTAGATCAACTGCTCCGGACGCGGCGGGCAGCCGGGGACATAGATATCCACGGGAATGACTTGGTTCACGCTCTGCACGAGCGCGTAATTGTTGAAAACGCCACCGGAAGTCGCGCACGCCCCCATCGAAATGACCCACTTCGGTTCCGGCATCTGCTCCCAGAGCTGGCGGATCACCGGGGCCATCTTATTCGAGACGCGCCCGGCGATAATCATCAGGTCCGACTGCCGTGGCGACGGCCGGAACACTTCCGCTCCGAAGCGCGCAATATCGAAGCGCGACGCGCCCATCGACATCATTTCAATGGCGCAGCAAGCGAGGCCGAACGTCATCGGCCAGATCGAATTCTTGCGGTTCCAGTTGACGACCGCGTCGAGCGTGGTCATGACGATGCCTTCGGGCACGCCGTCTCCGAAGACCAATTCCTTGACTACCTTCTTGCCGTTTTCGATGTCAACGTAGGGGCCGAAGCTGAGTTTTTGCGCCATGGGGCTATTTTAACCGCAGAGGACGCCGAGAGCGCAGAGAAAACAAATCCTGACGGAGGGTACGGAGGGACACAGCAGGAAACGTCGTTCGCTGTCAACCTCTGACGGCGGCTGCTCGCCGGATCGCTCTTTCCGCCGACTGAGGAAGTTGCACCGCGACGAAGTATTCTTCTGGATAAAGATAATCCTCGCCGGACTCATCGATCACGCGAATCTGGTGGAGCTTTGCCGCCACCTCATCGGAGACCACCTGGTAAAGCTTCCGCAACTCGAGCGATGCGGCATAGTCCTTGTTCTTCACACAAATAGCAAATTTCGGCTCAGTTCGCTTCATTGGATTTCCACAATACGCTGATCTTGAACTCCTCGCCAACCTTGGCGTCTTCTGCGTCTCGGCGGTGAAACCTCTTACGGGTTCAGCACGATCTTGCCGAACATCTGGCTCTTCTCCATGTACTCGTGGGCAGTGCGAATGTCTTTCAAGGGGAAAGTATGGTCGATGACCGGCTTGAGGCGTCCGGCGAAGACGTGGCCGAGCACTTCATGGAGTTCGCTCATCGTGCCCATGTACGATCCAAGCAATGCCAGCTGGCGCGAGAACAGAAACCGCAGATCGAGTTCGACTTTCGGTCCAGAGGTCGCACCGCAGGTGACGAGCGTGCCTCCGGCCTTGAGCGACCGCACACTCTCTTCCCAGGTGGCGTGCCCGACGTGCTCGACGACGATGTCGACCCCCTCGAAGTTAGTGATCTTGCGAACTTCCTGCGAAATCTTCTGCTGATAATGGTTGATGACGAAGTCGGCGCCGAGTTCGCGGGCGCGCTCCATTTTGCGCTCGTCGCCCGCGGTAGCGATCACGCGCGCGTGAAATAATTTCGCGATCTGGATGGCGGCAGTGCCCACTCCTGAGTTCGCGCCCAGCACGAGAACGGTTTGTCCCGGATGAATCGCGGCGCGCCCCGTAAGCATGTGCCACGCCGTGACAAAGACCAGCGGAACGCTGGCGGCCTCATTGAAATCGAGCCAATCGGGGATGGGGATGACGTTGACGGCCGGAATTGCGAAGAGTTCGCAGTTGCCGCCGTCGACGCCGTTGCCGAGTACGGTGTACTGGCGGCACTGGTTCTGCAGTCCGGCAACACACTTGGCGCAGTGATTACAGAAATGCATGGGCGCGACCAGCACGCGCAGTCCGGGCTTGAGGTCGGTGATGTACTCGCCGACTTCGACGATTTCGCCGGCGATGTCGCTGCCAAGGATGTGCGGCAGGTTAACGCCGGGCAGGCCTTTGCGCACGAAGAGGTCGAGGTGGTTCAGAGAGCAGGCGCGGACACGGATGAGGACTTGATCTTTACGTGGTTTGGGATCGGGAACGTCTTCGTAGGTGAGGACTTCGGGTCCACCGAACTGATGAATGCGAACGGCTTTCATGGGGGCTCCTGGTCCCAGCAATGTGTCGTGTGCCGATTTGGCACGTTAGCTGGAAATGTACCAAAAGCGGTGTGACTCGCGGCACAGAATGAGTCCCCGCTAAATCGTAGATTGTACATCGCGGGCTGAGTCTGGAGGGCGTTTCCAGCGGGTACTGGACACGGTCCGCGAAACCGGTGAGTGGCTCCATCAGCCACTGCAGTTCGAGTCTGCCGCCCTCCGTGCAGTCACTCACAAAAATACCCTTGACACAGGCTATGCTCGGCGAGACCATATATTTGCGGGCCGTGTAAATTAGGTACCCACTGGTCTAACGCCAGTAGCCCCGGGAGTGATGACCCGGGGCTTTTGCTTTAGCGGACCAACTCAGATTCTGGCACCATAGTCGGTGTTGCGAGTCCAGAAGATGCAGATGGGAAGACTTGTTGGCGGCTTGCTCCTCCCGGCTTTGGCTCTGCGTAGGGACGGCCGCCCCCGGCCGTCCAGTCGAGCGCAGCCCGACGTTCGCTGACGCCCACGTTTGACCTTCCCCCGCTCACCGAACCATAATCAACGATATGGACCTGTATGAGGAGATCGTCCGCTTGCGAAAAGACAGACGGCGCGGGGCAGTGGCGACCATTGTGAATGTGCGCGGGTCGATTCCTTCGTTCGAGACCGCCAAGATGCTGGTGCGGGACGATGGCTCGATCGTCGGGACAATCGGCGGCGGCTGCGTTGAGGCCGAGGTGTGGCAGGCGGCGCGCGAAGTGATGGAATCGGAGAGGCCGCGGACCCTGACGTTCGATCTGAATCAGGATCCGAAATACGACACCGGCCTCGTCTGCGGCGGAACGCTGGAGATTTTCGTGGAGCCGATTTTGCCTCCAGCAGATCTTTATATCTTCGGCGCAGGTCACATAGCCGCAAGCCTTTACAAGGTTGCACGCATCGCCGGATTCGACGTCACGGTGGTGGACGATCGGGAAGCCTACGCGAACCGCGAACGCTTCCCCGAGGCGAAGGAGGTGATCGCTGAAGATTTCGACAAGGCCGTGGCGCAGCTCGCGCCCGGCGAGTCTTCATACATCGTGATCGTCACGCGCGGGCACCGCGACGATATGCGAATGCTGCGCTGGGCGGTGCAGACTCCAGCGCGCTACGTAGGCATGATTGGGTCGAAGCGGAAGACGATCACCATCTACAAAGAGCTGCAGCAGGAAGGTCTGCCTGCGCACTTATTCGACCGTGTCCACGCCCCAGTCGGGCTGGATATCGGGGCAATTACGCCGGAAGAGATTGCCGTGTCGATCACGGCGGAACTGATCGCGAAACGGCGCAAAGTGGAGCGTGACCTGCCGCACATGAGCTGGTTCCATCGCCGTCCGGCTGAGGTGGAACCGAAAGAAAACCACTAACCGCAGAGGACGCGGAGAGAGGCTTGTTTCCGATTCTCCAGGCAATCTGCTTCATGAAGAGCCAGCAAATTACTTCTTCGCTCCGAAAATCCATTTTCGTATTCTCCGCGTCCTCTGCGGTTCAAGCTTTTTGCGCGCTCGGCGGTTAAGATTTCAACATGCCGAAGGAAATCGAAATTAAGTTTCGAATTGAGGATCTGCCCGCACTGACTCGTGCGCTGAAGCAAGCGGGCTTCAACCAGCTCACCCGCTCCACCCACGAAATGAATTCACTCTACGACCTGCCTGGCCAGAAGCTGCGCAAGCGGGGCGAAATGCTGCGACTGCGCCAGTATGGCGAGACCTGGGTGCTGACGCACAAGGCGAAAGGCAACGCCGGTCGCCATAAAGTGCGGGTTGAGCTGGAAACGCGTGTGGGGGACGGACAGCAGATGGACGCCATTCTGTGCGCGCTGGGGTTCGCGCCCACGTTTCGCTATGAAAAATATCGCGCGGAGTGGAGCGACGGTACGGGCCACGTGGTGTTGGATGAGACTCCGATTGGGAACTTCGGCGAGATCGAAGGGCCGTCGCGATGGATTGACCGCACAGCTCGTGCGCTCGGGATCGATCGAGGCGATTACATCACCCAGACCTACGCCCCTATGTTCTTTGAATGGAAGCGGCGCACGCACAGCACAGCTACGGAGATGACGTTTCGCGCGCTCCGCAAGAAATCAAAAAGCGTTTAACCGCGGAGACGCCGAGAGCGCGGAGAAAAAGCTGGAAAGGGTTGATTCACTAGGAACAACGCTTTTCATGACTTTGTCATCCTGAGCGAAGGACCTGCTGTCTCATGCACCGAGAAGAAAGCAGGTCCTTCGCTTCGCTCAGGATGACAAGAGTTAGGTATTTCGCTCTTAGGGGCCGGGGACCTAGATTGCTCGAGATTTTTTCGGCGCAATCAGTCCCGCCCGGTGATGCTTACGAATTTGCGCCGCAACACTTCTTATATTTCTTGCCGCTTCCGCAGGGGCAAGGATCGTTGCGCCCTACTTTGTCTCCCGAGCGCACCACCTGCTGGACTTGCATATCGCCAGCCCCGGCCATGCGTGCTTGTTCCAGTTCCCGCTTTTTCTTGCGCTGGAAGGCTTCCTCGATCTCGTCCACGGAAGTAGCAACCTGGCGCGGCGGGCGTCCGTTGCCGCCTCGACCGCCGGTGATGATGGAAGGTATGCCGACTTCGGGCCCCTGGCTGGACAGATCGTTCGGACTGCCTCCGCCACCACCCGGCATCGCTCCCGAGTCCGGCGGACGCTCCATGATCTGCATCAGGTACAGGTAGCGAACCGTCTCTTCCTGGAAGCGCTGCATCATCTCTTCGAACATGTCGAAGGACTCGCGCTTGTATTCGACCAGCGGATCGTGCTGGCCGTACCCGCGCAGGCCGATCCCCTCTTTGAGGTGATCCATGCCGAGCAGGTGATCTTTCCACTGCGCATCGATCACGCTCAGCATGATCATCCGCTCGTGATAGCGCATGGCCTCGGCGCCGATCAGCGCCTCTTTCGCGTCATAGCGCTCTTTGAGTTTGTCGAAGATGGCGTCGCCCAGTTCCTGGCGGTTCATCTGCTCAGGCTTGAGGCCTTCGGCGTAGATGTCGACGCCGAAGCGGGTGAAGATCGCATCTTTCAGAGCTTTGAGGTCCCAGTCGGCTACGTGCGCTTTGGGCGGGCAGTGCCGTTCGAGGATGTCGCCGAGAATCCCGGAGACGTAGTCTTCAACGATGAGATCTTTCTGATCGAGGCCTTCAAGCAGACGGCGGCGCAGTCCGTAGACCGCTGTGCGCTGCTTGTTCATGACATCGTCGTATTCGAGCAGGTGTTTGCGGGCTTCGAAGTTCTGGCCTTCGACGGCTTTCTGCGCAGCTTCGATCCGGCGCGTGATCATGCCCGATTCGATGGGAACACCTTCTTCCATGCCGAGGCGTTGCAGCAGCTTGGAAACCCACTCCTTGGCGAAGATCCGCATCAGGTCGTCTTCGAGCGACAGATAGAAGCGGGAAGAGCCCGGGTCGCCCTGGCGGCCGGCGCGTCCGCGGAGCTGATTGTCGATGCGTCGCGCTTCGTGGCGTTCGGTGCCGAAGATGTGCAACCCGCCTGCCGCGATCACTTCCCGATGTTCCTGGTCCGTGTCGTTCTTGTAGCGCGTAAAGATCTCGTTCCACTGATCTGTCGCGACCGCGTACTCATTGCCGGCGTAGTACCAGACCGTGCGGTTGGGATCGTCGCCTTCGGCTTCGATCTTGCCTTGCGCTGCGCGGATCGGCTGCGCGATTCCTTTCTTCACGCATTCCTGCTTGGCCATGAATTCGGCATTGCCACCGAGCAGAATGTCGGTGCCGCGGCCCGCCATGTTGGTGGCGATGGTGACCATGCCTTTGCGTCCGGCTTGCGCGACAATTTCCGCTTCGCGCTCGTGATACTTCGCGTTCAGGACGACGTGCTTGATTCCCTTCTTCTTCAGCAACTCGGAAAGGCGTTCGGACTTTTCGATCGAGGTCGTACCGACCAGCACGGGCTGGCCGCTCTCGTGCAGCCTTTGGATTTCGTCGGAAGCCGCGAAATATTTTTCCTTCTCCGTACGGTAGACGATGTCCGGATTTTCTTTGCGCAGCAGCTCGCGATTGGTCGGAATGACGAGGACTTCGAGCCGGTAGATCTTGTCGAATTCCGGCGCCTCGGTTTCCGCCGTACCCGTCATGCCCGCCAGCTTTTTGTACATGCGGAAATAATTCTGGAACGTGATGGTGGCGAGCGTTTGATTCTCGCGCTCGATCTTCACATTCTCCTTGGCCTCGATCGCCTGGTGCAGCCCGTCGGACCAGCGGCGGCCCGGCATCAGGCGCCCGGTGAACTCGTCCACAATCAGCACTTCCCCGTCTTTGACCACGTATTCGACGTCTTTCTTGTAAAGCGCGTGCGCTTTGACGGCGGTTTCAACGTGATGCTTCAGCGCCCAGTTTTCCGGGTCGGCGATGTTGCCGATGCCAAGCAGTTTTTCGACTTTTTCCCAGCCTTCGTCGCTGACCGTGATGTTGCGGTGCTTTTCGTCCACCACATAGTCCCCGGTCATGATCTTGGGCTCGCCCGGCTGCGTATCGATTTCTTCGCCCTTTTCGAGCTTGGGGATGATGCGATTTACTTTGTAGTATTTGTCGGTGGACTCTTCACTCGCGCCCGAAATGATGAGCGGCGTCCGGGCTTCGTCGATCAGGATGGAATCGACTTCGTCGACGATCGCGAAGTTGTGTACGCGCTGCACGCAATCATGCAGGTCGAACTTCATGTTGTCGCGCAGATAGTCGAAACCGAATTCGTTGTTGGTGCCGTAAGTCACGTCAGCGGCGTATGCGGCGCGGCGCTGCTCGTCATCGAGGTCGTGGACGATCACGCCCACCGTCAGGCCGAGAAAGCTGTAGAGCTTGCCCATCCATTCGGAGTCGCGCTTGGCCAGGTAGTCGTTAACGGTAACCACGTGCACGCCGCGCCCACTCAGCGCATTTAGATACACCGGGAGCGTGGCGACCAGCGTTTTGCCCTCGCCGGTCTTCATTTCGGCGATCGTGCCTTCGTGCAGAACCATGCCGCCAATCAACTGCACGTCGAAGTGCCGCATGTTGAGCACGCGCCGTCCAGCTTCGCGAACCACGGCAAACGCTTCATCGAGCAGCTCGTCGAGAACTCCCTTGAGGACCTGGCTGCGCTCCGCTTCGATTTCCTTCAGGCGGTCAGTATCCGCTTCCGGCTCGTCGGCAATCGAGCTGAGACGTTCTTGAATACGGGCGCGAAACTCCGCCGTCTTGGCGCGAAGTTGGTCGTCGGAGAGCTTCTGTATCTCCGGCTCGAGCGCGTTGATAGCCCCCACACGAGGCTGCAGGCGCTTGACCTCGCGCTCGTTCTTCGTCCCGAAAATCTTGCCTAATAAAGTGTTGATCAAAACAGAAATCCTTCGGAGGACACGCGTCCTAAAGTATCAATAAAGCCTAGCACATTAGATGCGGGAGGGATGACGCACGGCGCGAAGCGGCGAAGCAGACCTCGAAACACGAAACTTGCAGCCCGTGCATGAGCGCAGTCTCAGTCCTCCATCTATTTGCGCCTTTTGCGATTCTTCGGCTCTTGCGGAGTGGGTTTCCACCTGCCTTCTCCGAAGGTCTTTCAACCATTGCCGAACTTCTTCTTCCAGAGTAGTGCCTTTTTCTTCCGCAATCCGTTTAGCCAGTTCGAGAAGGTCCGCGTCCGCATTAAATGTGATCTTCTTCATCACCATCGTATTGTCCCCAATTTAAGATCGACGCGGTTCCTAGTTTTCACTAGCTGTCTTTAGTATATTCACTTCGACCCATGCCCACCTTCTACCAGCGATTCCAGGAATCGGCCCGGAAGTTCCCCGACAACATTGCCCTTGAGATTCAGCGGCAGCAGACGGTTGAGCGTGTCACCTTCGCGGAACTGACCCGGATGTCGGAGAGCGTGGCGCAGTGGCTCTCGACTCGGGTGCCACGAGACGCGCGCGTAGCGATTCTGGCGGCGAACCATCCGCGGTGGGTGGCGGCATATTTAGGGATCATCGCCGCCGGCAGAACGGCGGTTCCGCTCGACACGGCTTTTCGCGCTGACCAGGTGAAGAAGTTGTTGATCGACAGTGGAGCTTCCCTGCTGTTCTGCGATGTGAAGCATCTCCCGGTGGCGAGGGAAGCGGTCCGGGGACTCAACGTGGGTTTGGTAATGACTTCGGCGGCAGCAGAGCGGATCGGGACCACCGCGGCATCCACGAATCCCACTCATCGCACAGAACGCGATGAGTGGGGCACCCAAGGTGTGACGCAGCGAGCAACAGACGAGTTGGCCGCCGACCTCGATTCCATCTTCGCCGCCGGCGCCGCTGGCTTTCAGCCCATCGTCCCCGCTGAGGGCGACCTCGCGGCGCTGCTCTACACCTCAGGCACCACCGCCGATCCGAAGGGCGTCATGCTCACCCACGCCAACCTCGTCGGTGAGGCGAATTCGGTGCTCGCGGTAATCAAGATTGGTCCAGAGGACGCGCTGCTGGGAATTCTCCCGATGTTTCATGTCCTCGCGCAGATGGCGAACCTTTTCCTGCCCCTATTCAATGGCGCGCGCGTCGTGTACCTGGAAACGCTGAACACAACCGAATTGCTGCGCGCTTTACAGGAACGCGACATCACCACGTTTTGCGTTGTGCCTCAGTTTTTCTACCTGATTCACGAGCGCATTTTCAAAGAACTGAACAAACGCGGCAAGTTCACTCTGCGGCTGGTGCGCGCGCTGATGGCCTTCAACCGCGGGCTGCGGCGAGTCGGAGTCAACGCGGGCAAACTTTTCTTCGGAAAGATTCACGCGACCTTGGGCGCTCGCATGCGCTATCTGGTGACCGGCGGTTCGCGATTCGATCCGGCCATCGCCCGCGATTTTTACTCTTTTGGCATCGACGTTCTGAACGCCTACGGCCTGACGGAGACCACTGGCGGCGCCTTCATCAACCCTCCGGGTCACGTTGTATTTGGCTCGGTCGGACGGCCTTTTCCTGGCGTCGAAGCCAAGATTGTGGACCCGCAACCGCTGGAAGAAGGCGCGCCGCCCGCGGGTGAGATTGCGATCCGCGGCGCGATCGTGATGAAGGGATATTGGAATCGCCCGGAGGCCACAGCAGAGGTGCTTCGCGACGGCTGGTTCTACACCGGCGATCTGGGCTACTTCGATTCCGGCGGCAATCTATTCATCACTGGGCGGGGCAAGGAAATCATCGTCCTCGCCAATGGGAAAAATGTTTATCCCGAGGAGATCGAGGCGCACTACCTCCAGGCGCCGTACGTGAAGGAGATTTGCGTGATGGCACTCGAGGCGCGCCCGGGAGATCCGACGTCAGAGCGGCTGCATGCCGTGGTCGTGCCCAATTTTGAACGGCTGCGCGAGCGCAAGATCGTCAACTCAAAAGAGGTGATCCGCCTCGACATTGAAGCGCTCTCCCACAAGATCGCTTCCACCAAGCGTCTGGGCAGTTATGACATCTGGCAGGAGGACCTGCCGCGCACGACCACGCGCAAGCTAAAGCGCTTCCAGATTGAAAAGAAAGTTCGGGAGCTGAAACAAAACGACGGCGGCGGCGATTCGGACGTTGGCGTGGAGAAGCCGCTAACCGCCGACGACCAATTGTGGCTCGAGCGAGAGGATGTGAAGCGCGCCCTCACCATCGTGCGGGAGTCTTCGCGCAACCAGCTCGACGCGATTCATCCCACCCACAATCTGGAGCTCGATTTTGGACTCGATTCCATGCAGCGCGTTGAATTGCTGACCGCACTCGAGCAGCAGTTTGGCGGCGAAGTGCCCGAGTCGCAACTGGCGGAAATTTATTCGGTGCGCGATCTGGTCGATGCCGTTCTGGCGAGCGCGAGCCGCGGCGAGGGCCAAGCCAGAGCGGCGGCGCCGGCTTGGTCGACAATCTTGAGCGAGCCGGCGACCGATCCCGAAGTTCTCGCACTCGCTCGCCACAACATCTTCGCTGAAGTCTTTTTCTTTCTGCTGGGGCGGCTGATTTATCTTTTCGCGCTCGACCGCTTTCACCTCAAAATGCGCGGACTCGAAAATCTGCCCGAAAAAGGCCCCTACCTGCTCTGCTCGAATCACCAGAGCTATATCGATCCGCTGGTGCTGACGGGGGCGCTGCCGTGGCGAATGTTTCGCGACACATTTGCGCTGGGCACGAGCGACATTTTCGGTAAAGGATTTATGCGGCGACTGGCGCGATGGCTTCGCGTGGCGGTCCTCGATCCGGACGCGAACCTGGTGCCGGCCATGCGCGCCGGAGCCTTTGGCCTGAGCCAAGGACACATTCTGATTCTGTATCCCGAGGGCGAGCGCACCAACGACGGGAACCCGACCGTATTCCGCAAGGGTGCCGCGATTCTCTCGATTCACGCGCAAGCTCCGATTGTCCCGGTCGCGATCGAGGGCTTCTACGAAGCCTGGCCACGCCACAAAAAGTTTCCCAAGTTCACGGATTTGCAACTGGTATTCGGCAAGCCGATTCAACCCCCGCTGGCGAATGAGGCGAGCGAGGCCGCGTATGAACGGCTTACGTCCGAGTTAAAGTCCAGAGTGGTGGCGATGTGGCAGGAATTGCGAGGACAAGAATTGCGCGGAAAAGATTCGCACGGGAGGGAATCCGACTCGAAGAGTTCGGCGCTGGCTGAAACCCTTTAAGTCTATGAACCCGCGATCCTATGCCCCTGCGCCCATAGCTTGCCCGCCCAAGATTTTCGTGAAGGCGTCCACAACGCCGGCGTGGAACTTCTGGCCTGCTCCCGCCACAATCTCCTGCTCGGCCTGGTGAGGCGACAGAGCTTTGCCGTCAGCACCGCTGATCAATTTCTGGTAGGCATCCGCCACAGCGAGAATGTGAGCCTCGATTGGAACGTTGACCGAGCGCGCTCCTTGATCCTGCAAAATCTGCTGCGCGACGATGATCGGAATCACCCGCCGCAGCGAATTTCCGACGGCCTGGGCGCGCGCATCGGCCTTGCGGGGCTTGCGGAAACTCGCCACCACTTCGTCGCGGCTCATATCGGCGGCCTTGTAGAGAATGTCGTTCGTGATGCCGATCTTGCTCAGATCCCTCAGTAACACCGCCGACCGCAGCAACTCGACGCGATCCGAACCCAGGCCCATCGCCTCCGCCATTCTTGTCGACGCCTCCACCACCCGCTGGTTTTCACCTACGCCGAGCTTCTCGTTGGCCATGAAGTGTTGCAGAACCAGCAGCAGCCCGCTGAAACTTTCCCGGATGTCGGTGGTCATCGCCTGCTTGCGCTCGTAAAGTGTACCCATCACGTAGCCGACAACCACCAAAACCCCAGCCCAGATGGCAAAGTTGAACACCCGCTCCCCAGGCAACGACAGCACCCGGTGTCCGGGCATCATGTTGTTCAGGAAGTCCAGCAGAACGACCAGGAATACGCAGGCGAAGGCGGTGAGAGTCGCGTGGCGACGTCCGAAGTAGTACGCCGAGTACAAAGTCGGCAGAAAGTAAAAGCAGAGCGCCATGGGCAGCGACTGGGCGAAGAATTGCACCGTCGCCGCAATCAGGAACAGCGATAGCAGCAGGACACTTTCCTTGGCGATTTTACTCATCTTCAATTTCCAATTTCCCGATCGTCCAGCCGTCGTTTGCGCGAGCGAGGAAACTCCTACTGCCATGTTGGAGCAATGGCGCGCCCGTGCAAAGTTACCGGGGTAATGACCTTCTTTTCAAAGTGGCACGGCGGAAATGTCAGGCACCGGACTCGATCCCACGCACCCAGGAAACTCAGGCCTGCCGCAGAAAAAACCGGATCAAGCAGAAGGTCGCGGCGGACATGACCGCAGCCGCTGGAATGGTAACCAGCCAGGCCCACACAATTTGCCTCGCAACGCCCCAACGCACCGCCGACAGCCGGTGGACAGCGCCCACGCCCACAATGGCCCCGGTAATCGTGTGCGTGGTGCTGACTGGGATTCCGGCCAGTGCAGTCGCGAACAGAGTGATGGCCCCGGCGCTCTCGGCGCAAAAACCGCCAACCGGTTTCAGCTTCGTGATCTTCTGCCCCATAGTCCGCACGATGCGCCAACCTCCGAAATAAGTTCCGGCAGCGATTGCGGCATGAGCGGCGAGGATGATGGGCCAGTGCAATTGTCCCCAGTTGCCGAGCATGTCTTCCTTGCTCATGAATCCGGCGGTGTAGAGAGCGCCGGCGACGATACCCATGGTTTTTTGCGCGTCGTTGCCGCCGTGTCCCAGGCTATAGCAGGCGGCCGAGAGCAGTTGCAGCTTGCGGAACCACTTGTCGACCTGTTGCGGCGCTTTGTTCCTCAGCAGCCAATAAACGGCGACCATGAACGTGAAGCCCAGGACCAGTCCCATGATGGGCGCGACCACAATGAAGATCAGGGTCTTGTACCACCCGGCGGCAATAATCACCGATGGAGCGGAACGCCATCCGGCATGGATTGCCTCATGCGTCATGGCGGCGCCAGCGTATCCACCAATTAGCGCGTGCGACGAGGAAGTGGGTAGCCCCCACCACCACGTCAGCAGATCCCAGACAATGGCGCCGAACAGCGCGGCCAGCACCACGTACTGATCCACCGCATCGAGCCGAATCATGCCGCGGCCGATCGTGTTGGCCACAGCGGTGCCCAGCAGAAAAGCGGCCAGGAAGTTGAATGCCGCCGCCCACACGACCGCCAGCTTGGGAGAAAGAACACGCGTCGAAACAACCGTAGCGATGCTGTTGGCCGCATCGTGAAACCCATTGAAGAAGTCGAAAATCAGAGCGACCAGAACCGTAATCACTACCAGCAGGACTTCCGCGTTCACCTGGATTCGCTCCTTTGCGGCAGTGGCATCGGGATAGGGCTATCAGCTGTGGTGCAAGTGCGACTCATATCGGGGCAAGCGTTCACAGCTTGCGGAAAAATGCGCGATTCGTATCGGGGCATCGCTTTAGCGATACCGTATTCGTATCAGGGTATCGCTTTAGCGATACCGTAAGTCTCGCGAAATCGACGCCCCTTCAGGGGCCGGGCATCACCGCGGGCGGCCAACCTATGCGCTCTTCAGTACGATCGCTTCCAGTACGTTGGCCGCGTCTTCGGCCTTGTCGGTAGCCATTTCGAGCACTTCATAGAGTTCTTTCATCTTGATCAGCTGGATGGGATCTTTCTCGTTTTCGAACAGCGCTCCAATCGCCTTGCGGCTGACTTGATCGGCTTCGTCCTCGAGCCGGTTGACTTCGTCGCAATGCTGCATCACCTTGCCATTTTTCTCGAGCAGCGAAACGCCGCGCGCCAGTTCTTCGCTTTGCAGCACGAGGATTCCCGCCAGCTCCGCCGCCGCCGCCGTGGGCTGCGCGATTTTGTACATCACCAGGCGCGTAGCTGCCGTATTCATGAAGTCGAGAACGTCGTCGAGCGACGACGCCAGATGATGAATATCCTCGCGGTCGAAAGGCGTAATAAAACTCTGGTTCAGCTTGGTCATGATCGCGTGGATCGCCTTGTCGCCCCGATGCTCGATGGCTTGCATCTGGTCGACCCGTGCTACCAGGTCGTGGGGATCTTCCATTATGCTGCGCAGCAAGCGGGCACCCCCGCTCATGCAGGTGGAAAGTTCGGCAAACAGATCGAAAAACTTGGTTTCGCGCGGAAGAAGACGGATCATGACACCGTTAGCTGGTCAAAGGTCGGGAACTCGGTAATATCTCACGCCAGGGGAGCAACGCGCAAGGAAGCCGGTCACCTTAGTTTCGCCATCAGTTTCGCCATCACTTCGCTCGCGGGTGGGTCTGATCGTAAACGTTCATCACATGCTTGACCGAGAGCTGGGTATAGCGTTGCGTGGTCGCCAGCCGCTCATGCCCGAGCAGCTCCTGGATGGCGCGCAGATCCGCTCCCTCTTCCAGCATGTGCGTGCCGAAGGCGTGACGCAGAGTATGCGGATGAACGTCGGGCGATAGTCCCCTAGCAACGGCGATTCGCTTGACGATGCGTCCCACACTGCGCGTCGTGAGCCGTCCGCCGCGCTGGTTGACGAGCAGCGCGGGCATGCCTTTCTCAGGCATCGTCTTCTTCAGCGTGTTCTTCAGAGTAACGAGCAGTTGTTGCCGCCACGGCAGGTAAACGGCAAGCGCCGCGAGCGCCGACCCTCCGAACGGCACGTAGCGTTCCTTCTTCCCTTTTCCGCGAATCAGAATGGCTTCGTTGCTAACGCCGATGTCATCGAGATTGATGCCGACCAACTCCGAGTTGCGAATGCCGCAGCCGTAGAGCAGTTCGAGCATCAGACGATCGCGTTCCGGAAACGATGCCACCTCCGGCATTTTGCCGTCGAGCACAAAATTCATTTCCTCAATCGTCGGAACGCGCGGCAGTTTCTTCGGCAGCCGTGGCGTCGAAACCAGCTTCGCCGGATTCTGCTCGACCACGCCTTCCTGCGCCAGCCAGCGATAAAGCGACCGCACGGCGGCCAGCGCGCGGGCGACGGAAGTCTTGCTCAATCCTTTGTCGTACAGATGCGAGAGGAAGCCGCGGATCGCGATGTGGTCAATCGTCTTCCAATCGCGCGAACCGATGTAAGCGGCAAAGTTGTCGAGATCTCCGCTGTAAGCCTTGATCGTGTGCGCCGAGGCATTGCGCTCCCGCAAGTGCCGCAGGAAATCGTCGGTAGCGCGTTCGACAATAGTGCGAGGGTGAATCATAAATTTGTAATTTGTAATTTGTAATTTGTAATTGGAAAACCAGATCGAAATCGAGACGCCGAGTGCGGCACAAGCCCGGTTTCAAATTACAAATTACCAATTACAAATTGTTCCTCGCTTTCGCTCGCGGATGATGTTTCGCGTACACGCTCTTCAGCCGGTCGAGCGCAACGTGCGTATAAATCTGCGTTGTCGAAATGTCGGCGTGGCCGAGGATGGTCTGCACCGTACGCAGATCGGCGCCATTCTCCACCATATGCGTCGCGCAGGAGTGACGCAGCATGTGCGGACTGGCATGGCGTCCCGAAGCGAGACTCGCCTTCCCGACCAACTGCCAGACGCGCTGACGTGTCAGGCGGCGGCCTCCTGTGCCCAAGAACAAGAGCGGCGAACTTCTTTTCTTAGCCATCACTTCCCTACCGTTTTTCAAGTATCGCTGTAACGCTTGCTGGGCCGGCACTCCCAGCGGCACCATGCGCTCTTTGTCGCCCTTGCCGCGCACCAGGATGTATCCCATTTCCAGCTTCAGGTCTTCGAGACGCGCGTCGGCGACTTCGGAAACTCGCACGCCCGCGGCATAGAGAAGTTCCAACATGGCGTGATCGCGGAGCGCAAGCGCCCGCCCGCGCACCGTTTCATTTTGCGGCTTCGTTTCGACCAGCATAGCCCCGACTTCGTCGCGCGTCAGAGCCTTGGGCAGCACCTTCCACTGCTTCGGCGAGTCGATGTTCAGAGTCGGATCCTTGTCGATCTTTCCATCGAGCAGCAAATGCCGATAAAGCTGCCGGATGGCCGAAAGCTTCCGTCCCACCGAGCGCCCGTCAAGTTGGTTCGAAAATAATTCCTGGATGTACTCGCGCACGTCTTCCCGCCGCGCTCCGCTCAGAACCACGTGGCGCTTCTCCAGAAACTCCGCGAACTGTGCCAGATCGCTGGCGTAAGCCGCGATCGTCAACTTCGCAGACCCGCGCTCAACCCGCAGGTAGTCGAGAAAGGCAGAGAGCGTCCGGGCGTTGGCATCCAAGGCCATGAGATGAGTATGGGATGCCAGGCAGAACCCGAAAAGTAACGAGCGGGATGCGGGCTGGATTCAGCTGCCCTCAGCAGGCTGCGCAGAAACTCTGATGGAAGCGTGTTTTGGGAAGGGCACGACTTCAGTCGTGCCGTTGAGTCGTTGAAAATGTGCCGGCGCTTTAGCGCCCGAGGTGTGCTTTCTACGCCCTCGGCTAGTTTTCCCGCAGCCTGCTAGTCGAGACACTAGTTATTGTCTGCGGAATATCATATCGCTTACAGCTACTATCAAAACGATTTATCTTTCACGTGAAACACTTTTGATCGCAAACAAAGGACTTAGTCGAGTTTCTTGCGAGCAGTCTAGCCGCTCGCCTCGACGCCCGCTCGCAGCAAATCTACCGCATACAGCACGCCCTCCGGCGTCTCTTCGTGCTTGAAGTAGGCGAAAACATCGCGGCCGGCGGCGAGATGCGCCCGTATGCGCCCGACCATCGCTTGGCGCTCTTCGGCGGTGTAGGTAGGCTTGCGGTAGCGGTAGTAGGCGTAGTCGGCGGTGACTACGTCGGGAGTGTCGCGCTCTTCCGTTTCGGCCACGCAGAGCGCGCTGTTCCGCTCGCGCAGCGTGTCCCATGTGGCGTCGGTGAACCAGGATTCGTGGCGGAACTCAAACGCCGCGCGCACACTTCGCGGCAAGCTTTTCAGAAACTCGGAAAGCACCGCCTGATCCGCTTTGAAATTCGGCGGCAACTGAAAGAGCAGCGGGCCAAGTCGCCCGGCATGCTCTAACCCTTTGAGCGTGCCGAGAAAGCGCGCCAGAAATTCTTCCGCGCTCTTCAACCGCTTGATGTGCGTGAGCACCTGATGCGCCTTGATGGTGAAGCGAAAATGCTCGGGCGTTTCGGCGATCCAGTTCTGGACAGTCGTCTCTTTTACCAGCTGGCGGAAGGTGTAGTTGACTTCGACGGCATTCAGTTTCGAGGCGTAGAAGTTTAGAAATTTCTTCTGCGCAAGTTTCTCCGGATAGAAAACAGGCTTCCATGTCGGATAAGCCCATCCAGAGGTGCCAACGTAGAGATGCGCCATATGGTTTGCGAGCCGGGATTATACCTTGCGCCGCTTGCCCGCGGCTGAGTTCCCTTTCGTCTTCGTCTTCGTCTTCTTCTTTGGGCGCGGCCGCGCTTGAGACAGCGGCCCGGGAAGGCGCTCTTGACATGATCTGTATTTCTAGTATTATCGAAATATGGTCAGCGCTACCAGTAAGGTCCAAACGAACAGCGACCGCGTCGCCCGCTACGCCGACATGTTTTCCGCCATGGGCACCGAGCCGCGACTGCGCATCATGCAATTGCTGCTCTCCGCGCACCCCGAGGGCCTAGTGGTCAGCGAGATTCAGGACGAGCTCGAGATCCCCGGCTCCACGCTCTCTCACCATCTTGACAAGCTCAAGAATGAAGAGCTTGTGCAAGTCGAGCGCAAAGGCACGTTTCTGCGCTACACCGCCAACACCGAAGCGCTGCGCGAAATTCTGCAATTTCTCTATGCCGAGTGCTGCACCCGGAACAAGGCGCTTAAGCCGCAAGACCTCGTCCAATTCTGTAAATAGGAGAAACGATCATGCCCGATGCCAATGTCAATATTAAGGAAGTCGTAAAAGAGAAATACGGACAAGCTGCTTTGCGAGTTACGAGTGGCGGCAGCAGTTGCTGCGGAGCGGCACCGGCCAGGGAATTCTGCGATCCGATCACCGCGAATCTCTATGACGAGTCGCAGGCCCAGCAGATTCCCGAAGAGGCGATGCTGGCTTCGCTCGGATGCGGCAACCCGACGGCGCTGGCGGAGCTGAACCCCGGTGAAACTGTGCTTGATCTGGGCTCGGGCGGCGGCATCGACGTGTTGCTCGCCGCCAAGCGCGTCGGGCCGACCGGCAAAGCCTACGGCCTCGACATGACCGACGAAATGCTCGCGCTGGCAAACGAAAACAAGCGCAAGGCGGGCGCGGAGAACGTCGAATTCCTGAAGGGCGAGATCGAAAGCATCCCCCTGCCCGACAACACGGTCGATGTCATCATTTCCAACTGCGTGATCAATCTTTCCGCCGACAAAGACCGCGTGCTGCGCGAGGCATTCCGCGTGCTCAAACCGGGCGGACGGTTCGCTGTCTCCGACCTGGTCACACGCGGCGAAATCGCCCCCGAGGTGCGTCACAGTGTGCTGGCGTGGGTTGGTTGCATCGCTGGCGCTCTGGAAGAAAACGACTATCGCGGCAAGCTCGCCGCCGCCGGCTTTGAGCAGATCGAGGTTGAACCGACGCGAATCTATCGCGTCGAGGACGCGCGCGAGTTCCTCTCCTCCGCAGGCATTGACGTGGACGCCATCGCGGCGCAGGTCGATGAAAAGTTCATGAGCGCATTTGTGCGCGCGGTGAAACCACGTCAAACGCAAGAGGCATGCTGTGGTCCGACGGGCTGCAGTTGACGCACGGGAGACGCGGCAAGCCGCGTCTCTACGGATAGCTCGCTGAAGACGAATCGGAGATTGGGCATGGAAGCTCACTACAACGTTCTGTTCCTGTGCACGGGAAACTCGGCGCGTTCCATCATGGCCGAAGCGATCCTCAACCACAAAGGAAAGCCTGTCTTCACCGCCTACAGCGCTGGAAGTCATCCCGCGGAAGCGGTTCGTCCCGAAGCTCTGAAGCAACTGGAGATGGCTCGCATCTCAGCAACCGGCCTGCGCAGTAAGAACTGGGACGAATTCTCGCGTCCCGGCGCTGCCGCGATGCACTTCGTCTTCACGGTTTGCGACAACGCCGCCAAAGAAACCTGCCCGCTGTGGCCGGGACAGCCCATGACGGCGCACTGGGGAGTTCCCGACCCCGCTGCCGTTCACGGAGACTCCGCCGAAATCGAGCGCGCCTTCCGCGACGCGTTTTTTATTCTCGACCGGCGAATCAGTCTTTTTCTCGCTCTTCCACTGGCGGCCCTCGATCGGCTCGCGCTGAAAAAAGAAGTGGATCGCATCGGGGGGCAATGACGCGGCAATGACAATGACTAAGGATGAAGAAGCTCCGGAAAAAGTAATCGAGGGCGGAAAAAGCACACCTCGGGCGCTAAAGCGCGAGCACATTTTCCAACGACTTACGGCACGACTGAAGTCGTGCCCTTCCCAAAACCGGCGCGAATTGAGAGTTTTTCCGCAGGCTGTAAACTTGTGCCCTTCCCTTTTCGCAGCAAAATTTAAGTTTTTCCGCAGCCTATGAAGCCATCCCGCCGTCTCAGCTTTTTCGACCGTTATCTCACCGCGTGGATCTTCGCCGCCATGGTCATCGGGGTCTCCTTGGGATGGCGATTGCCGGGGATTGTGCCGTTCCTGAATCGCTTCAGCATCGGCACCACTTCGATTCCGATTGCCGTGGGACTCATCGTCATGATGTATCCGCCCTTCACCAAGGTGCGGTACGAGAAACTGCACGAGGTTTTTCGCAACAAACGTGTGCTCGGCCTATCGCTCATCCAGAACTGGGTGGTCGGCCCGATCCTGATGTTTGTCTTGGCCGTTGTGCTTTTGCGCGGCTATCCCGAATACATGGCCGGACTCATCATGATCGGCCTGGCTCGCTGTATCGCAATGGTCATTGTCTGGAACGAACTGGCCAGCGGCGATTCCGAATATGCTGCCGGCCTGGTTGCCTTCAATTCCCTGTTCCAGGTATTCTTCTATTCGCCATACGCCTGGCTGTTCATCACGGTTCTTCCCGCAAAACTTGGCCTCCACGGTGCTATTGTCCATGTCTCCATCGGGGAAATCGCGAAGAGTGTTTTTATTTATCTTGGCATTCCTTTTCTTGCCGGGTTCGCAACTCGCACGCTGCTGCTTCGGATTCGAGGGCGCGAGTGGTATGAGCGTATTTTCGTTCCCCGCGTAAGCCCGCTCACGCCGATCGCTTTGCTGTTCACGATTGTGGTGATGTTCTCGCTCAAGGGCGCTTACATCGTTCGGCTCCCGCTCGATGTGCTGCGGATCGCGGTGCCACTGCTGATCTACTTCGTCGTGATGTTCCTGGTGTCGTTTTACATGGGGAAGAAACTCGGCGCCGACTATTCGAAGACGGCCACGCTCTCGTTCACCGCGGCCTCGAACAACTTTGAACTCGCGATTGCCGTCGCAGTTTCCGTTTTCGGCATTAACTCCGGGGCTGCATTCGCTGCCGTCATCGGCCCCCTGGTCGAAGTGCCCGTGATGATTATGCTGGTCAACGTAGCGCTTTACTTCCAGCGCCGCTATTTTCCCGATGCCGCTCGTTTGACAACCTTCCCTGCCTCCACGTAACTTCGAATTTTTGGTGTTCAGTCGTGGAGGCAGGATGAAATCCCGCTTAACTCATATACAAACAATCGTCGTCTGTTTCGTGCTGTGCTCGATTGCTCTCGGGCAGGATCTGGCTTCGTTCGAGAAGCGCACCACGGTGAAGAAGCTCGCCAACGGCCTGACCATCATCGTCTGCGAGCGGCGGGAGGCGCCGGTGTTTTCTTTCTTCACGCACGTGGATGCGGGCTCGGTGCAGGACCCCATGGGCAAGACGGGCCTCGCGCACATGTTCGAGCACATGGCCTTCAAGGGAACGGACACGATTGGGACGCGCGACTATGCCGGCGAAAAAGTTGCGCTCGCGAAAGTCGAAGACGCTTATGCCGCGTACATTGCCGAGCGTGACCAGCCGGTTGGCCGCGACGACCAGAAGCTCAAGCAACTCGAGCAAAACTGGAAGGACGCGATTGCGTCCGCCGACAAGTTCTCCGCGCCCTACAACAACGAGTTCGGCAAGATCGTCGAAGGCGAAGGCGGCGAGGGAATGAACGCCTTCACCGATCTCGACGAGACCGGCTACCACTACTCGTTCCCCATCAACCGGTTGGAATTGTGGGCCTATCTCGAATCGGAGCGCTTTCTGCATCCCGTAATGCGGCAGTTTTATAAAGAGCGAAACGTCGTGATCGAAGAGCGCCGCATGCGGACCGACAGCAATCCCATCGGGCGACTGCTTGAGCAATTCACCGAAGAGGCATTCGCTGCGCATCCTTATCACCGGCCAACGATCGGTTGGATATCGGACTTGAATTCTTTTTCGGCGACCGACGCGCAGAATTTCTTCGATAAGTACTACGTGCCTTCGAACATGGTCGTCACCGTCGTTGGAGACGTGAAAGTTTCGGAAGCGATGCCGATTGTCGAGAAATATTTCTCGCGAATTCCGGCGCGTCCGAAGCCCGACACGGCGACGACCACCGAGCCGGCGCAGAATTCCGAGCGGAGCGTCGTGCTGCACGAGCAGTCGCAGCCGCTCTATCTTGAAGGCTATCACCGCCCGGATTACCGCAGCGCGGATGACCAGGTCTACGACGCGATCGCCGACCTGATGTCGAATGGCCGCACGTCACGGCTCTACCGGGCGCTGGTCCGCGACAAGCAGATCGCGTCCGACTCGGCCGGATTTACCGGGCTGCCGGGAAATAAATATCCGCACCTGTTCGCGTTTTACGCGTTGCCGATCCCGGGCCACAAGCCGCAGGAGATGGCCGATGCGATTCATGCGGAGATTGAGCGGCTGAAGAAAGAAGACATCTCGGATGAAGAGCTGAAAATGATCAAGACGCGAGCCAAAGCAAACCTGATCCGCTCGCTCGGATCGAATGAGGGTCTGGCGTTCGCGCTGGGCCTGAATCAGGCGCGCTATGACGACTGGCGGGAGCTGTTCCGTTCGGTCGACCGGATCGAAAAGGTTACGAAAGCGGACATTCGGCGGGTCGCGAATCAGACGTTTGTGCCCGATAACCGGACGGTGGGGATTATCGAGTTCGCGCCCCCGCCGCCGGGAATTGGTGCAGCGCCGCAAGGAGGTGGCCAGTGAAGCGCGCACGCCCAGCCCCTAAAGGGGCAAGAGATTTCGAGGGATTTACGGTATCGCTGAAGCGATACCCTGATACGAAGCCACTGGTCGTCTTTGCTCTCGTCCTGTTCATTGGCTTCTTCAGCGGCAATGTGCAACTGTGTGCGCAGGCGCCGGCGTGGCAGCAGATACCGGTTTCCAAGTTGCCGGCGTTTCATCCGGCGCAGCCGAAGCGCATCGAGTTCCCAAATGGCATGGTGGTTTTTCTTCAGGAAGATCACGAGTTGCCGACCATCGACGGCACCGCCCGCATTCGCGGCGGCGAGCGCTCGGTTCCGGCGAACAAGACGGGGCTGACCGAGATTTATGGCGAAGCGTGGCGCACCGGCGGCACCAAGACCCAGACCGGCGATCAGCTGGACGACTATCTGGAGCAGCGCGCAGCCAAGGTCGAGACCGGCGGAGGCGTCGACTCGACGACTGTGAGCTGGTCGTGTCTGAAAGAAGATTTCGACGACGTCTTTCGCGCGTTCGAGGACGTGCTGAAGAATCCGGAGTTCCGCGCCGAAAAGATTGGAATTGCGCAGAAGGGGATGTACGACGGCATCTCGCGGCGCAATGACGATCCGGGACAGATTGCGGGACGGGAAGCGGCGAAGCTGGCGTATGGCGCAAATAATCCGTATGCGCGAGTCCCGGAGTATGCAACGGTAGCGGCGATCACGCGGCAGGATCTAGTCCAGTGGCACCGCGATCACGTTCACCCGAACAACATCATCCTCGGCGTGGTGGGCGACTTCGACTCGGCGAAGATGGAAGCTCGTCTGCGCGAGGCCTTCGCGTCTTGGCCCAGGGGGCCCAAGGGTCAGGCGGCGAACGATCCGGAGATCAAGCCGGATCCCGCGAAGCCGGGATATTATCAGGTCGACAAGACCGACGTGAACCAAAGCAACATTCAAATGGTTGCGTTGGGCATTACGCGTAAGAATCCCGATTACTTCGCGACCTCGGTGTTCAACGAGGCCTTCGGCGGAGGATTCTCGTCGCGGCTGTTTGGCGACATTCGAACCGCCAAAGGACTCGCCTACGCAGTCGGCGGTGGAGTGGCGGCGGGCTGGGATCATCCCGGGATGCTGCGGCTGATGGTGAGCACCAAGAGCAAGACCACGATCGAATCCATTCAGGCGCTCGATGAGGAGATTGCCGACCTCGCCAAACGTCCCATCAACGATGAGGAAATCAAACGCGCCAAGGACGCTATTCTGAATTCTTTTGTCTTCCGTTTCGATTCACCGGCGAAGGTTTTGCGGGAAAAAATGGCTTATGAGTTTTACGGATATCCGCTGGATTTTCTGGAGAACTTTCAGAAAGGGATCGAAAGAGTTACGAAAGAAGACGTGGCGCGGGTAGCGGCGAAGTACATCCACCGCGAGCAGATGGCGGTGCTGGTGGTGGGCAACGTGAGCGAATTCGACAAACCATTGTCATCGCTCGGGACGGTGAACAAACTGGATATTGCGATTCCGCCACCGCCGCCAGGGCTGGTTCCGGAACAGGGCGAGCATCCGTAAGGCACGTAAGTTCGCGCGCCGCAGAGAGAGACGCGGCAAGTCGCGTCTCTACGGTTGCTGTGGTTTCCGATCCTGGTGAGGACTGGGGTGTCCGGGTGGCAGGGCACCCGCTGCGCCGTGCGGACTGCCTGTGCCCATCGGCGGCATCGGCATGTTCGTGTGGGAGCCGGCTCCCGCGCCCATCGGGAATGTGCCCGGGGCATAGCAGGTCACTCGGCCGCTTGGCGCCACGCGGAGTTCCGCAGGACAATCCCCACTCATCAGCCCCGCGCCACCCACTTGTGACTGCACAGAATACAGCTTCCCCTGAGCATTGCCAGCCACCGCAACATTCATGCCCGGCAATTCGTACTCCACATAAAACGGAGTCTTGGCTTTGGAGGCGTCCACAACGCACTGACTGGCGGCGTCCAACTCGGCCCTAACCTGCGAGTTGAAAAGGCCACAGTTTTTCGCGCCGCCGCCGGCGAGTTCCTGGAGTTTTTTCTGGACTGGATCGTCGCCGGAACTGGCAGCGCCAGCGGCGTTGGACGAAACGGTGGAAGACTTGGACTTGCTGCAGCCCGTCAGGAAGCAGGCAGCGATCAGGAATAAGGGAAGGGCTTTGCGCATGATGCGTTTTATTTTATTCGACGGAGAGGCCGATGAGTCCGCTTTTGGAAGCGGTTAGTGCACTCGGAGGTACTGGCGCAGGCATGCGCAAGCTTCCAACAAGCAGGGACGGCGCCAGCCTATAATGTTTGTTCCGCCACATGGCCTCTTCTGAGCACACTGTTCCCCGACGATCCCGATTCAAGACCGATGCCCGGCAGTTCTGGCATCGGGTGAGCGAGGGGCTGGCTATGGACCAGCTCTGGTCACAGTTTGAAAAAGACGCGCGATCAAGCTACCGGCTCTACTCGGCGGGGCTGGACAATCTGCAGGCGGAACCGTCCCGATTCCGGCGGGGCTGGCAAATCACGAAGGCGCTGTTCTGGGCGATCCTGGAAAAGCTGACCCCGGCGCGCCGCGTGCTAGTGCTGCTGGCTCTGATTCTGCTGTTCTTTCCTTCCGGCGGATTTTCTTACACCGACCGCGCCGGGCATGTCGAGAGCTTTCAACTTGACTTGCACGTCTGGGCTGGATTGCTGTTGTTGCTGGTGCTGCTGCTGGAGTTGGCGGATCGGGTGGTGATGAAGCGCGACCTGGAGATCGCCAAGGACATTCAGGCGTGGTTGTTGCCGGGCGCACCGCTGCAGATTCCGGGATACCAGATTGCTTATGCGACGCGCCCGGCAAACACGGTGGCGGGCGATTACTACGATGTGATCCTGCGGCCAGGTCGCACGTCGAGCCGGACGTCGAGCCGGACGTCGAGCCGGACATTGAGCGAAGACCAGAGCGGAGACCAGAGCGAAGACCGCATTCTGTTTGTGGTGGCCGACGTGGCGGGAAAAAGCATTCCGGCGGCGATGCTGATGGCGACCTTCCAGGCCAGTCTGCGGACATTGTCGACGAGCGGCGTCGCTCTGGCGGAGCTGGTGGCCGGCGTGAATCGCTATTCCTGTTCGAACAGCATGGGCGGAGTTCGCTTCACGACCGCCTTCTTCGCCGAGCTGGATCCGGCGACCGGAGACGTGGCTTATATCAACGCCGGGCATAACGTTCCGATTCTGCGGAAGACCTCGGGCGCGGAGGAGCGGCTGGAGACAGGGGGCATCCCGGTAGGGATTTTTGCGGAGTCGCCTTACGAGGTGGGCACGACTCGACTCGATGGTGGAGACTGGCTGGTGATTTTTACCGATGGGGTCGTTGAAGCGGTCAATCCGAAGGATGAAGAATACGGCGAACCGGAATTGATCAGGCTGGTGGATCGTGAGTCGGGGTCCGCTCCCGCAGAACTGCTCCGCAACCTGCTGGCGGAATTGGATCGGCACGTGGGGAACACTCCGCAGCACGATGACATAACGTGCCTGCTGCTGAAGCGAACCTGAGTTCTGCCGCCGAGACGCCGACAGCGCCGAGAAGACCCGAGGAAAGTCAAAATCTTCACCACAGGGGACACAGAGGTGCACAGGGTAAATCGAAACCTTGAACCCCTGGGCGCTATCGCCAGCGCGAGAGCGGGGAATTTCAGGTTTTGAGCCCAAGTCAAGATTGGTTCCTTGCAGCCTGTCGTTTTCCCCAGCTTTTTCTCGGCGTCTCGGCGGTGGAAATTGTCTTTACAGCGGCTTCAGGCCGACAAAGGAGAGGAACCGCTCTGCCGCAGCTTGAGCCTGCACTAAATCCGGGGAAATCTGCTGGACTTGCGCCGAAGCGGAGTCGGCCTCCGCAGCGCGACCGGCCCGACGTAGAGCTTGCGCGAGGAGAAGGACATTCACATCGCTGGGATCGACTTTCACCGCGTGCATTAGCTGCGTGACCGCCACGTCGGACTGCCCCTGACGCAGCGCCAGGACGCCCGAACCCATCAGCGCCATTCCGTCCTCGGGATTCAGGCGCAGAGCATTCTGGTAGCTCTCGGCGGCCTGATCGTAGTGGCGCAACTGCAAGTGAGCTTGGCCAAGCTCGCTCCACGCGACAGCCTGCACCTTCGGATCTGCGGAAGCACGCAGGGCCGAATCGCATTCCTCAATCGCTTCCTGGGGGCGCCCAACACGCAATTCGTAGAAGGCGAGTGCGAGAATTTGGTTGGGCGGATATTTGTGCAGTGCCTTGGCCGCCCGGAACTGAACGACCGCCTCCTCGGACCGTCCCTGCTTGGCCAAAGCGATCGCAAGATTGTCGTGCGCCATGTAATTCCGTTCGGTGACGCTCAACGTATAGCGCCAGAGGGTTTCATCGTCGCGCCAGTAACCGAGTTGGCGATAGGTGAGGCATCCCAGACTGAAGACCACGAGAACGGCGGCACCGGCGAGCCACGCCCTGGATATCCGACGCTCGGAAGCCACCGCGCCCAGGGCCCACACGACCGCGACAAACAAACCGATAAAGGGGATGTACGCGAACCGGTCGGCCATCGCCTGCTCGCCAACCGTGATAATCCCGATCATCGGGACTAAAGTTCCCAGAAACCAGAACCACCCGACGGGCAAATAGCGGCGGTCGCGCCAGCGCAGCACGAGCACGGACACCAGAAGCAGCAGCGCCGCCGCTCCCGCCACCTGCCAGCCGGGCAACGAATTCCCTGGATGCGGATACATGGGAGCGAGCCGGGACGGCCAAAACGCCTTTCCGATATATCGCACATAGGAAACAAAGACGTTCTCCAACCGCGCCGACACCGAGACTTCCTCAGCCGTCCGCACCGCGTCCCCTGCGCGCTGTGCCAGCACCGTGACGACCGAATCCGCCGCGGCAAGAACGAAAAGGGGCATCTTCTCCCAAACCAGAAAGAAGAACGAGCGCGGAGCGGAAGCCGCAGGCGAGCCCCCTGCCGCGGATGCCGCGCCCATTCGCTGGAGCGGCCAGTAATCCCAAAGCAGCAGCACAAACGGCAGAGTGACGATCTGCGGCTTTGCCATCAGGCCCAGAGCAAAAAAAACGGTTACCGACAGATAAAGATAACGTCGGCCCGTGCGCGCATACCGGTCGTAAGCATGGAGGGCAAGCAGGAAAAACAGCATGCTGAGCACGTTCTTGCGCTCAGCGGCCCAGGCTACCGACTCAACGTTAACCGGGTGCAGGGCAAACAAAGCGGCCACGACCAGACTGGACCAGGTGAATCCAGTGGCCCGCCGCAATAACAAGAAGAGCAGCACAGCATTGGCCGCGTGCAGCAGAAGATTGGTGTAGTGGTGGCCGGCGGGATTGAGCCGGAAAATCTGGCAGTCCAAGGCATGCGACAACCAGGTCAGCGGATGCCAGTATCCGGCGTGAAAAGTCGTAAACGACCACTTCACGGTGTTCCACGTCAGGCCGCCCTGAACCTGGGAATTTTTCAGAATATATGCTGAGTCGTCAAAATCGGTGAACCGGTTATGGACGATGGGATTGTAGAAAGCGAGCGTGGCGGCCACCAACAGGAGACAAAAGATGACGACGTGCTTTTCGCGGGACGCGGACATGTCGGTAGGTGGAGACGGCTCCGTCGGCCGAAGGTTCGCTGCTCCTCGACAATATCGCGAAACTCCCTGCCGAAGCTGATTCTAGCGCGACCTGTGTTGACTTGGTCGATTCTGTGTCGCTCAGGACAAAACCGCGGTAACTAGGTCTCCCGACACTACCTATGCCGGCATGAGCTCGCGATACATCTGGTGGAAGGCGTGGACGCCTCTTTCCTGCTTCACACTGTAGCGGCCGGTGTGGTAGCTGCGGGAGTGGAGATTCTTCTGAACGATCTCGCGGATGCTGACGTCTTCGATCTGAATTCCGCCGCTGAAGGCTGAGGCGGAGAGATGAGTTCTCAGTTCTCACTACACCGCCTGCCGCTTGTTTTCTCGCATCAGAGCATCGCTTCAGCGATGCCGAAAGTTTCTGCCTGTAGAGACGGGGCTTGCCCCGTCTCCGGAGACGCGGCAAGCCNNCGTCTCCGGAGACGCGGCGAGCTGACGCAAGAAGATCGGAGGCGAGCGTTCCCAGAATGGGAGTTACGGCCTCTGACGGGCGGTTTGAAGGGATGGATGGAGACCAGGGGCGACTGGCAAAATTTGTCAATCTGGGTCTCTGAAAGTGTCATACTGGGAGAATCGAGGGTGACTGAGGAGGTGACTATCCCGCAGAACGCCGCTGAAAACACTGAGTTTTCGCCCAGAAGGACATCTGACTTCCGTCACTTGGGTCTCTGGCCCTAGGAGTGCGATAGTACAAGCGAGTTGGTCATCCAACCAAAAACAGTCAAACGGAGACGAGGACAATTTAAATGCGGAAACAAAAGGGCTTCTCACTGATCGAACTGCTGATCGTGGTGGCGATCATTCTGATCATCGCCGCGATTGCTATCCCGAACCTGTTGCGCGCGCGCATTGCGGCGAATGAGGCATCCGCAGTGGGGTCGGTTCGCACAATCATTACAGCACAGATTTCGTACAACTCCGCCTTCCCGACGGTGGGCTTTCAAAACACCTTCGCTAACCTGGGTAACCCGGGGGCCTCTTCGCCCTGCGCTGCCACCTCGGGTAACGCCTGCTTGATCGATACCCTGCTGGCAGCGGGCACGAAGAGCGGCTATATTTTCACCGGGTCGGCCACACCGAGTGGTGCCACGCCGACCACTGGCTTCACGATTCAGGCAAACCCGGTGACTCAGAACACTACGGGCGTGCGCTCCTTCTGTGCAGTCACGGATGGAGTAGTGCGCTACGCCGCCGCTTCGATCGGCACCTGCGCCGGAACCGAAACCCCGCTGCAGTAAGTTTGGATTTGGCAAAGTACCTGGGGGAGGGTACAAGCCGGAAAGAAGCAGAGGAGAAATCCTCTGCTTTTTTTATTGGCCCGAATTTCTGATTTCTCGCCGCGAAGACTGCATAGCGACCGACAACAGAAGTTGGTAGAGTGGCCCCGAGACTCTATCAAATTTTGTCAGTCGGGGTCTCTGAAAGTGTCATAACTGGGAGAATAGAGGGTGACTGAGGAGGTGACTATCCCGCTGAACGCCGCTGAAAACGCTGAGTTTGCGTCCAGAAGGACATCTGACTTCCGTCACTTGGGTCTCTGGCCCTCGGAGTGCGATAGTACAAGCGAGTTGGTCATCCATCCAACCAAGGCAGTCAATTGGAGACAAGGAAAAATTTTAAATGCGGAAACAAAAGGGCTTCTCACTGATCGAATTGCTGATCGTGGTGGCGATCATCCTGATCATCGCCGCGATTGCTATCCCGAACCTGTTGCGCGCGCGCATTGCGGCGAATGAGTCGTCCGCGGTGGGCTCGGTTCGCACAATCGTTACAGCACAGATTTCATACAACTCCGCCTTCCCGACGGTGGGCTTTCAAAACACCTTCGCTAACCTGGGTAACCCGGGAGCCTCTTCGCCCTGCGCTGCCACCTCGGCTAACGCCTGCTTGATCGATGCCCTGCTGGCAGCGGGCACGAAGAGCGGCTATATTTTCACCGGGTCGGCCACACCGAGTGGTGCCGTGCCGACCACTGGCTTCACGATTGAGGCAAACCCGGTGACTCAGAACACTACGGGCGTGCGCTCCTTCTGCGCGGTCACGGATGGAGTAGTGCGCTACGCCGCCGCTGCGATCGGCACCTGCGCCGGAAC
>PKUV01000182.1 GCA_003131315.1 Acidobacteriaceae bacterium
GCTGCTACCATGCCAGTCCGATTCAGCAGGATTACATTCGTCCTGCAGGTCGCAAGCTGGCTCTGGGCGACATCGGCTGGCACACCTTTCGGCATACCTACCGGTCGTGGCTCGATTTGGTCGGTACTTCGATTGGAGTCCAGCAGAAGCTAATGCGGCACGCTCAGATCGCGACCACCATGAACGTTTACGGCAACGCCATGATGGAATCGAAACGCGAGGCCAACAGCAAAGTTGTGCAGATGGCGCTCAGGCAAGAAGTGAGGAAGGCAAAATGAAAAGAGCTGCCAGAAGCGGTTGTTTTATCGCATTTCACTGCGGAGGAGGGCTTATTGCCCTTTTTTGCCCCTGCGGTGAAAACATCCGATGCTCGTAACTCTATGAAGGGTTTGGTTGCGGGGGGTGGATTTGAACCACCGACCTTTGGGTTATGAGCCCAAGCGGTCAATCTAACTTGTTGTTGATTCGACGACTCTTACACCCTTCGACACTCGATTTCGACCCTATTCGGGGTCGATTCTTTGCCCAAGTTTTGCTCAAGTTTTGGGTCGTGACAAGCCACAGCCGAGATTGCGCATCAGCGCATCGCAATGCGTGGTCCAGTAAAGAAGATCGTGGTGCTTAGATTCGAACCGAGGAACGGGACCTATCAGCCGAATTCGATAGGTCCCAGTGGCAGGCTTCAGCCAACCGCCACCTTTCGCAATTCGAAAAGATCTCCTCCGCAACCTACTCCATATTTATTAGCGGGTCGTATCGCTTCCCGTTGAAGCCGCCAGAAGGTACCAGGCCGCGTGCGGCAGCCATTGCTCCCCCCACCGCCAGTCATTGTCAGCGCCCGTCTGCCGGTAGGGCAGCAGGTAGTCGATGTCGCTCTCATCGTGGAACCCGCTGGTGATGCCGTTCGAGATTCCGCCCGGCGCGTTGGTGAATTCCCACGAGTCAAAATACATGTAAGGAGGATTGTTGCGGCCGACGCCATTCAACATGCTCGAATCGAAGGGGTTCAATCCCAGGATCCAGTTCAGTTGGCTGGTGGCAAAGGTCTCCAGTTGTTTGCGAAGGGCCGCATCCTGGGGGAAGGCGAGTTCTGTCAGGCGCGCTGCGGCCGCGACCGAAGCTAGACGCGCGTTCTCACCCTGCCACCACGGAGCCGCATCGCTATTGTGGGGGAAGAAGAAGCTGGTGTGGCGCAATCCCGTCTTGTCCTGCACGTATTCGCGGCTGTAACCGAACGGGTTATTCACCTCAGAAGTGATCGCGAGTTCAAACGCCAGAGACTTCCTCACCGTGTCTAACACCTGCTCTTTTGCCGTGGGATCGGCGATCTCGGAGTAGTAGAGCAGGCTCACGACCGGAAATCCGCCGTCGGAAGCATGAAAGAACGGACGCTGACCATTATCCGCTCGCCAGTAGTTCTGGTAGCCTCCTGCGCTGATCTGGCGTGCCATCAGAGTCCTGGCGCGGTGGTCGGCAGCTTGCTTGTACTTTTCGGTGTGGGTCGTCCGGTAGAGTTCGGTCGCGGCTGCCAGTGCGCAATAGTCGTCAACGATATTTTCCTTGCCGTCGTTGGTGAGTTTGAGATTGTTCTTCTCCAGGTAATCAAAGGCGTTCTCAGCGGCCTTCAGGTAATCCGAGCTGCGAAATTGGCCGGCTACAGGGTGTGCACTCGCCATCGCCAGTGCGGCAATCGCGACTCCTCCTCCGGAGCGATAACTGACTTCATACTCCCGGTCATTGTTAGCGCTCTCGACCATTTCGGCAGCGCCCTGGCCTGGGGCGCTTTCGATGCCAAAGCGCTTCATCTCGCCGGCAATTTCGCGTTCTTCGGGAACCTGCTTCACGCTGCCCGTCGATACCGAACGATAGAAGGATCCCTCTGGAACTTTCATCCGCACCAGATAGTCCGCCCCGAACATAGCTTCATCCAGCAGGCGCGTTTTGTATCGGGCAAACCCTTGCAGGTTACGGCGATTCGCATGCTCATAGCTCTTGAGCAGGCTGTAGACCACCAGCGGAATCTGCTGGGGATTGAAGTATGTCGAGAAAGACAAGTGGGAAAAATGTTTACCGTAGTCGCCCGTGGCATCCCACCACCCACCGTGCGCGTCGATCGTACCGCCTTTCGTACCCTCAAAGCGCAGGTGGCTATCGGCCTTGTCCATCTCGCCCGAACTGCGCTCCTGTTTGAAGTAGTAGATGACATCGGAAATTGTGCTGCGCTCCAGCAAGTCGCTTTGCACCAAGAACGCAAACGACTGGATGTTCGCTGCATTCGCCGTGCATTCCAAGTAGTACTTGCCCGCGGTGGCAAACGAGTCGAAATCAAGAGTCCAGAAGTGCCAGTCTCTCCACTTCTGAACGGGCCCGGTTGCTTTGGGTGTGATCGCCAGAACTACCTGATCGGTAGCTTCATCCTTTAGGACACAAGCGGAGACGCTATCACTTGCCTTGCCGACGATCACCGCGTGCTTCGGTCCGCTGGTTTCGTATCCCAGATGATTAGTCAGGACCTTCAACACACCGGCAGAAGATTGCGCCACGAACAGGAACGAAGAGAGGACAACTAGAAGTAATCCAAGATGCCTTTTCATGATGATCTTTCTGCTGCCGCCTGCGACAGCAGCGCTACTTCGCAGGGAAGAATGGAAAGAGCTTACGAATTTCATCCTCGTCGGGTTGCCGCCCGTATTCGGTGATTTCAAATGCTTCGGCATGCACGATATGCGCGGCGTCGGCACCATACCGCTTTTGGAGCGCCTCGCGCCATTCAGGAGGCACGCTCTTCGAGCGGTTACTGGCGAGCCACTTCTTCCGCTCCGCCGGATCTTTTGGGACCTGGTCCAGTTGCCCGTCATGCCAAGGCAACCATTCATAGAATTGCGATACGTGAGCGTCGAGCATATCGATCTTCTTGTCGTACACATCGTCAATCGAGACCACGATGTCCGGCCGGAACGGTTGGGGACGCGTGAAGCGATCGGAAAAATAGAGGAACACGGGGTTCTTGCGAAGCGCAGGCGTGTCGGGCACGATGTCGGGTACAGTGACCATATAAGAAGCATCCTGTACGAGGATGCCTGTGTAGCGATGGTCGGGATGGTAGTCGTTCGGGCGAGGCGCTAATACGATGTCGGCCTGCCATTCGCGGATTTTACGGATGACCTGCTGGCGGACCGCAAGAGTAGGAAGCAGTTCTCCGTCGTGATTGTCAAGGACGTCATATTCGATTCCGATACGGCGACCCGCCTCTTCCGTCTCCGCACGCCGCCGGGCGGCTAGCGTCCGGCCGCTCTGCGACTGGTGGCCAGCATCGCCGTTGGTAAGCGAGACAAACTTCACCTTGTAGCCCAAGGTGGCGTACTTGGCGGCCAGACCGCCGGCCGATTGATCGCAATCGTCCGGATGCGCGCCAAAGGCGATGACGCGGACCAGCGAAGCCTGCTGAGCAAGGACTGGAGTGAAGAGGAACAGTAGGATCAGTGTCCATGCCAAGCGCAAGAAACCACCGTTGGAAGCTGTCATGAAAGAAACCTTTCCGCTTCAGTGAGTTTTCGTCGGCAAACTCGCGATAATTCCCCGGATCACGGTCATCGAGGCTTTCGGAAGTTCGTAGACTGTGTCCACGCTGGCGTTTACCGAGGCCCTCACCGCCGGCCCGTCCGGATCGGGGAAGCCGCCCTCTTTCGTTGGGTGCCATTGGTATTGCGCGCTGCCAAATGTGATCACGGTCACCGGGCCGGTGAAGAAACTCTTGCCACCCGCGGCTTCACCATTAAATTCGATGCGCACCTTGTGTGCGTTCTCCTGGTCCCGGTTCACCAGCATCAGCGACCATTGGGCATCCGGCCGCAGCAGCGCGTAAGCGGTTACGAGGGAATGTCCAGCCGCATCCGAAATATCTCCGGAACCGGAAAATGTCTTGTGCACGCCGTTACCCGGCTGCACCCATTCTGTATTGATGAGCTGGCTGGCAAAGAACTGCGACGTCGGCTGCTGAATCTCATAATTTCCCGTGGTGGTAAACATGCCGAATGTGCCCATCGAGTCGTTGCAACCCTGATGTACGCCCAGAGGAAGATAGTGGAAATAGTAGAGAGCCTTTCCTCCGGCATTGAAAAAAGCTCCCACGTAGTCTGCCAGCCAAAGCGCGCCGAAAATATCCACGGAGGATTCGCCGCCATTCCAAGTGATATTTGACTCCGTAATGAACATCGGGACATTGGGCGGCAGACCGTCATCCCGCCAGACTTGAAGAATGTGGCTCACCAGCATGGGTTCATCGTACAAGCTGCTCCAACCGATCTTGCAAGGCTCATAGGGATAATGTTCGAACGGAAAGAACGCCAGGTCCTGAATGCGTCCGTGAGATTTCAGGTAATCCAAGAAGCGCCCCGTCCATGAAATCTTTCCCTGCGCATCCGGCCATACGACAATGTCCTCATTCTGACCCGTATAAACCGGTCCGCCCAACTTCAGATTGGGATCGACGCGATGCAGGGCTACCGCGAACTGCAGATACAGCTCGGCGTAGTCTTCGGGGAGTGTGTACTGCCCGTCGGCTTCTTCTCCCATTTCGACATAGGAGATCGGGTAACCACGCTTTTCAATGTAAGCAATCTCCGCCGCTGCGTCTTCTGGCGTACCATAGAGCACCGCGATCGGGATCATTGCGGGCAATCCGCGCGGGTAGCCACTATGGTAGAAGAGATCAAATCCCACATGTTCGTGCTGGGTCGAGCCGAGATCCGACGGCTCATGCCAGGGATCGATCGAGGAACAAAACGTGGTCGTCTGGTCCTGATCCGGCGTGTGCCGCGCCGAGTCGTGAAACCCATTCCCGTCCGCGGTGCCGATATAAAGTTCACGGATCGCATAGCCCACGCAGTTGCGGGGATCGGCGGAGCCATGCGAGTCACACGTATTTGACGACTCGGTCAACCAGATGCGCACGAACCGCACCGTCATGGGTGACGAAGTTAGCGGAAGAGTCACAGTGCCGCCCTTACCGTTCGCGATCACGCCGGAGGGAAATGCTACCCAGGAGCCTTTGGTCGGCTGCTTGATCGCCTCTTCTCCTGTCCAATACTGCACCAGGTACTGTTTTGCGTACGGATCACCCCATGCGATCCGAAGGGCATTGATCGGCTGCGGAGTCGCCAGATCAATCACGACCCATTGTGGATGCAGCGAGTCTTCCTCCCCGGTGAATGCCTTGCTCAGATAAGGATTGCTCTTCCAATAGGTGTTCAGGTCTCCATCGGTCATGCGCGAAAAACCGTGGGTCTCGGTACCCTCATTGCGCGTGAAACCTCGGTGAGGCAGCGGATAACCGTAGGAATGCTTGATGGTTTCGGTGGGAGTCGCGCGGCCGGTGAAATAGCCCTTGCCGCTGGGATCGCTCCACGTTCCTTGCGGATTCCAGTGCCACGCCTCCACCGCAAGTTCCGTATTCTGGCGATATGTCACCGGTTGCCATCCTGCTGCGAGCACAGCCGGCAACGCCGGCTGACCGAAGTACTTCTCCGCAGCGGCAGCGGGCATGCGATCAATCCCCGCGCCGAGCGACTGGTTGGGAATGAAAGAATTAGTGGCATGATCCGTATCCACCCGGACGGTTTGCCCGTAGACAGTGGAAGGCACTATGGAAGCGACGATGAGTAGCGCATAAGCGAGATTCTTACCATGGTGTGACATTGGTTTTGCCCCTTCAATGTGTGCTCGTCACAACCGTGCAACTTTTCCGGTTAGTCTGAGGCTGAGCGCGACAGCGCCGTCCGGCAGACTTCGACTCACGGAGGAAACGGCGCTGTCAGCGGGCTAGAAGAGGAACTTCGCTCCCAACTGCATGATGCGCGGGTCTCTGGCTGACGTCACGACGCCGAACAAACTGGAGTTGATCTCTCCGCTCGGATTGGTGAATTGAGCATGGTTAAAAACGTTGAACGCCTCAAAGCGCAACTGAAGTTCCTTCGACTCGGTAATCTTGGTTGTCTTCAGCAGCGCCATGTTGAAGTTGTTGAGTCCAGGGCCATGGAAGAAGCGGCGGCGGCTGTTCCCGAATTGCCCGAGCTGCTCGTTGCTGAAGAGAGATGTGTGGAAGTAAGCGTTCCCGTGGCGCGGATTGGTATCGGCCAAGACTGGTCCGCCGCCGGAACAATTTGGAACGTCAACCGGAATGGCATTGGCCCCAATCAGCGAGTTGTCGTCATTCTCCGTCAGAGTGATCGGCAGCCCTGTGGCGAAGTTCGTAACCCCGGATAAGGACCATCCGCCGACCACCTTCTTAGCCCAGCCCGCGCCGACCATCTTGTCGAATGGCATGAGCCAGTTGTAGCTGAAAACGAAATTGTGCATCACATCGAAATTGCAGAGGGACTCGCTCAGGCGCGGATTGAAGGGATTGGTCGAGTCCTGCAGGCCGGATGCGTTGTCCATGCACTTGCTGAAGGTATAGCCAACAAGAAAGCTTAACGATCCGGTGTTGTGGCTGACGCTGACTTGCAGCGAGTTATAGCGCGAGTTTGCCACGGTGGAGACGAAGGGATTGGTGTCGAAAAGCGGCCCTAGCGGCCGAACGGCAGGAATGACTTGTCCGGAGGTTGTCACCCATGGAGTACTGATTCCAGTGCTGGAGTCGAACGGAGGAGTCTCGCTGAACGGACCACAAGGCCCAGCGCTGTTCGGCGCGAGATTATTCGGATTGTTCAAGGACAAGCAGAGGGCCTGATTGGCGGGGTTAGCCTCGATCGATGTAACCAAGCGGTGCCCCTGGTTCCCCACATAGCTGGTTGTAACCACAGTGTTTGACCCAAGCTGGCGTTGGATCGAGAATTCGTAATGCTCGGAATATGGCAATTTGTTCCTGGGGTCGAAAGAGAAGTCGTAGGAGAGAGGCTCAACCTGCGGCCAGGGGAAAGTCGTATCGGGGTTCTTTGGGGAAACGTTGGTCGGAGGATATGGGAACGGAAAGCGTTGTCCTACGCCAGCGCCGCTGGAACGAGTGATGTAAGGCGATTCGAGCAGCGGCGGGGCGGCGCTGCCGTAGTAGAGCCCGTAGGGCGGATCACCCACTTCGAGGAATTGTGAAAGGTCTTCCACCGAGGTGTAGTACATACCAGCGCCAACACGAATGCTGGTTTTTCCCGGCCCGCCGAATAGTTTGCCGAGAATGCCCGAGGAGGAACTCGGGGAATAAGACAGCCCCAGACGCGGAGAGAAATTGTGCCATCGCGTGGGCGCCAAGGTTCGAGGAACACCGGGATCGCCGGCAACCACATAGCCTAAAGGCGCACCAGGAAACTTTACAGACTGCTTGCCTGGAATAATCGTCTCGATTTTGTTCTGTGTGTCATACCAAGGCATGCTGGCTTCCCAGCGCAGGCCATAGTTGAAGACCAGGTTGGAGGTAACGCGCCAGCTGTCCTGTGCGAACAAGGCGTAGTACTTGCTGCGGGAATCCAGGATTTGCGGGCTGGCCTGCGTCAAGCTATCAGGAGCGCCAAGCAGAAAGTCGGCAAAATCGATGCCTGTCTCGGCCCCTGTAAATGCGTACTGACCGTTTTCTGCGGCAAGGTTCCTTTCGTTAATTTGGTCGTAGTGGAACTGCCCGCCGAACCTCAGCGAGTGAGTGCCGATCACCCTGGAAAAATTATCCAACAACTGCAACGAGTTATTGAATTGCCGGGTGCTGACCTGCGGAACCCCCATTGTGAAGTTATTGAACGTAATGTAAGGCACGCCTTCCAGCTTGGGTGCGATAGGACTGATTCCTCCGGTGGTGGTGTTCCAAGGTGTGACGAAACCTAAGTTAGCCAAGCTGTAATTCGTTCCAACCCCGCCCTGAGGTAATGCCAAGGCAAGCGTATTCCGGACATAACTGAAACGGACTTCATTTACCGCGTAAGCGCCGAAATTCTTGGTATCGCCCAGATTCACCATCTGAGCGCGCCCGGCAGTGTTGGCGTTGTAGGCGAAACTGGAAGCCGGAACGTTGGCTCCACCGTTAGGATATGGCGAGTTCAGCAAGTAATCATCGGCAAAGTAATAGGCGAACAGAGTCCCGAAACGAGTATTTTGATCAATCCGAATTCCACCTTTGTCGTCGCGCAGTTTCTGCGGGTATTTAGAAGTCTCGAAGTAGCTGTTGGCCGCGTTCGGCTGCGGGATGAGGCCGAGGTTCAACATGCTCACCGCTACAGGCGACCAGGCAGCTTGCGGGATCATCCCGGTCGGAAAAACACATTGCGAGGAACTCGTACAGTCCACGCCATACTGCTGCGGGTTACCGTTCTGTATGCTGCTGGCAATATAATCGGTGGCTAAAAAGTGATACGGCTCGCCGTCCGTCACAGCGTAACCGAGACCCTGCCTACCGGGGCCTCCCTGCCCAAGCAGATTGGCGAAGCCGGGACCATTCACGACCGTTGCTACTTGAATTGGGTTATTGTTCAGGGTCTGTGTGACGGAAAATGCATCTGGTGCTTCTTGGGTAAAGTCGCCAGTAAAGTTCAGCGCAGAGGGCATCTGCGTATTCACTGTGGGCGCCTGGGTCTGGCGAGTGGCCTGGTAGTCGACGAAAAAGAAGGTCTTGTCCTTCCTGATCGGTCCACCGAATGTTCCCCCGAACTGATTCTGCCGGAAAACGGGCGTTTTGTCGGTAGGCAGCGAGTAGAAATTCTTGGCGTCCAACGAGGTGTTGCGGAGAAACTCGAAACCGCTCCCGTGAAATCCGTTGCTGCCGGATTTCGTCACCACGTTGATCTGTCCGCCACTATAGTTTCCGTATTCGGCATCGAAGTTGTTGGTGATGATGCGAAACTCCGCAATCGAATCCAGGTTGGGAATAATTGCGGCTCCATTGGTCTTACCTTCCTCGACGTTCGATCCGTTCACCATGAAGCCGTTGGACGCTTCGCGTTGTCCGTTCACCGACTGGTTGCCCGAGTTCAGTCCGCCATCCACCGAGCGGTCGTTGACGCCGGTCATGCCGGTGTCCGATGAGGTGTAGGGAGAGACGCCGGTCTGGAGCGCCAGCAGATCCGTGAATGCCCGACCGTTCAGAGGCACCGCGGCGATGGTCTTTCCGGCGATCACCTCGCCCATCTGGCTGCTTTCCGTCTCCACATGGACGCTGTCGGTCCGCACCTCCACCTTCTCGTTGATCGTACCGACCTGCAGCGCAGCGTCAACCCGGAGCGCCGAGTTGGCATCGATCACCAGCCCGGTTTGGGTGTGGCTCTTGAAGCCAATCTGAGCCACCTGCAAGTCATACGTGCCGATCGCAAGGGCCGGGAGACTGTAAAAACCTTTCGTGTCGGTGGTGACCGTCGTCTTGACGCCGGTCTGCGTATTCGTGACCACGACTGAGACGCCCGATATCACAGCCCCGCTCGGGTCCGTAACCACCCCGGAAATGCTGCCAGTGATGCTGGCCCACGCCAGCCCCAATGCCAGGAACAAACCTACAAGTACTACGACGCTTGCGCGCTGACGACTACGCATGTCTAACCTCCTGCCGAAAGAAGGCGGTATCAGGACCTAGCGCCATTCGTTTGGCCATTTTTCATCTAGTGAAATGTCAGTATCGGCTGTGAAAAAAACCATTCCGCATCAATGAAACTCAAATTCGGTTGGCTGTCAACCTTTTTTTGCTTCTGAAAGGAGAAGTCTTGTGGAGGAATCACAACCCGCATCCGAAAGTCTCCCCTGAGAGCACCGCAGCGAAGGGGCGTTAGCACGCCGACTAGCTTTCACTGAGAAAGCTACTGATTCACTCCGCTTGCCAGGAAACCACCATCTACCACCAGCAAGGTTCCGGTCACATAACTGGCAGCATCTGAGGCGAGGAAAATCGCCGCGCCGACCAGTTCCTCCAACTCGCCAAATCGCTTCATGGGAGTGCGCACCAGGATCTCCTCGCCGCGCGGCGTGCCAGTGACAAGCTTCTCGGTGAGGGGCGTGCGAAAATATCCCGGCACGATAGCGTTCACCGAGACTCCGTGACGAGCCCATTCGATGGCGAGCGATTTGGTCAACGAAGCCACTCCGGCTTTGCTCGCGCAATATGCCGCGACCTCGTACAGTCCCAGGAATGATCCCATCGACGCGATATTGATGATGCGTCCGTAGTGGCGCTCGATCATGTGACGGCCGAAAACCTGGCACGCCCGTAGCGTGCCGGTCAGATTGGTGTCGAGAAGGCGGTTCCAATCGGCCTCGGAAAAGTCCAGCGTGGGGGCACGCTGGTTAAAGCCGGCGCAGTTGATGAGGATGTCAACTTTGCCGAATGCTTTCACTGTCGCCTTCAGCAGTCTTTCGAGAGAGCTGCGGTCAGTCACATCCGAAGCTATGCGTAAAGACTTCCGCCCGAGAGATTCGATCTGATCCGCGGCCTTTTTGACCAGATCGAGGCACCGGGCGGTGGGAACGACGTCAGCCCCGTCTTCAGCCAACCCACGGGCGATAGCTTGGCCGATTCCGGAAGTTCCTCCGATGACAACTGCAAGTTTGCCGTTCAGTTCCAGACGACTATAGCCCATAGCTCCTCGTTCTCGAGTTTCACCAGTTGCCCATTACCAGTTGAACATGGTTCCGTCCAGCTTGCGGTTTACCGGTAAGTACGCCCGCTCATACGGAAATCTCTTAGCCAGTGTCTCATTGAAATCCACCCCGAACCCCGGTGCGTCACCCGGATGCAGATAGCCATCCTCAAAGGAATAGGCATGGGGAAAGATCTCATCGGTTTCCTTGGTGTGGCGCATGTACTCCTGGATGCCGAAATTGCTGACCGAAATGTCAAAATGCAGCGCCGCCGCCATCGAGATCGGAGAAAGATCCGTCGCCCCGTGGCAGCCCGTCAGCACGTGATAGACCTCGGCCAGGGCTGCGACTTTTTTCAGGTGGGTCAATCCGCCGCTGTGCACCACCGTCATCCGGATGTAATCGATCAATTGTTCGGTGATGAGAATGTGGGCGTCCCAGATCGTATTGAACACCTCGCCCACAGCCAGAGGCGTGGTGGTGTGCTTGCGGATGATGCGGAAGCCTTCCTGCAGTTCGGCAGCGACAGGATCCTCCAGCCAGAATAGATGATAGGGCTCCAGAATCTTTCCCAGGCGGGCTGCCTCAATCGGCGAGAGACGGTGATGGGCGTCGTGCAGCAAGTGAATCTCGTCGCCATACTTCAGGCGCAGGGCCTCAAACAGCCTCGGCACATGAAGAAGATACTTTTCTGTGGACCAAGCATTCTCCGGCGGCAAGCCCTTCTCGGCCGGCTCATAGAACAGCTTGTCTTTGGCAACTCCGTAGGTGGATGGCAGGCCCGGAATGCCGCTTTGCGCGCGGACCGCGCGATACCCCATCTCTTTGTATTTGCCGACTTCCTCCACGGTCTCGTCGATATCGCGCCCATTGGCGTGACCATACACCAGTACCCCAGTTCTGCTCTTGCCTCCGAGCAGGTTGTACGCGGGCGTGTTGAGCGCTTTGCCTTTGAGATCCCAGAGCGCCATATCGACCGCACCGATCGCGGCCATGGTTACAGGACCACGGCGCCAGTACGCGCCGCGATAGAGGTACTGCCAAATGTCCTCGGTCTGAAACGGATCCCGGCCGATGAGACACGGGACCACGTGATCCTTCAAGTACGAAACCACCGCCAACTCGCGGCCATTCAATGTGGCGTCGCCAAGGCCGTGTATGCCCTGGTCGGTATAGACCTTCAGGGTGACAAAATTCCGCCCCGGGCAGCAGACAAGCACCTTCGCGTCGGTAATCTTCACGCAGAATCTCCTAATCGGTTCCCGGTGAATTCAAATTTGCCGCACCAATCCCTGGTTCGTGGCCTTCGTGTTGCGGACCAGCAGCAACGTCAGAATCATCCCGGCAAACGGAACCAGTCCCGCAATGATAATGATCGGATCGAATGCGTGAGTTGCCGCCGCCGCCCGGGCATCGGAGAAATATCCGATCAGCTTGAATGCCACGATCGTTCCGATCCCCGCTCCCGTGCCGCTCAAGCCGCTGACCGAAGCTACCGAGTCGCTGTGATAAAGGTCCGAAGGTAGCACGTTTGCGATCGTGCTGAAAGATGCATAGGAAAAAGTCGCAAGCCCGAAAAGCAACGCGATCAACACCAGGTTCGTCGTGAGAATGGTCGGAATCAGCAGAGTGACTCCGATTCCCCCAAAAACCATCAGTGCTTTGCGGGCTGCGCCGAGGGACCAGCCACGCTTGATCAAGTATCCCGACATGCCACCGCCGAAGAAGTTTCCCAGATCGGCGGCGATGAAGGGGATCCACACTGCGATCAGTCCACTCCTGAGATCGATTCCCTTCGCAACCAGGTAAATGGGGAACCAGTCGGTTATGAAAAACCAGACCGGATCCGTGAACGTCTTAGCGACGATCGTTCCCCACGTCTGCGGCAGTTTTAGGAGATCGCGCCAGTGAGCTCGTGTCCGGCTGGCTGGCTGCGCACCAGGATCGATCTTGTCCGCGGCGATCATCTGCAGTTCGGCCTGACTTACCCGGGGATGCGCTTCCGGCGGGTAATACAGCCAGCGCCACACCATCAGCCACAGGAATCCCAGTACGCCCGGGATCATGAACGCTGGACGCCATCCCCAACGGAAATAGATCGGTAGAATGACAAAAGGCGCAACCGCTCCTCCGATGGATGACCCGCTATCAAAGAGGGCGGTCGCCAGGCCGCGTTCGCGTTTCGGGAACCACTCCGAAACGGCTTTCGTGGCAGCCGGCCAGTTGGCCGATTCTCCCGCGCCCAGCAGGAAACGGAATCCGGCAAAACTGCGCAGCCCGCTCGCCGCCGCAGTGGCCATCGAAAAAATCGAGTAACAGGCGACAGTAATGCTTAGTCCGCGTCGTGTTCCGATGCGGTCCATCACCCTGCCGAACACCGTTTGTCCAATCGAGTAGGCGATCCGGAACGCGATCACGATGCTGGCGTAGTCGCTGTTGGTCCAGTGGTATTCGATCTTCAAATACGGCGCCAGCAGCGAGAGCGTTTGCCGGTCAATGTAGTTGATGATGGTGGAGGCGAACAGTAGCGCGCCAATCCACCAGCGCAAGGAGGGAATGGCGTGTGTAGGAGTCGGCTTTCCGGCGGTCGCCATGGGTAGTGGATGGGAGACGATCTAACGCCCTACCATCACCTGTGCTTTGTCCTTCAATTGGTTCTGCAACGCCGGTCCCAACAGTGATGCTGAATTCTTGTCCAGATAAATGGTGGCGTTAGGGTGCGTGCGCAGAATCGATGCTGGCTCCATGGGGCTGATACTTCCCTCAAAGCACAACTTCACGGCTTGTGCTTTGCGGGTGTCAGGCACGACCGCGAGAATCTCCTTTGCTTTCAGAATCTGGCGCACCGACATGGAGATCGCCTGCTTCGGCACTTGCGAAATGTTGGCGAACCACGCCTCGCCTACCTGCTGTCGGCGGCACGCCTCGTCGAGGTTTACGACGATGTACGGCTCTTGCGTTTCGAAGTCTGCCGGAGGATCATTGAAAGCGATGTGCCCGTTCTCACCAATACCGAGAAAGGCGATGTCGATTGGCGCAGAAGCCAGGTCTTTGCCCACAGCGCGCACGGCTTGGGCAGGATTTGCAGCATCACCTTCGAGCAAGTGATACCTGGTGATGCCGGTCTTCCGGACCAGTTGCTCCAGCAACATCTTACGAAAGCTTCCGGGATGCGTGACTGGCAACCCGACGTACTCATCGAGATGAAATGTCTCAACCTTTTGCCAATCGATGCCTGCCATCTTGGTGAGCGCGTCGAGGAACTCAAGCTGCGATGCTGCGGTTGCAGCGATGATCCGTGCATGGCCGCACTCCTCGATCGCCCGACGGATCGCGGCGGCGGCCTGCTCCGCCGCTGCTTTGCCCATGGAAGCTTTGTCGTTGAACACTTTGATTAGCATGACGGACATCTCCTGGCAGCAGCCATATTTCTTCTCAGAACTCGAAATTATACAGAGGCGGCAACCAAAGCCGTACAGAAGCGAAAATGAGTTTCATTCCGTGAAAACGATCGGCAGCTCGATGGCGCAAGCACTGCGGTTTGTTGTATGACTGTCTATGCGGGATCGCGAATGTACTAAAGGCCTCCAAATCCTATGACGCGTTCATCCTTCATCATTGCTCTCTGCGTGATTTTCTCGAACCCGATTCTGACTAGCGCCCAAACCGTGCGCGTCGATGCGACACCCAGTCATGTGGTGAACAAGTTCAGCCCTCTGTATGCGCTCGGTTCGACCGTGGACCGGGTGCCGAGCAATGTCACCGACATGTTTTTTCGGCCCGACCAGATCAAGCAGATCCTTTCGGCAGGGTGGGGCGTGATCAGTTACCGGCAGAACACGGACTTGTTCGTCCAGGCCTGGCATTGGAATCCTAAGGGCGCCTGGAGCGATTCTTTGGGCAAAGGATATTTCGTGGGAGACTCCACTCCCACGAAGAAGATGATTCGGCACTCCTATGGCTATTCTCTTCCACACCGGGGATTCACGCGAAACAACGGGACGGAGTTTGACGGCTTCTCGCGCCTGGATGACGGCGACGTCAACACCTACTGGAAGAGCAATCCCTATCTGACGAAGGCCTTCACCGGCGAGGATGACTCGCTGCATCCACAGTGGGTGGTGATCGCTCCGGATAAGAAGCAGGAGGTGAACGCGATCCGTATTGCCTGGGCCGAACCGTACGCGCAGGCCTACGAGGTGCAGTACTGGGTTGGTGACGGCGATGCCATGGATGAGCAGGATAAAGGGCAGTGGAAAACCTTCGCTTCTGGGGATGTGAAAAATGGAAAGGGCGGTACTCCCACTCTTGGCCTCGCTTCATCGCCGGTGAGCACCAAGTTTATCCGCATTCTGATGACGCAGTCGTCGAATACCTGCGATACTCACGGTTCCAGCGACAGCCGTAACTGCGTTGGATATGCCATCCGCGAGCTTTATCTCGGAACCGTCGACGATAAAGGCGAATTCACCGATCTGCTTCACCACTCTCCGGATCAGAAGCAGACGCTCACGTTGTGTTCCTCGGTGGATCCCTGGCACCAGGCTTCCGATCTTTACGTCGCTCCCGATCGCATGGAATCCGGCGACCAGCCGGGGTTCGACCTGTTTTTCACCAGCGGAATAACTCGCGGCCTTCCCGCCATTATTCCTATCGCCCTGCTGTATAGCACACCCGAGGACGCTGCCGCGCAAATGACCTACATCAAGAAGCGGGGCTATCCCGTTTCATACATCGAAATGGGCGAAGAAGCTGACGGCCAGTACATGCTTCCCGAGGACTACGCCACTCTGTACCTGCAGTTCGCCACCGCGCTGCACCGGGTTGATCCGAACTTCAAGCTGGGAGGTCCGGCGTTTGAAGGCGTCAGCGAGGACATCAAAACCTGGCCCGATGCGCAAGGCCGGACATCATGGTTCAGCCGCTTCCTCGATTATTTGAAAGCCCACGGCCGCCTGCAGGATCTTGCCTTCATGTCGTTTGAGCATTATCCCTATGACGGCTGCGAGACGCCCTGGAAGAATCTTTATCAGGAGCCGGAGCTGATCACTCATATCATGCAGGTGTGGCGGGACGACGGCCTGCCGGCGGGCATTCCCCTGCTCGACACTGAAACCAACGACCACGGTGGTGAGGCCGCCGTCGATATCTTCGGTGCTCTGTGGCTGGCAGATTCCTTCGGAGGCTTTCTGACGGCCGGCGGCCAATCGACTCACTATTACCACGATCTCCCCTACTCTCCGCCGCATCCCGCCTGCGCCAATAGCTGGGGAACCTACCACATGTTCATGGTCGATGAGCATTACAAGATTCAACAGAAAACCTCGCAGTTTTACGGCGCACAGCTGATCACGCAGGAATGGGCAGAACCGAAAGACGCCGAGCATCGCCTCTTCCGTGCCGCCAGCAATGTAAAGGATACCGAAGGGCATGTGCTGGTGACGGCATACGCTCTTGAGCGTCCGGACGGTCAATGGTCGCTCATGCTCATCAATAAAGATTATGACCATCCCCATCAGGTCCAGGTTGTGTTTCACAACGCCGAAAGCAATCGAGAGGACTCTTTCTCCGGTCCAGTCACAATGATCACCTTTGGGAAGGCCCAGTACCAGTGGCATCCTGATCGCAAAAAGGGCCACGCTGATCCGGATAGTCCGCCCGTTAAGTTCACACTTACCGGTGGGGAGAACACGATGTATACTCTGCCGGCGGCGTCCCTGACCATCGTCCGCGGGAAACGTTGAAGTGATCGCTGCCCGCAGGTTTTGATAGTTCTACCACCGGCTGATAGCTGTATTGTGGAGGTTACGATATGCGCGATGAAGACGAGAACCAGAAAAACCCTAATGACAGTCCGGAGAGCCCCGGCGTCTCCCGGCGCGACTTCCTCAAAATCTCCGGAATCTCCGTCGCTGTGCCTCTCGTCGCTGGTCCTCGTGTGATCAAGGCTGCGGGCCAGGAAGTCCGGGTCTATGGACCCGGCAAGGTCCCCATGGAATTCGCCATCAACGGCAAGAACTATAAGGCGAATCTCGAACCCCGGGTCACTCTGTTGGACGCCTTGCGCGATGAGTTCGAACTCACCGGGGCCAAGCGCGTCTGCGACCGCGCAGAATGTGGCGCTTGCACTGTGCTGGTGGATAACAAACCTGTCTATGCCTGCGCGATGCTCGCCATCGAAGCCCAGCACAAAGCCATCACCACCGTCGAATCGCTGACGCGAGACGGCAAGTTGCACCCCATTCAGCAGGCGTTTGTGGACAATGATGCTTCACAGTGCGGTTTCTGCACGCCCGGTTTTGTCGTTGCCTGCAAAGCATTTCTCGACAAACATCCTCACCCAACGCCCGAAGACATTCGCCGAGGTCTCAGCGGCAACCTGTGTCGCTGTGGAACCTATGCCGGAATCCGCAAGGCAATCGCGCAAGTTGCGCAGAAGGGAGCCTGACCTATGCCGGATTATGCATGGCCTGATGCTCAACACCGGACGTTGATCGGCACGCGCGTCAGTCGCGTCGATTCTCCCGTCAAGGTTGCAGGGCAGGCGAAGTACACCTACGATGTCCACCGTCCTGGCATGCTCTACGGCAAGGTGCTGCGCTGTCCCTATGCGCACGCGAAGGTCGTAAGCATCGACACGAGTGCGGCTGAGAAGATGCCCGGAGTGAAGGCGGTTCACATCGTGCAGGGGCCGGGCACGACCATCCACTGGGCAGGAGATGAAGTTGTTGCCGTGGCTGCCGTCGACGAGCCCACGGCAGAGGACGCCATCCGCCTAATTAAGGTCGAATACCAGCAACTACAACATCTGGTTAGCGACACCGAGCCCCCCAAGGGCGGGGTGCAAGAAGAAGGCCCGCTCAGCATGGACGCTATCGATGACATGCTGGATAACCAGGTGCCCGCCGGACAGATGGTCAGCGAGATCCACCAGTACGGAATCGGAGAGAAACCCGACGAAGCCAGGCTGAATGATTTCAAGGAGAGTGGCGCCTCAGACGCTGTGCTCGATGCCCTACGGAAAGCAGCGATTCATCCCGAAGCCGCGAGCAAGCTGCCATCGAGTTACCAGAAAGCCGCAGCGCAGACGGCGGGTGATCCTGAGAAGGCTTTTGCCGAAGCCGATGTTGTTTCCGAAGGGCTCTATGGTGTTCCGGTCATTACTCATTGCTGTCTCGAGAGTCATGGGTCGATCTCCGAGTGGACCGATCCGGATCACCTGTTCACTCACATTTCCACGCAGAATGTCTCCGGCATTCCGGGCCAGATGGCAGAACCGTTGAAAATTCCGGCCACCAACATTCGGGTTCACCAGGACCACATTGGGGGAGGCTTCGGCAGCAAGTTCTCCCCTGATCGTTGGGGAATCTTTACCGCCGAAATCTCCAAGAAGGCTGGCGGCAAGCCGGTCCGCATCATGCTGGAGCGCGACGCGGAACTCGAAGTTGCAGGAGCTCGGCCTTCGGCTTACGCCCGTGTGAAAGTGGGCGCAAGAAAGGACGGTACTCTGGTTGCGTGGCAGTCCAACTCCTGGGGCACAGGCGGTCCCGGAGGCGGCGGCATGCCTCCCATTCCTTACGTCTTCAGTATTCCGAACCAACGACAGGAACACATCGCGATCCGCAACAACATCGGTCCCGCACGCGCCTGGCGTGCACCCAACCATCCGCAGGCCGCCGTCCTTACTATGTGCGCTCTGGACGATCTGGCGGCTAAGCTGAACATGGATCCGGTGGAATTCTTCGGCAAGAACCTTACCCTGACCAAGCCGCGCGAGAATACTTACCGCGAAGAACTGGCCATCGCTTCCGAGCTGATGGACTGGAAACAGAAATGGCATCCGCGGAGGCAGATCGCGTCTGGGGACCTGGCGCGCGGTGTCGGATTGTCTTTTCATACCTGGGGAGGACGCGGCCATGCGAGTGACTGCGATCTGACCATCCATCCCGATGGATCGGTCGACATCAAGCTGGGCACCCAGGATCTGGGAACGGGAACACGTACTTGCATCCTCATTGTTGCTTCCGAAACATTAGGCATTCCCATGGATGCCATTCAGCTTCAGATCGGCGACACGACCTATCCGCCTTCCGGCGGTTCGGGGGGCTCGACTACCATCGGCGGCGTCAGTTCTTCTACACGCCGTGCGGCCACAGATGCGCGTGACGCGCTGTTCGCCAAGGTTGCACCCGCGCTTAATACCCAGCCAGATCAGTTGGAATGCGTGAGTGGGAAGGTGAGCGTCAAGGGCGACTCCAGCCGGTCCCTCAGTTGGAAAGAAGCTTGTTCCAAGCTGGGTGTAATGCCGCTCACCGTACGCGGTAAGAATCCGGACAAGAGCAAACCTCCCGATCTGACCAATAGCGGTGTCGGTGGCGTGCAGATGGCGGAAGTCGAAGTCGATACTGATACTGGCGTCGTCAAGGTCAAAAAGATGGTCGCCGTTCAAGACTGCGGGTTGGTCATTGACCTTAAGACCGCCGAGAGCCAATGCTATGGTGCCATGATCATGGGCATCAGCTATTCACTGTACGAAGAGAAGGTCATGGACCCGAGTACCGGCCGAATGCTGAATGCGGATATGGGGTTCTACCGTCTTGCCGGTCTCAGCGACATTCCCGAGCTGGTCGTGCATATGATGACGGGCAAGGGTTACGACGAACGCGGCGTGATCGGACTGGGCGAGCCTCCAGTGATCTCGCCCGGCGCAGCAATCTCTAACGCCGTTGCCAATGCGATCGGTGTGCGTGTGCCGTTCCTGCCGCTCACGCCGGACCGCGTCCTGGCGGCGCTGGAACAGAAGGCAGGTGCCTGATGCGACCTTTTGAATATGTCAGCCCAAATACCCGAAGCCAAGCCATCAGTCTGCTGGGCGCAAGCCGGGGCAATGCCGAAATCCTCGCGGGCGGGACCGATCTGCTCACGCTGATGAAAGATGATGTGGTCGCGCCAAAACGGTTGATCAATATTAAGGGAATCAACGATCTCCACGGGGTTTCCTCCAACGCACAAGGATTTCACATCGGTGCGTTGACTACTCTTGGCGATCTAGCCGATGACGCCACAGTAAGACAAAATTACCCGGCGCTGGCTGAGGCTCTGGCCGAAGCCGCGAGCCCGCAAATTCGCAACCTGGCCACGCTTGGAGGTAATCTGTGCCAGCGTCCGCGCTGCTGGTACTTCCGCAACGGATTTGGCCTTTTGCCGAAAAACGAGACTGGCAAGGAACTGGTCGCAGAAGGCGAGAACCGCTACCATGCCATTCTCGGGAATGAGGGCCCTGCCAAGTTTGTCAGCCCGTCCACCCTTGTTCCCATTCTGGTCGCCTATGGTGCGAAGATCCGGCTGGAAGGGCCGAAAGGGAAACGCGAGCTTCCGCTGGAAAAGTTCTTCGTTATTCCGAAGAATGAAGGCGAACGCGAACATGATCTGCGACCGAACGAGATCGTCACCGAAGTGGTGATCCCGCCTGCGTCGGACGTAAGAGCCGCACACTACGAAATCCGCCAGAAGGAGATATTCGACTGGCCGCTTGCAGTTGCTGGCGTTGCATTGAAGATGCGCGGCTCCAACGTTCAATCGGCCCGTATCGTGATGGGATATGTTGCGCCCGTGCCCTGGCCTTCGCCAGAAGCGGAGCAGGCCTTGGTGGGGCAGCCTATTAACAAGGATACGGCGCAGAGAGCGGCCGAGGCCGCCCTGACGAACGCTAAGCCGCTCAGCCATAATGCCTACAAAGTCCAACTCGCGCGTGTGGCGCTGAGGCGCGCGATCTTGAAGGCCGCATCGGGAGGTGTCTCATGATTCTGGAATCGGATCGCTTCAACACCCATCATCCGAACCTGTGCCCGGCGCTGCGCTGGAAAGGCCAGTTCATTCTCGCCGAACCCGATACCAGCGTGCCGCCTTGCAACGATGGCCTGTTCTGGTGCATCCATACTCAGACGTGCATCGGTCCAGATGGCGCGTTGGCAGAACCCGGAAACTGCAATTCGAGAAGCCGGGCCTGTCATGGGACGGGGAAGTGCGGCTAACCCCGATCAACACAAGAGAGGCCATAAATATGCGCAGGATTGCTACACCATCAATTGCGATCGGGTTCATCTTCATGTTCTCGCTGGCCTGCGCCGCCCAGAATGGCAAGGTAGAGACTGTCGGGCCATTGACCGATAGTGCGGTTTCTGAAGGTGTGCGGCAGACACTCGACTCAAAGGGATATCGCCTGACGCTCGATGGCGGGACGCCCACCTGTGAGCTGTGGGTGCGCAAGAGCGTCCCCGCACAAACGAAAAAGGATGAGGGTGTCACGTATCCGCAGCTTGCTGAGTCCGTGCTGGTCGGGGTCGTGCATTTTCCGCAAGCCGCGGCCGATTTTCGGGGGCAGAGAGTTCCCGCGGGTTTCTACACGCTCCGCTACGGATTGATGCCCAACGACGGCAATCACCTTGGGGCGGCTCCCAACCGGGATTTTCTCCTTCTCATCCCGGCGGCGTCTGATGCTAATCCCAAGGCCACTTTCAAGTTTCAGGAATTGATGGCTTTGAGTAAAAGCGCTACGGGGACGAAACATCCCAGTCCACTGAGTTTAGTTCAGGCGGATAGCGGGATAACCGCACCTTCAGTTTCCAAGGACGATCAGGACCACTGGATTTTTTCTGCCAGCATGAAACTCGCCTCAGGCGAGGAACTGCCCTTTGCGCTCGTGGTAAAGGGGACAACACAACAGTAGATCGGCGGACTTTGAGTTATCGGCCAATCCCTTGAAGTACGACTTTAGAAGTATGATTTTGGCTGCGCAATGTGAAATCATACTCAGCCGTGTGCGGATTTAGGGGGGCAGGTCAGTACATTGCGGAAATCTCACTCCGTAACAATACGCAGGTCAGCGGTGTAGGGCGAGGATAGCCAGCGATTCCCTTCACGGCGCGAGCGTGAGGGATTTGCCATTTTTGTCAGACGCTTTTACTCTCTTAGTGTTCTGCGCCTTTTTGCACCATACCCGGATACCACGACCGCACGGCAAGAATACGTGATTTGACGTTGGGAGCACTGTAATATCCAACGGTGGCGTTGAGCCGAAAGAAGTAGGCATCCCCGGCTTTGGCAGGATGCCGTCCGGCGATTCCGTCCATTCCTCCGCCTGCCACCATTACTCCGTGGCCGCTCAAAACCAGGTAAATCTCCTCTTCGCGCTCGTGATGGTGGGGAAAGTTAGTGCCACTCGGCTCGATTTCCATTAGAAAAAGGCTGGTCAAAACATGGCCAGCTGCGAGCCGGTCACGCTTACTGTCGAGATCTCCCATAAGCAGCCGGAAGCGAGCCGAGGATGGGTGGCCACTCACAATGGCCGTCGGCACATCTTCTATGTTTGCCTTTAAGGGCTGCGGCGGTGGTTGAGATTGCTCAAATCCATTGGTGTGAAAACCCATAACAACCACAGTCAGCGGCAGGTCAGACCTATTACTTAACACATTTGGAATTGTCGCCGGGATATACAGGTAGTCTTCCTTCTTAAGCGGCACGATTTCATTTGCGTACTTCACCGAGCCGCTACCTTCGAGGACAACGTACACCTGATCTTCGTCTGAATATTGAACTGTAGCGCAGACCCCATTGGGATCAATTACCACTTCACCATATCGGGCAACGCCGACAACGACGGATGTATCCCAGTCTCCCTGCCCGAACAAAGGCTTGTAGTGGCAAGTTGACGTTGTAAGATCGGACCTTTTTCCGCCAACTGCGGAAGTGTTGCGATAGAGAAAGGTAGGATCGATCGTGCGCTGGTCCGCATGAAGCAGGGGTGCGCAGAAAGCGCCTACCAGCAACGCGATTACTATGACGGCATTCCGTTTGGTGAGATCCATGAGTTATTACCTCTGGCGTATCGCGATTAAAGAATACCCTTCTATAGTTAGAGGAACCCGCTCACACCGATTGTTTGCGCGCATTGGCAAGAATCTGGCGTAGACGATTACCAACTGTGAGATCTTCCCCGACCCGTAAGGTCATGGAGACAATTTGCAACTGATTAGGAGGGGCTTCCTGTTTTCTTTTAGGGTCATCGCCTTCGCGGACAACCGGAACCAGGCTTGGGTTACTATTCGTCAGCACCTCAATACGAGGATCGCCTTCCCGCAGACGCTGGTCACATTCGGCTACTTTCATGCCAAAGCGCTTCTCATCCCACATCACTGTCAAGGTGGGATAACTGTTACCCTCTTCAGGGATCTCGATAGAGGTCGTAACTCCCGGCACTGTTTGAACTAACTTCTCGATGCGTTCGACCCGGCTTCTCCACTCTTTGTTTAATGCCCCGAGATCCGCATGCGACCAATACTCAATTGCCGCAAGTATACCGATAATTTCTTCTTTGCCTACTTTCATCGCCCGGCATACGGCGCCTTCCCACGGATTGCTATTTGCCAGAGCCGCATCGATGAGATATTTTCGGCCTAACAGTATTCCGGAACATTGCGGGCCACGCAGACCTTTTCCACCGCTGAAACAATAAAGGTCGACACCCATTTTTGCGTAGCGTGTGAGATTCTCAAACGGAGGAATGCCCGCTGCATCGTCCAGTAGCATGGGGACCTCCGCCTTGCGCGTGATCTTCAGCGCTTGCACAAGACGGTCGTCTCGCCAAGTTGTGTAGACCATTGCTGTCTGCGCATTAATGGCCGACTGCATATCCTCCACTCCATGGGCGAGCACCAATTTGCCTCCGGCGAGCCGGATCGCGTTATCGAACGCACTCCGGCCTCCCAACATAACGACTTCATGTTTCAAGCCGGTGGTGTCGGGCAATTGCCAGATATTGTTTGGATCGGACCCGGCGATGCAGGCCGCAGTCGCTACAGCCATCGCGCCCGCCGACCCAGATGTGACCATTCCAGATTCGGCTCCAGAAAGCTCCGCAAGCCGCTTCCCTACTGCGCGTTGCAGTTCGAACATGTCGACAAAATGCTGGGATGCATCCTCTACGGCTTGCCGCACCTCCGGTAGTTCAAGTGAGCCGCTCAGATAGGTCCACGTCCCTCGCGCATTAATAAATGGCCGAACCCCAAGACGGGTATAAACATGCGCGGACGCAAATCTTCGTGTAGTGGCAGCGACCGTGCTCGCAAGACTGCGAGAGCCAATAGTGACAAACAGCGGGGCAGCCGAAAGGAACTTGATAAAAGACCGCCGGTCATTCCCGTTATTCTGAAACCTATGTCCACGCAACATTGCGCTCCTTTTCTGAACTAGGGAAACAAATGTCTGCGATTTCGTGTATCGATTGCTGCTACGTTCGACCCAAAGCAAGCCGTTCCCTACAACCGGATAATCAAGGCAACGCAAAACTAAACAAATCATCTCCCGATGCAATGGCGACATATTGTTTACCGCCAGCTGAATAACTCATCGGAGATGCATGCAAGATCTGACCCGTATTAAAGTGCCATAAGGGTTTTCCGGTCTTAGCGTCGACTGCCTCAAAGCACTCTGCATCATCGGCAAAAAACACCAAACCTGAGGCAGTTGTCATGACGCCGCCCCAAGAATGAGAATTTCCCTCTTGTGGATAACGCCATGCAAAACTATTCTTCTCGAGGTCAAAGGCAAGAAGAACCTTCTTGCCCCTATTTTTGGGATCATGAGTGGTTCCAGTCGAGTAATAGTTGCTGCCTTCCGCAAAGTCCCCTGGTTTTCTAAAGTATGCTGCGCAATTATCAGATGCTAGAAAATAGAATAGATGTGTGAACTCGCTGTAAGAGGGAGAGAACCAGTTGGTAGCTCCTTCATCACCCGGACAAATTAGTGTGCCATTGGTAGTTGGCTGTAAGTCCGAGACTATTGGTCGGCCGTTGGCGCCAATCCCATTCGCCCAATTTATTTTCTCAGAAAACTGGGTCGCTGACAGGAACTTGCCATTGGTACGATCAAAAGTATAGATGAACCCATTGCGATTTGCCTCGACTAGAAGTTGTTGCAGCTTTCCCTTGTAAACTCTATCAATCAGAACAGCTGTTTCAACGCTGTCGTAGTCATATAGATCATGTGGGGTAAACTGGAAATACCATTTTAATTTTCCCGTATCCGCATCGATTGCCAGTAAACTCGCGGTGTAAAGGTCGTCTCCGGGGCGAACGCTGCCATCGTAATCTGGAGCAGCATTGCCCGTACCCCAGTAGACAGTATTTAATTGAGGGTCATAGGTTCCCGGCATCCATGTTGTACCACCCCCATGCAGGTACGCATCTCCCGGCCAGCTTTCGGAGCCGAATTCTCCAGGACCTGGAATGGTCCAGAGGCGCCATACTAACTTTCCAGTACCAGCGTCGTACGCTGCAACAAAACCGCGCACTCCCGAATCGCCGCCAGAAGTTCCCACCAACACTTTGTCCTTAACGACCAACGGAGCGCTTGTAGCTCCATAATTCTTGTTCCAGTCAGCATAGGCGACATCCCAGAGTAAGTGCCCGGATCGGGCATCGAGACACAACAGGTGGGCATTATCCGTTTCCATATATAAGCGCGTCCCTAATAAAGCGACGCCACGGCTTATATGACCGGCAGCATCATCGACAAGGCCACTGGACACAGGGCGCGAATAATGCCACAGCATGCGCCCATTTATTGAATTTAGAGCGTACGCATCGTTGGAGGCGGTGATGTACATCACACCATTCACTACTACAGGGGTAACCTCAAGCGTGCCAGCATTTTTACTATGGAATACCCATTGCGCACGAAGTTGCCCAACATTTCCAGGGGTTATTTGCGTAAGGCTACTATAGCGTCTTCCTGTGTAATCGCCATTATAAGAAGGCCAATTCTGCTCAATCGTGTGGGAAAGCAACTGCGCTGGTTGCACATCCACGGCCGCTGTTATTGTTTGACTCCTGCTCTGGCCGACTGAACCGAACAACAACACACAACCGCAAATTGCTACATTCCATATGCTTCGTATATTCACGATCATTACAATCAGTGTCCTCCGTTATCCCTGGTGACGAATGCTTCTCCAAGAGCCCCACGGTCAACATGGTGAGTATCGATTAGGTGAATCGACACTCGCACCACATCCTTAGCTCCTGCAATGACCTGGTGAAGTTCAACTTCATTTTGTGGACTGACAGATTGGATCGGAACGTGACCTCTTTCCACGCCGCTTTCGCCATAGAGATACGCCTCCAATTCTCCGGGAAAGAAAACTCCAAAACTGCCACTGACGTCTAGATTTCCACTGCTTCTTGTGACCACCAAAGGTTGACCGACCAAACCTGCGTCAGTGACAGTATGAAGATCTCGCCCCATACGAGCAGGGAACCATGATGTGTCCATGCTATAGGTTTCTCCCGGCGATAACACCGCCATAGGGCTATTGAGTTCCGCTTCCATATAGTATGGGGTCTCTTCAAGGTTCTTCGACGAAAGGTAGGGCACTCCCTGCGCGTCCAGCTCTACGGTGGGCCCATTTTTATAGAAAATAACCGACGCTTTTCCTGGATATGACGCTCCTTCTGTGTATTGATGTTTCTCAACCATCGCATACTGATAGGACCCATCGATCACGGCGAGCCAACCGGCAGTAGAATCTATCCATACTTCGCTCTCCAGATAGCGCCAATTCAAGCGGAACAGGTCGTCTTTTACGCTATAGGACGGATCGTTCGCGAGTCCATCCCGAGGGTGATATCCAATTAAATACGACGAATGAGGATTGAGCGGGGTAAAAGCCCAGAAGTCGTGGTTGTATTGGCTGGCATCCTTCGGGTTCGACAAATCGTATTGAGACACAGACTGCACCGACCAGGATATTGTATGGCCTGTGAAATTCCTGGTGATGGCATGAAAAGAAATTTCCGGAGAATCATTGCCAATGCTGATCTCGCGGGTATATTGCAGTCCCGTGGGCGGATCGGGGGGACCTTCTAAACGCACGGCACATCGGTCCTTTTGCGACACAATCGTGAAGGCATAAGACCCATCGTCCAGTTCGGTGGAAGCTCCGGTCCAATGCTGCTCGTCGTCGTTACCTTCCGGCAAAGGCCAAATCTTGTCGCCACCGTAATTAATCCAGCGGCCTGCCGCCTCAGCAGGAGAAATGTATTTTCCTTTGTACTTGGGATTAACAAATAAATAAGGGTGCCCATTGAATGTGACTTGCATCAGTCGGCCGCCGAGTTGAGGTACAAAGGTCAATCGTACCCAGTCGTTCGTTACTTCCTGGGCCTGCCAGCCATCGAACACTGTCGGGCGGATCTGACATGGAGAAGGTGAAACCGGCGTTGAGCCTTGGGCATTTGCTATGGCTATCATAGCGCCCAGCACCAGAGCCACACTGAAACCATATACTTTCATCTTCAAGATCTCCAATTGGCACACTGATCTGTCAATTCGTGACAACTGTGATAGATTCCGTTCGCAGATATCATCTATTGGTACTTCTAATGCGATGGCTATAATCGAGTGTTAGACGCCCTTAGTCCTAGCTACTGTTAACAGTTGGCGCAGTCTTTTACCCACAATAATGTCCTCGCCTGGTTTTAGTGTCATGGATATTATCTGAAGCTTATCCTCGGCGTCAGGCAACTTAGCAGGCCCGTGAGGAATTCTGATTAAGACGTCACTTGGGTTGTCATTGGTCAACACCGCGATGCTGGGTATACCGTCAAGCAACTGCTTTGCGCAATCCGCGGTTTTATAGCCCCACGCCTCTTGATCCCATAAGACAGTAAGTGTGGGATATTGGTTTTCCGTGGTAGGCGTGAAGATCTCGGTGTGGACACCCGGGACTGTTCCGACTAGCGTTGCAATGCGTTCGACGCGTCCAGTCCATTCGTTCGTCAGCACGGTCATGTCTACACGAAGAATGGCCTCGACGGCAGCGAGACATCCCATGATTTCCTCTTTGCCAACCTTCATGGCACGGCATACTGCACCCTCCCAAGGATTGGTGTTCGCAAGGGCAGCTTCTATAAGATCTTTACGTCCAAGGAGAACTCCTGTCGATTGCGGGCCACACAAACCCTTGCCACCACTGACTGTATATAAATCGCAGCCCATCTTTGCGAATAACCGGAGGTTTTCCACGGGAGGAATACCGTCGGCGGCATCCATGAATATGGGGACGCGTCGACTTTTGGCAATCGCTATCTCCTTGGCCAGTTGGGAAGGAAGCGACGTCGTATAGATCATTGCCGTATTACTGGTAATCGCGTTTTGAAGCTGCTCTGCCGAATCTGCAATTACAAGTTTCCCGCCCGCCAGGCGAATCGCACTATCGAACGGGCTTCGGCCACCGACCATGACAACTTCATGCTTGAGTCCCGTAGTATCTGGCAATTGCCAAACAAATTTCGGGTCCGCTCCCGCAATGCATCCTGCTGTGCCTGAGGCTATAGCGCCTGCAGCTCCAGAGGTAATCATGCCGGATTCCGCACCGGTCAATTCCGCCAATCGCTTCCCGACAGCATGCTGGAGATCAAATATATTGACATAGTGCAGGGAGGCGGCCTCCTGAGCGGCTTTCACTTCGGGCAATTCCAGAGTAGCGCTTAAATAGGTCCATGTCCCCCGTCCGTTAATCACGGGTTTTACACCCAGACGGGTGTAAATGTTATCTGTGGAATCTTTCGCTACCTCTGCCCATCCCGTTCCAAACGCCTGCTGGATGCCTACTCGTGTAAGTAGGGGCAAAGCAGATAGCCATTTAACAAACGTTCTACGTTGCATTTTCAGGTTCGGCTTCATTTGGTACCCCTGTAGTCATTCTTTTCGTCGTCTTACCGCAATAAGTGAGATTTGCTCAGTAGCCTCTGCGTTCAAGTCGACAGTCTGTTGCAGAGTCGTTCGTGCAGGAAAGTCATTCTTGAAGAACTTTCCATAGAGATTAGTCATTCGATCGGAGTCATTGATTTGACGCAGATAGACGGTAGAAAATACCACATCGGCGAAATCCATGTCAGCTTCCTGCAGGCCATCCAGAAGATTTCGCATGGATTGCCGGAGTTGTAATTCGAAATCAGGAGTAACAATTCCCTGCTCTGGGATGAAACCATCCTTGGCGGAAAGATATAGGGTGTCGCCATAGAGCACGCCAGGACTGGCGGTTGGACTCGGTAGCATATTTCTGGGACGGACGGCCTTACGCTTTGCGAGATCCGCGCCCGCAATGCAACTAAAAATGACATGATTGTTGTTTGGAAGATCGGCAACTTGAATCGTTCCCCGTCCCGGCGTATTCCCGAACTCAAAATAGGTTCTGTAAATGTCACCCATCACGTCATATTTACCGCTAACGCTCATGTAGGGATTCACCCATAGAACGTTTTTCAGACCCATGTTGGCAGTTTTTAATATCGCAGCCACGTTATCGAGAGCCTGCTTGACCTCGCCACGGAAATCCACTGCGAGTTTGCCAGTCAGGGGATTGGTTCCCCCCTGTGCTGACATGTATAAAACGTCATCCGCCTGGATCGCGGGTGGATCCACGTGTTGTCCTTGAGGCCATCCCTGAGGCCAGATTTGCCGTCGCTGGATTGTATTTCGTGCGGATATACAGTTGATTTCAATCTTCTCGCCGTGAGGAAGGGCAGCAACTACGAGGACAGTCCGTGCGGGAGGATTCGGACCAATAGATTTCCAGTAGACTTCATTCATCGCAGCTACATCATGCGCGTCAGTCAGATAGATGTTCATCCAAACAACGTTGCCGAAGTCCATTCCCGCTTCATGCAGGATGCTTTGTACGTTTCGCAATGACTGGCTTACCTGTTGTTGAAAGTCTGTTGCAAGACTGCCGTCGGAATTACGACCACCTTGACCGGAGACGTACAGACTGCCGTTGGCAAGAACGCCAGGACTATAGGATGTACCTATGGCCTTGTCGGCAGCCGGCTTAATTATTCTGGAGGATAAGTCTTGCGCAGAGAGTTTTGTGCCGAATGCAACAACCAATACACAGAGAAGAACAAATGGACCGCGTCTTACTACATTGCTCATCAGGCCCCCACAACAACGGTTAGCAGTTATAATGTCGAACGACACTGATATCGCTCATAAAGTCGGAATGAATCCATGGGCCTTGGTGTGAATCTTGTACACCGAAGTCTCGGCGGTAATGTACAGCGTTGAGTAATCCGCATCTCCCCAGGCAAGGTTCGCCGGTTGCTCTGGAACTACGATGGTTCCGAGATGAGCGCCTTGATGACTCCACACCCAGATGCCCTTCGGGCCTACCACATAAAGATTCCCTTCCATGTCAACCTTCATGCCGTCTGGCACACCGTCCTTTGGATCCGCGGTCTCGACGCCAAAGATGCGCCCGTTGGCCAGGGTGCCATCCGACTGGAAGTCGTAGACGCGAATGTTTTGTTGTTCGGAATCATCCACATATAACTTTTTCCCATCTGGAGAAAAAACAAGTCCATTGGGCTGCGTCAGGTCTTTGGTCAGCAATTGCACCTGACCATTTTTAGCAATTCGATATACGCCTTGGAATGGAATCTCCTGCTTCTGTCCGGCGACCAGATCCATATTTGGATCGGTAAAGTAGATCGCGCCGTCCGGGCCGATGACGACGTCGTTTGGACTGTTAAGACGTTTTCCCTGATAGCGGTCGGCGACAATGGCATAGCTCTTATCGTCCGGTGATAGCCGGATTATCGCGCGCAGGACGCTGGCGCAATCCAAAAGGCGCTGCTGCGTATCATATGTATTACCGTCCGGGTCTCCGAGAGATATCATCTCCTGCTTTTGGCCGCTAGCAACGTTTAGCCGAAAGATCTTGTTTAAGGTTTCATCGCTAACCCAGAGATAGCCGGCCTTGTCCCAGACTGGACCTTCAGTAAAGCCAAATCCAGAGGCAACCTTGGCCAGCTGGGCATTGTGATCGACTAAGTTCCAGAAAGAAGGTGACATTCCCTGCAGTTCAAATGTGCGCTTGGCAACTTGGGCACGAACGGCTGTACACATTATTCCGCCCAGGAGTGCAATCCCGGCTATTGAGCATATCGAAAGTTGTTTTATCCGTGACCGCAACAAGGTATATGTCCTTTGTGGAAGAAGTTGGCAAATGACAATTCGCCGGCGGAGCAATTATTCCGTTTAATTCGATTTCAAGTCGTCGTCATCGTCGTCTGACCTGGGATGCTTCTTGGCGACATGACTGGCATTCTTTGTCCCAACGCTGAGCAGGTAGCTAATCAGATCGTTCAGCTCATTGCTATTGAATAGGGAGCCATAATTAACCGGCATCAGCGAACGAGACTCCATGTCAATCTGTTTCAAATCAAACTTCTGAAACAACTGAAACGATCCATCCAGCGTTTGTAACGCAATGGAGAAATTATCGTTACTTTTGACTATTCCTGTAACTTTCTTGCCGGAACGAGTTACCACGGTGGTGGCATTAGATCGCGCCGGTAACTTGTTTTTAGGGTCGGTGATCACTCCACGAATTTGGTCTGCCGTCTCATGCGATCCATAGAGTGAGAGATCACTAGCAATAAAGCCGCCCTTTCCGTTGACCATGTGACATGTAGAGCATTGTGCTTTCCCGAAGAAGAGCAATTCTCCGGCATGTACGTCCCCAGGGAGCTGTACAACCGCTCCCTTTCCTTGCAGAAACCGCAAATAATCAACGAGGACCTTTACCTTTTGCGGTTCCAGCGAACCAAAGGCCGGCATGCCTGTACCGGAGATTCCATTTCGAACAATTCCGATCAACTCGCCGTTCGACAGCTGCTGCACTTCAGAGACCGTCGCAATATCAGTCGCACGCTCCCCGCCGCGACCATCCGCCCCATGACAGGCGGCACAGTTCGTTGCAAAAAGACCGTATCCTGGGGAGGAATTAGGGGATGCACTAGGGACTGTGGTGGATTGGCTGGCGTCGACCGATTGTTGCGCATGCAATGAAGCGAAGGAGAGCATTCCTACGATTACAAGCAGGCGAGAGATAGCTGGCCACGAGTACAGTATCCGCAAGAACCCTCCTTCCCCTTCCGCTATACACTCAGACGCCATCTAGCAAATAGATAAGACGGTATCAAAGTGTATAGCGTTTGAACATCTATCTCCGCTTAGAACAATAACTTTAAGGCGACCTGCATGATACGTGGATCTCGAGCGGAAGTCACATACCCAAAACCGCCCTGGCCTACGTTGTCGACATTTCCCGATGGATTGTTGAACTGTGCATGATTGAAGATGTTGAACGCCTCTACACGGAACTGCAACTGCGTACTTTCGGTGATCTGCGTATCTTTCAGCAGGGCCATATCAGAGTTGAAGATGCCCGGCCCAGTAAAGAACCGACGCGAAGCATTTCCGACCTGTCCAAGTGGTTCTGGAACGAAGTAGTGTGGATTGAAATATGGTTGCCCCGAACGCGGATTGCGATTGGAATACAGAGAACCACCATTGACGGCATAACTAGGCTCATCGATTGAGTCATTGAATGTTCCACTGAGTGAGTTGTCATCGGATTCACTGAGCTGAATGGGCTGGCCGCTGGCGAAGGTCGAGACTCCAGACAAAGCCCACCCTGCGGTGAATCTTTTTGCGATATCGCCATTACCGATGAAGTTGTTAAACGGCAGCTGGACAGTATAGCTCACCACTAAGTCTTGCGGGACGTCGAAAACAGACAAAGCGCGGCTTAGCCTGGGGTTAAAAGGGTTGGTTGCATCAAACGATGTCGAACCATTGTCAATAGATTTGTCAAAGGTGTAGGCAAGCAGAACATTTGCATATTTGTCGGTATGTTTCACGCTTACCTGCAGGGAGTTAAAACTTGAGCTGACAGCTGTTTTCATGTACGGGTTGCTGCCGAAATTAATCCCAAATGTAGGTCGCGTACCGGTAACAGTCTGTCCGTTTGCCAGGGTATAGACATTGTCTTCCCCACCTGGACCGCAGGGGGTTGAACCCGGTGCCAGGTTCGCAGTGGTCAACGAGAGGCAGAGCGCTGCATTAGCTGGATTCGCATCTTCAAACGTCAGGAGGTGCCGACCAACCGATCCCACGTAGCTGGCGCTCACCACCGTAGACGTTCCCAGTTGCCGCTGCAGAGACAAGTCAAATTGCTGCACGTACGGTATTTTGTTGTGAGGATAGAAGTAGTCACCCCCGGAAATGGGCGTGGCTTGGACCCAATTGAAGGATGTGTCTGGATTTTTTGGCGATACGTTGGTTGGGGGAAACGTGAAGGGAAATTTTATTCCCTCATTATTCCCTGTCGCACGATCGATATATGGGGATGCCAAGAGTGTAGGTACAGGGGCATTGTAATACAAGCCATACGGTGCATCCCCGACTTCGACAAAGCCAGTGGCATCCTCAATGGAACTGTAGAAGATGCCGTAGCCGGCACGAACACTGGTTGCACCTGGGGCGCCAAGAAGTTTCCCGAGCCAGCCTTCTGCCACAGCCGGCGCATAGGCAAATCCCACTCTGGGAGCAAAGTTGCTATACTGAATGGGGGACAATGTTCGCGGCACACCCGGATCTCCCGGAACTACCAACCCTAACGGCGCACCCGGGAAGGCTTGGGACTGTTCGCCGGGGATGAGCGTCTCCAGTTTGTTTTGGGTGTCATACCAAGGCGACATGATCTCATAGCGAAGACCATAATTGACCGTCAGTGTGGGCCGCGCGCGCCAGCTATCCTGCGCATAAACTCCATAGTATTTGCTGCGTGAATCAAGAAGCTGCTGGCTGGCCTGCGTAAAATTAGCTGGAGCACCAATCAGGAAGTCGGCAAAGTCCAGGCCTGTCTCTTGACCATTAAAGCCAAATGCCCCGTTCGCATCATCGTAGTTTCGTTCGTTGATCTGATCGTAATGAAAATCTGCGCCGAACTGCAGGGTGTGGGTGCCGACAATTTTTGTGAAATTATCAATGATCTGGAATGTATTGTTGTACTGATTCAAGGCATCCTGGGGAAGTCCAAAGGCATAGTTATTGAACATAAAAGATGGGACCCCTTCCAGCGCTGGACTGATAGCACCAATTCCACCTGTACTATTCCAAGGAGTATTAAAGCCCAACGAGCCCAGAGAGACCCCCGTGCCACCCTGCGGAAGCCCGGTGTGGTTAACGTCTCGCAGATATACGAAACGAACATCATTGACAGTGGAACTATTGACCGTTGTCGTCAGGCCCAAATTTATCATCTGAGTACGACCCTGATTAGTACTATCAAAGCCGGGGATATTGATACCTTGGGCATAAGGAGTAGCGGTTGAGAATTGATCGAAAAAGTAATATCCGAATAAAGAACCGTAACGCGTGTTCGTATCCAGGCGGAATCCGCCTTTGTTGTCGGTCAAGGTCCCGTTATAGGCTGAAGCCTGATAATTAATGCCTGACGGTAGATTTTCGTTGGGCGCTGGAATGTATTTCAGAGAATTCAGTGCGACCGGAGACCACGCACTCTGTGGAATTGTGGCGTTCGGGAATACACATTGAGCGGAAGTCGTGCATCCTTGCGTATAGTAGGGCTCTCCCTGCGATACGGCATACCCCAGTTCCTGCGAAAGTGTACTGGCCCAAGAAGTTCCGTACACTGAATTGGTGAGCGCCCCTGCTTCATCGGACAGATTTCCAGTGCGATCTGCTGTGGTGGGAACAGCAAAGGACTGGGTCTGGCCTAAGATTTGTTTAGTTCCCTGATAGTCGGCAAAGAAGAAAACCCTGTCTTTTTTTATCGGCCCGCCAATAACCCCACCGAACTGATTCTGGATGAAGACCCCACGCGAGGGTGCGAAGTAATTCTTCGCGTCCAGATCTGTATTGCGCAGAAAGTCGAACACATCTCCGTGAATTTTATTGGTTCCAGATTTGGTGACGACATTGATTTGGCCACCGCTGTAGTTTCCATATTCAGCGTTGAAATTATTGGTGATGATGCGAAATTCCGCAATGGAGTCGAGATTCGGAATCATCGCCGCTCCATTGTGAACACCTTCCTCCGCGTCGGCTCCATTCACCATGAAACCGTTCGAGCCGAGCCGGCCGCCGTTTACAGACTGGCCTCCGTTCGATTGGTCGCCGGATATCGTTGCTGCGCCTACTCCCGTCGTTGTGTCATTGCCTTGATAAGGCGAAACGCCAGGCTGTAAAGCCAACAGGTCAATATAAGAGCGGCCATTCAGGGGCACCGAGGTGATCTTGGCGCCCCCGATGACCTCGCCCATTTGCGAACTCTGGGTTTCCACCAGGGGCGCTTCGCTCTCCACCTCGATGGTATTTACCACTGATCCCAACTCCAACTTGACGTCGATGCGAATGGCAGAGTTGGCGTTGATGGTGATGCCGTTTTCCTGGACATCCCGAAATCCAGGCTTGCTGATGGTGACGTTGTACACGTCTACATTGAGAGCCGGGAAACTATAGAAGCCCTTAGAGTCGGCGGCGGTGGTATGTTTCACATTCGTCGACACGCTGGTGGCGACCAGAGTAGCCCCGGGAACCACGGCGCCGCTCGGATCGGTAACAATTCCTGAGATTGAACCGGTAATGTCAGCCCATGCGACAGCTGCCCCCAGCAATACAACCGCACTAATGGTGACCGTTACAACTAGCCCGATAAACCGATTCATTGTTATGCTCCCGCTTTCTCAAAAGATAAATTTCTTAAGTACAAAATGCCTGGCCCTGTACACGAGGCCCCTACCCAATTCAACGTCGAACATAACGAGCCGCGCGACATTTTCACCTAGTGAAAACCATTGCTTGGTTCTGAAAGTCCGACGCACGATGGGATAAGTGTTTATCTCAATCGCAGTAGTCGGGTCAACTTATTTTTGCGTTCCGTGATGAGACCAAGAGGGGCAGCCCCCGCTGGCTGCTCCGAACTTTCTCCCGCATTAGAGCACTTTCACCGATAGTGTAAGCTAGACATGGCGAAACTCCGGCGACGCGAGAGAGATGGCGCGAGCCTACGATGATGATTTGAGGCGGAAGTTTTTGGCGGCCCA
>PKUV01000098.1 GCA_003131315.1 Acidobacteriaceae bacterium
CTTCACCCCAGAAAGCCTCGCCATCGCCGGGCCCAACGAAAGCAAACCGTTTCTATAAGGCACTAATGGGACGATGCTCTAGTCAGAAAACCTTGAATGAGTCATTGCTGTCGTGCCTCCGCAGACTCTATCGGTCTGAATTTGAATGAAATAAGCCGTGCCTCTTTGGCGCCGTTGTTCTTGAAGATGAGTGTCGCCTTGCCCTTATCGAGCCACACAAAAGTTCCTGAATGCAGCAAATTTTGGGTGCCGCTTCCGTCTCCCTTCACGGCCACGTCCTCGTCCATGACAACGATCAATTCCGCACGACCAGGTTCGCCCAGGGTGACCTCCTGGTGAGGCAACACACGAATGAGGGTCACGGAAGTCCGGTTGGTCTCAAATTGGGGCTGTTCCATATGCGCTTCGTGCGGCCGCGAATCCTGCGCGCCTGGGCAGTCCAGCGGCTGAGTTGCGATTACGGCAGCGCAGAGGTTGCGCGCTCCTTCTTGAGGGAGAAGAAGCTCGATTGTAACGTTGCGGTAGGGCGCGCCTCCGTCGATAAGAGTCGAATGCACGTAGCCTTGAGGCTGGAGTCGTATTTGACCATCGACGACTTGGTGTTGCGCTTCCGGTTTGCCGGGTGTGTAGACGGTGACGTGCGTGTCGCTCATCATGATGCTTATCGCATCGAAATCATGCCGGTGCAACACAACGGAATCGTGCGGCGCGACCTCGACCTTGTACAGGTTGACGTATTGGTTGTGAAGCACAAGATGGTGATGCGGCTCGGATGCGAGTGGAATGACAGCCGGAGTCTGCGCGGCTACCACCAGCGGAAGCCAGCATATCAAAAGTAGTAACGTCGTTTTCGCTCTCAATGCACGACCCGCCAAAGACGAGAGAATGGTTGCGTGTACCTCAAAGTCTGCATTGCTATGATACGTGGCTGCAGAGCAAATCCCGCTGCACATTCTTTCTTTCTTAAAGTTTATTAATGTTGAGTTCATGAGGATTCGACCAGCAGTGCAACATTCACGTATAGCCTTTCATGACACCAGTTGAAAGTGTGTTCCGTCGAAAAGTAGTCCAGATCGCTCGCTCCTTTAAGTCGGGAGCGAGCGAGAGCCGGCTCGCTTGGCAGACTAAGACTGTACACCACGTCGCTGACTTCGCCGACAAAATCGTAATTCTGAAAACTCCGATTTCAAGCTTATCTACCCAGGGCGTCATTGGGGAAGCCATGCCATTTCGTACTGGCAAGGGGCCTGACTGAAGGTCTCGTCTTGTGTATGCTGATCAGGGTCGTCACAATTGACGCAGGTTTGATGAACTTCAAGAACATAGTCCGGGAGGCGACCGCTGCACTGAGGCGCAATTGGGTCAGAAGTGTCCTTACGATTCTCGGGATATCGGTGGGGGTGGGCGCGTTCATTTGCGTGGTCGCGATTGGAAACGCCGGCAGCAGCAGCATCGAGAAGCAACTGCAAAACCTGGGCGACAACTTTATTTGGATAGAGGCCGGAAGCCGTGCCAGAAATGGTGTCCGCTACGGAGCCCGGGGCGATCGCACTTTGATTCTCGCCGATGCCACGGCGATCAAGGAGCAGGTCCCGTTAATCAAAACGATGTCTCCGAATGCGGACGGAAGCGTTCAAGTCATTTATGAGGGTGAGAACTGGGCCACTCGGTTTCGAGGGGTCACACCCGAGTTTCTGCAGATTCGACGATGGAATATGCGGTTGGGGGCTTTCTTCACCGATGCCGATGTGGATGCGGATGCGCCGGTTTGTGTTCTCGGTCAGACGGTCGTGGACAATCTGTTGGGCAACGAAGATCCAATCGGCAAGACTGTCCGTGTCCGGAGTATGCCGTGTAAGGTAGTTGGTGTTTTGCAGGCCAAGGGCTTTTCCGCGACCGGGCAGGATCAGGACGACTTTATTGTGATGCCGTTTACGACGGTGCAGAAAAGGATTACGGGAACATTTTGGCTGGACGATATCTTCTGCTCGGCTATCTCCCGGGAAGCTATGCCGGAGGCAACCAAGCAAATCGTCGGTCTGTTGCGGGAACGGCACCATCTCAATCCAGCGGAAGACGACGATTTCAACGTCCGCCGGCCAGAAGATGTGGTGCAGGCCCAGCTTGCGACCAGTCGGATCATGACCATCTTGTTGGCAAGCGTCGCGTCTTTATCCTTGCTGGTGGGTGGCATAGGCATCATGAATATTATGCTGGTGTCAGTCACTCAGCGCACACGAGAGATAGGGCTGCGACTGGCCGTAGGGGCCACGGAATCGGACGTGCAACTCCAATTCCTCAGCGAAGCAATCGCGCTCAGCCTCGTCGGCGGCCTGCTCGGCTTGCTGGCGGGACTTCTCTCCTCCACAATTGTTGAAAGTCTATTTCAAATGCCTACCAAGCTCTCTTACGAGATATTTGCCATCGGTGGCCTGTTCTCCGCCGGCATCGGAATTCTGTTTGGCTTCTATCCTGCTCGCAAAGCCTCGCAGCTTGATCCGATCCAGGGGCTCCGTTTCGAGTGAGTTTGGGACTGTCAGTTAAGCACCGATCCGGATGAAAAAACGATCCGAGCAGTTATTCGTACCGGAGAGCCTCAATGGGATCCATTTGGGCTGCCTTGCGGGCGGGGTAAAAACCAAAGAAGACCCCCACCGCCATCGAGAACACGACTGCGATCGCAATCACGAGTGGAGAAATCAGAACTGGCCAGCCGAGCGTCTGGGTGATCACGTACGAAGCGCCTAACCCAAAGATGATGCCAGTGATTCCTCCCATCAAGCTCAGGACCACGGCTTCGATAAGAAACTGCTGCTGGACGTTGCCTTCGGTTGCACCAATGGCCATGCGAAGACCAATTTCGCGGGTGCGCTCGGTCACGGAGACCAGCATGATATTCATGATGCCGATGCCGCCAACAATGAGCGACACGCTCGCAATCGAAGCCAGCAGCAAGGTCATGACTCGGCCCGCTTCGTCGGCGACGTCGGCCATGTCGGCGAGATTGCGCACAAAAAAATCAGCATCGTCCCCCGCGCGAATGCGATGCCGATCGCGGAGGAGAGACGTAATCTGCTGCTGCGCCGCATAGCTGCTCTGCCGGGAGACGGCTGAAACCATGATCCAGCGCAACCAGGGTTGGCCGGTGATCTTTTTCTGGAGTGTCGTGAGTGGCACGAGGATGATGTCATCCTGGTCATCGCCCATGGCAGCGGATGTTCCTTTGGGAACGAGAACGCCGGTCACACGAAATGGCAGGTTGTTGATGCGGATGGTCTGGCCGACCGGGTCGGTCGCGCCGAAAAGATTCTTGCGCACGGTTTCACCGATTACGGCTACGTTGGCGGACATCTCCACATCATTTTGCGTGAAAGCGGATCCCTCTAGAAACGGCCAGCTGCGGATATCGAAATATTGTGGCTCAGTGCCGTTCAGGCGTGTGGCCCAATTATCGTTGCCAAACACAACCTGCCCGCTGGAACTGCTGCCCGGGGCTACCGCATGGGCCGCTGGGCATTCACGCAATATGGCCAGCATGTCGTCGTAGATCAGGCTCTTGGTCGAGCCCCAACCCATGTGCATGCCGCTGCGAGTGACCGTTCCGGCGCCTACAAACAGCAGGTTCGAGCCCATGGCTTGAATCTGCTCCTGCATCGTCTGCCGCGCACCTTGCCCGACCCCCAGCATGGCGATCACCGCCCCCACGCCGATAATGATGCCCAGCATGGTCAGGACGGAGCGCATCTTGTTGCGGGCCAGGGCCCGCATCGCGATGCGGATGATTGCGAATAAATCCATAATTCGTTCAGTCCTCCAGTTTTGGCAGGTTCTTGATGACCTCAGATGCGAGGGGCCGATTCTGGTTCCGATCATCGCGGCGGATTTTACCGTCACGAAACTGAATGCTGCGCTTAGCGAACTGTGCGATGTCGGGTTCGTGCGTCACCAGCACAATCGTCAGTCCCTCATCATTCAGTTTCTGGAAAATGTCCATGATCTCGACTGAAGTGCGGCTATCGAGATTGCCCGTGGGTTCGTCCGCTAGCAGGATCGAGGGCCGATTCACCAGGGCGCGGGCGATTGCAACTCGCTGCTGTTGGCCGCCGGATAGTTGTGAAGGGAAATGGGCGACGCGGTCTCCGAGTCCGACAAGAGCAAGCGCCTCGCGAGACCGCTTTTCGCCTTCGGCCTTGCTGATGTGCGCGTACAGCGTGGGCAGTTCGACGTTTTCGAGCGCGGTAGTACGCGAAAGCAGGTTGAAGCCCTGAAAGACGAATCCTATTTTACGATTGCGGATGGCGGCTAGTTCTTTTTTGGCGAGGCTGGAAACATCTACGCCTTCGAGCAGATAGCGTCCAGTGCTTGGTTTGTCGAGGCAGCCCAGAATATTCATGAACGTCGATTTACCGCTGCCGCTGGCGCCCATGATGGTGACGAATTCCCCGCGCGCGATTTTGACGGTCGCGCCGCGCAAGGCGTGCACACGCGTTTCTCCGAGCTCGTAGTACTTATGAATCTCCTCGGCCAAAATTACTGTTTCGGGATCTTTCGTTCCGGGGAGACTTGCCTCGGGTTGTGAGGTCGTGGCCATGTCGAATCGTTTCGCTTCCCCTAATGCAGTCCACCGACTACCGGCGTTGCGTGCCCATCCCCGGGCCCGAGGTCTTGCTGGCGGTCATCGAACCTGTGACCAGTTCGTCGCCTTCCTTCAACTCGCCTTTGAGAATCTCGGCTGCCTCTGTAACCGTGTGGTCGGTGATGCCGGTGCGAATTCTGACTGGCTCGAGTGTATTGTCCGGATGCAACTTCCAAAGTAGCGCGACATCAAGACGAGGTGTCCGTCCTTGCCCAGTGTCGCTTCCACCAACCTCTTGGCCGGGCGCATGGGCGCGAGATTGCTTGCCAACCACGCCACCCGCCGAGGTGTCGCTGGCAATTGGCACATTGGCTTTGTCATCCAGTCCATATTTTTGCAACAACGCTCGAATTTCTTCCGCCTTCAGATCAGGTTTATAGCGTAACGCACCATTCGGAACGCGCAAGGCGTTGCTCGCCGAAGCCACCGGAATCGTGATGTACGCAGTCATTCCGGGGAAGAGCTTCAGATCCGGGTTGTCGAAATCAATCACTGTGTTGTAGGTAACGACGTTTTGCACCGTGGTTGCGTTCATTCGAATTTGGGAGACGCGACCGGTAAACGTGTCGCGGGGAAAGGCGTCTACTTTGAAGGTGACCACTTGCCCGGTCTTGATCATCCCCACATCCGACTCATCGGTGCTGGCGTACACCTGCATCTTGGTGAGATCCTGCGCGATGGTGAAGAGCGTGGGCGCCTGTAATGATGCCGCTACAGTCTGGCCGACATCTACGTTCCGGGCGATCACCGTGCCATCGATCGGCGCGTGGATCGTGGTGTAGTTCAGATTCGTCTGGGCCACAGTCAAGGCAGCTTCTTTTTGTTGTACCTGAGCGAGGGCTTGGGTGACCTGGGCGTCGGCTGCGGAAACGCCCGCCACTGCCGAGTCGTGATTGGCTTTCGCCAGATCGAGTTGTTGCTGGCTCATCACTGATTCTTTGACCAGGCCAACAGTACGTTCGTAGTCCGCCTTGGTCTGAATTTCCGCAGCCTTGGCTTTTTCCAGATTGGCTCGTGCCGAGGCCACGTTGGCCCTGGCGTTGGCGAGGTCACCTTTGGCTTGCAGCACTGCGCCTTCGAATAGAGCAGGATCAATCTGCGCGACTACCTGGCCCTTCTTGACGCGGGAATTGAAATCCACAAAGAGATGAGAAATCGTCCCCGAATCTTGCGAGCCGACCTGAACGGTGATGACAGCGTTGATGGTGCCGGTGGCTTCCACCACCTCGCGAATGTCTCCGCGGTCGGCCTTGGCGGCAAAGTACTGCGGCTTGTTCTGCCCCCGAAATTGAAAAGCGACGAAGACAGAGACTGCGACTATCGAACCGATTGCGACTACCCAGTGACGCTTGAGCACTTTTTCCTCGTTCTTCAAAACTGGAGCGGCCTTCTTACCCAAACTCAGAACCAATTGGACGGAAGGGTAACCACGGATCTTACTGGTCTCGTGAACTCCGTCAGGAAAATGATCACAGCGCCATTGTAGCCGCAGCAGACGAAAGACAGCCACAGTGCGACGGGCAAGCGAACAACGCACTTTTTCGCGCTTCCATATTCGCAGGTTACAGATGAATAGAAGTTAATGCATGAATAGAAATTAATGTGCTCTAACTCATTGACTGTGAGTTAAGCTCTGTGCGCACAGAAAAGGGGCCACCATGATCTGTTCCTCAAAGTTGAAAACATTCGCTGCGGGTTGTTTTGCTCTGGTGCTCATTCACACCGTCGCGATGCACGTTGACCTTCAAGCCCAAGTCGCGGGCGGAACAATTTCAGGAACGGTTGTGGACATCAGCGGCCGGGTTGTTCCCAATGCTCAAGTCTCCATCACTAACGTCGCCACGGGCATCAACCGCACGGTGACCACCAACGAGGATGGCTTCTACATCGCGCCGAACTTGTTGCCGGCGAGCTACGAGCTGACGTTTACGGCTCCGGGATTCAGGACCGAAGTAAGGAGCGGCATCGGACTGACCGTAGGTGCGACAGCGGTTTTGAATCTGACGATGCAGGTCGGCACCATAAAAGAGACGATTCAGGTACAAAGCGAAGTTCCCGATGTGCAGCTTACCACCTCGGATATCAGCGCCGTGGTCGACGCGACCACCGTCCGTGAGCTGCCGCTGAACGGACGCAGTTGGACGGACCTGGCAACGTTGCAGCCCGGAGTGAGCAGGATCCAGACGCAGCCGGACTTCTCGGCGGGCACGGACCGGGGAAACCGCGGTTTCGGACAACAGTTGACCATCTCCGGCGCCCGGCCGCAGCAGAACAATTATCGTTTGGACGGCATCAGCCTCAACGATTACGCCAACGGTGCGCCCGGCAGTGTCTTGGGAGGGAGCCTGGGCGTCGATGCCATTCAAGAATTTTCGGTGCTGACCAGCAACTACTCGGCCGAGTACGGCAAGACGTCGGGTGGAGTGGTCAATGCCATTACGCGCTCGGGGACAAATCAGTTTCACGGCAGCGCGTACGAGTTCCTTCGGAATAACGCGCTGGACGCGAGGAACTACTTCGATGTAGGCAGTGCTCCACCTTTCAAGCGCAACCAGTTTGGGGGGGCGGTCGGCGGACCGATCTTCAAGAACCGGACGTTCTTTTTTGCCGACTATGAAGGCATTCGTCAGTCGAAAGGCATTTCGGTGCTGACGACTGTGCCATCGCAGAACGCCCGCAACGGCCTGCTGTGCTCGATTGCACAACCGCAGCCAAATCCCTGCAACCCCACCCAGATCACAGTGGACCCTAATGCGGCTAAGTTCTTCACGTTTTACCCGCTGCCCAAACCCCAAGATGTCTTCGGAAATGGCGACCAAGGATCCTACACATTCGCCGCACAGCAAGTCGTCAGCGAGAATTTTTTCACAACTCGTGTCGACCACAGATTTTCTGACAAAGATAGTCTTGTCGGGTCGTACATGTTCGACAAAACACCGTACTCGTCTCCAGACGGGCTGAATAATGTCGAGTTCAGCACACTAACATCGAGACAGTTCGTGTCGATCGAGGAAACTCACATATTCTCGCCCAGCTTTGCGAATTCGTTTCGCCTTGGTGGCAACCACGAAGCGGTGAACAATAATCTGAGCGTGAAGGCGATCAATCCCGATGCAGCCAAGATAGACTTTGGAGTTGGAGGCACAGCCTTTGCGGGGCGAACTGCCCCTCAGGTTCTTATCAGTGGGATCAGTGACTTTACAGGAGGAATCGGAGGTAGTCCGACCTACTTCTATCACTGGAATTCAGCACAACTCTACGACGACGCGTTCATCACCAAACGTACGCATTCTATCCGCTTCGGCGTTGCCGTCGAACGCATGTTCCTCAACGTGCTTGCAGACACCGACCCCAATGGGATTTGGAAGTTTGGGTCATTGAGCGAGTTCGACCCGAACACTGGGGTGTTTGTGAGGAGCACGTTCCTTCAAAATATTCCGAAGAAGTTTCAAGGCGGAATTGCCAATACGCTTTCGCCACGCAATCTGCGCCAGACCCTGTTCGGTGGGTATCTTCAGGATGACTGGCGCTTGCGCCCGAATCTCACGGTGAATCTCGGCCTGCGCTACGAGATGTCGACGGTACCGACGGAAACGAGTGGCAAGATTGCCAATCTCCGGAACTTGTCGGACCCGTTGCCGGTGTGTGGCAGGGTGCCGACGGCGGGAGGGTGCTCGGGCACCGGCGCGTTCTTCGACAATCCAACGCTGCATAACTTTGAGCCTCGCGTCGGTTTTGCTTGGGACCCGTTAAGCAACGGGAAGACCGCCATCCGTGGTGGAGTCGGGCTGTTCGACGTCCAACCGCTGCCGTATCAGTTCATTCTTCTGACCACCCAGGCGGCTCCTTTCTTTTCCTATACCGCGGTCAACACTCCCTCGGTACTATGCGCCCCTCCCCTCCAACCCTGTCCGCAAGCCTTCCCCAACTTTGGCGGCCAGGATGTTCCCTTCCCGGCGAACACTTTGCGGTCGACCTATGTCCAGCACCCCAAGCGGGATTACGTCATGCAGTGGAATCTTAACGTGCAGCAGCAACTTACCCCGACCTTGGCCGCGATGGTTGCCTATGTGGGATCGCGTGGAGTGCATCAGCCCTTCCGCGTCGACGAAGCGAATCTCGTCATTCCTTCCAAGGGACCAAACGGATACCTTTGGCCCAAGGTCGATGTCTTCGGAAACATCTATTCGCCGGTATGTAACGCTACGGACCCCAACGGTCTCCCGGACACCGATCCGTCCTGTCTCCCGCCAAACCCCATCAACCCCGCCTTTGGTTCAGTACGGGGGATGTTTTACGAGGGCCACTCTTACTACAACGCTCTTGAGGCGCAGCTCGCCAAACGGATGAGCCGGGGTTTTCAGGCACAAGGTACCTTCACTTGGGCCAAGAGCATAGACACCAGCTCAGCGTCTGTTGCTGGCGACACATTCGGAAATTCGATTTCCAGCCTCTCGTGGTTCGACTTGAAATTGAGCCGAGGCCTTTCCGACTTCAATGTTGGTCGCACTCTGGTCGTGAACGGCACATGGGAAGCGCCGACTCCGAAGTCTTTGTCCGCGCCGGCACAGTGGGCATTGGGTGGATGGGAGCTTGGTGTCATCTTCACGGCAAGCGACGGAATTCCCTTTACTCCAAGTTGGGGAACTGGGTCCGATCCGCAAAACACTCTCAGTAGCGACGATTGGGCTTTCCCAAACCGGTTGGGAGGGTCCGGGTGCAAGACTCTTACGACTGGCCATCCCGGAGCCTACATCAAGACCGATTGTTTCGCGGTTCCCACCGCTCCCAACCAAGCTTTTTGGAATGCGAACTGTGATCCAGCGCCGCCGAGCCTGGGAGGGCCACTACCGGCGGGAGATCTCAGGTGTTTCAACCTTCGCGGCAACGCCGGTCGCAACATACTGATCGGCCCAGGCGTAACTTCTCTGGACTTCTCGGTGTTCAAGAACAATTACATCAAGAAAATTTCAGAGAAGTTCAATGTGCAGTTCCGAGCGGAAATCTTTAACATTCTTAATCACGCCAACTTTGCCCCACCCTCCACGCCCACAAACACGGATATCTTTGACGGAACGGGAACGCTGAACTCCATAGCGGGTCAGATCACCAGAACCACCACCACCTCGCGCGAGATTCAATTCGCAGTGAAAGTAGTCTTCTAGTTGTTGTCGCAAGGTGACGAGTGAATCGAAAAGATCGACGCGACGAAGATACAAGAAGTAAGACCTGTCCGCCCGGATTGACGCGCCGCAGCTGGCTTCAGCAAGCGGCATGGATCTCCAGTGCCGCGGTGTTACCACGGATCGCTTGGGCCATTGCCCAGGACGCCAGCCAAGTCATCAGCCCGGTGATGGAGAAGCTCAGCGCATACATGGCCGAGGCCCGCAACCGCGCGCTGCCCGACAATGTGGTGCAGGAGACGAAGCACCACATCCTCGACACGATTGCCGCCATGGTTTCGGGATCGGAGCTGTCCCCCGGACGCATGGCGATCCAGTTCGCACGCTCCTATGGTGGCGAGAAAATTGCCACGGTAGTCGCGTCCCATATCCTCTGCGGACCGATCGAGGCGGCGCTCGCGAACGGGCAACTGGCTCATTCCGATGAAACCGATGACGATTTCACCACGGGAGGAGCGCATCCCGGCTGCGCGGTGGTACCGGCGGCGCTGGCTGCGGGGGAGCAGTTCGGCATTAGTGGCACGCATTTCGTGAGGGCGGTGGCGCTGGGCTACGACGTCGCCATGCGGGCCATGAAGACTGTCGGCCCGGGGATGAAAGAAACACATCCCATGGTTGGCACCATGGGCGCGACCGCGGCTGCCGGGTGTGCCGCAAGTCTCACGGCGCAGCAGATGCGCTGGCTGCTGGATTATGCCGCGCAGCAGGCGGGTTCCGGCATTGGTTCGTGGCGGCGCGACACTGATCATATCGAGAAGGCTTTCGTGTTCGGCGGAATGGGGGCACGCAACGGGGTCAACGCTGCCCTGGTGATTCATTCCGGTTGGACGGGCGTCAACGATGTTTTGTCCGGCCCTAACAATTTCGTGGCGTCCTACAATCCCAAGGCCGATCCGGCGGGGATGATCGAGCAACTCGGCGAGCGCTACGGAGTGGTGCAGACGACGATCAAGAAATGGACCACGGGAGGGCCGATTCAGGCGCCGCTGGACGCGCTGGAAAATCTGCGCAAGCGGCAGACCTTTCAGGCGGATCAGGTAAAGCAAGTGGTGGTACGTGCGGCCACGAGCGCGGCCTACACCGTGAACAACCGCGACATGCCGGATATTTGTCTGCAGCACCTGGTCGCGGTGATGCTGATCGACAAGACGGTTTCCTTCCGCGCAGCACACGATAAGGCCCGCATGGAGGATGCGGCGGTACTCCGCGAACGTGCCAAAGTGCAACTCGTCCCCGACGAAGAACTTGAGAAGCTGATCCCGGTGCGAGTGGCCATCGTCGAAGTTACGCTAACTGACGGGACGCGCCTCAGCGAGCGCGTCGAGCATGTACGTGGAACTCCTGAGAACCCGATGACTCGCGACGAGGTGGTCGCGAAGGCGCGCGAGTTGATGACGCCTGTTCTCGGCGCCGCAACTTGCTCGAGTTTGATCGAGCGCGTGTTTACACTCGATAACGTGAAGGACGTCCGAGAGCTTCGACCCTTACTTCAGAGCGGTTCCTGACTCGAACATCGGAACAAGTGAAGCAGAAACCGCTGCAGCTTTTTGGTGCGAACAAGGATGCGTCAGGATGACGGGGACCAAGAGAGCGACGCTGCTGCTGGTGTTCTTCGCTGCCAGTGTGAGCAGCTTGTATTCCGGTGCGACAGAACTGCGCCGCGAGGCGCCACCAGCTGAGCAAGCGGCTTCGGCTTCCACGCAGACAGCCGTACTTAGCTTCGAGTTCTTCAAGACCAAGGTCCAGCCAATCTTCTTGAAGAACCGGCCCGAGCACGCCCGCTGCTACGGTTGCCACAATCTCTCGAATAGGATTTTTCATCTGGAGACGTTGTCGCCGGGGAGCACGGACTGGACCGACGAACAATCGAAGCGAAACTTCCAGAGCGCTCTGGAGGTGGTTGTTCCGGGTGATCCCGCTTCCAGCAGGCTCTTGCTCCATCCCCTTGCACCGGAGGCCGGAGGCGATCCGTTTCATTCGGGGGGCAGGCAGTTTGCGTCTCAGAACGACCCCGACTGGCTTGTGATGTCGGAATGGGTGCGCGGCGTTGGCACGGAAGCTGTGTCGGAGTCGGCATCGCAATCTTTAACTCGGATCTATGTTACGAACAGCGCCAGCGACACTATCGATGTTATTGATCCCGCGACGAACAAGGTCGTGCAAGTAATACATGGCATAGAGCTACCGCATGGCATCGCTTTCTCTCCCGACGGGACGCGGATATACATTAGCAATGAAGCGGAGAGTGTGCTCGATGTGGTGGATCGAAAAAGCGGGGAAATTCTAAAGAAGGTACCTCTCAGCGCCCGGCCGAACAACCTCGCCATCACCAAAGATGGAGGTCAGGTGCTGGTTGGCATTCGGACACAGCCGGGCGTCCTCGATGTGATCGATACGAACTCGCTCCAGAGAATAAAAAGCATTCCCGTGGACGGCAGCGTGCACAACGTGTATGTCACACCAGATGGCAAGTACGCGGTCAGTGGTTCGATAGAAAACAAAGCTGCGACCGTGATTGATCTCCACAGCCAGCAAGCGGCGTGGCAAGTCAAGTTCGATCGTCCAGTGCGCCCTCTGGCCTTTGAGACAAACCCCGACGGCTCGACTAGCCGCATTTTTGTTCAGCTCTCCGGGTTTAACGGATTCGCGGTTGTCGAATTCGCAAAACGGGCGGAGGTGGCCAGAATCAAGCTGCCGGATCACCCCGGCGGTTTCGGAATTGCAGAGGGACGAGCAGGAACTCCGTCGCACGGAATCGGAGTGACTCCGGATGGAAAATCCCTGTGGGTCAACAGTACGCTTGCCAACGCTGTCTTCAAATACGCGCTCCCTGAGCTCAAGCTGATCGGATACGCGCAACTACCCGAAGTTCATCCGCTGGAGAATGCGCATACTGGAGCGGTGCCAGAGTGGATTACGTTTACGCCTGACAGCAAACTGGTCTATGTTTCGGATTCTGCGGCTCGATTGGTGTCGGTCATCGACACACAGACTCTGAAAGAAGTCGCCCGTATCCCGGTGGGGGAAGTACCGAAGCGGATGAATACTTTGGTTCTGCACTAAACCTGTGGGGCCGTAAGATCCCCGCAAGAAGATCGGTTGCAGCACAAGATACGAGCACAAATACTAACCATGGCCGAACACACTAACGCTTTCCCGGAAGCCGAAAATATCGATTCATCCTCCTCGACCGCCGAGGTTGCTCAGCGCGCCAGACATCGCATCGCGCGGCGTCTTCTACCCTTCCTGTTTGTGCTGTACGTGATCGCTTTCCTGGATCGAATGAACATTGGGGCTGCCGCTCTCCAAATGCCCCGTGATCTTGGGTTCAGCGATCGTGTGATTGGCATGGGGGCAGGAGTTTTCTTTCTGGGTTACTTCCTGCTGGAAATTCCTGGTGCGTTGATTGTTGAACGATGGAGCGCGCGTCGGTGGATTGCCCGCATCATGATCTCCTGGGGTTTGATCACCGTGTTGATGGCCTTCATTCACACGGCGCAGCAATTCTACCTGGTGCGTTTTTTCGTCGGCGCCGCTGAAGCGGGGTTTTTGCCAGGGGTCATCGTGTACCTGACCCATTGGTTCCGATACGAGGACCGGGGAAAGGCAGTCGCGTTCTTTTATGCTGCCAATCCTCTTTCCTACGTGATTGGCTCGCCGATCGCGGGTTTGCTGCTTGGGATTTCGTGGCTAGGGCTCAGAGGCTGGAGATGGCTGTTCATCCTGGAAGGGATCCCGGCCATCGTGTTGGGTGTGATCACGATCTTCTACCTGACGGACTGGCCAGCGCAGGCACGTTGGCTGCCCGCGGACGAGCGGTCCTGGATCAGCGAACAGCTGCAGCGTGAAAAGCAAACCAAGAACCGTCGTCATTCCTTTAGTGTTTGGGGAGCTCTGCGCAACCGGGATGTAATCCTGCTGACACTCTGTTATTTCTGCGCCATGACTGGGAGCTACGGCATCGCTTTCTGGCTACCCACCATTCTGAAACGCCTTTCTGGACTAAGCGATCTAAAGGTGACCCTGCTCGCTGCTTTGCCGTATGTTGCCGCTTTCATTACACAGCAAGTGAACGGCTGGCATTCTGATCGGACTGGCGAGCGCCGGTGGCATGCGGCGATCCCCGTTTTTCTGTGCGCACTCGCCCTCTCGCTCGCTGTTGTCAATAGCTCCCGGCCCGCGGTCTCCATAGGCCTATTTGTTCTCGTTGGGGCTTCGTTTTATGGGTTTCAACCGTGCTTTTGGGCGGTGCCGACGCTTTTTCTAAGCGAGTCGGCCGCGGCTGCCTCGATCGGACTGATTAATTCAGTCGGAAATCTCGGCGGTTTTGTCGGACCCATGGTCATGGGCTATTTGGCCGGCCGCACTCATAGCTTCGCCGCCGGACTGTGGTACCTGGTAGGAAGTCTTGTTATGTCAGGTCTGCTGATGCTCGCGGTGGGCGCGGGACGCCGCCAGGTCTCCGACATTGCTTAGCATGTCCGCGCAATCAAAAGCGCGAACTGTTTTTAATGTTCGTTTAATGCGCACTTCATGTTGATCTTGATTAATGTAAGTGACACATTTCATGGACTAGTGACGGTTTTGTTTCTCAATACTGGAGGTAAAGGTGAATAAATCGGGAGTAATGATTTTGTCTGCTGTGTTCTTCGCGCTAGTAACCGGAGTCTGGGCTCAGCCGAAGCCGGTTCTGGAACTTTTGCAAACGACGCCGTTGCCAGAGCTTCATGATGGCGATTTCGATCACTTCGCCGTGGATGTGGCCGGAGGCCGGCTGTTCTCCACTGCGGAAGAGAACTCGAAAGTCCTGGTCTTTGATCTCAAGACAACTAAGCTGATCCAAACCATTGGCGATCTCAAAGCGCCACATTCTCTGCTTTATCGGGCCGATTCGAAGAAGCTTTTCGTGGTGGACGGGGACTTGGGTGAAATCAAGATCTACGAGACGGATTCCTACAAGCCGGTCGGAAGTATAAAGCTGAAGGAAGGCGCGGACGCGAGTGTCTATGATCCTTCGACCAAGTACCTATATGTCGTGAACGGTGGCAAGGATGCCAAACTCCCCAACGCCTACATCAGCGTCGTTGATACCACCACCGCCAAAACTGTGGGCGAAATTAAGGTTGACTCCAATGACGTGGAAGGCATGGCCATAGAAAAATCGGGACCTCGCATCTTCGTCGTTATCCGGGGTAATAACTCCATCGAGGTGTTTGACCGCAACAAGCGCACATTGCTAGCGACTTGGTCGATTGCGCAAGAGGGCAAGAAGCCCACCGCGATAGCCTTCGATGAGGACGGTCATCGGCTCTTTGTCGGCCCTCGCGATCCTGGAAAACTGATTGTTGTGAACTCCGATTCCGGCAAGGTTGTGGCCAGCATGCCGGCTGCGGCAATGGTCGATGACATGGCTTACGATGCCCAGCGCAAGCGCCTCTACTTTGCAGGAACTCTATTTCTCGACGTGTTTCAGCAAAGCGACGCCGATCACTATGACCAAATCGGTCACATTCCGACCTCGTTTCGAGCCAAAACGGCAATTCTGGTCCCTGAGTTGAATCGCTTCTACCTGGCGGTTCCACATCACGAGAAGCAGGCTGCCGAAATACGCGTTTACAATGTGCTGCCCTAAAGTCCATTTCCGACTGCGAAGATCACTCCTGCTGATCCCTCTCCAAAGATCGGCAGGGTGTTCTTTTCGTGAACGCGGCAGCAGTTCAAAAGGGCTTTTAGTGCTTTCGAAACTCGACGATGAAATTGGAGTGGCAATGAAGAACATTGCAATTCTCTGCCTTGTAGCAACAACCCTAGGACCTCTCGCATTGTCACAGGAAAAACCCAGCGCAGCTGAACGCGCACCTCTGCTCCTGGTGCAAGAGATTCCGTTACCTCAAGTGGAGGGCCGGATCGATCATTTCACCTTCGATGCGAAGCGCAAGCGCGTGATTGGCGCTGCTCTCGGCAACAACACTGTTGAAGTGGTCGATACCTTCGCCGGCCGTGACATACACAGCATCAAGGGTGCGGCGGACCCCCAGGGTGTGGCCTATGTGAGCGAACTCAATAAGCTCTTCGTCGCAAACGGCACGGATGGAAAGCTCAGGATCTACGACGGGGACTCCTTCAACCTTCTGAATACGATCGATATTGGAGAAGATGCTGACAATGTCCGGTACGATCCGGCAGAAAAACGGGTCTATGTCGCCTATGGCGGAGATGAAGAGGGCGGGATTGCGGTCATTGATGCCACAACCGGCAAACGCCTGGACGACGTCGCCAAGCTGGATGCTCACCCGGAATCATTTCAGATCGCCAACTCCAAGCCGGTGATCTACGCCAACATCGCTACTAAAGCGAAAGTTGTCCTGATCGATCGGATAACGCACAAAGTAACAGATTGGCCGCTGAAGACCGGGAAGGCTAACTATCCGATGGCACTCGACGAAGCCGATCATCGCCTTTTCGTGGTGACGCGAAAGCCGGCACAACTCGTAGTGCTGGATACAGAGAGTGGGGCAACGATTGCGAGCGTGCCCTGTGTCGCCGATTCGGACGATGTGTATTACGACACCGGCCGGAAACGTATCTATGCACCTGGAGGAGAGGGATTCGTGAGCGTCATCCAACAGATTGACGCTGATCACTACCGGCCATTGGCAAAAGTACCGACCACGGTCGGAGCGCGAACCGGCCTCTGGTATGAGAAACGAGACCGTTTGTATCTGGCAGTACCCGCAAGCTCGAAGCAGGGCGCTGCGCTGTGGGTTTACGCACCAGAAGATTGAGTGGACACGATGAACAAGTTTTCTCTCCGTTTCTGGGCAGTCGTGTTTTGCTTCCTTGAGTGCGCCACGCTGGCAAGTTACCAGGAAGGCGTAAAGCAGCCGCTGCGGCTCGTCCAGACGATTTCCATACCAAATGTAAAGGGCCGCCTGGACCATATGGAGGTGGACGTACAGGGCAAACGGCTATTTGTGGCCGGTTTGGAGAATGGCACATTTGAGGTGGTGGATCTGCGTGCCGGGAGGTGGACCCGGAGCATTCCCGGGTTCAAGAAGCCTCAAGGGGCGTTGTATGTCCCAGAACTCAACAAGTTGTTTTTGGCAAGCGGCGACGACGGAATGGTCAGGGTGTTTCGAGGTGACACTCTCCAACTTCTCGATTCGATCGAGCTTGAGCCTGGTCCCAACCGCATCGTCTACGAACCAAATTCCAAAGTGGTATATGTAGGCTACGGTGGCAAGGATGCAGGAAAAGACTATGGAGAAGTCGGAATCATCGATGCGAAGAACGACAAACACATTGGCGACATCAAGGTGACCGCGCATCCCTCTGAGCTACTCTTGAACAAGTCGGGGACGACGCTCTTTGTCTTCATTTCTATCGCCAACCAGCTTCAGGTAATCGACACTAACAAGCGACAGCCGCTTTCCACTTGGCCGGTCAGCAGTCAGCGTCCAGGGGATGCAGCTTTTGACGAATCCACGTCACGCCTGTTCATTGGAACCCGCACGCCTCCTGAGATGATCGTGATGGACGCCAAGTCGGGCAAAGAAGTCGCTCATCTTCCGACAGCCGAGGGCATGGACGGCGTCTATTTTGACGGCGCACACAAGCGTGTGTACGTTTCCGGTGGAAGGGATATGCCAGCTGGTTCCATACACATCTATCAGCAGAAGATGGCCGACCAGTACGAGACCATCGGTAAAGTTCCTACGCGGGCCGGAGCTGGCACGTCGTTCTGGTCACCCAAACTCAATCGTTACTATGTTGCTGCTCCGGCGAATGACAAAGAAGACGCGGCGATACTGGTGTACGAACCCCAGGAGTGACAGGGATCGATGATTATCAGACCTTGGCTGCCACCGCCGAGATCTCCGCGGCGATGGCCTTTCCCATGTCCTCGGTGCCAGCCTTGCCCCCGATGTCCGGAGTGAGGGGATCGCGACGGGCGAGCACTCTGAAGATGGCCTCTTCGACTGCGCGCGCGGCTTTCTTTTCGCCCAAATGGTCAAGCATCATCGCCCCCGACCAGATTTGCGCGACCGGGTTGGCAATCTTTTTCCCGGCAATATCAGGAGCTGAACCGTGTACAGGCTCGAACATTGAAGGGAACTCCCGCTCAGGGTTTAGATTCGCTGAAGGAGCAAGCCCCATCGATCCCACGACGGCTGCGCCGAGGTCGGACAGAATGTCTCCGAAAAGGTTCGATCCCACCACTACATCAAACCGGTCAGGATGGCTCACGAAGTGCGCGCTCAAAATGTCAATGTGGTATTGGTCCGCTTTGACGAGGGGATACTTCTTTGAAATCGCGGAGAAACGTTCATCCCAGAAAGGCATGGTGAAGACAATGCCATTCGATTTTGTCGCGGAAGTGACATGGCTTTTGCGGGCCTGAGCTAATTCGAAGGCGTAGGTCATGATCCGATCGCAACCTTGCCGCGTGAACACGGTCTCCTGAATCGCCATTTCGAGATCCGTGTTTCGGTGAAGACGGCCGCCTACTTCGGAGTATTCGCCTTCGTTGTTCTCCCGGACGATACAGAAATCGATTTCTCCCGCTTTGCGGTCGCTGAGTGGGCTCTTGATTCCTTCCAATAGCCGGATGGGCCGCAGATTTACGTATTGCTTGAACGCCCGGCGGATGGGAATAAGCAAGCCCCAAAGTGAAGTATGATCGGGCACGCCCGGGTAGCCCACCGCCCCAAGAAAGATCGCATCAAACGGGCGCAACTGTTCCAGCCCGTCCTCAGGCATCATCCGCCCGGTGCTGAGATAAGTCTCGCAGCTCCAATTGAAGTGTTGCCACGACAAAGAGAAGTCAAAACGGCGCGCTGCCGCCTCGAGCACGCGAATCCCTTCGGGGACGACTTCGCGCCCGATGCCATCTCCTTCGATGACTGCTATTTTGTAATTCTTCAAGTTTCCTCGAATCGCCTTACTTCAGCTCGTTCTTGTACACCTGTCCGCCTTTCATCACGAACTTCACCCGCTCAAGTTCAGTGATGTCGTTGGTCGGATCTCCTGACACGGCGATGACATCTGCAAACTTACCAGCTTCCAGAGAGCCTACGCGATCCTGCCATCCCATGAGCTGCGCAGCTTCGGAGGTTGCAGCCCGTATCGCTTGGACCGGAGTCATGCCGAACTTCACCATGTACTCGAATTCTTTCGTTTGGGTTCCATGGGGGAAGGGGCCGGCTCCCGAACCGAACGCAATTCTTACCCCTTGCGCCACGGCTTTGCGGAAAGTGCGTTCCGAGACTTCCGCAACGCTGTGTCCACCGTATTTCTTCATGTCGTGCTCTCGATCAAGCTGGTAGTGATACAGAGTTGGCACAAAGTAAATGCCTTTCTGAATCATTATCTTGATCGCGCTGTCGTCAAGGTCCACGCCGTGCTCGATCGATTCCACACCGGCATTTATGCAGTTGTGGAGACCCTCACCACCAAAGGCGTGACAAGAAACTTTGTGCCCTTTCCTATGAGCCTCATCCACGATCGCATTTACTTCTTCCGCAGTGAACGTTGGCGGGATAACCATTTTCCCGTCATCGGTGAAATAAAACTGGTATGCCGCATACAACTTGATCCAATCTGCCCCATGCGTGATCTGATCCCGTACGGCTTCGCGGGCGGCCCAGGGAGAGTTCACCACCTGCAGCGCCGTCGGAAGCGGCACCTCGTCCGAGTAACCGTTCATAATGAAGCCACCCGTTGTCTGAATGCCACGGGTAGAAACCTGCATTCTGGGACCCTGCACAATGCCGTGGTCGATGGCGTTACGCAGATCCACATCGCTGTACATAGCGCCCAGCGTTTTGAGATCGCGAAGCGTTGTGAAGCCTGCCATCATGTCTTTTTGCGCGTTCGCCAGTGCGGTCAATGTGCGGTACTGGTAGGAATCGCGCAGGATTTGAGCTTCCAGGTCGGGTCCGTTACCAAAAACATGTGTGTGCGCGTCGATCAGGCCGGGAAGCACGGTGGCGTGACTCAGGTCCACCACATCGGCGCCCGCAGGCACTTTCACTCGCTCAGCCGGACCAACCTCGGTGATGCGGTCCCCATGGATCAAAACGACCTGATTGTTCGCCAGCTTTTCAGACTTCGCATCAAAAAGCCGGCCGGCGCGAATTGCGACCCAGTGGTCCGGCGACGGCGTTTGAGCGCTGGCGAAGGTGCAGGCAAAGAGCAATAGAGCGGCAAAGTATCTCTTGAGCATGGTGGCCACGATGCTCGTCCAGCAACATTAAGGCCCAATGAAGGCCAAATGAAACTTTGTTCAGACTACCGTGGCTGCGCGATGAGTCATACTTTGGGGGGAACGGGCCTCTCGCCCGTTCCGGGCGGGGACGTCCGGCTCTCCACCGGCAGACTTGGATCGACAGCAGCAATAATATCCAATGATTCTGAATAACTTTTCATCCTCGCTTTGTTTAGGCTTCATCTCGGAACCGCAATATACTATGCTGCTGGGGATTCAATGCGCATCTTGCTGGTCGAAGACGAAACGAAGGTCTCGAGTTTTGTCGCGCGCGGATTAATGGCCGAGCGATTCGCGGTTGACGTGATCGCGGACGGCCAGGCCGGACTCGAACTCGCGACCACGTACAGCTATGACCTCGTGATCCTCGACTTGATGTTGCCGAAAATGGATGGCACGCAAGTGCTTCGCCGTCTTCGAAGTCAAAATGTTAATGTTCCCGTTTTGATTCTTACCGCCCGCGACGCGGTCGCTGACAAGGTGGGTAATTTTGAGGCAGGCGCGGACGACTACCTCACTAAGCCCTTCGCCTTTGCCGAACTCCTGGTTCGTGTCAAGGCGCTACTCCGGCGTGGACCCGTCAGCCGCAGCAGCGTGGTTCGCGTGGGGGATTTGGAGCTTGATCGTCTTTCTCAGCAAGTAAGGCGCGCCGGCAAACGGATCGATCTGACCTCGAAAGAATATTCTTTGCTCGAGTACCTGATGTCGAACGCCGGCAGGGTTTTATCGCGAACCATGATCATCGAACATGTGTGGGATCAGAGCTTCGACGGCATCACCAACATTGTGGACGTCTATGTGCGGCACCTCCGAAGCAAGGTGGACGACCCCTATGAACAGAAGCTGATTCGTACGGTTCGTGGCGTTGGCTACACCATCAGCAATGGAGCGCACTCATGAATACTCGATCGCTCCGTTTCCGCATCACGGCCTGGTATGCGGGACTCCTCGCGGGCGCGCTGCTGGTTTTTGGTGTGTCGGTTTACCTCGGGCTGGAGCGATACCTCAACTGGAATCTTGAAAGAACGCTGGGCTCGGAGTGCCGGACGATCGGAACCCAGTTGCTTACGCAACATCCTTTCAAGCGTACAACATGGCTGGAGACTGAAATCGATGAGGCTTATGCGCCCGAGGTAAACAGCCACTTTATCCGCGTTATTCAGGAAGGCGTTGGAGTGCTGTACATTTCCGGTGCGCCCAAGGACGGCGCCTTCGACCCGTCTCAAGTTCCATTGCCCGATGGAGAAGAAAAAAATCGTCAGCGAAAGATACGTTTAGGTGAAGGACGTCAGTTACTGATCGACACTCTGCAATTCACGGCGCCGGATGGAAGTAGATTCGTCGTCGAAAGTGGAGTGCCGTATCACCAGATCGAAGTCGTGCTCCACGGATTGCTGTTAACGTTTGCCGTCTACATGCCCTTCATCATTTCTCTGGCCGTGGTGAGCGGTTACTGGCTGATGAGGCGATCGCTGCAGCCCGTGGACGAGATCACGAAAAGGGCGGAGGGAATTACCTCCACAAACCTCAGCGAGCGCTTGCCCGTCATCCGAACCGGGGATGAGCTCGAAAGACTTTCTATTTCCCTGAATCGCATGATCGAACGCCTGGATCAGGCCTTCCAGCACATCAACCGCTTTTCTGCTGACGCTTCTCACGAGCTGCGGACACCATTGACGATTCTTCAATTGGAGCTTGAGGGGATCGCTCAGAGCCACCGCCTCAACCCTTCGCTAACGGATCAGATTGGCAGTGCCCTGGAAGAGACCCACCGCATGTCTCATATCGTCGAGAACCTGTTGGCCATCTCACGCCTGGATGCGGGTGAGGTGAAAATGGACAAGACGCGGCTGGATCTCGGCAATCTGGCGGCGTCGACGGCAGAGCAAATGAGATTATTGGCCGAGGAAAAGTCGATCTTCTTTCGCAGCAATGTGGCGACCGATATCTACGTCGAGGGCGATCGATCGCGCCTTCAGCAAGTCATCGTGAACCTGGTCGCCAATGCCATCAAGTACACGCAAGAAGGCGGCGAGGTCGAAGTGAGTGTTCGCCGAGACGGGGGTACCGCTGTCCTCGAGGTCTCCGACAATGGCGCTGGGATATCGGCCCACGCCCTTCCCCATGTCTTCGAGCGCTTCTACCGGGCGGATAAGGCACGCTCGCGGAACTCCGGAGGGGCCGGATTGGGCCTTGCCATTGTGAAAGCCATCTGCACCGCGCATGGCGCCGAAATCAACGTTTCCAGCCAAGAAGGCCGCGGCAGTCATTTCACCGTGGAATTGCCGCTCCTGGATGTTCCCGAAAGTGATTTGGCCAAACCAGTGCTTCGAACGCGCTGACTCTGAACACAATTTTATCCTCCTTTCAGAGCGCTTTAATCTGAAGCGAGTAACTCTATCTGTGTCCATGTTCCCGGGTTTCAGCAGCGAGTAGGGGATATTTACCTCAGCTGAACCGCTCCCGGGTGGCGGTATGTGCTGAGTCCAACCGTAACGGGGTAGTGAAAGACACGAATGCTGAGGAGTATGCGAAATCCGGGAACGAGCTACCCCCGAGTGCGAAGAGCCGCGATCGTAGGGATCCTCTTGATCCAGTCTCTTCTCTTTGTGTTGGCTGGGCGCACCGCCGCCCAAGCGAGCGAACCTGCCCCGGGCGTGCAGATCACGGCGGTGGAGCAAAGCCCTCCCCCGAACTCCACCGCCGCTTCGCCGCCGAACATCACTTTCTCTGACGCCCTGCAGCGAGCCACGGCGAACAATCCTCAAACGCAAGCGGCGTTCACGGCACTTGGCCTCGCCCACCAGGATCTTGTGCAAAGCCGCGGCGCGCTGCTTCCGAATGTCAGTTACAACATGCAGGCCGTATATACCGAACCAACCCCGCACGGAACCAACAACCCGATCTTTATTGCCAACAACGGAGTTCACGAGTACATCGCACAAGGCAATGTGCATCAGGCGCTCTCCCTGCAGACCTTCGCTGACTATGGTCGAGCGTCGGCCGCTCAGGCGGTGGCCAGGGCCAAGTCCGAAATCGCTTTGCGTGGCTTGGCAGTCACGGTGGCGCATGCGTACTACGAATATCTCGCGGCACAGCGTAAGTACGCTACGGCGCAACGCGCCAATGAGGAAGCACAGCGATTTCTGGGAATCAGCGGGAAGCTGGAAAAGGGCGGCGAGGTAGCACACTCGGACGTCATCAAGGCGGAACTCCAGTACCGGCAGCAACAGCGCGATTTGCGGGAAGCCGAGTTAGGGATGAACAAGAGTCGTCTCGACCTTGCTGTTTTGCTGTTTAAGGATTTTATCGAGAACTTCGCGGTGGTCGATGATTTTGGCCCTCCGCAGCCGCTGCCGCCGTTTGATGAGGTCAACGCAGCGGGCACGCGGAATAATCCCGATCTCCGTGCCGCGCAAGCCGCGCTCCAGCAGGCCAGTCATGAAGTTACCGGCGCGTGGGGAGGAGTTCTGCCGGCTATCACGGTGGACTACTGGTACGGAATCGACGCAAATCAGTTCGCTACGAGGACCCCCGACCATCTCAGCAACCTCGGTAGCTCGGCGGCGGCAACTCTACAGCTTCCGATCTGGAGTTGGGGAGCCAACTTCAGCAAGGTGAAGCAGGCCAACCTGCAGAAGAAACAGGCTGTGGTCGAGTTGAGCGCCGCCCAGCGCATGCTGCTGGCAAACCTGCGTTCCTTTTACAACGAAGGTCAGGCCGCGCGCGCCGAATTGGAACTGCTAAACCAATCCGTCCAACTGGCATCCGAGAGTTTGCGATTGACCACCCTGCGCTACCAGTCGGGCGAAGCTACCGTATTGGAAGTTGTGGACGCACAGAATACGCTGACTGCTGCCAGCAATGCCTACGACGATGGGCAGGTGCGGTTTCGGGTCGCGCTCGCGAACATTCAGACCCTGACTGGAAAGTTCTGAAACCGATGAATACTCAAAAACTTTTATCCCTGAAGACGATTCGTGAAGGTACCCGGGATTGCCGCTCTCCGCGGCTTGCGATTTTGATTCTCTTTGCAATCGCCATCGCAACGTTTTCCGGCGGCTGCTCTAAGGAGAAAACCGAAGAAGCTGCCGTTCCTGTAACCGCGGCGAGCGTCCAGAAAGCGACCGTTCAGCGCGTCGTTACTGCGGATGCCGTGCTGTTTCCTCTGCAACAAGCCGCGCTGGTGCCGAAGATCAGCGCGCCGGTCAAAGAGTTTTACGCCAACCGGGGAAGCAAGGTCCATAAGGGGCAATTGCTGGCGGTTCTGGAGAACTCGGATCTGGCTGCAGCCAAGGAAGAAAATAAAGGCGCCTTTGAGCAAGCCGAAGCTGCTTACGTGACCAGTACAGCAGCCGGCCTGCCGGAAGAAATACAGAAGGCTACGTTTGACGCGCAGTCCGCCAAGGAGATGCTCGACGCGCAACAGAAGGTCTATGACAGCCGGCAAGAGCTGTTCAAGCAAGGGGCCTTACCTCGTAAAGACCTGGATCAAGCGGGAGTCAGCCTTACCCAAGCGCGAGCTCAATACGAGCTGGCAAAAAGGCATCTCGATTCCCTCAACGCCGTGGTCAAGCAGCAGGAAACCAAGGGATTCGAGGGACAGTTGTCGGCGGCTAAAGGCAAATATCTTGGTGCGCAGGCTCAATACACCTATTCGGAAATTCGCAGCCCCATCGACGGCGTCGTTACGGACCGCCCCCTTTACCCGGGAGAGACGCCCAGTGCGGGAGTGCCGCTGATCACGGTCATGGACCTTTCTCGCGTGACCGCACGCGCCCATATCCCGCAAAAAGACGCTGCCTTGCTCAAGGTTGGAGACCAAGCCACCATCGAGGTTCCGGGGCTCGACAAGCCGGCGGAGGGCAAGGTGACGCTCGTGAGTCCGGCACTTGATCCCAACAGCACCACCGTCGAAGTCTGGGTACAAGCGAAAAATCCGGATCAATCTCTGAAACCTGGCACGAGCGTGCGACTGTCCATGGTGTCTGAGACTGTGCCCGACGCCTTGGTCGTCCCCGCCTCGGCGGTCCTGACTGCCACGGACGGTGGTACGACCGTCATGGTCATCGGCTATAATCTACACGCTCGCCAGTTGGCAGTCAAAGTCGGAATACGGCAGGACGAGAGCGTGCAGATTCTGGAAGGGCTGAAAGAAGGGCAGAGCGTCGTCGTCGCTGGCGCGTATGGTCTCCCGGATAACAGCAAGGTTTCCGTCGAGGCAGCAAAAGAGAAAGAGACAGAGAAGGGAAGTGACAAACCCTCAGCCGGTGAAGCGCCTTCCGCCAAGGATTCCAGCAAGGAGGAAAAACAGTAAGTGGCCTCCAATAGCAGGAAGTCTCCGTACTGGTTCGCCCGTCATTCGCGGTCGGTGATTTTTCTGATTGCCACCCTCGCGCTCGTCGGCGCTTTTATCGCCTTTACGATTCCGGTCGCGGTGTTTCCCGCCACGAATTTCCCGCGCATTCTGATCTCCGTCGATAACGGTGTAATGCCCATCGATCAGATGATGGTGACCATCACCCGTCCGCTGGAAGAAGGGGTGAATAGTGTGCCGGGTCTGCAAAACGTCCGCTCCATCACTAGCCGCGGCTCCGCGGAAATCGATCTGTTTTTTAGCTGGGACGTCGACATGTTCCAGACTCTGCAGTATGTGAACGCCGCGCTTTCGCGGGTGCAGACCGAACTCCCGCCTTCCGCGAAAGTCGAAGCCCATCGCATGACCTTCGCCAGTTTCCCCATCCTGGGCTACAGCCTTACCTCCGCTACGATGGAGCCCACCAAGCTGTGGGAAATGGCAACCTACGAAATCAAGCCCCGCTTAAATCGTCTCGACGGTGTTTCCACGGTCATCATCCAGGGTGGACAGGAGCCCGAGTTTCACATCATTCCCGATCCCGCGAAGCTCCTGGTTGCGGGCGTCACGGTGCCTGACATTCTCGAATCCGTTCGCCGCACCAATCTGATCGATTCGCCCGGACTACTCGAAGAAAACCACCAGCTCATCCTCGGTCTCATCAACGGCCAGGTGCGCACTCCCGAAGAGATCGCCGACGTCGTTATCAAAACGACTGCCACGGGAATTTCGGTTCGCATCGGCGACGTGGCCACCATCACGCCCGCCGTGAAGCCCGTCTACACCATCGTCACCGCGAACGGCAAGCCATCCCTCCTTATCAATATCAACCGCCAGCCGGACAGCAATACCGTCCAGGTGGCCGACGAAGTCCACGCTGAAATCGATCGCATTCGCGCAGCCCTTCCCCGCGGCGTCACCATGCAGCCCTTTTATGACCAGTCGGAGATTGTCCATCAATCGATCTCGAGCGTGCGCGATGCGATTCTGATCGGGCTGGTCCTCGCTTCCATCATTCTCGTCGTCTTCCTGCGCGATTGGGGAACTTCGATTGTTGCGGGTCTGGTGATTCCGGTCACGATTGCCGTCACCTTCATTGCCCTGAAACTTCTCGGCCAGAGCTTCAACCTGATGACCCTAGGGGGCCTCGCTGCCGCCGTGGGCTTGGTCATCGACGATGCCATCGTGGTGGTCGAGAACATCGTCTTGCATCGCGACACCGGACAGACCCGCCTGCAAGCCATTCACAGCGCGCTCGGCGAAATTACAAAACCACTGATCGGCTCCACCGTGACACCCGTCGTGGTGTTCCTGCCATTGATCTCGATTGCCGGCGTGACTGGAACTTTCTTCCGCGCGCTCGCCGTCACCATGGCGGTCTCGCTGTTCACTTCGCTCGCCCTGGCTCTGACGTGGACGCCCACCCTAAGTCAATTCCTCATCCGGCACGGCAAGTATAGTGACACTGCCTCGCCTGGCCCTGGGGTCGAGCCCGAAGAAGAAGCCATCACCCGCCTGCTCGCCGCCGAAGAGGCTTCCGTGGGCGGCTTCTTCCTCAAAGTCATCAACTTCCACGAGAAGTGGCTGCGCCGCGCTCTTCAGCATCCGAAAACACTCGCTGCGCTGAGTCTGGCTTTGATCGTTCTCTCCTACGGCGGCTATCGCCTCCTGGGTTCGGACCTGCTCCCCGAAATGGATGAAGGAGCGTTCGTGCTGGACTACCTCATGCCGGCTGGCAGTTCGCTTGCCGAAACCAATCGCGTGGTGACCCACATCGAGCAAGTCCTCAGCGAAGTTCCAGAAGTCGAAAGCACTTCGCGGCGCACCGGTTTGCAGTTAGGCCTGGCGGCTGTCACCGAGGCCAACTACGGCGATATCCTGGTCAAGCTCAAGAACAAACGCAGCCGCGGAATCGATGAGGTCATCTCGGAAGTGCGCGCCCAAGTCAAGCAGCAGGAACCCGTGCTCGATGTCGAATTTACCCAAACTCTGCAGGACATGATCTCCGATCTCACCGGCGAACCGCAGCCGATCGAGGTCAAGCTGTTCTCGCAGGATCAGGCGTTGCTGGCCGACTGGGCCTCCAAGGTCGGCGAATCGATCGCTAAGATCAAGGGCGTCGTCGATGTGTTGAACGGCATCGACAACACCATCAGCGGCCCGGCTGTGATGTTTCGGGTCAATCCTTCGGTCGCCGCTCGCGCCGGATTCACTCCGGAGGAAATTGCCACCACCACCGCCGCCATGGTTGAGGGCGAGCCGTCTCCTATTCCCGTGGTCAGCAACGATCATGCCTACACCCTCCGCGTCCGTTTCCCCGCCGCCAGCCGCGCTTCCGTTGGAGCCCTGCGCGACACTCTGCTGACCAGCAGCAGCGGAAGAACCGCCACACTTGGCGCACTCGCCAGCGTGACCTCCATTCCCGGACAGACCGAGATACGCCGCGATAACCTGCAGCGTCAAGTCACGGTGTCGGCCCGCCTGGAGGGTACCGATCTTGGAACCGCCATCGCCAAAGTCCAAAGCGCCATCGTGGATTTGCACCTGCCGCCGTCCATCCGCGTCGAGTACGGCGGCACCTACAAAGAACAGCAGCGCTCCTTCCGTGACCTGGTCTTCGTGCTCGTCCTTGCCATCGTGCTGGTCTTCTGCGTGCTGCTTTTCGAGTTCGGAAGCTTCGCCGCTCCCCTCGCCATCCTGTCTTCGGCGCTGCTCTCCACCTCGGGTGTGATCTTCGCTCTCCTGATCACCCACACGACTTTCAACATTTCTTCCTTCATGGGAATGATCATGGTAATCGGCATTGTGGCCAAGAATGGAATCCTGCTGCTTGATGCCGATCAGAAATTCCGAGATCTCGGCTTTTCGGCGGAACAGGCGATATTGCAGTCGGGCCGCAGAAGACTGCGCCCGATCGTCATGACAGCCCTGGCCACGCTTGCCGGGATGTTGCCGCTATCCTTTGCGATCGGCGCTGGTTCGCAAATGTTGCAGCCCCTGGCAATTGCCGTGATCGGGGGAGTTGTGATTTCCATGGTGCTTTCGCTCATCATCACTCCTGCCGTGCATTTCTTCGTAACCGGCGGCTGGGAAGAAAGCACCTCTGTGAGTGCTTCGCAGAATGGCCAATAGTACTTTTACGAAACCAGAGGGCAAAGACACCCGCTGGTATTTCCGGAGGCTTATGAAAACAAAATTCGCTAACCTGATTCTGTGTCTGACACTTCTTGCTGGTTCCCTCAGCACCTGTGTCTTCTTGGCTGCACCCGCGGCGGCCCAGGCCGCGCCGACCTACAGTATCGTTCGCACCATGCTTTTGGGAGGTGATGGCGGATGGGACTATTTGTACGCCGATTCGGCGGCGCGCCGCCTTTACATCGCCCGCGCTACTCGCTTCATGGTGGTTGATCTGGACTCCGGCAAACAGGTCGGCGAAATTCCGGATACACCCGGCGCCCACGGTGTCGCCCTCGTACCCGATCTCGGCATTGGCTTCACCACCAACGGCCGCGAGAACATGTCCAGCGTGTTTGATCTGAAAACGCTGAAGGTCTCGGAAAAGATCAACACCGGCGAAGGGCCCGATGCAATCGTTTACGACCCTGCTTCCGGAAACATCTTCACCATGAATGGACACGGCAAGAGCGCTTCCGTGATCGACCCGAAATCGCGCAAGGTGGTGGCCACGATCCCCTTGAGCGGCAAGCCCGAAACCCCCGTGGCCGATGGAAAAGGCCGCTTGTACATCAACATAGAGGACAAGAACTCCATCGCAGTAGTCGACACCAAAGCTAACAAGGTTATCGCCGAATGGCCGATGGCTGGCTGCGACGAGCCCAGCGGCCTGGATATGGATCGAGACGGGGGCGACCTCTTCGCCGCCTGCGGTAACAAGCTCATGGCGATTGTGGACTCGAAAACGGGCAAGCTGATCACTACGATTCCGACCGGCGACGGCAGCGACGGGCTGGCTTTCGCTCCCAAGGAAAAAGTTGCAGTCACTTCCAACGGGGAAGGCAACATGAGCTTCGTCGGCAAGCGCGACGGGAAATATGCGCTGCTGGAGAACGTGCCGACCAAGAAGGGTGCGCGCACCATCGGGTTTGACGCTTCCACCGGCCTGTTCCTGACGGTGAGTGCCGACCTCGGTCCAGCGCCAAAACCAAGTCCGGAAAATCCGCGGGGGCGGCCCATGCCGTTGCCGAATTCGTTTGTCGTAATCGCCGTGGGAAGGAAGTAGGAACCCGCTACGCAGTTAGCGGCTAGGAAATAGGGCCGATGGTTAACATGTTGCCGCGTGTTCCCCATCGGCCTGGATGATCTGCCGCAAACGGCAGAGCGACTGTCACCACTCCTGAAGAAAGCTGGTACCATTCGCTGCCATGAAGAGACGAGATTTCTTGCGGTCTTCCGCCAGTTTGGGCGCGGTCATGACGACCGTCGGCTTGTCTCCCGCCACGCTCGTCGCAAGCGAGAATCCGCCCTGCGCCCCGATTCCATTCCCGCAGACGCCTGGGCTGACGAAATACGTCGTCGAGTTTGTGCGGAACACAAAGTTCACCGATCTGCCGGCGGACGTGATTGATCTCGGCAGGAAATCCATTCTAGACGGTTTAGGGCTGGCCCTGGCCGGTTCGCGAGCCCAGAACGGAAAAATTTTCCGGGAGTACATGGCCAGCCTCGGTCTTCCGAACCGCGGCGCCACAGTGATGGGGACCAAAACTAAACTTCCACCGCGCTTTGCCGCCTTTACCAATGGCTTGGCGATCCACGTCGAGGATTTTGATGACACACAATTGGCGGTCGGAAAGGACCGCACGTACGGACTGCTTGTCCATCCCACGGCACCCGTGCTCCCTGCTGCCTTGGCTTTAACCGAAGTCGCCGCCACCAGCGCTAAGAATTTTCTGGTGGCCTATCACTTGGGAGTCGAAGTCGAGTGCAAGATTGCAGAAGCGATCTCCCCCCGCCACTATGAGGATGGGTTTCATTCCACCGGAACCTGTGGAGTGTTTGGCGGCACTACCGCCTGCGCCAAACTTCGCGTCTTCGATGAATTGCAGATCGCGCGCGCCTTCGGAATTGCGGCGAGTCAAGCCGCCGGTCTGCGCGAGAACTTCGGAACCATGATGAAATCATTCCATGCCGGGCATGCGGCCGAGGTCGGAGTCTTTGCCACTGACCTGGCGGCTTTGGGCTGGAGCGGCGCCGAGCAAATACTGGAAGCGGACCGCGGTTTTTTTCACGCTTTTGGCGGCAGCTACGATCCCTCCGCCATCTTTCACAAGCTCGGCCAGCCCTGGACGATCGCCAACCCGGGTGTCTCCATCAAGCCGTACCCTTGTGGCTCGCTGACGCATCCCGGCATGACCGAGATGCAGCGACTGATCCGCAGCGAGAAGATCAAGGCTGCGGACGTGGAGATGGTCGAAGTGGGGACGAATCACAACATGCCCAACACTCTGATTCACCATCGCCCGAAGAACAACCTGCAAGCCAAGTTCAGCATGGAGTTCTGCATCGCCATTCTGCTGATCGAGGGCAAGGCCGGACTCGGCGAATTCACCGACGCCGTCGTCAACCGGCCCGACGTGCAGCAGATGATCGAGCGCGTCCGCTTCTACACCGATCCCGAAGCCGAGAAGGCGGGATACGACAAGATGACGACGATCCTCAAAATTCACCTGAAAGACGGACGCGTGATCGCGGGACGGGCCGACTTTGGCAAAGGCAGTCCGGCCAATCCGATGAGTTACGACGAAGTTGCAGAGAAGTTTCATGGCTGCGCCGATTTCGCGCAATGGCCTATCGCCCGCGCCAACAAGATCGTCGAACTGGTGCGCCATTTGGAAGATCTTGGAGACATGCGCACGCTGACCGCGCTTTGCGGCGGTTGAGAGTTGCTCAATTACGTAGGTCGAATGTGACGATGGCTCTCGCGGGTTCCAAGAGAGGGTAAAGTTGAAACCAGCCAGTACCCGACCATCGCTGCCGAGATCAGCGCCCGCCTCGACCGGCTTCCAGCCACGCGATACATCTGGAAGCTTGTGCTGCTGCTTTCCCTCGGCGGATGCTTTGAAGTGTACGATCTCTTCTTTACTGCCTATATTGGTCCGGGCCTGGTGCGAAGCGGGCTGTTCTCCAGTTCCTCAGCGTCATTCTTCGGGTTCAACGGCCTCGCCAGTTTTGTCGCCGCCACCTTCGCAGGCCTCTTCATCGGTACCATGCTCTTCGGGTTCGCGGCGGATTGGTTCGGGGGCGGCGCATGGTCTTCACCTGCTGCCTGCTGTGGTACACAGCCGCCACCGTAATCATGGCCTTCCAACACACAGCCATTAGCATCGTCGCCTGGCGCATGATCGCCGGCGTAGGCATCGGCGTTGAGTTGGTGACCATTGATACCTACATCACCGAAGTCGTACCCAAACATCTCCGCGGCCGCGCCTTCGCTGTAAACCAGGTCATACAGTTCAGCGTGGTCCCCGTGGTTGCCCTGCTGGCCTGGGTACTTGTACCTCGTAACCCCTTCGGTTTTGAAGGCTGGCGCTGGGTCGTCTTGATCGGCGCGATGGGTGCGATCTTTGTATGGTTTATCCGCCGCGGCGTACCAGAAAGTCCCCGTTGGCTGATCTCGCACGGCCATTTAGCGGATGCTGAGCGCGTTACCGCCGCCATGGAGGCACTTGTGTCGCAGGAGTTAGGCGCACCTCTGCCTGCCGCAAATCCTCATCCCGTGGAGGAAATCCACGGCCACCTCTTGGATATCTTCAAACCGCCTTACTTGAACCGCACCTCAATGTTGATGGTGTTTAACTTTTTCCAGACTGTGGGGTACTACAGCTTCGCTTCCTGGGTACCTACCCTTTTGATTGCCGCCGGTGTCACCACCACCAGCAGCTTGCAGTACTCCTTCATCATCGCCATCGCCGCCCCAGTAGGCCCGTTGCTCGCCGTGAGAGTGGCCGATAAGTTTGAGCGCAAGTGGCAGATTGTCGCCGCAGCCATGTGCATCGGAGTCTTTGGACTATTGTTCTCCCGCCAGACCAACGGCGGTTTGCTGATTACATTCGGTGTGTTGCTGACTTGCTCCAAATTGGTTTCTTCCTGCGCGACTTTGGCGTGGCTGGAGTCTTCACCTTTATCGCCGCCTCGATGCTGGTTGTGATGCTGTCAATCGGGATTTTTGGGCCGCGGACTCGCGGGCTGGCCCTCGAAGATATCTCACACTGAAGCGAGCGGCGGGGACGGTTCTACGCGGGCAGCGTTTTTCCCTTTGTTTCTTCGCCAAATGGGATCAGCAACAGGCCGATCACAAACGCCACGGCGGTCAGAGCCACGATGATGCCGATGGTTTGGAAATGGCGAACGCCGGCACCCACCAAGAACGTGATGCCAGCCCCGGCAAAACGGCCAACGGATGTGGAGAAAGCAAATGCGCTGGCCTGGCATTCAGTCCGATATTGCTCAGGCACCCGTTGAATGGTTGAACGGGACCTTGACACGGTGGAGGTCGGAGACCCGGTCGCGGTTGCTCCGCGGAACTATGGTCCGACTATGGTCCAATAACTGTGCTTTTGTGTCTTTTCAATGACTTTCTGTCGTTCCCGGCGGCGTCAAGTCGTTGAAATGCAATGCTGTCGTTCTTTTCGTTGGCCTCATAACCCAAAGGTCGGTGGTTCAAATCCACCCCCCGCAACCAACCGCAAGCTCCACGGAATCAGTATCTACGAGGTTCCGTAGAGCAAACTGAATGAAAACTGAATGAAAGATCTGCTGGACTCTCGACAAAAGAGAGCGGCTGAGCGCGCGCCGATTTGCTAGTTTTTGGTCTTCGCGCTACAAGGGGCTGCTCTTCAAACTCAGTCTGTGGAGTTTAGTTGATGGAGTCCCATCCGATCGGCCTAGAAGCAACGCCGGACAGCAATCCGCCGATCTCACTTTCCACCCAAACCGTTGCTGTCTACACACGCCACTAAGCGTCCTGCCCGAAAAACGGCGAGCCGTACTGGAAGCGATGTCACTGCATGAAGTACCTGTACGTTTACAGGGAGAACACTTCACGGCAGGTCAGCGCAAAGACACGCAGTTGGGAAAGGGCGGAAGAGCGGGCGCAGGAAATCCGCGATGAGAACAACATCGGAATCGATATGGCCGCGGGTAATGGCAAGTTGACTGCCATCCGGCGAGAACTGGAAATCACGTATCTGTTCCGCTGAAAAATCCGTCAAGTGGTCCCATCCTGAACCATCGAGACGCTGAACCCAGAGATTGTCGACCCCCCGATTGCGAACCGGATAAACTACCGCGTCTCCGCCTGGGGCAAAATGAATTACTGGGTGTTCTGGCGGCCGACGGAAGTCGAGCAATCGGGAATTAGATTGTGAATCCAGCGGAACGAGCACGAGTTTGTGGTCTACCCGCACCACCGGGTCGATCCGCGGATCATAAGAGGCGGAACGGCCAAACACTTCAAGCCCTATGCGGTATTCCTTGAGTTGGTTGGCCTCCCCGGCGAGGGTCCGTTCCACCACAAATTCCAGGAACCGGCTAAGGCGAACCGAGCTTTGAAACTGGGAGCTGGCCAGTATCCTGCCCAGTTCCGCATGTACCGCGCGGTAGTCCGGCGAGCCGGACGGTAAAGTCTCGTGGCCGACAGTTTCCATGACGATAAAGAGCGAGGGGAGGGGGGAACCGACCCGCAGGATCACGATTTTAACATTCTTCGAGCCGCCTCCGGTGAGCCCGCTGCGTGATCTTCTTCTGGGGCAGGCCGCTGTGGCGCAGAAACATTCCGTCCAAATTCCGGACCTGATCGATAATCCAGGATCGTCCTCGTGAGCATCGCTGCTTATGACCAAATCCGCCGCCAGCAGCTGCTCAAAAATCACTCCTCCAATCACGATGTGAGGTACAATGATTTTGCCAGGTGAAACGGCATCGGGCTCTGCAGGGATGCAACCATGCCGAAGGATAGCTTGGTGTGGTCATCGAGACGATCACTGCATCTGCGCGAATATCCTTCCCGCGCTGCTGCCAACCCACATCGGATCGGTAGACCCGCATGGCTTGAAAACTCCCGCCCGAAGGGCGGAATCTACACTCCCGGAGAACGCTCCTTCCCACTTCGCGCTGAGACGGCACATGTGCAGTCAGCGGGCAGACTCGTGTGCATAGCAGTGCGGGGCGCGAGGGATAAAAGACTGCCGCATGAAAGAAGATTCCAAAGTTCGCAAGATCGCGTTTGTCGGCAACCACTTGCCGCGCAAGTGCGGCATTGCGACGTTCACGTCTGACCTGCTTGCCGCCGTGGCAGCTGCGCATCCCCAAAGCCGGTGTTTCTCAGTGTCGGTGAATGACATTAAAGGTGGCTACAAGTACCCGGAAGTGGTTCGCTTCGAAATTGAGGAACAGGATCTGTCGTCATATCTACGTGCCGCGGACTTCCTCAACATCAGCAACGTGGACATTGTCTGCTTGCAGCACGAGTTCGGCATTTTCGGCGGGCCAGCTGGCGGCCACATCCTGGCACTCCTGCGCGAACTGAGAATGCCCGTTGTCATCACGCTTCATACCCTTCTGCGGGAGCCGAAAGCCGACCAACGGCGCGTAATGCACGAGTTAGTCGCGCTCTCGACCCGACTCGTGGTCATGACTGAGCGTGGGCGACAGATGTTGCAGGAGATTTACCAGGCACCGCCAGCCAAAATCGATCTTATCCCGCATGGCATTCCCGATGTAGGTTTTGTCGATCCGACCCATTTCAAGGACCAGTTCGGCGTGGAAGGCAGGGTGGTGCTGCTCACGTTCGGGCTGCTTTCGCCGAACAAGGGGATCGAATATGTGCTCAACGCCCTGCCGCACATTCTGGCGGAGTTTCCCGACGTTGTTTATATCGTCCTGGGCGCCACCCATCCCAACGAACTACGCGAGCATGGCGAAGCCTACCGGCTCAGCCTTGAAATCCTCGCCAAAAAGAACAAACTCGAGAAGAACGTCATCTTCTACAACCGGTTCGTAGAACTTGAAAATCTGAAGGAGTTCATCGGCGCCGCAGACCTTTACATCACGCCTTATCTCAACGAAGCGCAGATCACGTCGGGCGCGCTAGCCTATACGTTTGGTGCGGGCAAAGTGGTAGTTTCGACACCGTACTGGCACGCTGCAGAATTGTTGGCGGAAGACCGCGGCGTGCTGGTGCCGTTCGGCGACGCCCCGGCCATAGCCCGCGAGGTGATTGGTTTGCTGCGCGACGACACCCGCCGGCATGCCATTCGCAAGAATGCTTACAAGCTGGGCCGTGAGATGGTCTGGAGCAACGTGGCGCGGCTCTATATGCGCTCGTTCGAGTTGTCACAAATCGAGGGGACGGCGCGATCTCGAAAATCTCTCGCCACGAAGACGCTCGACCAAAAGCCGCGGGAACTGCCGGAGTTGAAGTTGAGTCATCTCTCGCGGATGACCGATTCGACCGGAATCTTCCAGCATGCCATTCTTACCGTTCCGAATTTTTCGGAAGGCTACTGTACGGATGACAATGCTCGCGCATTCATCCTCGCGGTACTGCTCAGTGAATTGGGAGAAGAGCCAGAGCGCGTGCGGACGCTGGCCACAACCTACGCGGCGTTCTTGCATCACGCGTTCGATCTCAGAGTGAAACGCTTCCACAACCGCCTGAGTTTCGACCGCCGCTGGCTCGACGAACAAGGGTCGGAGGATTGTCAAGGGCGAGCGCTCTGGGCGCTGGGCGTAGGCGTGGGGCGTTCGCCCTATCGGAGCTTCCAGATCATGGCTGGACAACTCTTCGCGCTGGCGTTGCCAGCTCTGACGGAGCTCACTTCGCCGCGGGCGTGGGCGTTCGGCCTTATCGGCATTCATGAATACCTGCGCCGGTTGAGCGGTGACAGCCTGGTCAACCAAACCCGTGAGACACTCACTTCCCGGCTCATGGAACTTTTCGAAAGGACCGCCCAGCCGGACTGGCGCTGGTTTCAAGAGGATCTGACTTACGACAACGCGAAGCTCCCACACGCCTTGATTCTGACCGGACGTACAACCGGACAACAAGCGGTGCTTGAGCGAGGCCTGCAGGCCCTGCGCTGGCTGACGGAATTGCAAATCTCCGAGAAGGGTCACTTTCGATCCATTGGCACCAACGGATTTTATCGCCGCGGCGGCGTGCGCGCCAACTTTGACCAGCAGCCCATCGAGGCGCAAGCAATGGTCTCAGCCTGTCTTGAAGCCTATCGCGCCACATCGGACCTCTGGTGGTACGACCAGGCGCAACGCGCGTTCGACTGGTTCATCGGCTGGAACGATCTCGGANNGATCGGGTCAACCGGAACCAGGGAGCGGAATCAACCCTGGCCTTCTTGCTTTCGTTGGCGGAGATGCGCTTGGCGCAAAATATGCTGACGAGTTTTAAGGAACCGATCGCCGCCTAAGAGTAATCGCGGCCTCCGGTCTCGTTTCTCTGGAATAACCAGTCCATGAACGCCAACTCGATTCACGTCAAACGCACGGCCACGGTCCTCAGGCCCGACCAGTCACGCGTTCTCTTGCGGCCGTTCAGTCCGGGGGGTCCGCAGCGGGCCGGCAGGATTATCGCCAGGATCATGTCGCTCCCGGAAAACCGAGTCGGCCCTCTCCTGGACGAAGTATCCGCCGAATTCTCCCAGCGACACCAGCAGATCCACAAAGCCCTTCTGGAACGATTCGAACAGGTCCGCGACCTCCTGTTGACCGATGGGGAAATTTCCGAACAAAGAAAGCTGTTGATCGGCTCCTATTTCGTTTGCGAATTCTCCTTAGAATCCGCAGCCCTGTTCAATCCGTCCATCGTCCCGCACCCTGACCAGTCTGACCTGCCTCCCGGCGCTCTGCGTTTTATCCTCAGCTTGCGCGCCACCGGGGAGGGACACATCTCCTCCATCACTTTTCGGACGGGTATCATCCACGTCGACCATCGGATCGAGGTCCTACCCCCAACCGGCTTCCTCACCGAGCCGCGTCAAATCCCGAACCCCCGTTACGAGAAGGCGCTCTTCGAGCGGAAACTCTTTGAGCTGGGATTGACCAGCGGATTCACACGCCGGGTTATGGACAAGTTTGGGGAGTCGTTTGCATTGGAAGAACTGCGCGCCAATCTCGAAGCCGAAGTGAAGCAGTCCCGCCTGTCGGATCGGAACGCCATCCGGGGAATTTTGATGCTGGCCCGGTCCAATTACGAGGTTCAGTTTCAGCCCCAACAGGGGCTGTGTGAACGCGTCATTTTCCCGGCCACGCCGTCGCAACGCAACGGCATCGAAGACGCCCGGTTCGTCTGTTTCCAGAACGATGACGGTACCCACGTCTACTACGCCACCTTCACGGCCTTCGATGGCAAGGTGGTCTTGCCAGAGCTGGTGGAGACTTCCGACTTCCTCCTCTTTCGGTTCATCACCCTGAACGGTCCGGCCGCGGAAAACAAAGGCATGGCCATCTTCCCCCGGAAAATCAACGGCCTCTATGCCATGCTCTCCCGCCAGGACAACGAGAACATCTACCTCATGTTTTCCGACAACGTCCACTTCTGGTATGAACGCAAGGTGCTCCTTAAACCGATGTTTCCGTGGGAACTGGTCCAGCTTGGGAACTGTGGGTCCCCCATTGAGACCGAAGCGGGCTGGCTGGTCCTCAGCCACGGTGTCGGCCCCCTGCGAACGTACTGCATCGGCGCGTTCCTCCTCGATCACGATAATCCCGGCAAAGTGATCGGCCGCCTCCGCGAACCCTTGCTCAAACCGGACCAAAGGGAGCGTAAAGGGTACGTGCCGAACGTCGTTTATACCTGTGGCGCTCTCCTCCACAACGGCGAACTGATCATTCCCTATGGCATGGCCGATCACGCCACCGGTTTCGCTACGGTTCCCCTCGATGAAGTGCTGGCTGCCATGCACTAGGAATGATCGTCGAACAGCATGACAAAGCCCGACAAAAGAGTGGCTGTCCTGTCGCCGATAGCCTGGCGAACGCCTCCTCGGCAATACGGCGCCTGGGAAACGGTGGCTAGCAACATCACCGAAGGGCTCGTCGCCCGTGGCTGGGATGTGACGTTGTTCGCCAGCAGGGATTCTGTGACCCGCGCTCACCTGCATGCCGTGGTGGACAAGGGGTATGAAGAGGATTCCGCCGTCGATCCCAAAGTAGCCGAATACCTTCACATCTCCGAAGCGTTCGAGCGCGCTGCTGAGTTTGACCTCATCCACAGCCACTACGACTTCATGGCTTTGACCTACACCCGGCTGGTCAAGACACCGGTCCTGACTACCATCCACGGATTCTCGTCAGCCAAAATCATGCCCGTCTATCAGAAGTATCGTGACGGATATTTTGTTTCCATCAGCGACTCCGATCGAGCCGCAGGGCTGAATTACCTGGCGACCGTCTACAACGGCATCGATCTCTCGTTGTACCCGCTTCAAGAACCCGGCGGTGATGACCTGATTTTCCTCGGTCGGATCCACCCGGATAAAGGTGTTCATCTGGCCATCGAGGTTGCTCGTCTGAGCGGAATGCGTTTGATCATCGCTGGTATTATCCAGGATGAGGCCTATTTCCGGGAGCAGGTCAAACCCCATCTCGACGATCAAAACATCGTTTATATCGGACCGGTGGGCGTGCCGGGCAAGAACGAACTGTTTGCCCGAGCCCGAGCGCTACTGCACCTGAACACCATCCCGGAGCGATTCGGACTTGTCCTGGTCGAAGCCAATGCCGCTGGCGTGCCCGTCATCGCGATGGACCTCGGCTCTTGCCGTGAGGTGATCAAGGACGGGCAGACCGGTTTTCTGGTTGACAACGTCACGGAAGCAGTTCGGGCCCTTGGACGAATTTCTGAAATCGATCGTCGTGCCTGCCGCAGCCGTGTCCGGCAATACTTTTCGATCGATGCCATGGTGGAGGGATACGAACGGGTTTACTCGACGATTTTTGATCTGGAAGCGAAGAGACGACCATGAAGCTAGACATTGTCAGACGGTACCGCCACAACCCCATCCTCACCAAGGCCGAAATCCCCTATCCAGTGGAAACCGTTCACAACGCGGCGGTCGTGAAGCATGAGAACGAATACATCATGCTTTTCCGCTCCCATCTCCGCACCGGACGGTCCATCATTGGTTTGGCACGCAGTCCCGACGGATTCCGCTTCACCGCCGATCCACAGCCCTTTCTGATTCCTGCGCAGGACAGCCCTTTTGCCGCCTATGAAGAGTTCGGCGTGGAGGACCCACGCGTGACCCGGCTGGAGGGGGAGTACATCATCACCTACAGCGCCTACTCGCGAAATGGAGTACGGATCGCCCTGGCCAAGACGAAGGACTTCAGTCAGGTGGAAAGAGTTTCCCTAATCACGCAGGCGGATTATCGGAATGTGGTGATCTTTCCCGAGAAGTTTGATGGGCTTTATGCCCGGCTTGACCGTCCTCATTCGGAAATCGCCCCCTGGTCAATCTGGATTTCCTATTCTCCGGATCTATGCTATTGGGGCCAATCTCAGCTCATCATGAAGCCCGAACCATATCACTGGGATGAAATGAAGATCGGTCCCGGCGCGCCGCCGATCAAAACGGACCAGGGATGGCTTTCCATCTATCACGGAGTTTTCCGAACTATGGATGGATCGGTCTATCGTTTGGGGGTTGCTCTTCATGACCTCGAGAACCCGGCAAAGGTCATCGGTGTGGGCGACTCGTGGATTTTGCAACCGGAAGATCCTTGGGAAATAACTGGATACGTCCACAACGTGGTCTTCACTTGTGGTGCCGTTCCAGAGTCCGATGGAACCGTGAAAATCTATTGGGGGGGCGCAGACACGGTCATGTGCGTGGGCGAAGCGAACGTTTCGGATCTGGTCGCACTATGCCTGCATCATGGCAGACCGGCAAAGTAAATATGGCATTTCAAGAGTCCTAATAGACCGAGGTCCGTGTGGTCTGCAGCTACCTCAATAACCTGGAGCAGGGACAGACGGAGACTGCGCATGCGATTCGAGAGCTCATTAACAAGCCGCTATCCTCAATGATTGCGATTCTCGATAAGCAAGGCGTCGAGGAGGGAGGCCGCCTAGAAACGCCAGCTTCGTGTCAGGGCGTTGAGTTCAGTTCTCAAGCCTGCCCGGAGCGAAGCCGAAGCGTGTCATGACTACCCTTGAGTTTCTCGGAGATGATTGGCAGCTGTCGCACGCGCTTGCCCGTGGCAGCGAAGATGGCCGCGCGCGACTACTTTGCTTTGAAGGAGCGCTGCATATACTGCGACGTGTTGCACCAGGAACTCGGGGAGCGGCGACGTCTGATTGTGGAAAACGACGATTTTGTGTGTCTTGCGCCGTTTGCCTCAGGTTATCCGTTCGAAGCCTGCGTGTTCCCGAAAGTCCACAGCAGCGCGTTCAGCCGGATCAGTGCCGTGCAGATTGAGAATCTCGCAAAGATCCTCCGCGACGGCCTGCAGAAATTGGACCACACATTAGGTGGTCCACCCTATAACCTCTCGCTACAGCACAGACCTTTCCTACGCCCACGCGAGGGCTACTGGAAGACGATCGAAGAGGACTTTCACTGGCACCTGGAAATCCTCCCGCAACTCATTGGACTGACCGGCTTCGAACGGGCCTCCTGGTTCTTTTACAACCCGGTGCCCCCGGAAACTGCCGCCCGATGTCTCTCCTGTTGACAAGCGCAGCTCCCAGCCGCCTGGCGTTGCGGGACATGGAGGTTACAAAAGAAAACCTAATCGACGGCAATGCGACGCAGCAGTTTGAAGTCGTCGAGAAGCTTAGCGGTGCCTCGTACGACACTGCATAGGGGATCGTCAGCAACGCATACGGGTAAGCCGGTTTCATCCCTGATCCTCTTGTCCAGGTTTCTCAGCAGAGCACCCCCTCCGGCGAGCACAATGCCACGGTCGCTGATGTCGGCGGAGAGTTCTGGCGGGGTGCGCTCCAGGGCCATGCGTATGGCGCTCACGACCGCTGAAACGCACTCGGCCAATGCGTCACGGACCTCGCTGTCATCGACGGTGATCGCCTTGGGCACGCCCTCTATGAGACTTCTTCCCTTGACTTCCATAGTCAGTGGTTTATCGAGGGCGTATGCCGAACCAATCTCGATCTTGATCTGCTCGGCCGTACGCTCCCCGATCAGCAGGTTATGTTTCCGCTTGAGATAACTCATGATGGATTCGTCCATGTGCTTACCAGCGATACGCAGTGAACGCGAATACACCATGCCAGACATGGAAATGAGAGCGACGTCAGTGGTGCCACCACCGATGTCCACTACCAGATTGCCGCCAGGCTTGGTGACAGGCAGACCGGCGCCAATGGCGGCCATCATGGCCTGCTCGACGAGATGTACTTCTGCAGCCCTGGCTCGGTAGGCCGAGTCCGTGACAGCGCGCTTCTCCACCTGCGTGATTTCCGAGGGGATGCTGATGATAACCCGTGGATGCACAAGCGCCCTGCGCTGATGTGCCTTTTGTATAAAGTAGCTGAGCATCTTCTCGGTCACTTTGAAGTCAGCGATCACGCCGTCCTTCAATGGTTCGATGACTCTGATTTTGCCCGGAGTGCGGCCCAGCATTTCTTTGGCCTCTCTGCCAACTGCTTGCACCTCACCGGTACTGTCGTCAAGAGCAACGGCTGAGGGTTCGTTGATTACGATGCCCCTGCCCCGCGCGTAAACACGTGTGTTCGTCGTTCCCAAGTCAATCGCCAGGTCTTCAGAAAACAAACTTGCTAGTGGACGCAAATTGTGGAGGGAGATTCGCATTGCCCAATCGGTGTGCATAACGCAAGAGCCAAGGTCATCGAAGGAGTTGGCAAGCTGCCGAGCTCCGTGTTTGCGGGATCTGTGGGCGTCCGGAGATGCAGGGCGCCCAATTCCTTATGACGGGTCCAGCTGACGAGCTCGATGCAGCGCCTACTTCGCTTCACACACATTCAGTTTAGTGCTTGGCATCGGAGAGTCAGTGATCTTGAGTCGCGCGGCCTCTCCAACCCGGCAACAGGGGTGATTTTTCGCGATTGAAGTTTTTGCATGCTTGTCTGCTGCGATCCCGCATCACAAACGTCTCGAGAGTGTGTGAAGTGTGCCGCCTCCAAAAAACGCTGCATGTCGATCGCCAAATTGATGGATCAAAGAACGCGGCTCCTTGTTCGGCCCGTGAAACAGAAGCCGCCGGATGGATGTGCTCGGAAGAAGGCCGCCCAATATCACTGCAAAATCCCGGTAAAAGGTGTCTAATCAACACCAAGAAGCTCTAAGCCAGAGGTTCTGCAACGGATCCGCTTGGTGGCCGCCGAGGAGGTTCGCCATGAAGACTTTAATGCACCTCAAAAGGTCCGGCGATAGCTATTTCCACGGACATCCGTTCCACACGATGTTTTCGTTTATCGCAGGCTTCGTTTTCGTAGTCTTGGTCGTCTTGATGTTCGCACTGTCGGCGAAGTAAAGGAGGAGTCGGTCGGAAATTAACAGCTTCAAAAAACGGCTCTGAACGAGAATCTG
>PKUV01000132.1 GCA_003131315.1 Acidobacteriaceae bacterium
ATCAGCTATGGCGAGTGCGAAGTTTATAACGGCGCTTCGGCCAATCAAGCTTACAGGACAGCCTATCAGCAGGCGGTCACGGAAGGCGTCTCGGTCTTCGTTGCCGCGGGCGATGAGGGCGCGGCGATGTGCGACGCGGGGAACTCTATTTCCACCCAAGGTATTGCAGTCAGCGCATTTGCATCGACTCCGTATAACGTTGCCGTGGGTGGAACCGACTTCGGCGATACTTATGCCGGCACCAACAGCACGTACTGGAGTGCCACCAACTCGTCAACGTATGAATCCGCCCTGTCCTATGTCCCCGAGATTCCCTGGAACGGTTCCTGCGCCAGTGTGCTAGCCGCGACGTTCGAAGGCTATAGCCAGACTTACGGATCAGATGGCTTCTGCAATAGCGCTGCGGGAGCGAATTTCATCGACATCGTGGCAGGCAGTGGCGGGCCGAGCGGCTGCGCCACGGGATCGCCGTCCGTGTCTGGCGTAGTAAGTGGGACCTGCGCCGGATGGCCAAAGCCATCGTGGCAATCGCTGGTCGGAAATCCCAGCGATACTGTGCGCGATATTCCCGATGTGTCGCTCTTTGCCGCCAACGGAGTTTGGGGGCACTATTATCCATTCTGCGATAGTAACCCTAGTTACGGCTATAGCTGCACCGGCACGCCCGATACTTGGATCGGAGCGGGCGGTACATCGTTCGCTTCGCCGATCATGGCAGGCATTCAGGCCCTGGTGAACCAGAACGCCGGCGGGCGCCAAGGCAATCCGAATCCGGCCTATTACAGTCTGGCGGCCACCGAGTATGGCGCCAGCGGCGACAGTTCTTGCAATTCAACCCTGGGAAATACCGCCGGCAGTTCGTGCATCTTCTATGACGTAACGCAGGGCGACATGGACGTGCCTTGCGTCAGCAGTTACAACTGCTACCTGCCCTCGGGTACATACGGTGTGCTCTCCACTTCAAACAGCGCGTATCAGCCAGCCTACGGAACCACAACCGGCTGGGACTTCGCGACCGGAATCGGCTCGGTGAACGCCGCCAATCTGGTGAACAACTGGCCGAATATCCTCCCCGCGACGACTACCACCGTCACTTCCAGCCAAAACCCGGCGGACGTGGGCGTCGCGGTGACCTTCACCGCAACCGTCACCACCAAGGGCACAAACCCACCCACCGGCACCGTGACCTTCAACGATGGCGCCACAGCTCTCGGCACGGGCACCCTGAGCGCCGTTTCCGGCTCCCAGATGGCAACCTTCACAACCTCCGCGCTTGCGGTCGGCGCGCACTTGATCGCGGCCGTTTATGGTGGAGACACGAACAACGCTCCCAGCACATCGCCAGTTCTGACGCAGACCATCACCCTCCCTCCCACCACCACCACCCTGGCCGCAAACCCAAGCGCAATACCTTCCGGCGCCTCCGTAACCTTCACGGCAACCGTGACCGGATCGAGTCCGACCGGAACTCCGACCGGAACGGTAAATTTCCACAACGGCGCGAGCTCCCTTGGCACCGTCGCATTGAGCGGCGGAGTAGCAACTCTCACCACCACCGCCTTAGTCACAATCGGCGCTAATTCCATCACCGCCGGTTATGGAGGAGACGCGCACAGCGCTGGCAGCACTTCCAACACGCTTACAGAGACCGTCAGCGCCGCTACCTTCACCATGCCGGCAGGCAGTGCCACGCCCGCCACGCAGACGATCTCCAGCGGCGGCACTGCGACCATTGCCGTCGCCGTAACCACGCAAGGTATCTACACCAGTCCAATCACTTTCACCGCAACGCTAACTCCGACCTCGAACGCACAACTTAGCTGGAGTTCGAATCCAGTCACTCCAAACGGCGGCACCGCAACCACTACGCTGACGATTACCGGAGCAACCGCGGCAGCAATTTCGAGATATCGGCGCGCAGGTAACGTTCCCCTGCCGTCGCCGCGGAGGAACGGCACGAAGTTGTCCGCCCTGAATGCGTCTGCGCTGTGGACGCCCCTCGGGCTCACCGGAATTCTTCTGCTTGGACGGCGAAAGAAGGGCGGCTGGAGAGTCGCACGTCAGTTCCTGCTGGCTGCGGCCCTCGTGGTCATCGCACTCACCATGTTCGGCTGTGGTAGCGGCTCGACGTCCCACCCGCAAACGTATCAGGTGCAGATCAACGCAACTGCCGCGGCCAGCGGAAACAGCGGGGCCGTGACAACTTCAACGACGGTGGCGTTCATCATTCAGTAGCTCGCGTGGAGGGGGCGGCGGAGAGTTCTTCTGCCGCCCCTAACAGACTCGGGAAAAACTCGATGAAACTTTAGCAAAGAACCTGGAACAGTTCAGCCAGCCCCGGGAGAGTTGCAATGAAGAGTTTTGGATTGCGAATGATAGCGGCGGCGTTGGCCTTGAGCGCGGCTGCGTGGACGGCTGGAGCGCAGGAAGCCCCCAAGCCCGCCAACCCCAGGCCCGCGTATTTGGACCCCACCCTGCCAGCCGAACAGCGCGTGGCAGACCTGGTGAGCCGGATGACGCTGGAGGAGAAGGCCACCCAACTGGTGAACCAGGCGCGCGCCATTCCGCGCCTCGGCGTGCCAGCCTACGACTGGTGGAGCGAGGCGCTGCATGGCGTGGCCGTGAATGGGACCACCGAGTTTCCCGAGCCCATCGGGCTGGCCGCCACCTTCGATCCGGCGGCCATTCACGAGATGGCCGAGGTCATAGCCACTGAGGGGCGCATCAAGCACGCGCAGGATGTGCGGGCCGGCCACAGCAACATCTTCGAGGGCCTGGACTTCTGGGCGCCCAACATCAACATCTTCCGCGATCCACGCTGGGGCCGCGGCCAGGAGACCTACGGCGAAGACCCGTTCCTGACCGCGCGCATGGGCGTGGCCTTTGTCACCGGGATGCAGGGCGACGACCCGCGCTACTACCGCGTCATCTCCACCCCCAAGCACTTTGCCGTGCATAGCGGCCCGGAGCCCACGCGCCACACCGCCGACGTCACGGTCAGCAAGCACGACGAACTGGACACCTATCTGCCCGCCTTCCGCGCCACGGTCATCGAAGCCAAGGCCGGCTCGGTGATGTGCGCCTATAACAGCATCAACGGCCAGCCCGCCTGCGACAACCAGTTTCTCCTCGAGGACCAGCTTCGCGGCAAGTGGGGATTCGAGGGCTACGTGGTCTCCGACTGCCGCGCGGTCGTCAATGTCTTCGACGGCCATCACTACAAGCCCACCCAGGCCGAGTCCTCGGCCATCTCGCTCCAGCGCGGCATGGACAACGAGTGCGTCGACTTCGCCGCCAAAGTGAACGACGACCACGACTACAAACCCTATCTCGATGCGGTGAAGCAGGGCTACCTCAAGGAGAGCGAGATCGACGTGGCTCTCACCCGCCTCTTCACGGCGCGCATGAAGCTGGGCATGTTCGACCCTCCGGAGATGGTGTCCTACTCCAAGATCGACGAGAAGCTGCTGGACAGCGTCGAACATCGCGCCCTGGCCCGCAAAATGGCCAACGAGTCCATGGTGCTCTTGAAGAACGACGGCGTGCTGCCGCTGCGCGCATCGGGCATCAAAATTGCCGTCGTCGGTCCGCTGGCCGACCAGACCGACGTGCTGCTGGGCAATTACAACGGGATTCCAAGCCACACCGTCTCCGTGCTCGAGGGTCTGCGCGCGGAGTTTCCCGCCGCTGTTATTGACTTCGTGCCGGGCACCCAGTTTCTTGGCAACGAGGCGTCGCCCGTGCCTGCGGTCTTGCTGACAACGGACGGCAAGCCAGGCGTCAAAGCTACCTACACCAAGCAGGACATGACGACCGCGGCCGATCCAAAGGTCAAACCCACGATCCTGACAACCCGCATCGAACAGGGGATCGACCTCACGGCGGCTCCTCAGCCCATTGAGGTGGCTGGCATCAAGCCGCTGGCCATCCGTTGGGAAGCGACCCTCACGCCACCGGAGACTGGCGAGTTCAATCTTGGCATTGAAGGAGAAGATATTGGTTTTTTCCGAGTCTCGCTGGACGGCAAGGAAGTGATTGCGGCAGGGGACGCCGGCGGCGTGGGGACCAAGCTCGGCCGCGTGCATCTGGAGAAGGGTAAGCCGGCGCAGGTGTTGGTTGAGTACGGTCAGGGCGAGAAATCGAAGGCAGGAGCCCGTCTGGTGTGGTCAAAGGTTGACCTCAAGCCGCGGCCAGAGGCTGTGGCCGCCGCCAAAAACGCCGACGTGGTGGTAGCCGTGGTGGGTATCACCAGCGAGCTAGAAGGCGAAGAGATGCGGGTCGACGAGGAGGGCTTCAACGGCGGCGACCGCACCAGTCTCGATCTACCCAAGCCCGAACAGGAACTCCTGAAATCCGTGGCCTCCGCCGGCAAGCCGCTGGTGGTGGTGCTCACCAACGGCAGCGCCCTGGGCGTGAACTGGGCGCAGAAACATGCCAACGCCATTCTCGATGCGTGGTATCCGGGCGAAGAGGGCGGCGCGGCAGTGGCCGAAACCCTCTCTGGCCGCAACAACCCCGCCGGCCGCCTACCGGTCACCTTCTACAAGGATGTTAGCCAGTTGCCGCCATTCGACGATTACGCGATGAAAGGCCGCACCTATCGCTACTTCAAGGGAACGCCGCTCTATCCCTTCGGCTACGGCTTGAGTTACACCGCCTTCACTTACAGTGGACTTACGGTTCCCGCCGGCCCCGTTTCCGCGGGCAGCCCGGTGGTGGTCGAAGTCACCGTCACCAACACGGGCAGCCGCGCAGGCGACGAGGTAGCCCAGCTCTATCTCGAATTTCCTCGCGTGCCGGGCGCGCCGCTCAGGGCATTGCGGGCTTTTAAGCGCATTCATCTCGAAGCTGGCGCCTCGCAAAGGCTGCGTTTTGAGCTTCAGCCTCGCGATCTGAGCATGGTTACTGAAGACGGGGTTCCCATCGTCGCCGAGGGCAAGTACGGCGTCTCGGCCGGCGGCGGCCAGCCTCGCACCGGCGTACCGGTACTCAAGCGGAAATTCAAGATAAAGGGCAAACTGGTACTGCCCGAGTAACTCGCGGGAGTTATCAACAAATGGGGTGTTTCCGCAGTCGTGGAAGCGCCCCACGGCTTTCGGCTTGCACTTTCGCCTAATTTGCAGAAACCTTGGCCGGGTCCTCAATAACTTGCTTTATCTTGAGATACACGCCGCTTAGGCCATCTGAACCCGATCGCGTTTTCCGTGCGATATCTCTGCTTACGCTGGCGCCGGAGGCACAATCGGGCTCAACAGCGGCACCCGCTGCTGCCAATGACTTGCCCGTTGGGAACAGCGCAACGTGAGCGATACGTGAACCGCATCTTGCGTAGGGGTGCACGAGATAGCAATCTTGTGGCATGAGCGAGCGCGGAAAGAAGGCGTGGACGAAGTGGCGGAAGGTAGTTTCCGAGCAGGCGGGGAGCGGGCAGAGTGTGGCGGCGTTTTGCCGGGCGCGAGGGGTATGCGCTCCGCAGTTTTTCGCGTGGAAGAAACGGCTGAGGCAGGCGGCGGCCGAGTTCGTGGAAGTGAAAGTGGCGGCAAGCTCGCCGGAGTCGATGGCGGCGCACGGCGCGGCGATTGAGATTCGGCTGAAGAACGAACGCAGCCTGCTGGTGGGGCCGGGATTCGACGCAAATCATTTACGCGTTAGTGGAAAACCGGTTGTTGTCCGAGAGAAATATGACGTTGATCCAAAAGCCATTTGATCCAGAGGAATTGGCTCAGAAGATCAGGGAGTCACTCAGTCGAAACTCTAGTGCTTCGTAGCCGGCACGGGAGAATGGTAGTGAGTTTACGGAGCCGCGTGCAGTTCTACTGTCTTGACGCGCGGCGGTACCGGTCGATCATTGATCGTGAAATGGCACGCAGCGACGAACCGGAGCCGCGAACACAGGTAACTTCCTCAATCGTGGCCGCATCCGCAAGGGCGTCTTCAAGGCTTTCGCTTGGGCATCGGCGTCTCTCAGACTCGAAATCATACTCAAATCCAAGAACAAAAATCCCGAGAACGGGTCAGTTGTTTCCCCGCTGGGCGAGGCTACCTCGTTCTTGGCTCGTCATGCAATCGGAGACTGGGGTGAACTGGACCCAACGGGACGCACCATGGCATATCGAAGATCAGAATTTCCTCTCTGGTCTTCCGGCACGGTGCTCAACACTATACTCCGATAGGCGCATTGGCTTCGCTGCAAGCTGGCCAGTCAGTCGATCACGAATCAAGCTGGACATTGATGCGGGTGCCTCCGTAGAAGTTGAAGCGTCACAACGAATCTTGATATGATCGGATTGTTTTAAGGGAAAGAAAGACCCAAATGATACGTGTCCACAATTGCGTAGAAAGGCGAGGAGTCGGCGGCAAAGTCGATAACGGCCCGAAACCTGACAACTCGCTCCAAAGGCGAAGTGTAAAAAAAGTGTAAAAGAGATTTTCCTTTTTTGCCTATTGTGCCGTTTTTGCGTATCGCGGAATCAATAACTTACGTGGAATCAATGCGGGACTGGGGTTCAAATCCACCCCCCGCAACCAAAACCTTCATAGAGTTACGAGCATCGGACGTTTTCACCGCAGGGGCAAAAAAGGGCAATAAGCCGGCCTCCGCAGTGAAATGCGATAAAGCAACCGCTCTGGCAGCTCTTTTCATTTTGCCTTCCTCACTTCTTGCCTGAGCGCCATCTGCACTACTTTGCTGTTGGCCTCGCGTTTCGATTCCATCATGGCGTTGCCGTAGACGTTCATGGTGGTCGCGATCTGAGCGTGCCGCATTAGCTTCTGCTGGACTCCAATCGAAGTACCGACCAAATCGAGCCAAGACCGATAGGTATGCCGAAAGGTGTGCCAGCCGATGTCGCCCAGAGCCAGCTTGCGACCTGCAGGACGAATGTAATCCTGCTGGATCGGACTGGCATGGTAGCAGC
>PKUV01000123.1 GCA_003131315.1 Acidobacteriaceae bacterium
TTCACCCCAGAAAGCCTCGCCGCCGCCGAGCCCAACGAAAGCCCGCCGCTTCTATAAGAAACTAATGGGACGATGCTCTAGATCGCCACGCTGGTCGACCAGAGCAAGGATGGAATGAATGTATTCCAGCTATGGCGTCAACTCTTCCCGAAGCACAAGAAGAAGATTGAACGAGTTTGGAAGCGGGTAGAGTCACACCGGGAACTTATTCGCGATTTTCGCGACAGGGCGGGGTTTCATGCCGACACCCCCAGACGTTTCTTCCGCGCTATGGACAATATTGACAGGCAGCAGCGTCACGTTAATGCAAGTGTCCAAGCATTCCTCGGGCTGGCCAAGTTCTTCCTCGGGAAAGAAAAGGAGGAACTACCCGACTTTGTCCCCGAAACTGAAACCCTGCTGCTCGATCTAGAGGCAGACTTCGGGTTCTCTCTCAACAGGCGATGGTTCCGGCGAGCATCGATTCTCCCCAGCGGAAACTACCGCAGAGTCTTCAGGTGAAAACGCGCCGCAGAACCGACAAACCGGACAACTCCTTGGCTGGGACGCTTGGGCCCTGCTGATCTCCGCTCCGACTTGATCGGGCAGCGGCCATCCTGTCCTGCATGCCCAGGTGAACGGGATCCACTTCAAAGTCGGGCGGGCCCTCCCGGGCGAACGTTTTACGAAACCACCGATTCTCGCTACAATCACTCCCATGCCGTCCGCCGTTTCTCCTTCGCTGGCCTGGGCTCATCCGCTGGTTCAGGAATGGTTCACCGCGCGCTTCTCCACGCCGACCGAACCGCAGGAGCAGGGCTGGCCCCACATCCTCGCGGGACACACCACGCTGATCTCGGCTCCCACCGGATCTGGAAAAACTCTCGCCGCTTTCCTCGCCTGCATTAACCGCCTCGTCTGCAAGGCACTGGCGGGCGAACTGCGCGATCGGACGGAAGTTCTCTACATTTCCCCGCTCAAAGCCCTCGGCAACGACATTCAGAAAAATCTCGAAGTCCCGCTGGGAGAAATTCTGCAGATGGCGGGAGAACGCGGGCTGCTGATGCCGGAAATCCGGACGGCGGTGCGGACGGGCGACACTTTGATGAAAGACCGCCGCCTCATGCTGAAGCGTCCGCCGCACATTCTGGTCACTACGCCCGAGTCGTTTTACATCCTGCTGACGGCGGAGAAGAGCCGCGCCATCCTGCGCGATGTCGAGACCGTGATTGTGGACGAAATTCACGCCGTGGCCGACGACAAGCGCGGCGTGCATCTTTCGCTTTCGCTGGAGCGGCTGGAAGCGCTGACCGAGCGCCCGCCGGTGCGCATCGGGCTTTCCGCGACGCAGAAGCCGATCGAAGAAGTCGCGCGTTTCCTCGCGGGCAACTCCGATCCTCAAAAACCGCGGCCCGATCCCGTCATCGTCAACGTTGGACACAAGCGCACGCTCGATCTTGGAGTGGAGGTTCCGTCTTCCGAACTGGGGCCGGTCGCGTCGAACGAGATGTGGGACGAGATTTACGAGCGCATCGCGCAACTTGTGAACGCGCACCGCTCGACGCTCGTGTTCGTGAACACTCGGCGGCTCGCCGAGCGCATTGCTCATCAACTGGGTGAGCGGCTGGGTGAGGAAAACGTGGCGGCGCATCACGGGAGTTTGTCGCGCAAGCTGCGCCTGGAGGCCGAGCGAAAGCTAAAAGAAGGCCAGATAAAGGTGCTGGTCGCGACCGCTTCGCTCGAACTTGGCATTGACATCGGAACGGTGGACCTGGTGTGCCACATCAGTTCGCCGCGTTCGATTGCAGTTGCTTTGCAGCGCGTGGGGCGGTCGGGCCACTGGCGCGGCGCGGTCCCCAAAGGACGATTTTTTGTCACCACGCGCGACGATCTGGCGGAATGCGCCGTGCTGGTGCGGGCGATTCGATTGGGCGAACTCGACCGGCTGATTTTTCCGGAAGCTTCGCTCGATGTGCTGGCGCAGCAGATTGTGGCTTGCTGTGCGGCCTCCGGAAGCGCCGCGACGGCCAACAAATCGGGCGATCAATCAAATGACGGATGGGACGAAGATGAGTTATTCGCGCTCGTAAAGCGTGCCTATCCCTATCGCAATCTCTCGCGCGAGACGTTCGACGCCGTGCTCGCGATGCTTTCCGAAGGAATCGCTTCGCAACGAGGCCGCTATGGCGCGTACCTGCATCACGACCGCATCAACCGCAAGCTGCGAGCGCGGCGCGGCGCGCGCCTGGCGGCAATCACCAGCGGCGGTACGATTCCCGACAACGCGCTGTTTACGGTGGTTGCGGAACCTGAAGGCGTTGTCGTGGGGACGGTGGATGAAGACTTCGCCACCGAAAGCATGGCCGGGGAAGTCATGCTGCTGGGGAACACGTCGTGGCGCATCCGGCGAATCGAGTACAGGACGGGGCGTTTGTTGGTGGAAAATGCGCATGGCGCAGCGCCCGGCATTCCCTTCTGGCTGGGCGAGGGGCTGGCCCGGACTTCGGAGCTTTCAGCCCAGCTCGGCGAATTGCGCAAGCAAATCAGCGACCGCCTGCCCGGCGTGGTTCCGGTAGAAGAATGGCGCAGTCTTACTGTAGTGGCTGCCGCCGTGAGTTGGCTTCGAGAGGAATGTGGGCTCGATCTATCGGGCGCCGAGCAACTGATTCAGTACATCCTCGAAGGGCGCGCGGTGCTGGGCGATGTGCCTACGCAGGCGACGATCATCGCCGAGAGATTCTTCGACGAAGGCGGCGGGATGCAGTTGATCATCCACGCGCCCTTTGGCGGGCGCATCAACAAAGCCTGGGGACTGGCGTTGCGCAAGCGATTCTGCCGCGGCTTCAATTTCGAACTGCAAGCCGCGGCCACCGACAACGGCCTCAACATCGCCCTCGCCGAACAGCATAGCTTTCCGCTGGCCGATGTTTTTCAATTCCTGCATTCGGAGAGCATGCCGCCGATCTTGGAACAAGCAGCGCTCGCTTCGCCAATCTTTCAAACGCGCTGGCGGTGGGATGCGACCCGAGCCCTGGCCCTGCTGCGTTTTCAGGGCGGCAAAAAAGTGCCACCGCAGATTCAGCGCATGCGCTCGGATGATTTGCTGGCCTCGGTTTTTCCCGATGTAGCAGCATGCTTCGAGAACATCGAAGGAGACATCAAAATTCCCGACCATCCGCTGGTGCGCGAGGTAATGAAAGACGTGCTCACCGAAGCGCTGGATATCGAAGGCCTAGGCGAAGTGCTGCGCGGAATCGAGCAGGGACGAATTCGTTGCCTGGCCGTGGACACGCCGGTGCCGTCGCAATTCTCGCACGAAATTCTCAACGCAAATCCGTACGCATACCTCGATGATGCGCCGCTCGAAGAGCGCCGGGCGCGGGCCGTCGAGATGCGGCGAGTGTTGCCCGCGTCCGTGCTCGAGGAAGTCGGCGCACTGGATCCCTCGGCCATCGCGCAGGTGCAGCAGGAGGCGTGGCCGGATGTGCGCGACGCGGATGAATTGCACGATGTGCTACATACGCTAATAATCGTGCCGGTGGAGGCAAGCTCGCAGCTCGAAGCTCGTGGCTCGAAGCTTACAGCCAACTGGAATGGATTCTTCGATCGGCTGCAACTCGAGAATCGCGCGGTCGTGGCGGAAGATTTGGGCGTGCGGTATTGGGTGGCCGCCGAGCGGGTCGAATGGTTCCGAGCAATACATCCCGCAGCCGTAGAGACGCGGCTTGCCGCGTCTCTCGCTGCGAATCGGGAAACTGGAGACGCGACCGGAGACGCCGCAAGCCGCGTCTCTACGCTGAGCCTAGATGATGCGGTGCTGACTGCAGTTCAAGGATGGATGGCCCATCTAGGGCCGACGACTGCTTCAGAAATTGGCGAGTTGCTAGGGCTGCCGGCTTCCGAGATAGAGAAAGCTCTACTCCGCATGGAAGCAAGCGGAGCGATTCTGCGCGGGAAGTTCCGCCCGTCCGATTCGCGCACAGCAATGTCCACTGTACCCGAAACCGAATGGTGCGAGCGGCGTCTGCTGGCTCGCATTCATCGGCTGACGGTCGCGACCTTGCGCAAGCAGATCGAGCCCGTCAAAGCAGCGCAGTTTATGAACTGGCTTTTTCGCTGGCAGCACCTCGCTCCGGGTACGCAGGTGCGGGGCGAGCATGGGACGCTCGAAGTGATCCGCCAGTTGCAGGGGTTTGAGATTCCGGCGAGCGCGTGGGAACGTTTTGTGCTGGCTCGCCGAATCTCCGACTACGATCCCGCGCACCTCGATCAACTGTGCCTGGCAGGCGCGGTGGGATGGGGGCGGCTGTCGCCACATCCGGCGACTCTTGAAGCAACGGGAAACGATGAGAATCGTCGGCGGGTCATTCCGACGCGAGTCGCGCCCATTGCATTCTTCGTGCGCGAAGACGCCGATTGGCTTCGTCCACTCCATCCGGGGGCGGAGGATTCTGCTACTTCGTTCTTAAGTCCGGTGGCACAAGCGGTGCTTGAACTCTTGAAGCAGCGGGGCGCGCTGTTTTTTCCCGACATGGTGCGATCGACGGGCCGGCTCAAAGCGGAAATCGAAACCGGCCTGTGGGAACTGGTCGCAGCCGGCCTCGTGACCGCCGACGGATTCGAAAACCTGCGTCCGCTGGTGACGCCCAAAAGCACGTCTGGCAGCAGCCTTGGAAAAGCCCGCCGGCCGCGGCATGCGCCCGGACGGTGGTCGCTCTTGCACACCGAAGGCGCGGATCGCGACCGCAGCGTCGAGTCCTGCTGCTGGATGTTGTTGCGGCGCTACGGCGTAGTCTTTCGCGACCTGCTGGTGCGGGAAACGAATCTGCCGCGATGGCGTGAATTGCAGATTGGCTACCGCCGTCTCGAAGACCGCGGCGAGGTGCGCGGCGGCAGATTCGTCGATGGATTTCTGGGAGAGCAATTCGCGCTTCCAGTGGCGGTCGAATCGTTGCGCGCCAACCGCAAGCTGCCAATGAATGGTGAGCGCCTCACCATCGCGGCCGCAGATCCGCTGAACCTGGTGGGGATCGTTGTTCCGGGCGAGCGCATTCCCGCGATCTCGGGAAGGAGCGTTACGTTTCGCGACGGTGTGTGGGACGCGGAAGATGCGCTGCTGGCTTCTGGCTACTAGGGGTCAGGGCAACTTTAACTTGAGCAGCACCTGCGGGTTCAGATACACGCCTTGCCAGCGCACCGCCAGATGCAGGTGAGGCCCAGTGGCTCGTCCCGTACCTCCGCTCAGCCCGATCGGCTGCCCTTTAATCACATCGTCGCCTTCCTTGACGGAAAATTTCGACAAATGCAGATAGAGCGTCAGCAGGCCCTGGCCGTGATCGATCACCAAACAATTCCCTTCAAAGAACAGCGGCCGGGCCAGGATGACGCGGCCGCTGTTGACGGCCGCGACCGAGGTTCCACTGGGAACGCGGAAATCGAGCCCCTGATGCGTGCTCTGTACGGAACCGTTGAAGACGCGCGCGACTCCGAACACGTCGGAGATCCCGGCATTCACCGGAGGCACGAAGGAACCTTTCCATTCGCGGCCGGGGCTGAGGGTTCTAAAAACCTCGGCTTTGGTTTCCTTGTCCTGTTCGATCTGGCGCTGGTCTTCGGGGCTGGGTGCGGTATAGCGCGCTGGAACCTTCAGCAGCACGCGGGGATAGCGTTGGAGTTCCACTCGAATTTTCTTTTCGAATGAGATCGCTTGTCCGTCGGCGGTTTCGGCGTGAAGTTGAATGGGATAGGCTCCCGGCTTGGTTTCAAGACTGGCCCCGGCGAGCGCAAACCATGATCTGTGGCTCGCGCCGAAACTGAACGCGATCCCGTGGCCAAGCCAGTTGCCCGAAAGAGTGCGGACCGGCTTCGGCGTGGTGACGCGGAAGAGCACCGGTGTTCCATTGACCAGCCGGGCGGGTTGGTTGCCGACAGTCCAATTGCCGACAGTCGAGTGGGCGGCGGTCGCGGCCGATAAGTTCGCGGCCAAAGAAAACAGCACGAACGCAATGAGTGCGACGGAATGGAAGAGGCGTTCACGCATCGCGCTTTCAGGCTAGCATTTCAAAGGAAGAACATACATACTGCCGCCATGATCTTGCTGTTGCTCATCGGGATGCTGGCGGCGGAAGACAGCGTGATGAAAGCTGACCAGGTAATCGCCGTGAAGAGCCAGCGCACTCTGACTTTGCTTTCGCATGGGAAGGTTCTGCGCACTTATAGTGTGGCTCTCGGAGGTTCGCCGGTTGGCGCCAAAGAGCAGCAGGGAGATCACAAGACTCCGGAAGGTCACTACATACTCGGCCGCCGAAACGCGAAAAGCCATTTCTACAAGTCGATTCACGTTTCCTATCCTAATGATCGGGACAAGAAGAGAGCGTCCCAACGCGGAGTCTCTGCCGGTGGCGACATCATGATTCATGGCCTCCCAAACGGCTTCGGATGGTTGGGCGCCACTCATCGAGCTCAGGACTGGACCGACGGTTGTGTCGCGGTGACGAATGCGGAGATGGACGAAATCTGGCAACTCGTGCCGGACGGAACTCCCATCGAAATCCGGCCGTAAGTCGTGGCATAAATCCATACCGTCTTCTACCGTTCCAGACACGATAATTAGCAGATGACCAACATGGTCATATTGACTATAATTGCAGCATGAGGACCGTAAATATCGGCGATCTGAAAGCGCGGCTCAGCGCCCATATCCAGCTCGTGCGGGATGGCGAAGAGGTGCTGGTCTGCGATCGCAACCAGCCGGTGGCACGAATCGTGCCCTGCCATCTGGAGGATCGCTCCGAGCAGGAGCAGCGGCTGGTTGCTCGTGGCGTTCTCGCGCCACCCTTGAAAAAACGGCCTGCGTCTCGATCATGGCCAGAGCCGCCAGGGAATGTTTCCGATAAGGCCATGGAGCAGGTATGGCGGGAAGAACGGGAACGCCGGTAATGCGGATTCCGGCCTTCTGGGATGCCAGCGCTCTGGTTCCTCTCTGCGTGCGGCAGGGCATCACGCCTCGGGCTATCGCCCTGTATAAGATCCATGACGCTGCGGTTTGGTGGGCTACGCCGGTCGAGATTGCGAGCGCGCTTGCCCGGCTTCTGCGGATGAAACAACTTGACTCCAGCGACTGGACCAAGGCTCGCAAACTTGCCAAGAGGCTTGCCGATTCCTGGTCCGTGATTCAGCCATCGGACGCCTTGCGCGCGAGGTCGATACAACTTGTGGAGCGCTACGACTTGCGGGCCGCCGACTCGTTTCAGTTGGCGGCGGCTTTGGAGTGGTGCGAAGACGCTCCTCAAGGGCGCGTTTTTCTGACCACCGATCAAAAGCTGAGGGAAGCGGCACTACTCAGCGGCTTCGATGCCAAACAGATGTGATACGTGAAGCAGGCATCGTTCGCTTTCCGGCTTGAAGGCTATCGCCTGCTTCCGCCGCCAGGCGGAAAAGAGACGGAGAGCATTCCCTGTCTTTATCGTTACCGACTTTTCTAACCACCGACGGACGCGGCGCCAGCGCTGCGGTTGCCGGCTAACAGCCTCAACATAGCCTGGTCGTCGGCGGGCCGGGAGAAAAAGTATCCCTGTGCCATCTCGCAATTGAGCTGCTTGAGCAGGTCGATGTGCGCTTCCGTCTCCGTCCCTTCGGCGACGACCTTCAAACCGAGATTGTGGGCAAGCATAATGATGGCCCGCACGATCTCCCGGTTTTCCGGATCGCTGTCCATGTTCGAAATGAAGGCACGGTCGATTTTCAAAGTGTCGACTGGAATCCGGCGCAAGCGGCTGAGCGAGGAATACCCGGTGCCAAAATCATCGATACTCAAGCGCACGCCGAGCGCCTTCAATTGCGCCAGCACGTGACCGGATTTTTCCGCATCCCCCATGGCGATCGTTTCTATGATTTCGAGTTGCAAGCAGCCGGGATCGACGCCGGTCTGTTCCAGGGACTTACGGATCTCGCTGGCTAGATCGGGCTGGGCGAACTCCCTGGAGGTGATGTTCACGCTCATGGTCAGGGGCGGGCTGGAAGGAAATTCAGACTGCCAGGATCGGAGATGTTGGCAGGCTTCGCGCAGCAGTTGCCGATTCATGGGGATGATGATCCCAGTCTCTTCCGCAACCGCGATGAACTCAATCGGGGAAAGTATGCCCTCCGGACGTTGCCACCGCGTCAGGGCCTCGAAGCCCGCGATCTTGCCGGTCTGCAACGACACAATGGGCTGGTAGTAAACGCGAAATTCTCCCTGGTCGAGGGCCTTGCGCAGGTCCGTCTCCAGCCGCAACCGCTTCACTGCATTCGCATGCATGGCCGTGTCAGACACCTCACAACCGGCCCTTCCGGCCCGCTTGGCACGGTACATGGCGATGTCCGCGTCACGCAGTAGATCCTCCGCCTGGGTGTGAGGGCTAATGCTTGAGGCGATTCCGATGCTCGCTGAAATTACTATTTCCTGTTGGTTGACGACAAAGGGGCTCGCCAGTTCCGCTTGCACTCGTTCCGCAACGCGTACGGCTTCGATGGGGTCGCGGATGTCGTCCAGGAGGACGGCGAATTCATCGCCACCGAGTCTGGCTAATGTATCGTCATTGGCAGGCCTGACAGGTACGCCGCCCATGCGCGGACGCGAGACCATGTCGGCTCGCCGCACACCGTCCTTCAATCTTTGCCCGATTTGAATCAACAACTCGTCCCCGGCGGAGTGTCCCAGGCTGTCATTGACGATTCTGAACTCGTCAACATCAATGAGCAGCACTGCGAATTTGTAGTTCGAGTGCCTTTTGGAGAGGGTTAGAGCGTGCTGCAACCGGTCCAGGAACAGGGTGCGGTTGGGCAGGTTGGTGAGTCCGTCGTGGAATGCATTGTGGGCCAGCATTTCTTCGGCCCGCTTCCGCTCGGTGATGTCACGGTTGACGATTACCAGTTTATCGGTCTGGCCTCTTGCATTTCGGATCGGGCTCGCGGTCGATTCCAGAGTGCGCCAGGACCCGTCTTTATGGCGTACCCGGTATTCCATCCGTTCTCCATGGCCGCTCAGGCGGGCCTTTTCTGCGGCTTTCAGCACTCGCGGGCGATCGTCGGGATGAATTTGCTCGATCGACGAAGTGCCTTTCAAGTCTTCGGGAGAATACCCGAGCACCTTTAGATAGGCGGGGCTGTTGTACAGCCGGCGGCCATCGCTGTCGACAAGCGCGATCATATCGGCGGCATTTTCACTGATAAGTTGAAAAAGCTGATCGCGCTCAGCCAGCTGGCGTCGAATGCGGTGGAGTTGCAGGTGCTGATAAACCACGTAGAAGTCGAAGAGCAATACCAGAGCTGCCAGCCCGCGTACCCATTCCCTGAGATCAAACCAGTACGAACCGTCCGTCTCCCGATTCAACCATGGAAAAGTGAACGAGATGATCCCCAAGGTCAATGCCAGCGTTACCGCAACGGCGAACCCCCACAGCCACCATTCCCGGCCTTCGATCCGGCGCATCTGCGTCGGAATCGCCTCGGGGCTGTTCTGGCTCACCTGTTGGAATGCTTGCTGATCCATGCCGTACGACTATTCTCCAGCAACCTCTACCGATTCTAGCCTCCGGAGGAACATAGGAAGAGTTACGAAAGTAGGCCGTCAGCACTCAGGCCAGCGTGTGAGCCGTCTAAATGTTGGAGCGGTACAGCCCCACGTGGGTATGGAAGCCAAGCGCAACCCGATGGAAGCTCTCACCAGAACGGCGGGTTATGACACAAACGCCGTCGCCGTAAGCACTCGGCCTGTCTAAATTGTGTGAGATTTGGTGGACCTGGCCGGGAACGAAACCGACGACCTCTACCATGCCATTTCCAACCATGACGACGCGGTGCGGTAGGTTGCGGCGTCTGCTACGGTCCACATGTCAACCCGGCTTGCCGGTTGCAGTTGGCTCGGGCAATTCCTCAGGGGCTTGCGCCAGTTTCGGCCCCTTCGTCATGCCCGGGCTTAGCCGCAATCCCTCTATCAGCCCGTGGTGCAAGTATGGTTCGTATCAGGGCATGCTTTCAGCTGTTTCAGGCATGCCGTAAGTGCTGCGTTATGAGAGCGCCTTCAGGCGCTGAGGCCGGAGACTGGAGTTTCACCACGGGCTCCTATGGTATTCTTCCTGATCCAACTGGGGTGCGGCAGACTGATCTCGACTAATGGCAACTCCTTTTTCTGACGACGTAACCCCTTCGACGGATCGGATCTCACCCCGGCATGCGTTCGAGACCAGGATTCGGATTCGTCTCCAGCGAAACGGCAGGAAACTTAGCCTGCAGGGCTGGGCGCGCAATCTCAGCGAAAGTGGTTTACGGGCGTTCGTTGCCGAAGCTCTGATACTGGGCGAGTTCATTACGCTCGAAATCCCGCTGCCGGACTCTGACAAACAGGTGATCCCGGCGAAAGTTGTTCGTGCACTGGGAACAGAGTACGGATTTCAGTTCACGGCACTGAGCGCTGAGCAACGCCGGCAGATTCGGGCGACGCTGAAAGAACATCCGGCGATTCCCTACCACGGCGAGGAACCATGACTCTAAAGGGCCGACAGGCCTGCCGGCTAAGCGCTCGCACCACAATCGGTGCAATTATGTCAAGTGAATAATCGCGAATATAAACGTCCAAAGCTTGGCGGCGTACCCCCCGTCCACTTGCTATTCTAATGACAGTATCCAGGGATGAACGAAACCGCCGGTCCCAGGCAGAACCGGCGCGGCGCCGGGGGAACATTCAGGCGGCCAAAACAACGGCCAGAAACGGGTTGCTGACGACTGAAAGCTGAGAGCTAAGCGCCAAAAGCTAAGAGTTAAAAGCTAGCATCGCGAGTTATCAACCCCATGCAAATGGTGATCGACGTTTTCGCGCAGATTTTCGGCACCCTCTGGGCGCACAAGCTACGTTCGTTCCTCACCATGTTCGGCATCGCCTGGGGTGTCGGTTCCCTGCTCCTGCTGGTCGGCCTCGGCGAGGGCTTCAGAACCGGCAACCAGCGCGGCCTCTCGGAGTACGGCGAAAACATCATGATGCTCTTTCCCGGCCGCGCTCCCGCCGTTCAGGGCAGCATGAACTCCGCCCGGGAGTACCGGCTCACTTACCAGGATTACCTCGACATCCGCAAAGAATCCCCGCACATTCGCGCCCTCACTCCCGTTCTCGTCACCAACGACGTGCATGCCGTCAGCGAGTTCGCCAGCGCCAGCGGCCAACTCACCGGCGCCGAACCACAGTACAGCGGAATCCGCTTCCTCCCGCTGAAACTGGGCCGCTGGCTCAACGACCTCGACGAAGTTCAAAAACGCGACGTCGTCGTCCTCGGCGATGAGATGACGCACAACCTTTTTCCGGGACATCCCGCCGTCGGCTCGTTTATTCTGCTCAATGGCTATCGCTTCGAAGTCATCGGCACTCTGCGCCGCGTCGGTCGCGGCGACGACAACTCCACCAACACGCGTGCCTACATTCCCTTCCAGGTCATGCGCAGTGATTTCCCAATCAAGGGTGAGGAGGCATACGACGCGATTTCCTCCATCAACTATCAGCCCCGCGTCGCCGACGAACATCTGCTCGCGCAGGATGAGGCTCACCGCGTCATCGCCCGCAATCACCACTTCGATTATCACGATGAAGATGCCTTCGAAGGCTGGGACACCGTCAAGCAGGCGCAAATGATGGGTACCATTTTCGACGCGATGGACGAATTCCTCGGCACTGTCGGTCTGGTCACTCTCGCTCTCGGCGCCATCGGCGTCATCAACATCATGCTCGTCGTCGTCTCCGAGCGCACTCGCGAAATCGGATTGCGCAAAGCTCTCGGCGCCACCAACCGCAGCATCATGCTGCAATTTTTCGCCGAGGGCATTCTGCTCACGCTGGTCAGCGGACTCATCGGCATGGCCCTGGCCGGCGGCTGCATGGCCCTGTTCCGCAATTACAACGGTCCCGGCGGCTTCGATCCGCCGCGGCTCGTTCCAAAAACCGCGATCCTCGCCATCGCCAGCCTTACTCTCGCGGGCGTCGCCGCTGGGCTCTATCCTGCGCGCAAGGCCGCGCGCCTTGAACCGGTCGAAGCCTTGAGGCAGGAACAATGAGGCCGGAATAAAAAACAGGAATTACCAAATCACAAAATGGATTTTGTAGTTTGGTAATTGGGTAATTTTGTAATCAAGAATCGCACGGTTTTAGGTTTTCAAATTACCAAATTACCCGATTACAAAATTACCAAATTGCAAAATGGATTTAAATAACAGGAACAACTGAGATGATGCGCGACCTGCTCCAGGAATCCTACGATGCCATGCGCCACAACCGGCGCCGCACCGCGCTCACCATGCTGGGCATGGCTTGGGGCATCGCCACCGTCGTCATGCTTCTCGCCTACGGCGATGGCTTCGGCCGCGCCATTGCCAACATCTTCGCAAACTTCGGAACGAAGATGATGATCGTGGTTCCCGGCCGCTCCTCCATGCAGGCCGGCGGCCAGAAAGCCGGCGCGCAAACCCGCGTCACACTGGACGACGTCGATCTGCTCACCACCAACATCCCGCAGATCACCCACATCACTCCCAGTTGCAACAAGGACGCGACCATGCAGTACGACACTCGCTTTTTCACCATGAGCGTCAACGGCGAATACCCCAACACTTTCGCCATCCGCGCTCTGACCCTCGCCCAGGGACGCTTCTACAACCCCGAGGATCAGATCCAGCGCGCGCGCGTCGCCGTCATCGGTTCCGAAACCAAGGAAAAACTTTTCTCCGGACGCAACGCCCTCGGCGAGCACATTCGCATTGATGGCGTCAGCTTTGAAGTCGTCGGTGTTCTCAGCCCCAAGATGCAGGCCGGCGACGACAATATCAATCGCGTCGTCTACGTCCCCTTCACCACCATGAGTGATCTCAAGGACACCCACTACCTCGACTCGATGTGGTTCAACTACGAAACCAACGACTACGAGCGGATCGAGCAATCCGTGCGCTACATCATGGCCGCGCAGCACAAATTCAATCCCGCCGACCGCCGCGCCTTGTTTGTCTTTAATCTTATGGTGCAGGTCCACCAGTTCGAGGTCATCACCCTCGGCCTCAAAATTCTGCTCGGCTTCATCGGCACTCTTACTCTGGGCATCGGCGGCGTCGGCTTGATGAACATCATGCTTGTCTCCGTCACCCAGCGCACCCGCGAAATCGGCGTGGAGAAAGCGCTCGGCGCTCGGCGCCGCCACATCTTCCTCCAGTTTCTCGCCGAGGCACTCACCATCACCTTCATCGGCGGAATCCTCGGCATCGTCCTGGCTTACGTCGTTGCCTTCTCCGTAGGCAGACTTACGCTCTACAGCGCCATGGCCAAACACGCCGAAGCCGGCGACATCCGCCTCATGATCAACCCCGTTACCCTGATCGTCGCCGTCCTCATCCTCAGTGCCGTCGGACTGATCAGCGGTATGGTCCCGGCCATCCGCGCCTCCCGCCTCGACCCTATTGAAGCCCTCCGCTACGAATAGAAGTGAGTGGTGCGCATTTCTACAGGGATTCCTGTAGCTGCTAACCTCATCTAACCATCTGGCGGGCTGTAGAAAGACTCCGGCTTCGTATCAGGGCATCGCTTTAGCGATGCCGAAAGCAGCCTGCTATCAACCGCCCCTTTTAGGGGCCGGGGAGCAAAACACTTTTCCCGCAGCCTGTGGTGAAACTTGAATTCCGAGATCCAGCACCCGAAGGCGTGCCCCGATACGAATCGCACTTGTACCGCAGCCTGCTCGGCGGCTTCTTATGCTGCCCCGAATCTTACAAATCCACAGCAACATCTAAATGGAAGTGGTGTTATCGCTATTGGAGGATGGTGACGACAAAATGAAAAAGCTGATTGGATTGCTCGCGATATGTTTCGTGTTTTCTCTCTCAGCCGTGGCACAACAAGGCGGCCATCAAGATCGTGGTCGCCAAGGCGGTGGCCGACCGGAGGTTGGTGGCGGCCATCGGAACATCCCTAAGCATGGCCCTGCGAGAGCAACAACTCAACGTCCGGTCGAGGAAAACCGCCACTTCAACGACAGGGGCGGACATCCCGATGCTCCCCACGTGCATAACAATGGACAATGGGTGGGCCATGATAGCGGCCGCAACGACGCTCATTACCGTCTGGAGCGTCCGTGGGAACATGGCCGATTCACTGGCGGTTTCGGTCGCAGCCACGTGTGGCGCCTCGGAGGCGGTGGCCCCGGCCGCTTCTGGTTCGGCGGTTTCTACTTCTCCGTAGCTCCCTACGACGTTGGTTTCGCTAACGGCTGGCTCTGGGATTCGGACGACATCGTCATCTACGATGATCCCGATCACATCGGCTGGTATCTCGCCTATAACGTCAGGCTCGGAACCTATGTCCACGTCTCGTATCTGGGAATGTAGTACAGTGACCGCGTGATAAGTCATACGGTGGAGGGACGGNNGTCCAGCCGGGCGGGGACGCCCGGCGCTCCACCGGACAATGTTGCCGTTACTTCTTGTCGTCCTTCTTGCCTTCGCTCTTGTCGTCCTTCTTATCGTCCTGCTTACTCTTGTCGTCTTTGGGCTTCTCCTGGATCGAGAGCAGTTCGACCTCAAAGATCAGGGTCGCGTTGGGCCCAATCTCGCCCGGGCCCTTCTCCCCATAGGCAAGGGTCGAAGGAATAAAGAGCTGCCACTTCGATCCCACCGGCATGAGCTGCAACGCTTCCGTCCAACCTTTGATGACCTGACCGACTCCAAACGTCGCCGGTTGCCCGCGCTTGTAGGAGCTGTCAAATTCCGTGCCATTGATGAGAGTACCCCGGTAGTTACACACGACCGAGTCACTCGCAGTGGGCTTCGGTCCGGTGCCCGCTGTCAGAATCTTGTACTGCAGACCGCTGGGCAATGTGACGACGCCGTCTTTCACTTTGTTAGCGTCCAGAAATGCTTCGCCTTCGGTCTTGTTCGCAGCCGCAGCCTGTTGCATTTTCTCCTGCTGCTGTTTGCGAACCTCGTTCTGCACCTCGGTAAGCACGGCCTGCTCTTCTTCTTGCGTCAGACGCGTCTTACCGCCGGACATGGCGTCCTTCAATCCCTGGGATACGAGATTCCAGTCCACTTCCACCGACTGTTTTTTCAGGTTGCCGCCAATTTGTGTCCCGATGCTCATTCCCAGTGCGTAGCTGAACTTTTCTTTTCTCCTGTTAAGCGCCGGAGCAGCTGCCGCGCTTTTCGCCGCCGTTCCCGTCTTCTTCACCGGAGCTTTCGCCGTTGTGGCAGCTTTCGGAGTTGTGGCTGCAGGAGCCGCTGGAGTCGTTGCCGCCGGAGTGCTTGCTGCTGGAGTCTGCTGGGCATAGCCATCTCCGGCCAGCATCATCCCCGCGGCCAATAGTAGCGCTGTAGTGAGAGATCTTTGCATGTACCTATTGTCACATTGCTACGCATTCTGCGCCAGACCTGGGTAAGCCAACGCCGGCTCTATTAACCCAGGGTTAATCTCCCGAACGACTGGAGCGGTTGCTCCAGATTTCGCTATAATCCCTCCATGAAAACCACTCGCTTGTTCCCGCTCGCACTGCTCGTGGTCGCGCTCGCATCGGCCAGCTCGGCCAAGATTTTGGTTCAACTCAAGGATGCCCAAGGCAAGGTTGTAGGCTCCGCGATTCTGTGGGAATCGGCCCCGGGAATCGGGATGGAAGTCAATTTCGAGAATCTGCCTCCCGGCGAACACGCCATCCACTTTCATCAGAACGCGAAGTGCGACGCCCCGGACTTCAAGTCCGCGGGAGGCCACTTCAATCCCGATGCGAAGAAGCATGGGCTGGAGAATCCGGAAGGTCACCACGCCGGCGACAACCCCAACTTCACGGTTGGCGTGGACGGCAAAGCGCATTTCCGTGCGGAGAATAAAGACGTCACGCTCGGCAGCGACAGCCATTCGCTTTTCAGCAACGGAGGCACGGCCATCGTAGTGCACGCCAAGGCCGACGACCAGAAGACCGACCCCACCGGCAACGCCGGCGACCGCATCGCCTGCGGCGTGATTACGAAGTAGCGCCGGCGACGTGAGGTTGTGATGGACTTGCTCTTGAAGTTGTCTGTCGATCATTGTCCAGTGTGCCGGAGTCCGCTCACGCTAGACGATGGCGTTATCCCAGATCCGATTGTTCGCCCGGAATGCGGAAGAGAGTTGGTCATCCGCCTAAGAATCTTAAATGGATACTATTGATCTTAGACGCGTGCGCGCTCGTGGTCGCGTATGTGCAGAAACTTGAGGGGCCGGCTTTCGTCAGTGCTTTTGTTGCATACGCACTTCTTTTCATGTTTGCTCTACGGCAATTCGTAGTACCCTTCCTGCCGCACGAACTGGTGGCGGCACACCTCCACATCCAAAGGCTGGGGCGGCTGGATCCGCCAATACGGAAATAGGGACGGGCTGATGAGATAACCGTGTCGGTCCCTTGCGAGCGAGTAGACTTGGTAACGCTCAAGCGACCGAGGCTCGGAGAAAATTCCGCAATGTGAAACGCCGGCCGGGAATGCCCGGCGTTTCATTGTTATCATGTTCTTGCTTCTTACTTCCCCACCGGCACGTATAGCGCGGGAATATCCTGCTTGTTCACCATCTCATTCAACGCTGGCAGGTCCTTCGAAATCAGCTCGCGGTACCGCGCCAGCAGCGGTTGCGCCTGTTTTTCCAGATCCTCGTAGACCTCGTACTGCTGCTTCGTGGGCGCGGCATCGGCGATCTCCACGCTGAACAGCAGCGAGTGCAGCCGCTCGTCGATCAGCACCGGATAGTTCAGGTTCGACTCCGAACTCTTCGAGTTTACCTGGAGCAATTGCGACTCCAGATCGAAGCTCTTCTTGTCGAAGTCTTTGGTGGCCGAAACGAGCGATGCGTATCGTGTATCGTCGCCGAAACGTCGGCCCAGCCCGCGAGTCTGCGTGCGCACTTCGCGGATCGTCCCGACAGCCTCGTGAATCTCCGTTACTTGCGCCACGATCTTGCGGCCCAATGCGCTCTGCTTTTGCAGGTCGTCGCTCGACACCTTGGCCCGCGGATCCGCCTTCAACTCCAGCGGCGCCGTGTACGACTTTCCATCCGCCGTCAGTCGCACCTGGTAGGCGCCCGGCGGCACCATCGGTCCACGATTGCGGAATTCCGCGCCGGGCTCTCCCGCCAGCGGAGCCGGCCCCTGCAAACGCAAATCCCAGGCGAAGCGGTTCACGCCCACATCGGCCGGAATCTTCTCGTCGGGAGGCGGCTGGTCTGGCCACTCTGGCGGTGTATCCGCTTCCTTCTTTTCTTCGTTGGAGTAGCGCCGCACAACTTTTCCCGACGCATCCAGAAATTCGAGCGTCACTACGCCCTTCGGCGCGGTTGGGAAGTAGTAATAAATAATCGCGCCGCTCGGCGGATTCTCGCCCACCGGCTGCCGCCGCTCGAAGAAATCGGGCCAGCGCAGGCGATAGGTTAGTCGCGGCTTGTAAAGCACGGCTTCCGTCTCCGCCTGCGCCGTCGTTGTTGTTGCGCGCAGCGGTGTGATGTCGTCGAGAATCCAGAAAGCGCGCCCATGCGTCGCCACCACCAGATCGTCATTCTTCACGATCAGGTCGTGGATCGGAGTGTTCGGCAAATTCAGCTGCAGCGATTGCCAGTTCGCTCCGCCATCGAACGAAACGTAAATCCCCGTCTCCGTACCCGCGTACAACAGGTTCTTCCGCACCGGATCTTCGCGCACCGCGTGCGTGTATGCGCCATCCGGAATGCCGCTCGTGATCTTCGCCCACGTCTTACCGAAATCCGTGGTCTTGAAAATATAAGGCTTCAGATCGTCGAGCTTGTGCGTGTCGATCGCGGCATAGGCCGTGCCCGCATCATGTGGCGAAGCCTCAATCAGGCTCACCATGCTCCACTCCGGAATTCCCTTGGGTGTTACGTTCGTCCAGTTTTTGCCGCCATCGCGCGAAACGTGAATCAAGCCATCATCGGTTCCCGCCCACAACAAGTCTTTCTGCACGGGCGACTCCGCGATCGTGAACACGGTGTCGTAGTACTCGACCGAGGTGTTGTCCTTGGTCAGCGGGCCGCCGGACGAAACCTGCTTGCTTTTATCGTTGCGCGTCAGATCGGGACTGATCGCCGTCCAGTTCTTGCCTTCGTCGGTAGTCTTGAAGACGCGCTCGGCGGTCGTGTAGATCACATTGGGATCATGCGGTGAGATCACGATGGGCTGCGTCCATCCCAGCCGGTATTTCAGATCGCCAACGCCGTGGCCCGATCCCTCCTCCGGCCAGACCGTGATGTCCTGCTCCTGGTTGCTGCGGCGATCAAGGCGGGTGACAGCGCCGCCGCCCGAACCCGCATAAATAATGTTCGCGTCCCGCGGATCGGGCTGAATGTAGCCGCTCTCTCCGCCGCCCGCATCGAACCAGTGCTGGCGCCCGACATAGCCATCGTCGGTGCGGCTGGCAATGCCCACGGTCGAGTTGTCCTGCTGCGCGCCGTACACCTTGTAGAGAAAGTCGTTGTCCGCCGCCACGTGGTAGAACTGCGCTGTCGGCTGGTTGTACTGCGTGGACCAACTCTTGCCGCCATCAACCGAAATCGTCGCGCCGCCATCGTTCCCATTGATCATGCGATTCGGATTCTGCGGATCGATCCAGAAACCGTGATGATCGCCATGCGGCGCCGGCAGAAGATTCAGCGTCTTGCCCCCATCGGTCGAGCGGAACAAGCCGGTGTTCAGCATGTAGACCGTGTCTGCGCTCTTCGGATCGGAAAAAATATGCGTGAAGTACCACGCGCGCTGCGTGAGCCGCTGGTCATCGTTGACGCGGGACCAGGTTTCGCCACCGTCATCGGAACGATACAGCCCGCTCTGCTTCGACTCGATGAGCGCGTACACGCGATTCGAGTCGGCGCCCGAAACGCTTATCCCGATGCGCCCCAGAATGCCCTCCGGCAGGCCTTTCGCTTCCAGGTGCTTCCAGGAATTTCCGCCGTCGGTCGAGCGGTACAATCCGCTACCCGGACCGCCGCTTTCGAGACTCCACGGCGTGCGCTGGATCTGGTAAAGAGCGGCGAACATCACGTTGGGATTGTGCGGATCGACCGCGAGATCGATCGCGCCGGACTTGTCGTCCTTGTAAAGAATCTTCTCCCACGTCTTGCCGCCGTCGGTGGTGCGAAAAATGCCGCGATCCGGATTCGGCCCGTACGCGTGACCGAGCGCGGCGATCAGCACATGGTCGGGGTTGCGCGGATCGATCCAAACGCGCGCGATGTGCTGCGTGTTGTTCAATCCGATGTGCTGCCACGTCTTGCCGCCATCGGTCGTCTTGTAAACTCCATCGCCATACGATATATTGCCGCGCAGGCAGGACTCGCCCGTCCCCACGTAGATCACGTTCGGATTCGATTCCGACACGGCAATGGCGCCGATCGACGAGATCACGCTCTTGTCGGAAAGCGGCTGCCAGCTCACGCCCCCGTCGGTGGTGCGCCATACGCCTCCGGCGACGCCGCCGAAGTAGTAGGTGAAGGGACTGCCGGGAATTCCAGTCACGGCGAGCACGCGACCGCCACGATACGGCCCGATGTCGCGCCACTTCATTCCCTTGAACTGCGCTTCACTATACGGCTGCGCCGCCGCGCAGATTGCCAGCGCTACGACCAGAACACACCACCCCACCAAACCGCGAAAATTCATAGACGACCCCCCGAAGAGACGACCACTGAGAAGAAGACCGATAATGATAACTCATGGTTGACGCTAAACCTTAAACAGAAACTCCAGCGCCTCCGGAAACCGCGCCGCCCAAGCCGTTTCGCTGTGTGAACCTCCTTCTTCGATGCGAACCTTCAGCCGTTGTTCGTCCAAACCAGCCTCGCGCAGAATGGCTTCCAGTTCGCGGACGTCGCCAACGATCCTTTCGTCTTTCTCCGCACTCCCCACTTCCCGCGTCCCCATCCCCAGGTACGTGCGCGCCGGCCAACTGCGGAATCGGCGGCTCTCTTCCAGAATTTTCCGGTTGGCCACGAACAGAGACGGGCTCTCGATCAGCAATCGCCCAAACACTCCCGGCGCTGCCAGTTGCGTGTACAACGTGATCAGGCCTCCGAGAGAGGAACCGCCCAATCCCGTATTCTCCGGCCCCTTCAATACCGGATAACGCTCTTCGATCGGCGGCATCACTTCACGCAGCAGAAAATCCGGATAGCATTTTCCCTTCGCATTCAAAACTCTGGGATCTTTTGACTTGTACGGAACGTACTCGCAAGCGCGGTTCTTCGTGTTGTCGATGCCGACAATAATGAGCGGTCGAATTTTCTGTTCGGCGATCAATCGCGCCGCCGTCTCGCCCACCTGCCAGTGCACCCCGACAAAGGCTGTCACCGGATCGAACAGATTCTGTCCGTCATTCAAATAAAGCACGGGATAGCGAGTCGCGCCCCAGCCGTCGTAATCGGGAGGCAGCCAAACCCGCACCAGTCGCGTGTTCCCGAAGATGCGGCTGCTGAGTTCATGCAACCACAGGTTGCCGGTCGAAACCGGCAAGGCAGCGGTAGTGGCACGCTTCGTCTTCAGTTTCCGAGTTGGGGGCCGGGGCATTGGGTGAGCAGGTTATTCAGCTCTTAGCTCTTAGCTCTTAGCTTTTAGCTTTCTGGAACTGGTCTGACAAATGGTTTTGGGAAGGGCACGGCTTCAGCCGTGCCGATCAGAGCCCACGAAACATGCGGGCTTTAGCCCCTGAGGGCCGGACGCTTCCACCAGATCACCGCCGCCAACATCGTCGTCGTCGCAATCAACGCCAGCGAACTCAAACATAGAATGCACCAGACTCCCAGCACGCGCGCCTCAACGTAGGTCAGGTACAAAGCAAACGCCAGACCCGCGGCGGCAGCGCTGAAGAGCATTGCCGGAGTCTCGCGCCGTTCGCGATACACGGTGGCCAGCCCCGCCAGTGCCGCGTACCCGAGCATCCCAATCAGCGCGACCGGAATCCCCAGAATCGATGAATATTCGCTGCGGTTCACGATGTCGCAGTTGAACGTCTCCCCAATATCGCAGTACGCCGTCTTTGAAGTCACGAAGTGATGCTGCAGCGACACCGACGACACCGCGATCCCGCACACCGCCAGGAGGGCGACCACGCTCATCAGACGCTTCGCCAAATCGGTCATTGCAGTGAGCATCCTGTACGGTCACTCAACTCTTCTAAACTGAAAACGCGCTCCACGCGTTCGCCCGTCGGCGGAAACTGCCAGGTAGGATAATGCTTGACGTTTTCGTCTTTGCAAACCTGGGACTGCCCCTGTGTTTGGCCCTTGATACCGCATTCCACATAAGGACCGTACTCTTCGAGCGAGGTGCCAAACTTTTCCTTCTGCTCAATGCAATGCGGACACCACCACGCCCCGTACATCTTCACGCCGCGATCTTTTAGACACCGCGCAAATGCGTCGTGTTTATGCTGGCTGCGGTTGTAGAAATAGTAGGCCACCCCAAACACGGCCACGACCACCACCGCATAGACCGCAATGCGCCGCCACTTCCGGCTCGCATCCGTTGGTAGTCCCAGTTTTTCTTTTTGCCGTTCTCTTCGCTCTTGCGACATGGGTTTCTTATATCACGAGTAGAGACGGGGCTTGCCCCGTCTCCCTAGACGCGGCAAGCCGCGTCTCTACGGGGGATCGTTCCTCAAACCACCACCCGGAGCGCCGCCGGCAGCACTTCAATCGTCCGGCACTCCAGCGTCAGCGCCTCGCCGTCCACCATCACATCCACCGGCCCATCGAGTTGAAACTCCACCCGCCGAACCGCCTGCCGCTCCGCCAGCGGATGCCGAGTGTGCGTGCCATCATAAAGCGTCGCCAGGTTCCGGATCAGCCCCAGTCGCCCAATCGGCCCCCACCGTACATACTCAATCAATCCGTCATCGGTAACCGCGTCGGGCGCGATCATCATTGTGCCGCCCGTGAACTTGCTGTTGTTAAACGTCAGAAACAAGCAGCGCCGCGAGTCAAACTCTTGCTGACCCTCCAACCGCACCGGGAACGGGCGCCGATCGAGCCGCGCCAGACATAGAAAAATAGACAGCAGATACCCAGCCTGCCCCAGGCCCAGAAACCGCCGATGGCGTAGCGCCGCCACGTCCGCCGGAAACCCCACACTCAGTAGATTCGTGTAGTAGATCGCTCCGTCTTTGTGCGCCAGTCGCAAAACATCACAAGGCCGCGAACGCCGCGCCTCAAGCGCCTGTATCGCATGCTCCAACCCGCTCTTGCCCGAAATTCCATCCGCGAAATCCCGCAGAAACGAATTGCCGGTGCCAAGCGGAAGAAATCCCAGCGTCGCGACTGCGTCCTCTGGCGTACCTGCTCCTGCTACCAGCGAATCCGGAAAGAGCCCGTTGACGATTTCGTAGGAAGTCCCATCCCCACCCACCGCCAGAAACTTCCGATAGCCGCGCCCATAGGCCTCGCGCGCAATCTGCGTAGCGTGTCCAGCCGCGCTCGTCTCCGCCGTCTCCAGCGCAATCCCCGCGGCCCGCAGGCGATCGAGCGCCACTCCCACCCGCTCGCCGCAACGCCCGCCACCCGCCGCCGGATTGATGATCGCTAGAAAAGTTTCGTTCACGTTTTGCTGAGGCTTTTAGCTCTTGGCTCTTGGCTAAGTACGATTCTTCCGGGTTACTGAATGCTGACAGCTAAAAGCCAAAAGCTAAGAGCTAAAAGCTAAATCCCCACCACTCCCGTCCGCGCCGCGCCCGCGCCAATCTCCGCCGCCAATTCTCCGCGCTTGATCTTCAGCGACGCGGTCCGCGGAAAATCCTTCTCCCACACCAGATACCCGCCCACGCGCTTGAAGTCGGCCAGGCGCCGGTTCCGCGCCACAATCTCTTCGCGCAATCGATCGTCGAACTGCTGGTCCTGCTCCAGCCGCACCACCAGCACCAGCATCTCGTTACCGAGCGTCTTCTGCGGCCACAAATAATTCGCCGCAAACACGCAGTATTCCTTCACTGGCAGACCATCAAACACGGCCTCAATGTCCTCGGGATAAATATTCTTCCCGCCCTCGGTGACGATCATATTCTTCTTGCGCCCGACGAGCTGCAGGTGGCCGTGCCCTTCAAAGCGCCCCTGATCGCCCGTCAGCAGCCAGCCTTCGACGATCGTCTGCGCCGTCTGTTCCGGGTCATCCAGATAATGCGACATGACCGCGCGGCTCTGCACCGCCACTTCCCCGATCCCGTCGCCATCCGGATTCAGCACGCGCACCTCGCTCCCGGGCAGCGGCTTGCCCACCGTATCGGCGCGAAATGGTTTCAGATCGTTGAGCGTCACTGCCGTGCAAGCTTCCGTCAGCCCGTACCCGCACGTCACCGGAATTCCCAGATCGTAGAAGAACTGCAACGTCGAAGGATCCGTAAATGCTCCGCCAACAATCAACGCCCGCAGTTCTCCGCCAAACGCCTTGTGTACTTGCGGCAGCAGACGCCGGCTGACCTCCACCCGCGGACGTCCTCTCGTCAGCATTTTGTTCAGCGCGATCAGGCGGTCCAGCATCCACCGCTTTCCGGGCTTCAGTTCATCAAACTTCGCGCGCAGTCCGCGTTCCAGATTCTTCAGCACCATCGGCACCAGGGTCACATAGGTGATGCGATAGCGCACGAACGCGTCGCGCACAAACTCCGGACGCAGCGTCCGCAAATGAACCACGCAAGCACCGCACACGAACGGCCCAATAAATCCCACCATGAAATCAATCGCGTGATTCGTGGGCAGAATGCTCAAATAGCGCACGCCCGGCCAAAATGGATACCACGCCGTCAGCGAAGCGCACTGCTCCAGATAACTGTCGTGCGTGAGCACGCATCCCTTCGGACGCCCGCCTGTCCCCGACGAATAGACGATGCACGCCGTGTCCTCGCGCTGCCGCGCCACCAAATGCGGCTCGCCCTTGCGCCGAAATTCTTCCCAGCGGTAAGCGCCCCGCAAGTCCGCTCCCACCGGCGCTTCCGTCACCAGCACAATCTCAACCGTGAGTTTTGGGAACTCCGGTGACTGCGTGATCGCCCGCCACAAGTAGTATTCGACCACCAGAAACCGCGCCTTCGAATGCGCCAGCAGTTGCAGATGCTCCGCTGCGGTCAATTTGTAATCCAGCGGAACCAGCACGCCGCCAGAGAAAAAAATCGAGTAGGCGGAAATCAGCCACTTCGACTGATTCGTCATGATAATCGCAGCCCGGTCCCCCGCCTTGAAATCGGCGTCCTCAAGCGCGCGGCAAAGCGGACGCGCCATTTCCTTGAAGTCAGAGTAGGTAAGCCGCACTTTTTCGCGGTCGCGATCGGCTTCAATCAGGCAGGTTTCGTTCGGCCAGCGCTCCAGCGCATCCTTAAGCGCTGCACCCAGGCTGGCATATTGACGGAGATCAAGCATTCAGATCGTTATCTCACCACGGAGAAACAAAGTGGTCAGTGGCTAGTTGTTGATCGTTACTGGTGAGCGCTGGCCACTGCCCACTGCCCACTGGTTCTAAAGTCGCGCCTGAATCCGATTCGCCAGCGTACGGAAATCCGATACACCCTGCAGTTCATAGTCCGGCAACTCGATGGCGAAGTGATGCTCGATGCGCGTCAGCAAATCCAGCGCCTGCAGACTGTCGATGCCCAGCGTCTTGAAAAAGTCGTCGTCGGGCGTGAGCTTTTCCCGCGGCACCTTGAAGTGGGTAGCGGCGAGATCGAGAATCTGGTCGAGCGTGTGATCGGTCGTCGGCATGAGTACTGCGCCTTTCAAATTGCAAATTACAAATTGCAGATTACAAATCGCATACTACAAATTCACGGCAGATACGGCTGCACTCCCTCGTTCTCCACAAATTTCCGCAGCCCTTCTTCGACGGCTGGCCGCGAATAAAGGTCGCAGAAAATATCAATCTCTCGCTTCAACTCTTCATACGGGATCGGCTTCACAAACTCCTTCGCCGCCGCCGCCGTCCGCCGGTCGAATTTCCCCACCTGGCTGGCCGTTGCGCGCGCCACCCGCAGCGCCTCGCCTTCGGCGGCAATCTGGCTCACCAGCCCGATCTGCTGCGCCTTCATCACGTTGAAACTGCGCCCGGTCAGCAGCAGATCGCGCACCACCGCATTGCCCAAATCCCGCTTCAGACGCGGAATCCCGCCGAATCCCGGAATCAGCCCCAGCCGCAGTTCCGGAAAGCAGAATCGCGCCATACGGTCCGCAATAATAATGTCGCAAACCAGCGCCAGCTCGAACCCGCCCCCAAACGTCACCCCGTGCACGGCCGCGATCGTCGTCAGCGGCGCCGCGTCGAGCGCGTTCATCACGGAGTGAATGCGCTCCAGAAACTCCCGCACCCCGCGCAGGGCTGCGCCCTTTTCCATCTCTTGCCCGCGCTGAAACAACTCGCGCAAATCCGCTCCTGCCGAAAACCCGGCCTTCAACGTCGAATGGACAATCAACGCATGCGCTTCATTCGCCAGCCCGGGTAGAGCTGCCGCAAATTTTTCCAATTCGTCCAGTGTGAGCGACCCGATCTCGTTGCAAGGATCGCGATGCAGCGCGAGTTCAATCGCTCCATTCACGATCTGCCACGAAAGCGTCTGCCCTTTGAAGTTGTTCATGCCGTCTTCGCCGCCTGGTTCTTCGAGCCCTCGTAAATCGCGTCAATTTCGTTTCGAAACCGCTCTGCAATCAAGTCGCGCTTCAGCTTTCCGTTCGCCGTCAGCAGCCCGCTCTCGATGGTGAACGTTTCCTCCACCAGATGAAACGCTCGCACCTGCTTGTAATGCGGGAGGCCCGGATTCACAAGGTCCAGCGCCGCCTGCGTTTTCTCGCCGCTCACTTTGCCCGTGACCAGCGCCGCCAGATACCCGCGCGCATTACCCACAAGCACCACCTGAACCGCACCCGGCAATTCGTGCAGGATCTTATCCTCAATCGGCTCCGGCGCAATGTTATGCCCCGACCCAAGAATAATCAGGTTCTTGATGCGGCCGACAATCTTCCAGGTTCCGCTCGCGTCCACTTCGCCCTGGTCGCCAGTATGAAACCAGCCATCGCGCAGCGCTTTCGCAGTCTCCTCCGGACGACTCCAGTATCCCGGAAAAATATTCGGCCCGCGCACCACGATCTCCGCATTCTCCGCGATCCTCATCTCCACGCCCGAAATCGCCGGCCCCGATCGCCCCGGAATTACGGGCGCATCCGGATCATCCATGGTGCAGATCGCCGTCGTCTCGGTGAGGCCGTACACCTGCAAAACGGGGATGCCAAGCATCATAAAAAACAGTTGCGTCTCCACACTCAGCGGCGCCGAGCCACAAATCAGCGCGCGCAGCTTGCCGCCGATCATCTTTTTGCGAATGGTCGGAAACACGAGCCGACTCGCCAGCCCGAGCCAAACTCCGTCCCCGACGCGCGATTTGCCCTCCTGCCGCCGCACCCATGCGCCCTTTGCCTTGGTATACACCTTCAACGGAAATCCACCCGTCTTCCAAAGCTGCTCGTCGACCGCTTTGCGCATGCGTTCGAGAAGCGCGGGAACATTCAGGAAATAATCCGGCGCCGCCAGCCGCATCTCCGTGGCAATCTTCCCCAGATCCGTATTCAATGTCAGCTTGCTGCCGCGCAGCAGGCAGGTCAGCATCATGACCCACGCGCCCGCAAAGCAAAGCGGCAGATAATGAAACACGGCGTCCTGCCCCGGACGCTTTTTCATAAGCTGATCCAGTCGCCCCGAAGTGCAACCCAGCATGTACCCGACGTTGCCCGCGTTCAGCATCACACCTTTCGCCTCGCCTGAGGTACCCGAGGTGTAGATGATCGTCGCCACATCTTCTTCTGCGACAGTCAGGACCGGATTCTCCACCGGTCCGCGCCCTGCCGTGAAAACATTTTCGAAGCAGAAATACGGCGGCGACTCAGGCCACGCCTCCACGATGGCATCGGCCAGCGACTGCTCGCCGCAAGCAATCACCGACGGCCAGCAATCCTTCATCATCGCGACCAGTTCGGCCGGCGCCTGCCGCGCATACAGCGGCACCACCGTCAACCCCTCCGCCATGACGGCCAGATCCATCGCCACCCACTGCATCGAGTTATGCGCCAGCAGCGCGCACCGGTCACCCTTCTTCAGCCGCAGTCGCCGCAGATAAGCCCGCGCCACCTGCACCTGAGCCAGCAACTGCCGCGCTGTGAGCGGAACCACCTGCCCGTCGCGCAGTTCCTGCAGCACGACGGCATCGCCGCTGCGCTCCAGGCTCGCAAAACTTTGTTCGAGAAAAGTCATCGGCGCTTATGAATTGTCATCTGATCTCCCGTAGAGACGCGGCTTGCCGCGTCTCCGGAGACGGAGCAAGCCCCGTCTCTACAGGCGGGAGAAGCCTGCGGCATTGCTAAAGCGATGCCCTGATACGAAACTCGCGTTTTTTCGCCACCTGTTCACCCGTACGCCGCCACCAGTTGCTTCAACCCGTCGCTAATCGGCGGCAGATAATCCTCCCAGCTCCACTCTCCGCGCCGAGTGGGGAACTCCGGATAGCGCCGCTGCACTTCTTCTTCGAAATACACGCCCATGCGCGCCATCAATTTCAAATTCTTCACCACGGTCCGCGCGATCCCATCGGCAATCCGCTCCCAGTCGCGATCCAGAATTTCGAGCGCCGCCAGAGTCCGCGCCTCCAGGTCCGGATCATCCACATTCATCAGCAACTCCTGATGCCCGCGTTCGTTCATCAGATTCCGTATGCGCTCATCCATCGTGATCCCCGCCGACGCCACCAGCGCCGGCATCGAAGTCACAATCCCGTGATAGCGAGAAGACACCATCATGCGGCACGCGCGCAGAATACTGACCATTTGGTACATGTTGTAATCGTCCGAGGTCAGCACCGGAACTCCGCCCAGCTTCTCCGAGATACGGCGGCAAGGCCGGGCATCCATACGCTCGGTCGCCGCCATGATCACGAACACATTCTTCTTCTGACGGAACGCGGCGACCGCATTTGCAATCGAACTCAAGTAATGTTCGTAGGCCAGGTCCGCCGCTGGTCCCGCATGATGAAAGTAAGGCCCGCGGTAGTGGCTCTCTTTGTATGCGCCGGTCAGGCTGTGCAGCGCGGCCTTCGCCACCGACGCCTTCACCGGCCACTCAAACGGATTGATCGGACACACCACCAGCACCGGCGTCTTCCCATCCCAACCCACATCGCGCAGCGCTTTCTGCCCATACTCCGCGTCCAGCGGCTCAAACGTCCACGCCGTGTCCGTGCCCAATTCCGTCGGCACGCCCAGCTCGCGCAGAATTTTCCGCGACTCGTTATTGCGCGTGATCACCAGCGAATTCCTGCAATAGCGCCCGCACATCTTCGCGACCAGCGGATCCATCTGTCCCGCCTCGGCGCCGTAGCCGATCGACAACTTGTTCTCCGCCGCCGCGATTCCCAGCGACCCGATCATCATCGTCGCCAGCGCATTCGCGAATTTCGATTTAAACATCGACCCTTCACACGCCACCACGCCATGATGCTTTGGCACTTCATTCGCAAGGAACGGAGGAAAAATATCCGGCAGCCGCACCTGCGACGTGCCTTCGAAATATCCGCGCGACCGGTCGAAATTGAACGTCATCATGCTGAGGTCAACGTTCTCCGGCCCGAGAATCCGCCGGATCTGCCGCAGCATCTCTTCCACTCGAACGTCCGACCCGGTGTTGCGCGTCCCGTTGTAGCCCGCAAACAGCAGCTTCAGTTTCTCGCCCGGCTGCCACGGCTCCCGCTTGCCCAGCATCCACTGAATTTTCTTGCCCTCGATGATGCTCGAAACCCACGCTTCCAGAACGAAGTCCATCATGCGGCGGACCCTCCCGCCTTAGTGCTCTCCGGCCAGGCTTGATATGGATATTCGAAATTGTGCTCGCGGCTGAACCTCAGCAGCGGAAAACTGTATTGCGAAAACGGCGCCGGCTTGCGTCCCATTTCCGTTGTGACCCGCGTGTTGTCGAACACCGTATTCCAGGTCAAGTACGGCAGGAAGACCTTCATCAGCGCCGCGCCGTGCCCCACCGGCCCTTTGCGGTTCGCCAGCGTGTTGACGATGGAGTGGAACGGCTTTTCGAGGATCGGCAAAAACAGCGGCCCGCGCTTCTTCTGCTCCGCTGCCAGCGCCCTAGTCAATTCCTGAAACGACTGCGCATCGTTGCCCGAAGAAAGATGATAGGTATCGTGCTCGGGATTCGCCTTCATGTGCAAGGTTGAAATCGCATCCGCCACGAAATCCACATTCACAATGTCAATCTTGTCATGCGGACGAAACGGAAGCGCCGGCAATCCCGCCAGGAACACGAAAGACCGCACCATGTCGAACTGCGTCGTCCGCGGATAGCGGCTGTCTCCCAGCACGATACTCGGCCGGAAAATCGTCAGCGGCACGTCCGGCAGCAACTCGCGCACCATGTGCTCGCAGAATTTTTTTGTCCGCGCATAGGGATCGTAATCCGAGCGTTCCCACTCAATCGACTCATCTTCCAAAACAACTTCGTGGTTTCGTTTCCCCGCCACCGCCACCGTGCTCACATTCGAAAACCGCCGCAGCCCGTGATAGTACTGCGATCGCCGCGCCAACTGCACCACTTCGAGCGTTCCGCGCAGATTCACATTCAAACAACTTTTTTCCGACTTCCGATTCAGCGAAGCCGCGCAGTGGATCACCGAATCGGTGGTGTGCACGAGCCGGTCGTAATCGCCCGGCTCGAGCCCGAACTGTGGTGACGTGAGATCGCCGCGAAAAATCCGGATCTTCGCCTGCAAGTATTCGTAGAACCTGGGAAAGGGCAGGTGCAGCTGCAAGGCATTCCAAATCCGCAGCTCAGCGTCGCGCGGATCGCGCCCGCGCACCAGCAGATTCAGGGTCGCGTCATGCTGGTCCAGCAGATTCGCGGCGACATGCGCGCCGATGTACCCGGTCCCACCGGTCAGGAATATCGCCACGTTGCTCCGTTCGTCCCCGTCTTCACGGCCTCGCCATTTTCGCGCGTTGAAGTTGTCGCTGTCGTTGTCGTCGGCGCCGGCGGCATGTGCAGCTCGCGCGGCGCGCGCGCTTCCAGCGGCCGCCCTTCAATCAGCGGATACGTCCACCGCCGCAACGCCGGAATATGAATGTCGATCCAATACTCCCACCAGTCCAGCCCCGCCGTGTCGTATCCGAAGATTTCTTTCTCCTCGGGCGTCAGAGCCTGCGACAACTTCTCTACGTTATCCGCGACAAAGTCATGCTCGTTGTGGAGAATAAACGGCTCGAACAGGCCCACTAACTTCTCCACGCGCTCGAGGTTGCGCTCGGTTTTCGCGAGCGGCTTCTTCATCGGCAGCGGAGACATCACACGCTGAATCGACTTGATAATCATCTTCTGCGCCGGCGCCGACATGCGGTTATAACGCTCTTTCGAAACCGGAATCGCATCCATTCGCAAACGCAGCCAGTACTCCAGACCTTCCTGCGCGCGATAGTGACGCCGGTGCCCGAGGCTCGTCAACTCAATCGACCGCCCCATGTCGCAGGGATTCGTGACCGACGTCGCCAGTTGGTACAGCGGATCGTGCCGCCGCTCCACCAGCGCCGCGCCAATCAGCGTCATCCCGGCGCACACCGCATCCACCGGAATAATGTCCAGCCGCTTGCGTTCGTTCGAAGGCAGTTGCCGGAACGCCGTCCCCAGCAGATACGACAGCGACGCCGAAGTATTGATGCCCTCATTCCATCCGCGAAACGGCTTCGCCACCGAAGTCTCAACAATTGCCGGACGCACAATCGCAATCGGCAGCCCCGCGCCATGCTTCGCAATCATGGATTCCGCCAGGCTCTTAGTGAACGTGTAAGTATTCGGCCAGCCCAACTCCTTCGCGCGCCGGCTAGCTTCTTCCGTAAGATAATTTTTCAACCAGCGAACCCGGTTCTTGCGGATCTGGTTTTCCAGTGCCTGCCCGCTCAGCCCTTTCGCCGCATGCTCTTTCTCCAACGCCTGCTTCTTCAGTTCCTCGGTGACTTCCGGCCCTTCCACCCGCGCTTCCGCCGACTCCACCAGATCATGCAGGCGATACCATTCTTTTTCCGCGTCAAAGTCCTTCATGTGCGCCGGAGTGTAGTTCGGACGCACCCGCTCGCTCACGCGCCCATCGCGCTGTCCGGCGACATAGCAAGTCGAAAGATGCAGCAACGCCGCGTGATCCGACTCGCGAATGAATTCGATCAGGTGATAAGTCGAATCCACATTCACTGCCAAAGCGTCCCGCAGATCCGGATTGAAATCCGTCAACCCCGAGCTGTTGATGATCAGATCGAGATCCTTGCGCAGCCGCGCTGCAGTCTCGGGGTCCAGCCCCACGCCGGGCTGCGAAACATCGCCCTCCACCACCTCAATTTTTTCCGCGAGCAGGGCGCCCAGCCGGTCGCCGTATTTGTCAAACAGCGGATCAAAAACCGGCGATTCTTCAATCATCTTCTCGAAACGCTGCTGCGCCGGACTCGACTTCTGCCGCCGGATCAGCAGATAAAGCTTCCCGATGTCGGGCAGATCCATCAACGTATTCGCCAGCCACACCTTGCCGATAAATCCGGTAACGCCGATCAGCATCACACGCTTTCCGCCCAGCGCCTTGCGCACCGAAAACTGCGCCGGATACCGCTTTTCGTCGAAATACACAATCGGACGAACGCGCGGCGCCTCTACCCGCACCGCCGGCACAATCGCTGAGGCCAGGGCCTTCGGACCGCGCAAACCGAGAGCGCGCACCCATCGCGCCGGACTCTGCTGCCCGTCCGGACCCCCTTTGCGAATTCGCGCAAACAATCCCCGCGGCCGGATCACCGGACTCAGCAGCCGTCCGGTCGCAACTCCATCGCGGAAATCGAGGCGGTTCGCAATAATCCACCGCACTCCCAGATGCCGCGCCAGCGGACGCATCATATGCTCCAATCCCTGGCTCACCAGCACCACGTCCACGCCTGTCGCCTGCAACGCCTTCAGCTGCCGCACTCCTTCTTCTTTGAGCAGCGGCTTCAGCTTGTATTCGAATTCTTCTTCGCCCAGCAGATCGAGCCGGTCGCGCGTAATCCCTCGCAATACAGCGTGAACGATCCGAGTCGCGGCGACGCGGTTCGCCGCATACAAAAATGGACGCAGCAACGCCATCAAAAGCACCAGGATGCGGCGCGCCGCCCGCGCGATAAATGTCTGGCTGTTCCAGGTAAAAAATGCGATCGGACGAACCGTAGTCAGCTCCAGCAGACTTCCCTCGACCCGCCAGTAAACCGGCGACGAAGGCCGCGAGCGACGAGGTGGCGAAGCATGGTGAGGAGCAATGGCCGGAGCGACGCGCGAAGCCGACGAAGTCACGCCCGCTGCCGACGCGCTGGCGTCAAGCAACGGCCGCGCCCGCCCTTCTTCGAGATTGTTCACAGGTTCCACGAATCAATATTTCGGCTGCGCCTTGTTACAAGACAACGCTCCGAGACAGCTTTCTCTCGGCTCACAGCGCCCCCAGGCAATAGGGCGTAATTAGCTATTTTAACCTCTCCTTCACAAAGCACGAAGAATAACCGCCAGCCCATCCCCGCGCGGCTTCTCCCGGGGAGGACTCACCCCAGGTTGCTGATAATAATGACGCCGTGACCAAGAGCCAAGACCTGCGAACTGAGAGCTGACAGCTGATGGCTGAAAGCTGCCCCTCACCGGGCCCGTGCCAACTCCCGAATCTGATTCAGATACCCCACATACACCGGGATCGGTATATCCGGCGAGTCCCCATCATTCAGAAAATGGGACAGCCGAATTTCCATGGGAATCGAGCTGATGACCTCGCGGAACCGTGCCATCTTCAAATACTTCACCCGCCAGATCTCCAGCATCAACGAGCGAAACTCTTCGCTGATAAAGCCCATCCTGCTCTCTCCCAGATAAACCGCGTCGAAATGCCGCGTCCCGAGCGCCTTCCGAATGGGATCGTCGGGCAGAGAGAACGTATACACCAGGTGGAAAACATCCGCTAGATCGCCCCACAACACTTTCTCTTCGAACGCGCTGAAGCGGAACGAGGCCGCACCGCGCTGCTGAACCACCCGCGCATGATCACTCGCGCTCAGCGTGTAACGGCCCAATTCTTCACGAAACCATTGCAGCCGCGCCCTGGCAAGGTTGTGCCGCAGGAATTCCACCGCGTAAGCGTTCGGCAAATAGATTTTGGGATCGCCATCCAGACGCGCCAGCCACGGGCCCCAGTCCTTCTCTTCCAGCAGGCCAAGTAACTCCGTCAGATCCGCCAATGTAACGTCGGGGTGGTACTTCACAGCCTGCCAGAAATGTTCGGTCGAATCGTAGGTCGCGCCATAGAGCTGGATGCCTTCTTCAATCGGATACCAGTTCGACAGCACGCGTCCGGGAATCGAAGGCGAAGCGCTCCAGCAGTTCAGCGAATGTTTCCATTTCTCCTGCACAACCAGAAACGCCTCGCCGTACCCGGGCGGAACCGGTTCCGTTACACGCGCGAGCGCCTGCCGCAATTCTTCGCTGGTGTGCGTGACCAGAGTCTCCAGTGGCCGCTCGTCTTCCATCGAGATCACCCGGCTTTCGATCCCGCGCCGCAGCAATTCGCCCGCCAGTTGGCGCCGTTGCTCTTCATCCAGGCCGCCCCGAACATTCCAGCGATGCGTCTGCGACTCGACGTAAGGAAATAGCTCGGCCAGCGACTTGAACTCGATAAAACCGTGAAGCGCGAACCTGATCGGCCGGCCATCCTTGACGATCGTGGTGGAAGGCGTGACCAGTGCCTGCAGCGAAACCGCTTCCGCGCACAGCGGCAAGCTCACGCTCAAAACCGTCAAAGCTGCGCGCAACATCAACCACGACGCCGGTAATATTTTGCTGGAAAATTCTTTCACACTTCTCCTCCATCATTATTTACCGCATGACCCATCCCAGGACCGCCGCCGCCGCAACCACCCAGGCCGAGTTCACCCGAAACCGGAGCAGTGCGATCAAGCTCGCGCCGAACACGACCAGCGTCGTCCGGTCCACAATCGACGCCTTTCCCAACTGCCACGCCACCACCGCCATTAACGCCAGCGAGCCCGCGACCACTCCATCGAGCGCTGCCGCCGCCACTGCGGATCTTCGCAGCCGCGGAATCAGCGGCCCGCTCACCGCCACCAGCACGAACCCCGGCAGAAAAATTCCGGCCGTCGCCACCGCTGCGCCCGCCCAGCCTGCCACCACGTATCCGATAAACGTCGCGGTCGTGAACAGTGGACCGGGCGTAAACTGCCCCACCGCGACCGCGTCAATCAACTGCTTGTCCGTCAGCCAGTGCAGACGCTCCACAAACTCGGTCTGCAGAAACGCCAGCAAGACGTATCCGCTGCCGAACACCACCGACCCGACTTTCAGAAACGACAAAAACAGCCGCACCAGCCCGACCGGAAAAGCCGCGCCCATGGCCGTCACCGCCATCGCCCCGGCAAAAACTTTCGGAAGCCCCACAACTTTCTGAAACCCGACAACGCCCGCACCCAGCAGCCGGTTCTTCATCGCCCAAGCCGCCGCCGATACCAATCCGGCAAACACCAGCACCAGCACCGGGCTGACTCCCACAAGGTTGAGCGCCGCCGCCAGCACGGCAATCACCGCCAGCAGAGGCGTTCGCACTCCCGTCCGTCCCAGCTTCCCCAGCGCCTGGATCACGATCGCGACCACGGCCGGCTTGATCGCCGACAGCACGCCTTCGGCTTTCGGCAGCGAGCCAAAGCGCACATAGGCCCACGCAATCACCGACACAATTACGACCGCCGGAATGATGAAGCAACCGCCCGCCACAATCAGTCCGCGCCAGCCGCGTTTCAGTTGCCCCACAAAAATCGCGACTTCGGTCGAACTCGGCCCCGGAATCAAATTCGCCGTCGCCAGCCGGTCCAGAAATTCGGCCTGGGTAATCCACTGCCGCCGCCGCACAAATTCTTCTTCCATCATCGCCAGGTGCGCCGCTGGCCCGCCAAACGCAATCGTGCCCAGCTTCAAAAACACCAGGGCAATCTCCCCCAGTGACGCCTCCCGGATTTCGGTGGAATCAGCCATAGCCTATGTGGCGCGGGCGCCCCCGCCCGCGAACTCGCCGCCGGAGCGGAGAATTCGAGGGTACCGCAAATTTGCGTCTGTAAGAATTGGTAGCATGATTCACCGCGCAAATGGTGTAGCGCGCACACGGAGACACAGCAACATGAATATGCTTACGCTATTCGGACTGTTCGCGGTGACCGCGATGTTGGTCACTTATGCCCTGGAGAGCCGCAGTACCTGGTTTATCCTGGCGTTCGCGGGTTCCTGCGCGCTCGGCTCTGCATATGGTTTTCTGCAAGGCGCCTGGCCCTTTGGAGTGGTCGAGGCGATCTGGTCGGTCGTGGCCGTGCGCCGCTGGTATCGCGCCAGACAATGAAAGTGTGGCGCTGGCGCCCTCGCCCGCGAACTCTATCCGAGACTAGAAAAACGGCGCATCCGGGCATTCAACGCTGCCCTTCATTTCACCGAGTACGCCACAATCGTCCGCCCGCGCAGGCCGCGCGTCTTCTCCAGTTTCTCCAGCAGCTTCGCTTCCACGTCGTCGGGATCGACAACCATCTCGCAGGCGGCAATCTGCTCGTCAGTCGCGCCGTGAAAACACAGTTCGCACACTCCCAAGCCGCCTTCTGCTCGTACCGGAGAACCAAACGTGCGGCACGTCATCGGCCGGGCATCGTAAAGATCGCACAATCCGGTCTCCGGATCGAGCACCGGACAGGGCTCATCGTTGGCAAATTCCGCGAAGCGCTCTTCCGCCTCCGGACCTTCGTCGAGCACGCCCGTTTCCGCGTTGCCGGGAAAATCCGCCGACAACCGCCCCACCGACGCCCGCGCCCGCTCGCGAATACGGCCCGCTCTTTGCGCGTCCGTCTTTTCAAGGTCAGCCAACCCGCGCTGCAACCGCACCGCATCCAGTTGATGGATGGCAAACACACCCACGCAGCACTGCGTGCATCCCGGACGACACACCAGCCACTCGCCGCTACGCCGCGTGGCATCGGCCAGAGCCGCGTCCACGATCTGGATCAGCGCGCCATCGGCAGCCGGCAATCGCCGCGAAGACATGTCGGAAGCATACCGCATCGCTGGAACCGCACAGAGTGGGCGGAATCACGAGTAGGAAATGGAGGGGCAACCGCGGAAAGATGGAGGATTGGCGGGTTCGCCTCTCCTCCAGCAGTGGTGTAGTAACAAAAGGAAGTGAGGGTTATTTGCTGTCGCCGTCGTGGTCGACGTAAGTACTCTTCAGGGTGACTTTGTCCTGCGGGAGCGAGCCACTCGTCGGAGTCTGGGCCGGAGGTTGAGGCTGGCGAGCAGCCGGTTGTAAGACTTGGTTGGCGGAGCTGGCATGGGTACTGCTAATGGGATTGATCATATGAAGGGTTGGATCGGCTTTGTCTGAGAAAATCTTCAGCGAATGGGGCCGCGCATCGGCGATCTTTGGTAAGAGTTACTGAACTTAGAGAAAGGCCTTTCAGATGTCGGGAAACGATAACCGACAACTTGATGCAGGAGGGCTACGAAGCCGAAACCCAATTGCTCCGCTCGACAAAGGTCGGAGGTTCGTACGTGCGTCCTTTTGCCAGCCGTTTCTCCTCTCGGCGTGTGCACCACAACAGGACAGGCCCCAGCGATGCGGCGGTGAGGCGGGCGACGACCGGGAACTCCTTCTCGACTTCGCGGCGCAGCTTGTGAATCCGATCGCTCACGTCGCGATTGACTTTCTTGAATTCTTGCTCCATCACCCAAAGCGCCGCATTGTAAGCGCTGCTGAGCTTCTTCACTTCCCGCGTAAACCGCTCACGGACGCGGGGATCGGGGTGGTCCTTGTAGCGTTGCCAGCCCATGAGCATGGTCTGGCACATGCGATAAAGACTCGGCCCATTATGCTCGAAATCGCGCCAGAACGCCCAATCCAGAAACCTCTTGGAATCCTCACGCGAGATGGCGGCGTGCCGGAAGTTGAATTTGAACTGCCCGTGGATATCGGCGGGGTCGATGTCGGCCAGCAGACGGCCCTGATCGGCCATTTCCTGGTAAAGCGGCGTGCCCGGAACCGGCGTGTAGAGCATGAACTGGTGGAAGTCGGTCTGGTAGCCGACCGCCGATTCGATTTCCCCGAGAATGTTGTCTGGCGTGTGGTGCTCGAGTCCGACGATCGTCGAGCCCTGCACTCGTATACCGTGTTCGCGAAGCTCGCGCGTGAGTTGCCCGATGTCCGTACCCTGCAGCTTGCCATAGCTGGACCGGGGAGATTCTAAACCCATCCAGACCCAGGAAACGCCGAGTTCGACCAGTTCCAGCATGGTGTATTTTTGAATCGCATTGGCGGAAGCAAAGATGGAAAGCTCCCAGCTTTTGCCGGCCTGCTTCATGCGCTCCAGCAAGCGCAAGGCGCGCGTGCGGTGAAGCAGGAAGTTTTCGTCCATCACAAAGAAGGAATGTACTTTGAGCTCGGACTCGATCTTGCACATCACCTCAAACAGTTCATCGCCCGTCTCGTAGAAGTTGACAAACTTTCCTTTGCCGCCAAAAAAAGAAGACGTGGTGCAGAAGTTGCACCCCATGGGGCAGCCCACCGACGGGATGATGGTCGCTGCCGTTCCGCCCTTCCGCTGCGGCAGGCGGATTCCCATGATGCGTGTCTCGATACCCGAAATAATGGCGGGATGGCGGATCGGCGCGTGCTCGTCTTCTCCCAGATACCGGCGCATCCAGGAGATGCCTTCTCCGCGCACGATGTGGTCGGCGTCGATCGTCGTTTCCACGCCGGGAATGGCAGCCACGTGTCCGCCCACCACGATCGTCGAATCCGGCGATAGTTCTCGCACCATGCGGCACATCTCCCGGACCTTGCCAACGTTCACGATGATCGAAGAGATACCAACGACGTCGTAGTGGTTCTTGGTCAATTCACGAGCAAAGGCTTTACGGGTGGGAAAATCCAGCACGCTGCAGGGCGCCGAAATATTTGCCTGAATCATCATGATGCCCCAGGAGCGATGGAACATGCGCAGCGAGAAGCCGCCTTGCGCGCGCGTGACCTGGTTGTGATAGAGCTCCATCGGATTGATGGCGCGGCTGCCGAATTCGTCGTCTTGCGCATAAGGCCCGAAGACCGAACTCAGCAGAATGCGAGCGTGACTTCCCTTGGGGTGAGTTTCCATAGCTCTGTTTCCTGAAGGGTAAGTGCTCGGCAGAGTTCTTCGCGGTGATTTCGGACACATTACAAAACTATTACGTGCGACCTTTAGTGCATGTCTTCTGGCAGGCTGCGGAAGAATTCGGGTTTCGTATCAGGGCATCGCTTTAGCGATGCCGTAAGTTCTTCGAAATCAGACGCCCCTTTAGGGGCTGGGCATCGTGTAAACCTTCAGACAATTTTCGCCACCCGGCTTGCACTCCACCCACGAATAGGCTTTGATACACCACATGACAATCTCTCGCCGCCTCTGCGTGCAGTGGGTCTTCCTCTTCCTTTCGCTCGTCACCGTGAGCGCCGCCAAGGATTCCCCAAAGGACAAATACCTTCTTTTCGTCGGCACTTACACCGAGAAGGAGAGCAAAGGCATTTATGCCTACCGCTTCGATGCGGCATCCTCTGAGCTAACTCCGCTCGGTGTAGCGGCAGAAACCACCAATCCCTCATTCCTGGCGATCGACCCGACCCGCCGCTTCCTGTATGCGGTGAATGAAGTCCCGAAGTATAAAGGTGGCAACAGCGGAGCGGTGAGCGCCTTCGCCATCGATCGCCAGACCGGCAAGTTGTCACTGCTGGACGAAGTCGCGTCGCGCGGTGCGGACCCTTGCTACATCGCATTCGACAAGACCGGGAAGCACGCCCTGGTGGCCAACTACACCGGCGGAAGCGTGGCCGTGTTCCCGGTTCGGGCCGACGGCCACCTAGGTGAGTCCTCCGCTTTCGTTCAGCACGCCGGGTCCAGCGTCAACCACGAACGCCAGGAAGGCCCCCACGCGCATTGGATCGAGACCACACCCGACAATCGTTTTGCAATCGCAGTCGATCTGGGCCTGGATAAGCTACTGGTGTACCGCTTTGACGCAAAAACCGGCTCCCTCACCGCAAACAATCCTCCCAACGCCAAGCTCGACCCCGGGGCCGGACCTCGCCACCTGGCTTTTCATCCGAACGGCAAGTTCGCCTACGTAGTGAATGAATTGCACTCCACCATCACCGCATTTTCCTACGATTCAAGCCGCGGAATGCTGCATGCGCTGAAAACGGTTTCGACACTTCCGAAAGGCTTCTCGGGGAGTAACGACACCGCCGAAATCCGCGTGCACCCGAGCGGCAAATTTCTATTCGCCTCCAATCGCGGACACGATAGCATCGCCGTCTTCTCCATCGACAGCACCACCGGCGCCCTGACTCTAGTCGATCACTTCCCCACCCAAGGCAAAACCCCGCGTAACTTCGAAATCGATCCCACCGGCAAGCTCCTCTTAGTAGCCAATCAAGACGCCAACAACATAGTAGTTTTTCGGATCGACCCCAACTCCGGAAGACTAACCCCCACCGGCCAAACCCTCCACGTCCCCTCGCCAGTGTGCCTGAAGTTCATGGCCGTAGAAATAAGAGGCGGGTGCCCCACTTCTCGCGCCTTTCGAGAAGTGGGCTTTTCGGAAGGTGCCCCTCGATTTCTTCTCTGCCAACACTTAAGAGCGGCGCGCGTTATACTTACCCGCCGGAGATGGGGGCCACCCGCCTCACCGGCCTTTTAGAGGAAGTCTTTCTTTAAAATTTTATTTTGTGCTCAGCTCTGAACTTTTTGTAGTCACTCCACGACGCGTTAGCGTACCACAAGTCCTTCTGTCCCAGCACTTTGGCAGTAATCCTCTCCATAACCGGCAACAGGATAGGCGACTTTAGCTCCTCCAACTTGATCCAGTCATAGTAGATAGCAGTCTGGACTAACTGGGTTAGGCAGCCGTCAGGCGGGCGCATTTCAGTGAATACGGACAATACATTGAAGTCCTTGTCTGTTAGAATCTGCTCAAAGCAGACGACCGAACCTTTCCAGCCTTGGTGCCCTCCGCCGAAAAGCGGAGTTCCTTGTGAATACTCTTCGTAATAGCAGCGGTCGTCTTCGGCGGCGGACTTAAAAGTGAACAGATAATGGTCGTCCACGGAGCCTTGGAATACCCAAGGATTATCTGCTATTTCGCCCAGCGTGTCCGTCCAGTCGGATTGCGTCCAGACACCGTGCTTCTGTATAGGGAAGGAGCCCGTTGGCTTACCAAGCTTGCCATTCTTGTGTATCTCTCGAAAGGTCTGCTGACCGTCAACGATAGACAACTCATGGCATAAAGACTTCTGGGTCCCTTGCACTAGGCACTGCTTGGTAACAAAGTTGACCATTAGTTTGGAAGCAGCCTCCGATTTGGCGCGCAACTTATCAACTGAGTTGGGCACCTCGCTGGGAACGGCTGATAGTTCTGGTATTACCGGCGAAGTGTCTTCAGGCAAGTCGCTTTCTTGGTACAGCACAGAAGGCGTTTGTACTGGCTCCGGTTCTTCTTCTGGTATGTCATTGAAGATAGCGAAACCAAGAACTGGATCTAACTTCACCAACGCTTTCGCAATAGTTCTAACGGGAAGGGCGACGGACGCTGTTAAGTCGCCGCTGCTAAATTTTAGTGTGCCGGTAAGTACAATCATTCCTAGCAGGTTTCCCCGCTCGTCAAGCACGGCACTGCCGCTGGTTCCGGGGTTCACATAAATGTCCAGAACCAAGTTCTCGTTCAGTTGGGTTTGTCCAATTACTAAACGCACGTTCGAGCCAATTATACGCGCTTCTTTCGTTTCGAACTCGTGGTCGTAGTAGCCAGCAACTGTTACTTTCTGTCCCACATAGAACTTGTATGAATACGGGACGCCCGACTTGTGAGGGACTGGCTTCTTCGTATAGACGAATGAAACGTCATTCGCTATGTTGTAAGACAAGGTTCTCTTTGACTTTCCCACAGGTACGTCAGACTTGTTCGCGTCGCTTTCGTTGGCAAGCGATAATACCTTTTTGGTGTGTCCGCTGGCAACTCTTAAGTTCGCCCGGCCTGCTAACATTTGGACGTGGTAAGCCGTGGCAACGACGGAACAGCCCTGGTTGATACAAATGCCACTACCTTGTACATCTACACCTTTTAGCATCGGAAACGAAAAGTGAACGGTTGAACGATGAACGCCAACAAGGTGGTCTCTCGTGTCGTCCGCAGGCGCTTCGGCAGACATCACGGCAGCCGAAGCGTACGTCAAGACGAGGAGAACCAGGAGTGCCGACCGAGTTTGCCAATGCGCCAACATCGCTGTTGATTAGTTCCATCGGCGATCCCGTGGGCACTCCTCAATTACCATGGTCACTTTGGGAGGTAGTGTCCTAAATCAACTGCGAGGCCCGATCTCCGAGCAACACCCACCAGGGAGTCGCCGAGAAAAGCGCTCTTATTTCGGGTCCTTGTGAACAAGCAGATGGCCGCTCTTCTCGAGGAATCCCAAGTTGAGTTTTGGAAGAAGAACTTCCAGTTGTTGTTGGGGGAGAAAGATATACTCCGTCAGAAACTTGCGGAGGTCCTGAAGAACAGCCCTGATCACGCCCACGCCCGCACGTTAACTCCTAATTACACAGAGCCAGCCCGGAGAGGGGGGTGCAGGCGGGTGGCCCACTTCTCCGGCGGGTTAGTATAGCGCACGGTGTTCTTAGTGTTGGCAGAGAAGAAAACGAGGGTGCCCCACTTTTCGCGCTTTTTGAGAAGTGGGGCTTTTCGCTGCGATTGCCTCGATCGTTTTTCGATACCCTTTTCATCACCGTTGGAATGTATGCGCCGTCACCTCGCCGCCATCCTGGCAGCCGCTACTCTGGTTGACATGCCGTGGTGGAGCCAAAACAAAAGGCCACTCTTTCGAGCGGCCCATTGTTTTTCTTGAGCTAAGAGCTAACAGCTAAGAGCTGGACTCTAGTCTCCCGCCACCGGCTCGCCAACTTCTTCACTCTTTTTCGCGGCGCCGTTTCCATTTGCCGGAGCGATCGCCGAAGTGATCGCGCCCAGCGGAATGAATCCACCTTCATTCGACGTTGCCGGCTTCTCTTTCAGGACAACTTCCCGATAGAGCTGCGCCATGCGTGCGTCGTAGGCCGCGTCGTTCTTGATCTTGTTGTCATTGGCCTTGTTGTCGCGGGCCCGCTTCTTTTCTTCGCGCGCCGTCTTCGCAATGCCCAGCTTGTCGAGATCGTGCTGCACTTCGTGGGTGACGATCTCTTCCCGCAGGTAGAGCGCGTGCTCTTTGTCTTCCATCTTGACTTTCTTGCCGCCCGCGAAGATCTCGTGACGTCCGTGCTCCTCGTACCACTTCGTAAGCGTCGACGTCATGTGCATCTTCTCAATGATGTTGCGCCACCCCACGCCCGTGTTGTAGGCGCAGAAGCTGATCTCGCCTTCCTGCGTCGCGTACGGAATGATGCATTGCTCAGTCCGCCGGAAGTCGTAATTAAACAGATCCTGAAACCACATCCCCGCAATAAACAGAAAGTTCCACCGGTCCTGACGCCGCTTCATCACGTCGTCAATCGTCCGCTCCGGACCGACCTTGCCGTAGTTCTTGCCCGTAGCGTTGAAGTTCTTGTCGAACTTCTTGAGCAGGTCCGTCATCTTGAAGTGCGTCGGCGACTGGAACGAATCGTAGTTTTTCATCAGCGCCAGCGCCATCCCGAACGCAGTCCAGAATTTGCTGCGAGCCGCATCGTTCACCTTGGCAATATCCTTAGCCAGCTGATCGCCCTTTAAGAAAGCAGTAACCGGCACCGCTTCCTTAGTCTCCTTATCAATCATAAGTGCCATCCCCGTTCCGCAATTAGGATGACAACCACAAGATAGTTGGCCCCAATCGTTGTTGGAGTCTTGGGCGTGCATTACATCGGCCCAGTCGGAGAAGGTGCTCATGAAACTTATTGGGTACCAATCGCGGGCGGGGACGCCGAAGCCGGTTTGATTTTTTACGTCGTGCGCTAAGTGCGCTAGTGTGTAACGCTGCGCTTCGCGGCGTTCGTCGGTGATGGCTTCGTCGCGGCCGGTGAAGGAAACCGGTTGGAAGCTTAAGAAGCCGATCTTCTTTGGATTGTCGAGCGCGAACTGGATGATTCTTCCAACCTGCTCGTTATTGATGCCGTTGATGATGGTGATGACCGGCACGATTTCGCAGCCGGCGCGATGCAGGTTGTCGATGGCTTTTAATTTCACATCGAACAGGTTGCCGACGGCGCGATGATCGTTGGCGGCGTTGCCGATCCCGTCAAACTGCAGGTAGGCGTAACGCACGCCGGCCTCGACCGCCTGTTGGCAGAATTCAAAACTCTTGGCGAACTCAATCCCGTTGGTTGCGGCCTGCACGCTGTTGTATCCAACTTTGCGGGCGTAACGAACCGCGTCGAGGAAGTAAGGAGAGAGCGTAGGCTCACCACCGGAGAACTGCACCGACATCTGACGCTTGGGCTTGACGGTGATCGCGTTGTCGAGCACGGTCTTGATTTCTTCCCAGGTGAGTTCGTGGACGTAGCCGACCTGGTTCGCGTCCATGAAGCAGGGATCGCACATCATGTTGCAGCGGTTGGTGAGATCGACGGTGAGCACCGCGCCGCGCCCGTATTTCACCGTCGAAGATCCATGATGGTGCAGATGTTCGTCGCTGTGGGCCTTGATATCGCGGCCAGGGAAAACTTCTTCGAGGTGTTGCGAGAATTCCGTGTCGATCGACATCAAGTCTTCGAAGTGCCCGTGCTTGACGCAGTCCTTGACCATCCAAATCTTGCCGTCGCGTTCGATGATCTGGGCCTTGATCTCGCCGACCTTTTCGTTCATGAGAACGTCCACCGGCAGGTGGCCGTCGAGAATCTGCTGACGAATTTCAGGCACGCACTTGGGACAAAGTGAATCGGTGGAGCGGGGCCAGCCGAGCGGCGGTTTTGACTTTTCCCAGGACTTGAGCAGGGGCTTGTCGGACCACTTCGGAGTCGGCGCCACATTCGGAGCAACGCGGTTCAGGCGTTCAAAGACTGCCCATGCGCCCGTGGCGGCAACCGTCACGGCCTTCTCGACATATTTAATCGGCTTGTGCATTCTGCTCTCGCTTTCCTCAGCTTGGGAGTTAGAACTGTCCCCGTGGTCCCGCGTATGGGAACCTATGTAAACGGACTTTCCACGAAGAAACGAACACTGTTAAACCCAGAAGTTTCGATGCGTGGAATGGGTCACAGTGATCCTATTGAAACCGTGAACGTTACGCACGAAGAAGGCAATGAAGGGGAGAAAATCGGGGTTAAGCGGGGAATTGGGGGATTTTATGGGGGTAAGTTGTTGAAAAGGAAGGGGGGATGGCTTGCGATTGAAGCCGCTCCGTGACGGACAGCTGTCAGCTCTCAGCTTTTGGCTTTTAGCCGTTAGCTCTTGGCCTATTCTCCGTGGGAGTTCGCTTGGTCCCACGCTCCGGCAAAAGGGCGCGTTGGGACGGGCAGCCCGCGTCGTCGCTCGTCTCGAAAACGCGCGAGACTGGAGCACTGGTTCTTGTTTTTGTGTAATGTATAAGTTACAATGACAGAGTGGAAAGGACACGTACACCATGAAACGCAAGGCGAGCATATCCCACGACGAGGCTACGGTTCGTGAACTGCGCGACAATCCCGACTTTGCCGCAGAGTACCTCAGAGCTGCATTGGAGGACGCCGACGAACCGAGCGTGCTCCTGATCGCTCTGCGCCGCATCGCGGAAGCCAGAGGCGGCATTGCCAAGGTGGCCAAAGCCGCTGGCATTGAGCGAGAGAGTTTGTATCGCGCCTTATCGGAGCGTGGAAACCCTCGACTCTCCACCCTGGTTGCCGTGACCAAGGCGGTGGGTTTGAGGCTTACGGTTGAAGCCGCGCCGTGACGGAATAACGCTGGGTGAGATGGCTCGGGCCACCCGCCGCCAACCTGGGCCACCCGCCAAGGCCAGAAGTATTGGCGAAATGAAGACACTGTTCAATATTGCACAGTATTCGGCCGTGACTCAGGGTAACATTGTTCAAATGTAAGGGGTGCTGATGCCCCGCAACAGACGTTGTAGGAGTTGTCAGCCCCACCAGATACAGACCCCAGGGACATCCCGGTCCCCATGTTCTATCCGACAAGGTTTAGATGGTTAGGTGGGGCTCGGAGCCAGCGCTAATCTAAAGAGGGTTCTTTATGACAACACCCAGAGTCCTAGTCGTCGAGGATGACGATGCGGTTCGTATGATGCTGCAAGAAGGACTGCACCGCGACGGGTTTGAAGTCGTGGTTGCTTCGAACGTACGCGATGCGCTTAGGCTTATCGCGACGGAAACTTTTGATGTCCTTCTCTCAGACCTGCACATGCCTCTCGCAGGAGATGGCTTCACTCTGGTCAGCGCAATGCGCCATACTCATCCGGATGCGTTGACCATTGTTCTCAGCGGGTACCCCGCGCTGGACGAGGCGATGTCCGCGATTCTCTCCCAAGCCGATGAAATCTTTGCGAAACCGATTCGAATCGGCGCACTTAAGGAAATCATTCGCGCAAGACTAGCCGACCCTCACTCTATTAATATTACACGGGTGAAGCCGGAATCTGTCGCTTCCATATTGGAGCGCGAGATCGAAACCACGATTCAGAATTGGCTGGATATTGTGGACCAAGATGCGGAGCTGACATGTATTCCTCTGAGCCGCCTTGAACGCACTGTGGAGTGGACCCCCATTTTGAGACAACCAGTTAAGCCCTAAAATGCAGCGAAAGGGGAAACTGGATGAGATCTCGAAGGAAGTTCACCAAGGAGTTCAAGCTG
>PKUV01000177.1 GCA_003131315.1 Acidobacteriaceae bacterium
GCTAAATATGAAAATGCTCTAAGTACTGAGAACCGAGAACTGGGAACTGATCTTGGCGCCAGTCTATAATTAAGGCAGTCGGCCCGGGGTGCTGCATGCGGTCCTTCCACGTTTACTCCGTTTGTTATCGGCTGTTGGCGATCTCCTTGGTCTTCTCCGCGCTGACGCTCGCCGAGAATGCTCCGCCCCCAAGGATTTCTAAGGAAACCCGCGAAGAAATTGTCCACGCCTTCAATGAAGAGCTGGTCTACATCCGCACGAGTTTTCCGATGGGGAAGACTGGACTGAAACTCAGAAACGGAACCGTGACTCCCAGCGGCCCGGAACTGCAACGTTTGATGGCGCTCTGGGGACCAGCCGCGAAACCCGGCGACCGGGCCCGCATCAGCGACGTCGTCATCAAGGAAGACCACATCCACTTTGAGATCAACGGCGGTCCCATCAAGAAGCAGAAGTGGTACCAGCGCATCCAGATCTCAGGGGCGAGCACATCTGTGCCGATTGCGCCGTCGGATTCGTCCGCCAACGCCCGCGGCTCTTTCGTGGATCTCTACTTCGACAAGTATGTTCCGGAGATGACCGGGCCAGAGCTGAAGCAGTTGCTGCGTCCGGTGTTTGATTTCGATTCCAAGTCCGCGCTCGATGCTTATCTGGAAACCGTTTCTCCCCAGGTCAAAGATGCCATCAAGAATCACCACGTGCTGGTGGGAATGAACCACGACATGGTGATGTACGCCAAGGGGCGTCCGCCAAAGAAAGTGCGCGAGCATGTGGACGAAGTTGAGTACGAAGAATGGATCTACGGCACGCCTCCGCAGGACGTGGATTTTGTGCGCTTCGTGGGCGACGAAGTTGTGCGGGTCGAGATCATGAAGGTGGATGGCCAAAAAATTGTGCGTGTCGAAAAGGAAGTCGATCTGGGTGCGCCAACCGTTGCCAAGAAACAGGAAGAACGCCCAGCGAACGCGCCCACGTTGCGGCGTCCCGGAGAAGAGATGCCGGAGTCGAATCCCGCAAACCCTTCCAGCACGCCACCGATGGGCGCGCCTCAACCGACCGATCCCGGTAAAGATCCAAACCCCAACTGGGCTAAGATTATTGAGCGATTGAGGCATTGAATCATTGAAATTCAAAGACTCGTAGGGTTTAGGTTTTCAATGACTAAATGACTAAATGATTCAATGCCTCAATAGTCTTGGAGGCGGGTAGGTCCTGTGGTAGGATTTTCATACCGGCCATGTCAACCCATAACACGCCCCTCGAATACATGACGACGACCAAGATCGGCGAAAAGGGACAGCTCACGGTCCCCAAGCAGTTCCGGGACGACCTCGGGTTGGGGATTGGGGCGCCCTTTGCCGTTCTGCGTTTGGGTGACGGCCTCATTCTCCTGCCGGAGCAGCGGCGCTTTGAGCGGCTTTGCGAACGGGTGCGATCGAGCCTTACGGCTGCTGGGCTGACGTCAGAGGACATTCTCGCGACCATCCCGGAGGCCCGCAATCGCGTATACGCTCGTCGCTACGGCAAGAAGCCTACCGATGACGTTTTGCGGCGCCGCTCTCGCGGCCATCGTGGGAAGTGACCAGCCCAGGAAGTGACCAGCCAACGCAGAATCCGGTTGTTCCTGGACTCAAATGTCCTGACCGGAGGGATTGTCTCCCCCTGGGGCCTGGACAAAGCTACGCTGTCGCTCTGCGCCGCCAGGGTGTGCAAGCTGGTGCTGGCCGAGGTGGTTCGCGATGAAGTGGAGGAAAACCTTTTCCTACACGCGGAACGTTTGCCGTCGCTCGATGCCGAACAGTTGATCGAGGACTATCGCCACCTCATCAAGTTAACCAATCCCGAGCTTGTTCCGTATCCGGATAAAGATCTGGTGCATTCGAGCCGGCACTTGATCCGGCACGAGGCGGATGTACCGGTGCTACTGTCTGCGACGGCGAGCAAACCCGACTGGTTGCTGACGCACAATACCAAGCACTTCACCAAGGCCGTCGCGCAGCGGACCTCGCTGCGCATCGCAACGCCGGCAGAGTTCTTTCGTGCGCTTTCGGCCCTGTTCCGTTAGCAGCCTGTGGTGAAACTCCAGAGCCCAAGACCAGCGCCTAAAGGCGGTCTCATAACGCGGCACCTACGGCATCGCTGAAGCGATGCCCTGATACGAACCTCACTTGCGCCACGGGTCTGATACGCCTCGACCACCTACACCTCGACCTTCTACACTAGGAACGTGAAGATTGCCTTGGGCCAGATCAACCCCACCGTGGGGGATTTTTCCGGCAACGCTGCCAAGATCATCCAGTTTGCGCTTCAGGCGCGGAGTGCCGGCGCTGGCCTGATTCTGTTTCCGGAACTCGCCGTCTCCGGTTACCCGCCGCGCGACCTGGTCGAGAGGCCGTCGTTTGTGGCGCGCAATCGCGCGACCGTCGAGAGGATCGCCACGGAAACGCGGGGAATCGCCGTCATCTGCGGGGCGGTAACCCCGGCCGAAGCGGAGTCCGGCAAAAAAGTCATGAACTCCGCCGTGCTGCTGCGCGAAGGGCGCATCGAATTCATCCAGTCGAAGATGCTGCTGCCCACCTATGACGTCTTCGACGAGATGCGCAACTTCGCTCCCGCCAAGAGCCAGCAACTGTTCAGCTTTTGCGGCAAGCAGATGGCTTTGACCATCTGTGAAGATGCCTGGAACGACAAGCGCTTCTGGAATCGGCGGCTGTATCGCATCGACCCAGTCGAAGAACTGGTCCGAGCCGGCGGGAACTTCGTGCTCAACATTTCCGCGTCGCCATTTTGGCTGGGCAAGCGCGAACTGCGCCGCGACATGCTGGCGGCTATCGCCCGGAATCAGAAAGTTCCGGTCGCGATGGTGAACCAGGTCGGGGGCAACGACAGCCTGGTCTTCGACGGATCGAGCCTGGTGATTGCGCCCGACGGACAGGTGATCGCGCAAGCGAAGTCGTTCGAGGAAGACCTGATCTATTTCGACTCCCAGAAACTCAACGGAGACATGCACCCCCAAGTCGCCGGTGAAGAAGCCAGCGCGTATGAAGCACTGGTTCTGGGCACGCGAGACTACGTCCACAAATGCGGCTTCCAGCGGGCGATTATCGGCCTCAGCGGAGGCATCGATTCCGCGCTCACCGCCTCGATAGCGGTCGATGCGCTCGGTCCTGAAAACGTCATCGGCGTCGGCATGCCGGGGCCGTACTCGTCGCGAGGGTCGATTGACGACGCGCGGGAACTGGCCAATAACCTCACAATTCGCTTCGAACTGCTCTCGATCCACGAAATCTACGAGGCTGCACGCCAGACGCTCGCACCCGTGTTTGCCGGTTTGCCAGAAGACGTCACCGAAGAAAATATTCAGTCCCGTGCCCGCGGATTGCTGCTGATGTCGATGTCGAACAAGTTCGGCGCGCTGGTGCTCTCGACCGGCAACAAAAGCGAATTGGCCGTCGGCTATTGCACTCTTTACGGCGATATGGTGGGTGGACTGGCGGTGATCTCGGATGTGCCGAAGACGTTGGTGTACGGTCTGTGCGCCTACGCGAACTCGCGGCGCAAGGTAATTCCGGAAGCGACGATTGAGAAGCCGCCATCCGCGGAATTGCGCCCGGATCAGAAGGATTCGGACTCGCTGCCGCCCTACGAGGTGCTCGATGCGATTCTCGAAGATTACGTGGAGGAGTCGTGCTCGGCCGAACAGATTGCTCGCGTTCACAATTTCGATCCAGATCTGGTGCGGCGTGTGATCCGGATGGTGGAGCGCAGCGAGTACAAGCGGCAACAAGCAGCCCCCGGAATCAAGATTTCGGCGAAGGCTTTTGGCTATGGACGGAGATTCCCGATCGCGGCCAAGGCGGAAGTCTAGCAGCCTGTGGTGAAACTCCAGCACCCCAAACCACAAACCAGCGCCTAAAGGCGCTCTCATGGCACGGCACTTACGGTATGCCTGAAGGCGTGCCCTGATACGAATCGCACTTGCACCACGGGCTGCTAGACGCAAATTGCAGCGACGCCTTCGATCCTTCGGAAATGACAACTCCGGCGGTTTTTGTAACAATCGAATTTCACTCGAATTTCAAAATATGACACGCATGCATCGCACACTGCTCGCTGCTTTCCTGTTGTCCGGCCTCGCCTTCGCTCAAACCCAACCGGCTCATCCAGCAAAACCGGCAGCCAAACCAGCGGCGACTTCGACTGCCGCGGTCGGCACGACGGGTCTGCCCAGCGAAGACACCGTCAACTCGTTCCTGTTCCAGATGTTTGGTTACGATGCCACGGTGACGTGGAAGGTGAATGAGATTCGTCCCTCGGAGGTGCCGGGACTGGCGGAGGTCTTAGTTGTCATCACCAACCCGCAGGGCTCGAACCCGAATCGGTTGCTGGTTAGCTCTGACGGCAAGCGCGCAATCTCGGGCGAGATCCTGCCCTTCGGTGCGAAGCCATTTGACGATGCCCGCGCCAAGCTCGAAAAAGGCGTGAACGGCCCTGCGAAGGGACCGGCGAAGGCTTCTGTAACGATTGTCGAGTTCAGCGATATGCAGTGCCCGCACTGTCAGAAGGCCGCGCCTGCGATTGAACAGCTGCTTGCGCAGGAGCCCGAGGCCCACTTTATTTTCCAGAATTTTCCGCTGCCCGCGCACAACTGGGCGGAGAAAGCGGCCGGCTATGTCGATTGTGTGGGGCGCGCTTCGAACGACGCAGTCTGGAAATTTATCCAGAAGACGTTTGACGAGCAGGCCAATATCACTGAGGCCAACGTCGATGAAAAGCTGAAGGCCATCGCGACCGCATCGGGCGCGAATGCCGACGAGATCGCAGCCTGCGCAGCTAAGCCGGATACTAAAGCCAGAATCGAGGCCTCCATTGCGCTTGGAAAGTCGGTTGGCGTGAATAGCACACCGACTCTGTTCATCAATGGACAAAACGTACCCGGCGGGGCGAAAGTCGAACTGTTGAAGAAGATTGTGGACTTCAAGGCAAGCCAGGGAAAAGGCGACAAGTAGATCGGGTCATTGAACCATTTAGTCATTGAATCATTGAAAACCAAAAGCAGGGCCCTTCAACGACTCAATGATTCAATGTCCCGATTCACTTCATCCAGATTTCCGGTGCTTCGGTGCGCTCCGGGCCACGGACGATGTACGGCGTGATCAGGATCAGTAGCTCGTCGTCCTCTTCCTGTTTGGAACTTTGTGATGTGAGGACGCCGAGGCCCGGGATATTGGAGAACGCAGGCAGACCGCTCAGGCTCTTCTGATCGGACGCGGTGATCATTCCCGCCACTACCGCCGGTTCCCCTTCCTTGAGCAGGATTCCACCCTTGTACTCACGATTGAAAATTACCGGAATGCCATTTGCGTTTGTGCTTCCCAAAGTGCGGAATTGGATCTCCAGCTCGAGGGCTACGTCTGAATTGTTGTGAACCAGCGGTTTCGCCTTGAGCGTGAGTCCGATGTCCTCATAACTGACGGAAGGAAAGGCCGCGGTGAACGACTGATTCCCGATGGCCTGGGAGATGGCCGCATTGTTATAAATCGGAGCAAAGCTGGCGTTGAGGATGGGATAGCGCGATCCCAGCTTAAAAGTGGCGTCCTTCTCCTGGGAAGCGCGCAGGTGGACGTGATCGAGCGACCGGACGGAACTCTCATTCATGGAAAGCGCGGCGGACAACTGATCGAGGCTCAGTCCCATCAGCGTGAGCCCGCCGCCAAAGGTCGCGAGCGGCTGGCTGAAGATCGAATTCTGCTGGCCCTGCAATTGTGCGAGAAGGGCGGCGATGGTCTGATTGCCGGCCTGGTTGATGCCGCCGGAGGCAATCAGTTGGTTGATCAGGTCCTGGATGTTTTGTCCGCCGAGAGCCGTAAGTGCGGCTACCGGAATGTTGAAAAGATTGAATTGGTTCGGGACGTGCAGCCCGATATTGCGCGCGTAGGTGTGGCTCACCTGAAAGACTTTCAGGTCGAGCATCACTTCCGGCCGGGGGCTATTCAGCTGTCCGAGAAACTGGGTTGCGGCTTCCAATGCCGCCTGCGGTCCGCGCAGCGTGATCGTGCTTGATGCCGCGTTGAGGCTCGCAAGCTTGAACTCAAATAGCGTCCGCAGCGAGTTCATCAGCTCGTTCAAGTCCTGGGGACTGCCGCCAGAGATGTAAAACGAGCGCATGCCCATGCGGTCGTAGAGCCGGTGGTTGTCGGGCGTGTCAGCGCAAGCAAAAAGAACTGTGTCTTCGAGCCCCACGCTGAAGCTCTTCGTGACCGCGGACGCCGCCCGCATGGCGGTTGCGAAATCAGCATTCTCTATGTCGAATCGCACGCGGCGGCTGGGGAAATTATCGTCGAAGACTACCGTCAGTCCGTAGCTCGCGGCGACCGCAGTGAGCAGACCACGCGAATCGCCGCGGTAGTGGATGTCATGGTGCCCGTCGATCGGTTTGGCGACGAGCGTGTCGGTGCTGGCGACCACTTGCGGCGGGCCGGCGGTGTGCACCGGCACGGGCCCCAGGGCGTCGCTTATGCGCTGCTGAGCGAATTCGTTCTGCGGATCGAGGTTCAGCGCCGTTCGGAACTCCGCCAGCGCCTCCACCTGCCGCCCATCGAGCAGGTCGCTGTTTCCTCGCTCCAGATGCATCCCGGCCAGATGTTGTCGCGTAATCTCGCGCGCGGTCAGGTACTCCACGTTTTGCGGGACCAGGCGAGACGCTTCCTCAAACTCGTAAAAAGCCTCGTCCAGGTTCTGCGATTTCTCCAGTTTGAGGCCGCGCGCGAAAGCTTGGCGGGCGGCCTTCAGGTCTTTGACAGGACCGTGGCAGGTGGGTGCACCCGCGGAATTGGAGCAGAGCGATGGCGCAGCGGTCGGGGGAGTGTCTGCGGCCAAACACACTCCGACAAGCAACAAAGCAATTCCTGCTGGCAGCCATCGCATATTACTTACTATAGAATGCCCGGCTGCCGCTGTCTTGCAAGAGAAATCCTGGGTTGTGAACTACGGTCGTAACGGGAGAGTCGCAACGGGAGGAAAGACATGTTCACCGCAGCATCAGGCGTTCCATCCGGGTGGCGCGGCCGGTCTGGTCATCGCACTCGACCAGCACGGCGCACAGTCGGACGTCGCCGTTGGCCGCTTCGAAGCGCGCCGGCATCCCGCTGAGAAACTTCTCGATCACTAATTCCTTCTTTACCCCAATGACGCTGTCGTACGGCCCGGTCATGCCGACGTCCGTGATGTAGGCAGTGCCCTTCGGCAGGACGGTCTCATCTGCGGTGGGAATGTGCGTGTGTGTGCCCACGACGGCGGTGGCGCGCCCGTCGAGGTACCATCCGAAGGCGATTTTTTCGGAACTCGCCTCGGCATGGAAATCGACAAACACGATCTTCGATTTGATCTGTTCCAGCAGTCGATCGGCATAGCGAAAGGGATCGTCGGACGAGCCCATGAACACACGTCCCTGAAGATTCACGACAGCATACGCGATGCCGTTTTTCTGGCCTTCATACACTCCCCAGCCGGGCAGGTTCTGCGGAAAATTTGCTGGCCGCAACAGCCGGCGTGCCGGACTGTGTGGGTTGCCGTCCGCCATCTGGAAGTATTCGATGATTTCGCGTTTGTCCCAGACGTGATTTCCGGTGGTCATCACGTCGATACCCAGATCGAAAAGCTCTTCCGCCAGCGGCGGCGTGATTCCAAACCCAGCCGCGGCATTTTCGCAGTTGGCGATGACCAGATCCACGGCATGCTGCTTGCGCAGTTCAGACAGGCGCTCTCTTACGATGGTCCGCCCAGGGCGCCCAAAAATGTCACCGATAAAAAGAATTTTCAAGATCAGGTCTCAGGTGTCAGGTGTCAGGAGCAATGCTGCCCGCTATCAAGCGCACGCCCAACGTTCGATGGTACCACGCTAAAAATCGCTCAGGTTTCAGGCGCGGGCGCAGTCCGCCACGAGCTTCACGCGTAGTGTACTGGCCACCGACTACCGACTACTGACTACTGATTTCAGCCGTCTTCAGAAAGTCGTAATTTCCCGACGGATTCAGGGTTACGTTCCGCACACGGCGCGTGTGCACAAGCACGTTATCGAAATACCACAGGTTTATATACGGGACATCTTGCGCCAGCACTTCCTGAACTTTGGCGTACAGTCGCTTGCGGGCATTCTGATCGGTTTGGCGGCGCGCCTCGTCGATCAGACTATCGATACGCGGATTGGAATAAAAACCGCGATTTGCGCCTTTGGGCGGAAATCGGTTGGAGTGAAACGAATACTCGAAAATATCGGGGTCCTCGTTTCCCCCAATCCAGCGCAACGAATAAAGCTGGAAAGCGCCGCTGGTGACGTCGGCAAAAAATGTAGCGAACTCGAACGTGCGAATGTCGAGCACAATGCCCACATCCCGTAATTGCTGCTGCAGCACCGCCGCCAGCAGCCGCGTGGACTCCTCCGTAGATGTCTTCATCGTCAGGTGAAAGCGAACGCCGTCGTGAGCCCGGTAGCCGGCAGCGTCGAGCATCTGGCGCGCTTTCTCTGGATTGTGCGGGTAGGCCGCCACGTCCTGGTCATACGCCCAGCTTTGCGGGGGGAGCACGCTCAGCGCCGGTTGCGCGAAGCCGCGCCAGATGTATTCGAGAAGAGGACCGCGGTCGATGGCATACGCGATCGCCTGGCGAACCCGCACATCCCGCAAGGTCGGATCGCGCAGGTTAAACGCGAGATAGGAAAGCACCGTGCCTGGCGCGCGCTCAACCTGCAAATTTGGCTCGCGCTCGAGCGCCACGATGGTGTCGGAAGTAAGCGCATTGATCGCGGCATCGGCGCTGCCCTTGCGCAATTCTAGTGCCCGCGTCGTCGCGTCTGGCACAACGCTGAAGCGTACCCTGGCCAAGCGCGCCTTCGGCCCCCAGTAGTTGTCGTAGCGCTCGACGACAACTTCTTTATCTTGTTCGGCGCTGACAAACTTGAATGGCCCCGACCCGATCGGCCTGCGCGTGATCTCGTCGAGCGAGCCATAGGGCACAATTCCACTCGCCCCCTCCGAGAGATTCCACAGCAAGGTCGCGTTCGGTTCTTTCAGATGAAATACCACCGTGAACTCATCGGGCGCATCGATGCGCTCCACGAAACGGTAGGCCGCCGACTTCGTACTGCGAATCTTGCCTTCGAGCAGAGAGTCGAACGTCCACTTCACGTCGCGGGAAGTAAGCGGCCGCCCATCGTGAAACGTTACGCCGTGATGCAGTTGGAAGACGTAGGTCAACGGATCCGGAATCTCCCAATGCTCCGCCAGCCCGGGCTGAATATTTAAGTGCTCGTCGCGGGTCAGCAGCGCGTCGAAGAGGAGCTCGCCAATGCGCTCCGATTGTGCATCAATCCCCACCCGCGGGTCGAGATTCGTGGGACTGCTTTCAATGATCATCACCAGCGCGTTGGGATCGGGAGCTTGTGAGCAGGAGAGGAGAGGCAGCACCCATCCGGCAACAAATAACAAACAACTTGTCATCCTGAGCGAAGCGAAGGACCTGCTTCTTGCGCGCTCTCGTACTGCTGCCTCACGCATACGAGATCTTTCCCAGGATTGCCGCCCGCTTCGCTCCCGTCGCCGACGGCACATTGCTTGGCCGCCGATGCCACGTCTCATGCGCGAGCAGGGCAAAAGCCACTGCCTCCTTCGCTTCCGCCGGCAGGCCGAACTCATCCGAGAAATGCAGTCCGATCCCCAGAGGTGCGATTTCATCGCGCAACATGGCCATTAGCGTCGGATTCCTCGTGCCTCCGCCCGAGACAATCATCTGGTGATCACGGCGCTTTCGGCGGGCTCCAAATCGCGGCAGCACGAATCGTTGAACCGCGTCCGCAATCGTTCGCGCCGTCAACGCCGTCGCCGTCGCCACCACGTCGGACTTACTGGCGCCGTGGCATATCTGAAGAAATCGGCCCACATATTCGCGGCCAAATTCTTCGCGGCCCGCTGTACGCGGAGGCTTCTGCCGGAAAAAGTGCGCGCGCAGCAACTGCGCAATCACGCCATCCAGCACGCGCCCCGAGGCTGAGATTTTGCCGTCGCGGTCGTAGCGTTTCCCGAAAAGCTCTTCCATCACCGCATCCATCACCATGTTGCCGGGGCCGGTGTCAAAAGCAAGCACCTGGCGGAGCGACGCGCCCGCGGGAATCGCCGTCAGATTCGCAATTCCGCCGATGTTCTGCGCAATGCGCCCCACGCGTTGGTCGCGATAGAGAGAGTAATCGAGAAAGGGAACCAACGGCGCACCCTTTCCGCCCGCTGCCATATCCGCGGGACGAAAATCAGAGACCACCGGCACACCCAGCCGCGCCGCGATTACTGCGCCTTCGCCCGTTTGCCACGTCACCGCCAATTTTCGCCCGAGAAAGCGCGCCGCCACTCCCTGGTGATACAGCGTCTGTCCATGACAGCCCACCAGGTCAAGTTTCACGCGATGCTCGCGTGCAGTCTTTGCCACCGCCTCGGCGTAGAGTTCGCCCAGAAGAAAGTTCAGCCGCGCCAGATCCGCAACCCGCGCCAATTCCGCGTTCATCATTTCCAAGATCGCGCGTCGAACCGGGGCAGGGAACGGATACTCCGCGTGAGCAAGCAGTGTGTGGCGCGGACACTCCTGTCCGCGTGCCGACAGTCGCACGAGAGCCACATTGATTCCGTCCGCCGAGGTACCGCTCATCACGCCGGCAATAATCATGCTCATGCGCGTTCCTCGCGAGCAAACGTAGCCAGCCGGATCTCTTCACCGAATTCCCAGAGCTGTCGCGTCAGTTTCTCAACTCGTGCGGAAGAGGGAGCGGGAATGCGGCGCTTTGCCAACGACTTCTCCTTGAACGCCAGCACACGCCGCGCCGATTCCCGCACGCGGCGGGCAAATCTGCCGTCGCGCTCCGCCTCGCGAACAACCGCTTCGTGCGCGCGCAGAATGAAATCTTCCTGATGGCAGATCAGGCCAAGATCGCCCCCGGCGCGGATGTGCCCGATCATCGCCTGTTCGATCGGACCGGCCGCCAGTACGCCGCCCATCTCCAGATCGTCGGAGCAGATCAGGCCCCGATAGCCAATCTTCTTGCGGAGAATGTCGGCGATCCACTTCTTCGAGAGCGATGCCGGAGTGCGTTCCTTGGTCACCGCCGGATAAGCCGCGTGCGAAACCATGACGAACGGCAATTCGCGCCGCAGCAAGCGGTAGGGAACCAGATCCTGCTCCCACAATTTGCGTAGCGGCTTTTCGACGCTGGGGAGTTCATGGTGCGTATCGAGCGTGGCCTCGCCCAGTCCGGGGAAGTGCTTGCCGCAGCCGAGCACGCCCGATTCGCGCAGCCCGCGCAGAAACTCGCGCGCGTAGGCAACCACCTGCTTCGGATCGGCCGAAACCGCCCGCGAACTCATCACCGAACGCGAAGCCTCGTAGGCCAAGTCGAGCACCGGGGCAAAATCCACGTTGAAGCCAAGCGCCCGGCAGTTCTCGCCGATCACGCGTCCATGCTTGCGAAAGAGCGTGCGGCTGCCCGTGGCAAAAACCTCCGCCGGAGAAGGCGCCGAACCGATCACGTTGCGAAAGCGGTCCACCGTGCCGCCTTCAAGGTCCAGGCAAGTGAAAAGTGGCGTGGCAACGCACTTCTGGCATTCGCGCAGAAGAGCGTGCGTCTGCGCAGCTCCGGTGATGTTGCGGGCAAACAAAATCACGCCCGCCGGCTGAATCTTCGCGAGCAGGGCAGCGAGGCGCGGAGACATCTCGATCCCGTCGAAGCCGATGATTAGGAGTTGGCCGATGTTGAGTTTCAATTCTCTTCTCGTTAATGTCTGACTTAGGGAAACCTTCCGTCTGTCCACTAGCCTCGCCAGCCGCTTGGACCCCCCAGTTGGATGTCTTTCCGCAGCTCCTCTGCACGTACCATAACCTGCTCCACAATTTCCGCGGAAAAGGCTCCCTTGGACCCTCGCGAATGCGCGTATGCGGGGAAAAGTCTGACTGTCTCTATGGCTTCGCTTGCCTCAGCATTCCTGCCGGCGTGAACGAGTAGATCGGCAACATCCAGAAGAACCATAGGGTTCAAGCCGCATAGCCAAGCCTTCAGATATGTCGATAAATTCTCCTTCCAGTCCTCTGGAAGTTTGTCCCCGAATCTCCATGCGCCATCCGCTAATCGCCTGAGTCCTTGTTCAGCTAACATTCGCCGAATATCCTCTACATGGTTAGGGTGAATGGCCATCTTATCTCCCCCACGCTCTCTCGCCACTTCATCGCCGATACGCTGAAATTGGGATAGAGAAAAGTCGATGGCTTCGTTCTCTCCTTCTGTATAGCCAGGCGGGCCATTCCGCCAGTCGGGAAGAGGTAAGCTCTGCGTAAGTCTCTTTATTAGAGTTGTTCCTGAATCGAGATACGATTCAGGCGTCGATTCTTGTGCCCCGGAGACCTTGTTGAACAGCCCCATCTTTTGCTCCTTGATTCGGGCAAATGTTCACAACTCGGGGAGAAAAGCACGATCCGTCGCCCTGGACCGCTCGCAGCCATCTATGCAGCAGCGCCAGATTAAGCGATCTTCTTGAACGCTTTCCACGAACATCGCCCCTTCCTCGCATCCGATGAAGTTTCTGCTCGCAGGATCGATCATACCGTTGGAAACGGTTATGTATCCTCCCGAATCGAAGGAACGAGTGCAGCCCTGAACAGGGCAGCGAAACGGGTCCCAAGTCCATTCATCCGACCCTCCCATCTTCGCCTTCACACGAACCGCTTCCATTTCAACCAAATGCTTATCACATAGGGGTTTGATATCGCATTTCAGTTTTGGCGCCGACATAGAGTTTCTCCCTGGGCTGCTATTCTGATTTCCCTGCTTTCCTCGGACTCCGCGTCTCGGCGGTTAGATTTCTTTCTTCAGCTCCGCCAGCAAGTTTAGCGCCTCCAGCGGCGTCAGACGGTTCAAATCGACTTCGCGCAGCTTTTCCAGCACCGGCTGCGAGAGCGGCGTGAAGATGGTCAACTGCGTCGGACGCTCCGGTTCGGCACCCGGCGTCAGATGTTCCGAAAGCCGGCGCTCGGACGATTCATGCTCCGCCAGCACCTCGCGCGCACGCACTACGACTTCGTTCGGCAGTCCCGCCAGCTTCGCGACTTCGATTCCGTAGCTGCGGTCGGCAGCGCCCGGCTCGACCCGGCGCAGAAAAACGACGCTGCCGCCGGTTTCCTTGACGGATACGTGATAGTTTTTCACGCCACTCAATTGCTCCGCCAATTCGGTTAACTCGAAATAGTGTGTGGCAAACAAAGTCTTGGCGCGTACTCGCGCATGCAGATACTCGATCGCGGCCCACGCGATCGCCAGGCCGTCATAGGTGGAAGTGCCTCGGCCGACTTCATCCAACAGGATCAACGACCGCGCCGTCGCAGTGTGCAGAATCGCCGCCGTCTCCGTCATCTCGACCATAAACGTCGATCGCCCTCGGGCCAGGTTGTCGCTCGCGCCAATGCGCGTGAACACGCGGTCCACAATGCCCAGCCGCACGGCACGCGCGGGAACGAACGAGCCCATCTGCGCCATGATCACGATCAGCGCCGCCTGCCGCAGATAGGTACTCTTGCCGCCCATGTTCGGTCCGGTCAGCACGATGATGTTGTGCGTCATATTGTGCAGGTCCAAAGACGAATTCAGAAACAGATCGTTCGGAACGAACCGCTCGCTCCCTGCCGCCAGTTCCTGAAGTTCGATCACCGGATGACGTCCTTCGACAATCTCCAAATCGCCCGCGTGCTCGGCCTCGTCAGCTGGCTCGAACCGCGGCCGGCAGTAATTCCGCAGGGCCGCAATGTGTGCCAGGCAGCCGAGTACATCCACTTCCGCCAGTGCCAGCGCGGTTTGCCGGATGCGCTTGGCCTCGGCCGCAATGGCGGAACGCAAGTCGGCAAACAGACGGCGCTCGATTTCGACAATCTTCTCCTGGGCATCCAGAATCTTGGACTCATACTCTTTCAGTTCCGGAGTCGTGAAGCGCTCGGCATTCACCAGCGTCTGCTTGCGTTCGTAGTCGGCGGGCGAGAGGTGCAGGTTCGCCTTCGAAATCTCAATGTAGTAGCCAAAAATGGAATTGAACTTTACCTTCAGCGATCCAATCCCCGTCCGTTCCCGTTCACGCAACTCCACATGCGCCAGGTACTGCTTCGAGTTGCGGCTCAGGTCGCGGAGTTCGTCCAGATCTTTGTCCACGCCCGGGGCGATCACCCCGCCATCGCTCAGCGTGAGCGGCGGCTCCGGAACCAACGTGCAATCGATCTTCTCCCGCAGATCGCCCAGTTCGTCGATCAGTCCATGCAGCGTGCCCAGCCGAGACGCAGGCACGGATGGGTGCGTGATTTTCTCAGTCGTCCCTCCGGGACTTGAATTGCTTGCTCCGCTTTTCCCAGCGCTGAAGCGCTGGGCTAAGTTAGTTCGCCCCTCCGGGGCGGGATTGTCGAGTAGTGTCCCCGATAGCTCAGTCAACACCGTTCGCACCTTGGGAATTCGTGCGAGCGATGCAGCTAGGGCCAGCACGTCCCGTGGATTCGCGGTTTCCAGCGTGACCCGGCTGAGCAGACGTTCCAGGTCAAGAATTCCATCCAGCGACCGCCGCAACTCTTCGCGCCGCACCGTGTCCTTGACCTGCACCTCAACCGAATCCAGTCGGCCATCGATCTCGGCCCGATCCAAAGACGGGCGCAGCATCCATGTACGCAGCAAGCGCTTGCCCATCGGAGTGACGGTCGCATCGAGGCAGCGGAACAGAGTCACTCCGGCATCCGTTCCCGCGAATAGGGGTTCGATCAATTCCAGGTTGCGCACCGTCACGGCATCGAGCACCAGGCAATTCTGACGCTCGTAGAAGCCGATGCGGTCCACATGATCGAGCGTGCCGCGCTGCGTTGACCGGATGTAATATAAAATGGCCCCCGCCGCTGAAGCCGCCGCGCGTTTGCCCGCCAACCCGAAGCCCTCCAGCGAGAGCACGCCGAAGTGATTCTCCAGCAGCGGAATGGCGTGATCGGGAGCGAAGATCCAGTCGTCTAGAGGAGTCTCCGCCCAGCCCCCGCCAGAGACCCGAGCGACAGGCGCGGTGCCTGTGGAGGGACGGGCGTCTCGCCCGTCCAAGGGAGCGAAGGTCCGCAATTGGACTCCAGCAGCCCGCTCCAGCAAAGGAGCTGAAGACCCATATAACACCTCTCTTGGCCGCAATTGCTCAAGTTCTTCTTGAATACGGCGTCCGGCCGACTCGCCCACAAACTCCGTCGCTCGAAACTCGCCGGTCGAAAGATCCAGCGCCGCAAAACCCACGCGATCCCCAACCGTCGCCACCGCCGCCAGAAAGTTGTTCTCCTCCGCGTTCAGCGACGAATCCGCCGCCGTGCCCGGAGTGACGACGCGCGTCACCTCGCGCCGCACCAGCTTCTTCGCCAGGCGGGGGTCTTCCACCTGTTCGCAGACCGCGACCTTGAACCCGCGCCGGATCAGTTTTGCGATGTAGCCGTCGGCGGCGTGGTAAGGCACGCCACACATGGGGATGGCCACGCCCTTTTCTTTATTGCGCGAGGTCAGCGTGATCTGTAACTCGCGCGCGGCCAGCACCGCGTCGTCGAAGAAAAGCTCGTAGAAATCCCCCAGCCGGAAGAACAGCAGAGCGTTGGGATGCTCCTTCTTGATGGCGGCATATTGCCGCATCAGCGGCGTCGAGGGCTCGGACATAGGACAATATGTGATTGGTAATTTGTAATGGGTAATTTGGTAATTTGCAATTCGCCGCTGGAGCAGGGAGACCGAAGCGCCGGAAAGGCTTTTAAATTACAAATCACCAATTGCAAATTACAAATTCTTTTGTTCTCCTTACTGCCATGGAACTCCGCAAAGATCCCATCACCCGCTCCTGGGTGATCACCGGTGACGATGTCATCGAGCCCACTCCACGCACCCAAGCATGCCGGTTTTGCGGTCCCTCCGCCGAGCCAGCCCAAGTCATCGCCAACCTGCCCGGCGTGGATGGCAGCGCGTGGTCGGCGCGTTCTGTCGTCCATCCGCATGCGCTCTATCACATCGAAGGCGAGGCGGCCCGCCGCGGCGACGGCCTCTACGACCGCATGGGATCGGTCGGCGCTCACGAAGTTCTGCTCGAAAATCCCCGCCACGACGGCCATCTCTGGAATGCGAGCGACGTCGAAGTCGAACAGTTCCTGCGTCTGGCCGCCCTGCGGATTCAGGATTTGAAGCGCGACAGCCGGTTGAAGTACGTCAGCATTTTCAAGAATCACGGCGAAGGAGCCGGACAGGAGTTTGACCACCCCACTTCCCAGCTGACCGCAACGCCTTTCGTGCCGCGCCGCGTCCTCTACGAACTCCGCGCTGGACGCGACTATTACGAGAGCAAAGAGCGCTGCGTCTTCTGCGACATTCTGGCGCAGGAGGAGCGTCAGAGCCTGCGCATCCTCGAAATTCGCGGAGACTACGTGGCCTTCTGCCCCTATGCTCCGCGCGTCCCCTACGAAACCTGGATTATGCCGCGCAGCCATGAAGCTTCCTTTGAGCGCACCGGTTCATCGCGCGTGGGCAGCGTGACCGATCTCGCCGCGCTCCTGCGGCGCACCCTGCAACGTATCCGCACCGTCACGGAAGCCTTCCACCTCGTGCTCCACACCTCGCCCAACAGCCAACATCCTTCGGCAACACTGGGATATTGGAAAACACTCGATGACGATTACCACTGGCACATCGAAATCCTGCCTATTCTCGAGGCCAAGGCACGGTCCTACACTTTCAAAGAGATTTATTATTCTCCGGTCACCTCCGAGACCGCAGTCAAACGCCTGCGAGAGGCAAGAATCTGATCCATGCCACGAAGACCCGTGCCACGAAAACCGATGCCACAAAAAAGAATCGCCGCCTTGCTGACCACCGCCTTCCTGACGTTAGCCAGTCTTTGTCTGGCTGCGGCCGCGTCCGCTCAAACTTCGCCGCCGCCGCCCACCGAGAAGCAGCAAGTCCTCTGGATGAAGCTTGAAAAATCCATTCTTGACGTTGACCGCGGTCTCGACGGCGTCATGGGCGTCGCCATCGTCGATCTCACCGACGGCCACAAGTACCTGCTTCACGCCAACGACGTTTTCCCGCAAGCCAGCTCCATCAAGATCTGTATCCTCGCCGAACTCTACCGGCAAGCCCAGCAAGGCAAGCTGAAACTCACAGACATGTACACCGTCAATGCTGCCGATCTGGTCCAGGACAGCGACATCATGGGTGGCCTCACGCCCGGCGTCACCCAGATCACGCTGCGCGACCTTGCGACCATGATGGTCGCCGTCAGCGACAACTCCGCCACCAACGTCCTCATCGACCGCGTCGGCATGGACAACGTGAACGCCTTCCTGACCGCGCAGGGGCTGCGCGATACCCGCCTCCGCCGCAAGATGATGGACCTCAAGGCCGCGGTCGAAGGCCGCGAAAACGTCTCCACGCCCAACGAGATGTTGAACCTGCTTGAAGCGCTCTACCGCGGCCAGATCCTGAACAAAGAGATGACCGACGATTTCTTCAAAGTCCTCTCTACCCACAAAGACAGCTGGATCCCGCGCGATCTCCCCGACGATTTGAAGATCGCCGACAAGCCCGGCGCTCTCGAAGGCGTGCGCAACGATTCGGGCGTGATCTTCGTCGACAAGCGTCCGTACATCCTCTGCGTTATGACGACCTACCTGCGCCGCGAGCGTGACGGAGAAGAAGCGATCAGCAACATCTCGCTCGCCGCCTGGCGCATGTTCGACCGCCTGGCGCGAGCGAGTGAATATGGGAGAGTGATTTCGCCGGGGAATAGCAGCCGGTAGTGCTCAGTCGCTGGTCGTTCGTCGTTCGGCGGTTCGTAGTCAGGGCTGCACCGATTTGGTTTTCCCCTGTGGACCTCTGTGCCCTCTGTGGTTCAAGCTTTTTGCCGTCATTGTCTGATCGCCAGCGACTAACGACTAACGACTAACGACCACCTCATGACCATCCGCCGCCTCAAAACCTACACCGGCTCCCAAGGCTACGTTTACCAGTACTACTTCGTCGGGAAACGTCTGGCCCCGACATCCGACGCCAATGAGTACATCTTCGACGTCACCTCCGACCGCAAGCTGACCTACGCGGTCAGCATCATCCTTCCGCATAGTGTCGTGGCCGCCTGGGCAGCATCCCACGGTCGCCCCCTCGCCGATTCCGAGCAGTACGCCGCCGTCAAGATTCGTCTGTTTCGCGCCTTCGACGAACTGGAAGAAATGCAGGTGGAAGGCCGGCAACTGCAGATCGACTCGCCGTCTCTGGAAGAATCGCTGGCGTCGTTAGGCGTGGAGTAGATTCGGCAGGTGCCGCAGTATCAGCCCTCCCCGATCGCTGGCGACAACGCCTGATCACAGCGTGCCAAATCGGCCGCCCGACAGTCGAATCCCCGGCCGTGTAATCGGACGGTGAACAAACGAATTCTCAAACTCAAGAGAAGTGCTATGCTCCCCTCTGCTTGACATCGCTGCCTGGGGTTCGCAGCGCGGAGCGGAGGGACTTTGGCGACTGCTGTTCCCGGATTCTGGACTCGTAGAAATTCATTTCAGGCTAGGCATGCTGTGTTGGGTGTGTTCGCTCTGATGACGGTGTTCGTCCTGCTCACACGCGACCGGACACTCCTGGATTCGCACTCGTTCCTGCGCCACCGCTATGCGGTGATTCCATGGCTGATGTTGGCCCACGGCATTCCCGGGGCGCTGGCGCTTCTCCTCGGCATGTTCCAGTTTTCGAGCCGTCTGCGGCAGCGGCATCTGCAACTGCATCGCGTGATGGGACGCGTCTACGTCGGGTGTGTCGCAATTTCCGCGCCGGTTGCGATTACGGTTGCCATCGCTCTGCCCCATGTCACCCTGACCATGGCTTCGGTGATCCAGGCCGTTGGCTGGCTTGTGACCACCGCCACTGGCCTCTACTGCGTCCGCACGGGCAGGATCCAGCAGCACCGCGAGTGGATGATGCGCAGCTATCCGTTTGCGATGGTCTTCGTGGTGGTTCGCACCATTAACGCCATCCCTGCGATTGCACGGATCGAATTCGGTGCCGTCACGGTGGTTTGGAGCGTCATTGCCACGGCGTGTTTTCTGCCGTCGTTTGTGATTGCGTGGCAGGCGCTGGCTGCGAGCCAGCGGGTGGTAAAGGTTCGACCGGCGGCATGACCAGCTACTTCCCGTGACATTCGGTAGCTTCGGGAGCGCACACAGGCCCATTTGCCCTCCGTGACCCCCGTCACATGCACTTGTGATAGCGCCTGTTTACGCGCACCCCTCAGCCCGGCACACTATAATCACCCAGGCGGGGTGGGGGAGTATCAAACCGGCCTGCAGAAGCACCCTAGAATGATGACCCTGATTTGGCTGCGCGTCGCGCTTGTTTGTTACGCCGCGGGATTGCTCTATGCGCTGGTCGCGCTCACCCGCACCTCGGAAATCCTCGGCAAAGTCGCGCTCCATGCGTCCTACCTCGGCATGGTGTTTCATCTGGTTTCGCTGACCGAAGCCGTCGTCGAAACCGGCCAGCTCGCTTCGGCCTCGGTTCACAACTCGGAATCGCTTCTCGCTTTTCTGATCATGGTCGTCTTTATGCTCGCCTATTTGATCTACAAGACGACTACCCCGGGCATCGTGATTTTTCCCCTGGTTTTTCTGCTGACCTTCGTGGCCGCCACCGGTCAGCAACCCCTTGTCTTCGCTTCGGATGTCGTGAAGAAGGGTTGGCTGGCCGTGCATATCCTGATGATCTTCACCGGATACGCGGCGCTGTTCCTCAGCTTTGGCGCCAGCATTCTGTACCTCATGCAAGAACGCGCTCTGAAATCCAAGAGTTCGAGTGGAATGTTTTCGCGACTGCCCGCTCTTCAGGTGATTGACGACATCGGTTACCGCTCCCTCATGCTCGGATTTCCCTTCATGACTCTGGGCCTGATCGCGGGCTCCGTGGTCGCCGAATCCACCTACGGCCGCATTGATTTTTTCGATCCCAAGATTCTGCTTTCCGTCCTGATGTGGGCCGTGTATCTGCTGATGGTGTTTACGCGCCTGAATGCCGGGTGGCGCGGACGCCGGGCCGCCATGCTCGCCAGTGCGGCCTTCGTCGCGGCCATCGTGGCCTGGATCGCGAACTACTTCAGCGGAATGCACAGGTTTATCGCGTCATGAGATTCCAGCTCATCGGTGTCAATCACAAGACCGCGCCGGTCGAGGTGCGCGAGCGCCTGGCCATTCCTGAATCGCGCTTGCCGGAGGCCTGCAAGAGACTGGCCGAGCATCCCGCCGTTTCCGAGGGCATGATCGTCTCCACCTGCAACCGCGTGGAATTTATCGCGAACATGAAGAACGGCACCGGCGACCTGCGCGAATTCCTGCGCGACTATTTCGACACCGATCTCAGTCAGTTTGAAAGTTATCTCTACGAATTTCGCGAAGATGAGGCCATCCGCCACGTCTTTCGCGTTGCCGCCAGCCTCGACTCCATGGTCGTTGGTGAGCCCCAGATCCTGGGACAGGTAAAGGAAGCCTATGCCACCGCCCGCGCCGTTGGAGCGGTGCGCTCGCAACTGGATCAGTTGCTCACCCGGGCGTTTGCCGTGGCCAAGCGCGTCCGCACCGAAACCGCCGTCGGATCTTCTTCGGTTTCGATTGCTTCGGTGGCCGTCGAACTGGCAGAGAAAATCTTCGGCAGCCTGAACGGCAAGAGCGTGTACCTGGTGGGTGCGGGGAAGATGAGCGAGTTAGCGGCCCGGCATCTGCTGGCGCACGGCGCCGCGTCTCTGTTTGTCGCCAACCGCACCTACGACCGCGCCATCCGGCTGGCGCAAAAGTTCGACGGGCAGGCGATCGAGTTTAGCCGACTTTATGATACCTGCGAGCGCGCCGACATCGTGATTACCTCGACCGGCTCGCCCCACTTCATCTTCCGGCGCGAACACGGTGAAAAGCTCATGGCGCTGCGCCGTAACAAGCCCATGTTCTTCATCGATATCGCCGTTCCCCGCGACGTCGATCCCGAGATGAACAAGATCGATGGCATTTTCGTCTATGACATCGACGATCTGCAGCAAGCGGTTAGTTCGCACGTTGCCGATCGCAAGAAGGAAGCGGAAAAGGCCGAGGCGATCGTCAATGGCGAGGTGGATAAATTCCACGCTCGCCTGCAGACTCTCGACGTGGTTCCCACCATCGTCAGCTTGCAGGACCACCTCGAAACCATTCGCCAGGCCGAGATTGATCGTGTTCGTGGCCGCCTCGGTTCCATGACCACCGACCAGGAACTTGCCGTCGAAGCGCTCACTCGTGGCATCGTCAACAAGATCATGCATACCCCCATCAGCACCCTGAAAACGGCGGCGCGCGATCCCGAATCCACCACCGTCATCGAACTTGTGCGTCGTCTCTTCAACCTGCACGATGAAAAAGAGGCGGCCGCTTCGAAGTCCGCCCGTCGCCCGGAAGCGGAAGACTGATGGCCCGCCTGCGCATCGGCTCCCGCGGCTCGCAACTCGCTCTCTGGCAGGCCCATCACATTTCCGACCTGCTTCGCGCTCAGGGCCATACCGTGGAACTCGAGATCATCAAGACCACGGGCGATAAAATCACCGACGTTGCGCTCGCTAAAGTCGGCACCAAGGGCATGTTCACCAAGGAAATCGAAGAAGCCCTCGTCGAAAACCGGGTTGACCTCGCCGTGCACAGCTTGAAAGACTTGCCCACGGAGCTGGCTGCCGATTTCGAAATTGCCGCCATCACCACCCGCGAAAATCCACGCGACGTTTTTTGTTCCGTGAAGTTCGCCAGCATCGAAGCGCTGCCGCAGCAGGCGAGCGTTGGTACCAGCAGCCTGCGCCGTCAGGCCCAGTTGAAGGCGCTTCGTCCGGATCTTCAGATTCACCCGCTCCGCGGCAATGTGGATACGCGCCTGCGCAAGCTCGAATGCGGCGACTACGATGCCATCATTCTGGCCGCCGCCGGCCTGAACCGTCTGGGCAAAACGCAACGGGTCCGCCAGGTGATCCCTGCGGACGTGATGACCCCCGCCGCCGGACAAGGCGCCTTGGGAATCGAAATTCGCAACGGCGACAGCACGACGCGGGCGCTCCTCGCCTTTCTCGATGACGCGGCCGCCCGCGCCGCCACCACCTGCGAGCGTGCCCTGCTCAACAAACTCGGCGGCGGCTGCCAGGTCCCCATCGGAGCCTTCGCAGAAGCAATGGGAGGCCGCATTCGCCTGAACGCGCTCGTAGCCCATCCCGATGGAACCAAAGTTCTGCGCGAAACCCGCGACGGCGACGATCCCGTGCGCCTCGGCGAAGAAGTCGGCGAAACCCTTCTCCGTCGAGGCGGCGATGTTATTCTCGAAGAAGTTTATGGCGAAGGTTTCGCGCTGCCGCAACAACCATGAGATAACGTCTATTCAATGCTTTGTCATCCTGAGCGAAGCGAAGGACCTGCTTTTTGTGGCCGGAGCCAGGAAGATGAATCTGAGACTGGCAACCGGCAACTGAGAACTGGCAACTGCCCCATGCGCAAGCCCAACGAAAACCATCCCCTCGCCGGAACCCGGATTCTAGTCGGACGCGCCCGCCACCAAGCTGGCAGCCTTTCCGCCAGCCTGCGCAGCCTGGGCGCATCTGTAATCGAAATCCCTTTTATTGAAATCCGCAAGCCGCAATCGTACCGGCCACTCGACGATGCTCTGAAAAATATCAAGTCGTACGACTGGCTCATTCTCACCAGCGCCAATGGTGTCGAAGCGATGTGGGAGCGCGTCCGGAAGCTGCGCATCACGCGCCGGACTCTCAAGCATCTCCAGATCGCAGCGATCGGGCCTGCGACCAAGAAGGCGATTGTGAAGCATGGGCTGAAGGTGAAGATGGTGCCCGAGGAGTACGTCGCCGAGTCGGTAGTGAAGGGACTGCGCGATAAGGTCGACGGCAAGCGCGTCGTGCTGATACGAGCCAAAGTCGCGCGCGACGTGATTCCAGAGGAACTGCGCGCCGCCGGAGCCGAAGTCGATGTGGTCGAGGCTTACGAAACGGTAGTGCCCGAGAAATCGCAGGTGCGCCTGCGCGCGCTCCTGAGAAACGCAGGTCGCCGCCCGCACGTCGTGACCTTCACCAGTTCCTCCAGCGCGAAGAACTTTGCCGAACTGCTCGGCAACTTCAAGGCAGGCTCACTCAGCGTAGGTTTGCTCAAGCATGTCCAGTTTGCTTCGATTGGTCCCGTGACTTCGGCGACGCTGCGCGAATTGCAGATGCCGGTCGCAATCGAGGCCCGCGAATTCACGATGGGTGGACTGATTCGCGCGATCGTGCTCGCCCGCTACGCAGTGAGTCATTGAATCATTTGGTCATTGAATCATTGAAAACCTAAGCTCCCAGCGATTTTCAAATGACTCAATGACTCAATGATTCAATGATTTTACTCCGGCTTCGGAGCTGAGACTCCCCTCTGCGGATCAATCGCGTCCAGGTAGGCCTGCATGCGTGCCTTGCCGTCGACGGGCATACCGGTGAACTCGATTCCATTGCCCACGCCCGGATCGCACGTCCGGACCACCGCCGTGATCTTGATGTGCTCCGAGTCCAGCCAGAAATCCACCCGCAGCACAGTTCCGAGCGGCAGAGGCAGCATGCTCTCGACGTAGCATCCATTGCCGCTCACGTCGGTGGCATTAATGCGCAGCGGCGCGTTGACGCGCTCGTCGCGAAGTTCCAGGGGAAGCGAAATCTTATGCCGGTGCCAGCGCCGCCGGTTGGAGGGGGAAATCGTCACCGTCGCGCCGTCGAGTGGCAGATAGTTTTTCCACGGGCACTCCTGATCGGCGACCAACTTCACTCCCACTTGATTTTTCTTGACCGGGCCGGTGTTCATCACCCAGATCACCGTGCAGCGCGTTTTTCTCTCTTCGCATTGCACCCCGACCACGTCACCCACTTTCAGTTCGTTCTCGACGCCCGAGATCAGTGCACCCTCCGAACTGATGTTCTGAGCGCGAGCATGTTGGGAAAAGGGGCGTCCCTCGGCGCTCATTCCCCATATACGCACGGGCAGGTCCACACTCAGGCGAGGTTCGCTTTGATGGTCAGCCATGCCTTATCCTCGTATCCGGTTCATGCGATGATACCGCCCTCGGACGCGCCGCGATATTACTAAAGTTGGCCCTTGCAGTAACGAGGGAAGCACCACTTTCGGCACCTGCCAATCATCATTCAGGGCGGTTTCCCGCAAACTTTTCCGCAAACTCACGATAACTGATGACCCGGATCTTTTGCTCCTCCAGAAACTGTCGCAGTTCCGCCGAAGTCAGCAGACGCCGCTCCTCCTCGCGAGAATCGAGCAATCGCGTGCGGGCGGCGCGCAAGTCGGCGTCGTTGTAGCCGGGATGGCAGACTAACTCCCATGTGCCGTCCGGCAGGCTCGCGAGCGTCTGGCGCAGCAGGGAACTATAGCCGGAACTGTCGCCTTGACCATCGAGCGAGCCGGTCTCGATCACTCCCACCACACCGTCGGGTGTAAGCAGTCCAGCGCGCTTGGTCCGCTGGAGGAATTGCCCGGAGAAGGCGTGCAGCATGCGCACCTGGCCATAACGCTTCCAGAGATCTCGCTTGCCTTTGAATTGCCGCGCGTGCATCGCTTTCACGGGAACGAACGGATTGCGGATGGCGCGAACGCCGCAAATCCGCGCGGCTCGCAGCAGCGCCGCAAGAATCTCGGGAAAGATGTGGGCGTGCTTGTGCGTATCGAGGTGAGTAACCTGGAGACCGGTGGATTGAAGTTTCCTTATTTGCGCAGTGACTTCTGCGACCAGTTGATCGCGATCGAAGCCTCCCAACATGGCGCGCGCGGCGAAGGCCGAAAGGCTGGTGTAGAACTTGTCCGGCTCCGCCGAGCGAATCGCCAGCAACGTATCCACTGCGTCCGGTGGTGACACCGGGGTTCCGTCCACCAATACGACGTGGCATCCCACGGAGAGATTCGGCGCCGAGCGCGCCGAACTCACCGCGTCCTCGAACGCTGCGCCGTTGGCCATCAGTGTCGCCGACGACACGACTCCACCGATGTGGGTTTCCACAATAGCTCGATTCACTCCAGCGGTTAGACCTAAATCATCGGCGTTGACGATTAACTTTCGCACGCAGAAAGTGTAGCAGCCGCGCCCGCGGAACATATGCGCGCAAATCACTGCGCGCATATCACTTGCCGCATGCACTGTTTGACCGGCAAGGGAAGCGTCCAGTATCCTCAGCATAAGTTTGCAGAAGGTTTTTCGTGAGCGGCGGAAACACGCCGTGATCGCATCCGCGCGGAGCGGGCGGTTAGCTCAGTTGGTTAGAGCGCCTGCCTTACAAGCAGGAGGTCGCAGGTTCGAGTCCTGCACTGCCCACCAAGTTCCAGTCTCAGTTGCCAGCTCGCAGATCCCAGGAAGAACCGGTTTTTTACTCATCTTTCGACCGTGGCTCGCTCGCCAATCACGTCGGGTTTACTAGTTGGTACTGGTGGGGGTACCCCCCTCCCCCTGGTCTATTGGAATCATAGATTTAGGGCGGGGCTACCTCCTAAATCTCACCGTTTAAAGAACTTATTCGTAAAATATTCCGGAATAAGGACTTAGGGGTTAAAAACGGCAAAAATGAGTGATTTTCTTGCAGAGAGTCCACGCGATTTCCGCCTGATCCGTCGATTCCAAAGAACATTTCGTGCAAAATCTAGACAACATGGCACTTAGCCATTCGATCCGGCTTGGGGAGCGGGCCTCAGGCGGCCCAGTAAGTTATACCGGAATCAAAATTATTATCCCAAGATCTGACTATGTCAAGACCGAAGTCACAGGGTTGCAGAACGGATTCACGATGGCAAAATCGAATCGTGCTTCATGGTTCGAGTTGCAGTGATGCCCGCGCCCGCATCCAAGAAAGCATAGAGGGCTTCCTCGTTTCGGGTGCTGACCGGCAAGAATTTGTGGGGCTATCCGAGTGTAAGGCCGTGCGGCCGGGTTATCATCCGGATGAATGAAGACCACACTCCCCCGAGGTGAGTGCTGAAATGATCAAGCTTCGTATCTTAGTGTTCGCAATCGTGGTGTTGGCCATGGGAGGCACTCTCGTGAGCCTCAACGGCTGCGGCGGTACCAGTGGCGGTTCCCCGCCTCCACCACCGCCGCCGGGGAAAATTGAGCACGTGGTGGTGATCTTCCAGGAGAACCGCAGCACGGATAATCTTTTCCAGGATCCGGTGCTGATCGGCCGGGGCGCGGATCTTGCCCAAAGCGGAAAAGATTCGCATGGCAATACGATTCAGCTGCAAGAAGTCAGCCTCCAAGTCAACTACGACCCCGGCCACAGTCACGGTGCGTTCAAAGCCATGTGCGACCTGAATTCGGCGACCGGACAATGCCGGATGGATGGGGCGGACCTGATTCCGGTTTCTTGCCCTACGGGTATGCAGGACTACTGCACGTTTGCTTACGTGAACCCGTCTGATGTGCAACCCTACTTCCAGTTAGCCGAGCAGTACACATTTGCCGATCGCATGTTCCAGACCAACCAGGGCCCCAGCTTTCCGGCGCATCAGTTCATCATTTCCGGGACATCGGCCCCATCGATCGGGAGCGATCTGTTTGCGGCGGAGAATCCGAACAACCCGAACGGCGGCACGCCAAACGCGGGGTGTGATGCCCCCGCGGCGTACACAGTCAAGCTGATCGATCCGACCGGCAGCGAAACTGCCAACAACCCAATCTACCCCTGTTTTGAGCATAAAACGCTGACCGACCTGCTGGAGGAGAACGGCAATACTTGGCGGTATTACTCGCCCGGTACTTCACCACCACCTCCACTACACGGATCCCCGGCGATCTGGAACGGCCCGGAAGCCATCCAGCATATCTGCGGACCAAACCTGCCGCCGCCCAATGGCACCGCCTGCGTGGGATCGGATTGGACCAACCATGTGATCCTCAATCAGACGCAGGTACTCACCGACATTACCAACAACCAGTTGCAGGACGTGAGCTGGGTGATTCCGAGCGGCCAGGCGTCGGACCACCCAGGGGGGACCATCGACACAGGGCCATCGTGGGTGGCGTCGGTGGTGAATGCGATCGGCAACAGCCCCTATTGGGCGAACACGGCGATCTTCATTACGTGGGACGACTGGGGAGGCTGGTACGATCACGTTCCTCCGCCGCAAGTGCTGGTGAATTGCGCGCCCGCGCAGTGGGGATGCGGCTATGTCTACGGCTTCCGGGTTCCGCTGATTGTGGTCTCGCCGTACGCGAAAGCACAGTACATTTCGCACCAGCAGCATGATTTCGGCAGCATATTGAAGTTCGTCGAAACCACGTTCAGCCTGCCATCGCTCGGCTACGCGGATGCCGTGGCGGATGATCTCTCCGATTGCTTCAACTTCAATCAGACCCCGTTGCAGTTTCAGACGATCCCGGCAGCTTTGAAGGCGCAAGATTTTCTGAATGACAAAACGCCGCCGACGGACCCGGACGACGACTGAGGAAGGCGGGTGTCGGGCGCGGGGTTGAGGGGCTAGACCATATTCACGATTGCTGTACCCCGCTCATGTGGAGACGGGCGAGTCTGTATCGCAACCCCAAGCGCAGGAAAGAAGTGGAACGCGCTATCCCTCCAGCCGCGAAGCGGCGACATGGGAAAGCCCGGCACGTCAGTGCCGGGAAGGCAAGGTGGACCAAGCCGGAGTCCCTTCAGGGACGGCACCGAGTTGCGACACAGTCTCGGGCGCACCAAGCAGTGCTCCCTAATAGAAAAAGGGCGCGGAACCTCTCCGCGCCCAAATTACAAATCAGCCAACTGCAACAACGTCCCTTAGTCCACGGTCAGCGATACCGTCTGCGAGTGCGATGTCCCGCCCTCGTTCGCTGTTACGGTAACGGTGTACGGCGCCGGTAACAACCCGTTGCCAGTCGGGGTCAGGAGGTTGACAGTGCCCGATCCCGGCGTTGTTGCTGCCGCCGATGTGGCTGTCACTGTGACCGTCGCCGGGCTGGGGACAGTCGCGGGCGATGTATAGACTCCGGCGGAGGTAATCGTGCCATTCGCGCTCGTGCCGGTGACTGCCCAGGTCACTGACTGATTGCTGGAGTTGTTGACCGTGGCTGAGAATTGCTGTTGGGTTGCCCTCGTGGGCCAAGAGTTTCCGGCTTCGTTGGCATAGAGCTGCACGGTTGAACTCGGAGTGACGGTTACGCTAACGGGCGGCGACGAGCTTCCGCCGCAAGCGACCATGAACCCGAGAAGCGCAAGCGAGAAGCAGAAGAGGGCGATCGCCGAGCGCTTCGACAACTTCCTACCAAACAAGCCCACCATTACCACGCCCGCGATGGGCAGAGCGAATGGCAGCCACGGAGAGCGGTTGTCAGCCCGGTGCCGCAATTGCGATCCCGTGCCCTGGTTCGGGCCTGTAGTAGTGATGGTTAGGGTCACCGGGACCGCTCCCGTTGTACCGGCCGCTATCTGTGTCGGGATGGTTTGGCCTGTGTTGAAGGCACAACTAGCGTTCGTCAGCGTGGTGTCTGTGGGAGCGAAAGTGCAACCAAAAGTCACCGTGCTGGTGAACTGCGGTGCGCCAGTGGGAGTCGTGGGAGTGGCAGTGAAGCTATAAGGTATAGTCTTTTGTCCCGCCAGGACCGTGTGCGAAGCGCCGCCGCCGACCCAGGTGAACGCTGGGGCCGTAACGTTGACGACGGTCGTACCGGTGGACGGCTGGTTGTAGCCGTCGCCGGGGTAGGAAGCAGTAATGGTGTCGGCGCCTACGGGCAGACTGGTTGTGGAGATGGCGGCGACGCCGCTGCTCAGGGGTTTGGTGCCGAGGGTCGTGCCGCCGGTCGAGAAGGTTACCACACCAGTAGCAGTCAAAGGATTCGCCGTGGCGGTGAGAGTTACGCTTTGGCCGAAGACGATCGGTGACGCGGAGGCGTGCAGTGCGATTGAGGAGGTGGTACGCGCGGCGGCCCAGGCGGTTGCCAGGTTGTTTAAGTCCACCGACCCAAGGCCGGTAACCAGGTTGTACCCGGTCGGCGTGTCGGAGTTGGACGCGAGGAAGCCGAGAACCCCACTGGGAGGGCACTGCCACGCGAGCTGCTGGCTCGTTGGCGTTCCCGGCACACAATATTCCTGGCTGTTTCCTGTGGTCAGCTGGTGGAAATAGTTGTTGGGATTTGTCTTCGCCAGCGTGTACAGCATGGGGTTAACGTTTCCCAACCCCGCTGCCGACGTCCCCTGGAAATACTGGTTCAGTAACGCCACCATGCCTGCAAATACTGGTGTCGAAACTGACGTGCCTCCAATGATGGTCGGGTCGGGGTTACCCTTGGAATTGATGAGGGCAAGTGTATTGGTAATGCCAGTTGCGCCACCAGGGGCGCAAGTGCTACCCGTGCCACTGAGGCCCCATTCCGAAAGTTCCGTACAGAAGATGAACCCGGGAAAGTTCGGCGTCGCCAGCAAGGAAACGTCCGGCACGAACCGCGCGCTCGCCTGCAGGGGTATCGTCACCGTTTGCCACGAAGGCTGTGGAAAGCCCGCCGTACACTGGCCAGCCCCGTTGACCGTGTAGCAGTTGCTCGCCCCGCCACCGCCAGCCCCGATGCCAAGCGCAGCTTGCGCCGTATACTGCGAGGTGATTCCATAGTAAGTGCAGAACGAATCCGTTGGGTTCGCCGCACAGTACGCACCAAATTCATAATCATCGTTCCAGGCTTCCTCGGGAACACGGGGGGCAGGCGGCCCCAGCGCCGAGCCGCCATCGGAACCGTTCGTCGTGCCCCAGTATGTGCTGGTGAAATCGGTGAATGGAACCTCGGTTCCGCCCACTCCCGTCACATACTGGCTGCTCGCCGGATAGCTCACCGCCGGCCCGCCCACCGCCAGGTTCGGAGGGTTGGTCAGTGAGTTTGTGAAGCCGTCGCACCCTGCCGCCCCAGTGTCTCCTGAAGAGTTAATGATGGTCATGCCTTGCGTGTTCGCCTGCTGGAGTTCGGTTTCATCTGAGTTCGCATACAACTCGCAGATACCGTAGCTCATGCTCACGACGGGCGCGACGGTGTGCTGAATGGCATAGGAGAGGGCATTCTCCACTCCGCCGCTGAGCAGGGTGGTGCACTGAGGGTTGACAATGGCAGGGGAGTTAACGAAGATGATTTGCGCATTACGTGCGGTAGCTCCGGACCACTCGACGTCGAGGTCCGCCTCGGCTAAATCGCCACATGTGTCGGGCGCACCCGGATCGGGGTAGGTCGCATCAGGCACCCAAATATACTGGAAGTTACTAGAGTTGCAGGCCGTAACAACGCCGCTCGTGTTGGTTGTGCAGCCACTGATTTGGGAGAGACCGAAGCCGGAGCGGAAGTCATTGATATCGGAAAGATAAATGTCGGTTTGCCCAATAATCGCCAGCTTCTGTCCCGTACCGTCGAAGCCTGCGGTGTAAAGCGGGCCAATGTCGTAAATGGTGGCGACATCACCCGGGGCAGCAAAAATTGCATTCAACGCCGAATCGTAGTAAGAGGGATGCAGCCCCGGCATGCGCCGAACCCCCAGGGGCTTCATCTGGAAGTTGTGTAAGCCGCGGACAACGGTCACGATGCCCGACCATGCCGCTGGTATCTTCAATGGAGTCGCGTTGGCGAAGTGCGACTCCCCATCCACATTGTAGTGGTGAATCTCGGTCTGGAATGCCCGTTCGAACTGGCCGGCGGTTCCGCTGAGGATGATCGAGTTCCGTCCAGGCGCTACACTGAGCACGGTGAACCCCTGCGCCTTCAGCCACGTCGAGATCTTGCTAATGTCGTTCTGGCTGAGCCCAAACCGCTCCGCATACTGCTCGGGGGTGAGCCACTTGTGGTAGTTCGGCGACGAGGGGTTCTGCTGGTCTGCCATCACCTTGTCGAGCGCCCTCTGCTGGCTGGCCGAGGGTGAGGTCAGCAACGTGACATAGCTGAACTTAAATTGCGGGTCCACTGCGCCCTGGTCGTACTGCGGCTGCACCTTTGGGTGCAGGCTTCTCGCCAGTTGGACCATCTGGCCGGAATCAATCGAGCCGGTGATGCGGTCGGGCGCAGCGGCGAAGCTGATCGTCGAAAGAATCAGGATGCAAAGGATGAGCGTCGAAAAGTTGGTCGTCGAAAGGCTGGACAACGACCGCAAGGCCGAAGGCGAACGTCGCATGGTCACTCCGTAGCAGAGCAGGATTGTGAGGGACTCGGAAGCATTATCAACGCTTCTCCTTGTCTGATCAAGTTATTCCGCGTGGGGTTGTATGACCGGGAACTGTTAGTTGGCTTTTTATGACCAAGGGCACAATTATTCGGTGACCGCGGCTGGCGGACAGGAGTGTCCGCCCCACACGGGCTAGACTTCGGCGAGTTCTTCTTCCAGTAACTGTTTGTTATAGAGATCGGTGTAATAACCGTTGCGGGCGATGAGTTGGTCGTGGGTGCCGAGTTCTACGATGCGTCCCTGATGGAGGACGGCGATGCAGTCGGCGTTGCGGACGGTGGACACGCGGTGGGAGATGAAGATGGTGGTGCGTCCGCGCATGATTTCGCGGAGATGGTTGAGGATTTTATCTTCAGTGTGGGTGTCGACGCTGGAGAGGGCGTCGTCGAGGATGAGGATGCGGGGGCTGCGGAGAAGGGCGCGGGCGATGGCGGTACGCTGCTTCTGGCCTCCGGAAAGAGTGAGGCCGCGTTCGCCGACGGTGGTGTTGAAGCCTTCGGGGAAGCTTTCGATGTCGTGAGCGATGTTGGCGGCTTCGGCGGCGGCTTTGATGTCGGCAAGTAATGCCTCGCCATCTTCGCGCGAGATGCCGAAGGCGATGTTTTCGCGGATGGTGTCGCTGAAGAGGAATGTTTCCTGCGGAACGAATCCGATGTGGCGGCGCAGGGAGTCGAGACGGAATTGGCGGACGGGGCGGCCGTCGATGAGGACGGCTCCAGGCGCGGCGTCGTAGATACGGGGGATGAGGTTGACGAGCGTCGTTTTCCCGGAACCGGTGGGGCCGACAATGGCGAGGCTGGAGCCGGCGGGGATGCGCAGGTTGATGTCCTTAAGAACAGAGGTGCCGTTGTAGGCGAAGTTGAGATTGCGGAATTCGACTTCGCCGAGGAATCGGGTCATCGGGTGATCGGGTGATCGGGTCATCTGAACCGATTGTGCGATCTGGTCTGATTGGGCGAGCGAAGGTTGGTTTTTCGATGATCCGATGACCCGATGATCCGATGACCCGATCACTTCGTCGGCGATCTCGGGCTGCTGGGAAAGGATTTCGTCGATACGCGCCATGGACGCCGTTCCACGCTGGAAGATGTTGATGACCCATCCAAGGGCGATGACTGGCCAGGTCAGCTGCACCATGTAGGTGTTGAAGGCGACGAAATCGCCGACGGTCATTTTTCCGAGGAGGACTTGTCGTCCGCCGAGCCACAGCACGATGACGACGGCGGCGCCGAGCATGAGTTCCAGCGTGGGCCAGAGCATTCCCATGAGGCGAACCAGGCCGAGGCTGCGGCGGATGTATTCCTGGTTGGCGCCCTCGAAGGCGGCGATTTCGGCCTGTTCCTGCACGTAGGCGCGGATGACGCGGGCGCCAGAGAAATTTTCCTGGGCGCGGGCCGAGATGTCGGAGAACATGGCCTGAATGCGTTCGAAGCGCTCGTGAATGCGGCGGCCGAAATACTGGATGATGATGCTGGTGATGGGCAGCGGCAGAAAGGCGTAGAGGGTGAGCTTGGGGCTGATGGCGAGCATGAAGGCCATGGCGCCGACGGTGAAGACGATGGTGTTGGCCGAGTACATGATGGCGGGACCGAGCAGCATCCGGACCGCGTTGAGGTCGTTGGTGGCGCGGGCCATAATGTCGCCCGTGCGGTTGCGCTGATAGTAGGAGTAGGAGAGGCGTTCGAGGTGCGCGAACAGGTCGTTGCGCAGATCGAACTCGATGTCGCGGGAGATACCGATGACCACCCAGCGCGTCAGAAACTGGAAGATTCCCTTGGCCAGCGCGATGGCGACGACGAGCAGGGAGTAGGTGAGAAGTTTCTGGCGGGTTACGCCGGAGTGAAGATCGTTGACGGCGCGGCGGAGGACTTGCGGAAAGAGTATCCAGATTCCGTTATTGAATAAGACGCAGAGCCCGCCCCAAAATAGACCGCTGCGGTAGCGCTTCAGATAGGGAACGAGGGGGCGTAGGTTCTTCGGCACCATGATGTGTCAGAGTATGACGTGTTGTAGATGAGATTGTAGCAGCGGTGGGTGCGGATTTTCGGAGCGAGGGTGCGAGGGCAACGAAGGTGGCAGTGAGCAGCAGTGCGGTCCAGAGCGACAGCATGCCGGCGGCGAACATCAATCCCGAGTAGAGCAGGTCAGCGCGTTCCATTCGCTTTCTCCACTTTTAAGGGCCGGTGAAAAAGCCGGGCGAGGACGGAGGTTGGAGGTTCCGTTCCCCACCCGGGTTGGAGAGAAACTGACGATTGAATCATTGAGACATTGAGTCATTGAAAGGCTCAGCTTGTGGTTTTCAATGACTCAATACCCGATGGTTCGACGCGGCTTGCCGCGTCTCTATAGAAAAAGTTAGTCCGCGGGCGGAGGCGGCGCGTGCTTGCTCATGTGTGCTTCGCGATCAGCCTCGATCTGAGCCAGTTTGGCTTTCTGATCGGGTGTCAGGACCTGCATCATTTCGGACTTGATGCGGGCGTGCTGGACCTGGAGTTCGATCATGGTCTGTGCGTTTTGCGTGGCGAGGGCACGCGTTTTGGCTTCATCGAAGGAGCCGCTGGCCTCAAGAGCGCTCATGGCGCTGTGGTTTTGGCGCATCTGCTGCATCAGGGGCTGCAGGGTTGGCTTCTCTTTTGCCCAGATCGCCTTAACCTGGTCGTGTTGCGCGCTGGTCAGATCGAGACGGTTGAACATGTGGCGGAGGTCGCCGCCGGGGCCACCATGACCGTGCATGCCTTGCGCAATCGCGGCTGCCACCGCCAGCATCACAGCGGCGCCGATGGTTAGAATGCGGATACGAGTTGATTTCATTGGAACTCCTTTTGGATCTCTTTAGATTTCGTGGGGTCCGGGAGGCAGCCCGAACGTCTACGCAGATAAGAACACTATTCTCGAAAAGATGGGGTAAAGAGTCGGTCAATCGCGGTAAAGTTTTGTAAAGGCGGAAGGACGCTCTTGGCTTTTGGCCTTTGGCTTTTAGCTAAGAGCCAAGAGCTAGAAGCCAAGAGCGCCTTTCTCTGGTAATCACAAATCTTTACCGCGTGGAGGCAAGGGAGGGTGTTAGATGACTAGAAGAATGGATCACGTACTGGTGGTGGATGACGACGTCGAATTGTGCGCGCTGGTGCAGGAGTATCTGACGGCCGAGGGGTTCAGCCTGAAGGCCGTCCATGACGGCGAACAGGGACTGCAACAGGCGCTGACCAGCGAGTATGCGCTGGTGGTGCTCGACGTAATGCTGCCGGGGATCAATGGCTTCGAAGTGCTGCGGCGAATTCGCAGCGTGTCGAAGATTCCGGTGCTGCTGTTGACGGCACGCGGCGAGGATGTGGACCGCATCGTGGGGTTGGAAATCGGGGCGGACGATTATCTGCCGAAGCCGTTTAACCCGCGGGAGTTGGTGGCGCGAATCCGCGCGATCCTGCGCCGCACCCAGCCGGCTAGGGGAGCGGACGGGGTGCCGGAAGTGCTGAGCGTGGGCGACGTGGAACTGGATCCGGCGACGCGAAGCGTGCTGCGAGCGGGGCAACCGGTCGATCTTACTTCGGTGGAATTCAATCTGCTGGAAGTTCTGCTGCGCGAGGCGGGACGAGTGGTGACGCGGGAGCGTTTGGTGAATGCCGTCCTCAGCCGGAAGTTCATGCCGTTTGATCGCAGCATTGACATGCACGTCAGCAAGGTGCGTCGGAAGTTGGGCGACTCCGAAGAGGACGGCGACCACATCAAGACGATTCGAGGAGTGGGGTACATGTTTGCGCGGCCGGCGGCAAAGCCGAATAAATGAAGAGCCTTTTCCTGAAAATCTTCCTGTCCTTCTGGGCAGCCCAGGCGCTGTTCCTGGTGCTGGCCATTCTGGTGACGATTGCCTTGCGTCCGGCGCGGCATGGGATCGAGAGCCAGGGTCCGCAAATTTTGGCGGAAGTGGTGAATGCGTACCAGAGCGGCGGAGAGCGCGGCGCCCACGACTATCTGGAAGAACTTTGGCACACGCAGCACGTGCGGGCATTCGTTTTTGATCCGTCGGGCCATGAACTCTCTGGACGGCCAGCGCCACCCTGGATCGAGGATGTCCGGCAGGGTGGTGCGTCTCAGGGCGGCCCACCGCACGGCGGCCTGCCACACCACCACGGTTGGATGGACAATCTGCTTCCCGACCGCATCATGCGGCAGGCACTGACACTGGATGGAAAACGGTACACGATGGTGTTGGAGTTGCCGCCGGGACCGAGAGTATTTTTCGGGCCGCATGACATCCCGGGGCTGGGAATCGCGATCGCGGTCATTACGTCGGGATTGATGTGCTACCTGCTGGCGTGGTCGATGACGAGTCCGGTGACGCGTCTTCGGAAGGCGGCGCAGAGCCTGGCGGCAGGTGACTTGAGCGCACGGACGGGCGCGCCAGCGAGTGGCCGACGCGACGAACTGACCGAGTTGATGCGTGATTTTGACCGCATGGCCGAACGGATCGAAGGATTGGTGGACTCGCAATCGCGGCTGCTGAAGGATGTTTCGCACGAACTGCGGTCTCCGCTGGCCAGGCTGAGTGTGGCGCTGGGGCTGGCGCGGCAGCGGGCCACGCCGGAAGTTGCGCCGGAACTCGAAAGCTCGCTGAACCGGATCGAACTGGAGGCCGACCGGCTGAATCAACTGATCGAGCGGCTGCTGACGATTTCGCGGCTGGAGTCGGGGACCGACGGCCTGCGAAACACCATGTTGTCACTACGGAAGTTGGTGGAGCAGGTGGCGCACGACGCCGAGTACGAAACTCCGGGGCGGGGCTGCCGCGTAACGACGCCGGCCGAGGCCGCGGATGAATTTCTGGTGGAAGCCGATCCCGACTTGCTGCGGAGCGCAGTGGAGAATGTGGTAAGGAACGCCACGCGGTATACTGCAGAAGGCACGACGGTGGAGGTGCGACTGGAGCGGCAGCAGGCCGTTAGTGGCGAAGAGATCGTGGTTCGCGTGCTTGATTCCGGCCCCGGCGTTCCAGACGAAGCGCTGCCAAAGATATTTGAGCCCTTTTATCGGCTGGACGATGCCCGCAACCGGCAGACCGGGGGAGCGGGTCTGGGCCTGTCGATCGCGGATCGGGCCATCAGGCTGCATGGCGGGCAACTTCGTGCATCCAACCGCAAAGAGGGTGGGTTAGAGGTTGAAATCCGGATTCCAGCTGCGCCTGGGTTTGCTCTTCCCGCTCATTCCTGATACACAAATATATTTCAGCCACAAGCTTCAATCTCCGTGACGGCTGGCGGGACATCGCCTGCGGACGGGAAGCGGCTGACCACCCCGATCGGCGAAAAACGCGCCGATTGGGAACCTCAGTGGGAGAACAGATGTCGAAGAAAATAAGTTTAGTCGTTGCGCTCGTGGGCATGTGCGCCCTGAGTTTGTTTCTGCTCAGTTGTGGCAGTTCCTCGTCCCGGCCCTCGGGACTCCTGTACGTGCTGACCCAGGGCAGCAACGGGGTAGGGAACAACGTGAGCTCCTTTGCCATCGATTTGAATAGCGGGAACCTGTCGCTGGTCAATTCGAACGCCAGCACGTGCATACCGGCGGGCGGGTCGTGTGGACTTCCGCTGGACATTTTGCTCGACCCGACGGGCGCGGCTGCTTTCGTTTTGAATCAGGGTATTCCCTCCGCGTCGGTGGCGCCGACCATCTACTCATATACCGTGAACTCCAATGGAAGCCTTGGAGCGCCGATACTCGCCCAGACGCTGACGAGCGGAGATACGCCCGTCGCGATGGCGCGCGATGCTGCAGGGCAGTTCCTGTTCGTGATCGATCAGGGGTCCTACCCTTCGCCGGGATATCCGGCCCCTTCGCCGACAAATCCGACCTGTCCGCATGTCCCCACCAGTGCTACCGATGTGTGTCCGTCGATCTCGGTGTTTGCCATGCAGTCCGGCTCAACCAGTTTGACATTGGCAAGTGGAAGTCCGTTCTACCTAAGCAAAATTCCGTCCGCGCTTTCGGCCATTACGTTTACTCCACCGGGCTTTACCACGGCCCAGGAGATCCTCTTCGTAACCAACAATCTCGACATTTGTACGGCCAACTGCGTTCTCCCCCCGCACAGTGACAATACGGTGAGCGTGTATACCGTGAGCTCATCGGGCGTCCTGACCGAGCAACCGAATTCGCCTTATGCCGTTGCCGCGGTCGATCCAATCTCGGTGTTGGCGGTCAACACCTACCCGGCGGGAGAGAATACCGGCGGCCTGTTTGTGTATGTGGGGAATGAGGACGCGAATGGCGGCCATTTGTATCCGTTCCAGGTGTGCACGGTAGTGAATGCGGTATGCAAAACGCAGGATGTGGCCAACGCGCTGATGACTCCGCTGGAAACGTGTTCCCAAGGGATTTGCATTGACGTATCGGCAACCTCGGCGGGGCAGAACCCGGTTGCAATGCTGGTGGATCCGACGAATAGTTTTCTCTACGTTGTGAGCGAAGGCTCGAGCCAGGTTTTTGGATTTCGCATCGGCACGACGGCGGGCACGTTGACTGCGCTAAGCCCGGCGAACGAGTCCAGCCAAGGATCGCAGCCGGTGTCGATAGCGCTGCACCCGAGCGTGAACAACACCGGTCAGTTTCTCTTCGTGTCGAACACATCGGGCAACATTGCGGGCTTTACGTTGAACACGACGAGCGGATCCATGAGCAGTCCGACCTCGACGGTCGCCCCGGCGACGCCGAGCGGGTTGGCGGTGCGGTAGAGGGCATTGAGTCATTGAATCATTTAGTCATTGAGGCATTGAAAACCCGCTGGGAACTTAGGTTTTCAATGATTCAATGGTTCAATGACTCAATGCCCCGATGGTTACGTTGGCATCCGAAGAATTAGATAGCCTCCGATGAATCCGAAGACCAGGTCTGGAGACCAGGCAGCGACCGCGGGCGGGAGCTGACTCAAATTGCCCATCGCTTCGAACAGGCCAGAGATCGTCCAATAGACAACGCCGATGCCGATGGCGGTCGCAACCCCTGCCACCGCGGAACGCTTGCCGGCGGAAAGCGCGAAGGGAATGGCGAGGATGGCCATCACCAGCGTGATCAGCGGGTAGGCAATCTTCTTTTGCAACTGCACGCGCAGACGCACCACGTCAAAGCCGCTCTGCTCGAGATCGTGAATGTAGCGGCGTAGTTCGTCGTAGCTCATTTCCGACGATTGTTTGATTTCCTTCTTGAAGTAGGCGGGCGCTTCCGCCAGTTCGGGATAGGTGGCCGCATCGAACTTATGGTAGCTCTCGATGGCGGAGCCGCTCAGGCTTCGCTCCCACCCCTGCTCGTAAACCCACCGGCCCATGGAGCCCGACCAGTGTGCGCGGTCGGCGGTGATGCGGTGCGTGATCTGGAAGGTGTGCGGATCGAACTGGAACACGGACACACCGCCGAAAACGTCGCGGTCGGGATCGAAGAACTGATAGTAATAAATATCGGAGTGCTGTCCGAAGATCCACTTGCGGTCGGGGCGAAGGTAGGTTTGCGCGGGTTTGCCCTTGATGCGGTTGCGGAGCGCGTCCTGACGCTTGTTGGTGTAGGGAAGGTAGAGCTGGTCAGAGAGAAAGAGCACGCCGGCGACCAGGGTGGAGGCGATCAGGACAGGGACGACGATGCGGTAAAGACTGATGCCGGTGGCCTTGATGGCGGTGATTTCGTTGGAGCGCTGCAGCAGGCCGAAGGTGACCAGCACCGCCAGCAGCATGCTGAGAGGCGTGGTGTTGTAAAGAAAATATGGCACTACGTTCAGCAGGTATTCGCCCACGGTGAGCGGCGAGACCTGATTCCGCATGATGTCGCCCAGCAACTCGAACAGGGTGAACACCAGCAGCAGCATCAGGAAAGCGGCGACGATCATGGCGAGGTAGAGCGTAAAGTCGCGTAGCACATAATCGTCGAGGATGGTTGGGAAACGAAGATTGAACAAGCGCCTGCGCCTCGGCAGGCGGGGTATGATGCCTTCGCGAAGCGCCGGGCGAGACGCCTCACCGTTCAGTGGCAGCGCTGGCGCCGGCAGGCTGGGCTTCGAAGCTGTGGACCTCGAAGCCTTCAACCATGAAGCTCTGAACCAGGAGCGGAGTGCAGTCAGTTCGAGCGGGCGGCGTTCCGATTGCCAGAGCAGAAAAACTCCTCCGACAAGAAACGCGAAGTCGGCGAGCCAGACACCGGCGGCAGGAGAGAGGCGTCCCTGGCGCGCGAAAGAGACTCCGATCAAAGAAATCGAATAGTACAGAAAGACCAGCAGAATGGTCAGGACAAATCCGCTGGACTTGCCGCCTTTCTTCGACGAGAGGCCGAGGGGAATGCCGACCAGGGCAAGGACGAGGCAGGCGGTCGGTAGCGCGAGGCGGCGATGGTATTCGATCAGGTGCCAGCGGCGGGCGACGGGGTCGGCGGTTCGTGCGATGCGGAGGAGGTCCGCAACTTTGATCTCACCGAGTGATGTGGGTTCGTGTTCCTGACCGTTTGGTGGCGAGGGAATCCGGATGGGGATGTCAGTGGTCTGGAAGGTGGAGATCTGGTACTGGTCCGGATTCTTGGGATCGGTTTCGTGAGTGGAGCCGTTGGTGAGATGCAAGTCCAGGGTATCGGGCCCCTGGCTGACGAGCAGGCCTTCGCGCGCCAGGCTGATGCGGGGCGCGGATGGGGCAGTCAAATCGGCCAGGAACACGCCTTTCCAGAGGGCTCCGCCGGACATGGCCTTGACGTCTTGCACGTAGAGGATGATCTTCGGGAATCCCTCGTAAAACACGCGGGGCTGGACTTCGAAAGAAGCCTGAGAAGACTTGAGGCGGTCCTGGAGATGTCCGAGGGCAGCGAGCGAGCGGGGCGCCAGATAGACGCTGTTACCGAGAGCGAGCAACCATGCCACCACCACGAAGAGTGAGATCACACGGAGGAAGGTCCACACGCCCATGCCGCTGGCGCGCATGGCGGTGATTTCGCTGTCCGCAGCCAGGCGGCTGAGTCCGATGAGGATGCCGACGAGCACGCCCATGGGAATGGTGTAGGTGAGCGCGACGGGGACGGTGAAGAAAAAGATTTCTGCAACGCTGGGCAGTGGGGCGCTGTTGCGGACCACGAGTTCGAGGATGCGGCCGAGATCGCGAGTGAAAAGAACGAAAGTGAAAACGGCCGCGCCGATCAAGGCGTGGGAGACGACTTCTCCCAGGATGTAGCGGGTGAGGATGCGCATCCGCAAAGGTGGTTGACTCATTGCGAGTCTAGCATGAGAGCGGGAGCGCTGGGGTGGTGGAGGTGCTGGGTTTGCAATAGCTAGATTTGCAATGCGGGCAGTGTTCGTAGAGAATGCCCATTCGCTTAGCGAAGCTTGATTGCTAATTTTTTGGCCGGAGGAGAAATGAATCTGCGTCGTGCAGTTGCATTGTCGGTGTGGTGGGCGATTCCGGTGCTGGCGTGGTCGCAGCAGCCGTCGGAAATGAAGCCGGTGACGGACCGGCTGGCAGCTTCGATTTACAACGGGCCGTCGATGACAACATTAGGCGAACTCGCGGACGGCATCGGCGGGCGGTTGACGGCTTCGCCAGCCTATGTTCGCTCGACAGAATGGGCGGCGGCGAAGTTTCGGAGCTACGGGATCGAGAACGTGCGACTGGAGCCGTTCACGATCCCGGCGGGCTGGCAGCGAGGGACGGCGAGCGGGGCGATGCTGGCGCCTTTGGCGCGGCCGCTGAGCCTGGCATCGTTGGGGTGGGCGCCGTCAACGCCGGCGGGAGGAGTGCACGGCACGGTTGTGACGGTTGCAGACGTGGCGCCGGACGCGTTGCGATCCCGGGAAGACGAACTGCGGGGGAAGATTGTTTTTCTGGATACGGCGAAGATCATGGCGGAAGGCTACGGGAAGGCTTTGCCGAAGCTGGAGTCAGCATGGCCCACATTTCAGAAGGCGGGCGTGCTGGCGGTGATCATGCCGGATCGCGAGAAGAATAACGTCTTGAATGCGCACGACAGTCTGTGGGGTGCGAAGCTGGTTCCGCTGCCGGCCGCCGAGATCGGTATGGAAGACGCGAAGCTCATTCAGCGAGAACTGGAGCGCGGGCCCGTCACCATTCAATTGACGATCGAGAACAAGACGTCGGGAGAGACGACCGTCAACAATGTTGTGGCGGAGATTCGGGGCAGCGAGCGTCCTGACGAGTGGATGCTGATCGGCGCGCACCTGGATTCATGGGACTTCGGCACGGGCGCGCAGGACAACGGCACCGGTGCAATCAGCGTCCTCGAAATCGGTCGCGCCCTGATGTTGCTGGGGAAGGCGCCGCGGCGCAGCGTGCGGCTGGCGCTGTGGGGCGGAGAAGAACAGGGGCTGCTCGGATCGTATGCCTACACGCAGACGCACCAGAGCGAGTTGGACAAGTGCGTGGCCGTTCTGAATACCGATAATGGCGCGGGGCATCCTAAGGGATGGAAAGTGGAGGGCCGCGAGGATCTGAAAAAGGCGATGCAGCCCTGGAGCGACGGCCTGTTGAAAGACTTGAACGGTGGCGATCTTTCGCTCGATACAACTTACGACACCGACCACGGTCCGTTCGTGTTGCAGGGAATTCCGGCGCTGGATTTGTGGGTGGACATGTCGCACTATTTCGAAATCCATCACAAATCGAGCGACACGCTCGACAAAGTCGATGGGCTGGACTTCAAGGCCGGGGAGGCGATTGTGGCAGTGACCGCCTACGCCATCGCGCAAAGCGAAACGCCGATTGCTCCGCACATCGATCACCAGGCGGTGGGCGAAATCCTGAAGAAGGCGAAATTAGAGGGACTGCTGGAGCATGTGGGGGTGTGGAAACCCTGAGTGCAAGTTCTCAGTTGTCAGTTCTCAGTTAAACCGGCGGCTGCAGCTGATTCGCACTGCCCGTCTGCGGCTACGCTTTTCTCAGAAACAGCGCTCCCAGCGGAGGCAGCGTCAGTCGCAGCGAATACGGGCGGCCGTGGGTTTCTTCGGGGAGGGCCTCGGCGCCTCCCATGTTGCCGGAGCCGCTGCCGCCATATTCGCGGCCGTCGCTGTTGAGAAGTTCTTTCCAGTAGCCGCCCGTCGGCACGCCCACCATGTATCCCACTCTGGGGACGGGCGTGAAATTGCACGCGACGAGCATGGGGTTCTCGCCGTCCTTGCCTTTGCGCAGCAGCGAGATGACGCTGGCAGGGGCGTCATTGCAGTCCACCCATTCAAAACCCTTGGGATCGTTATCGAACCAATGCAGCGGAGATTCGCTGCGGTAGAGGCGATTGAGATGCTCGACCCAAGTCATGAGCCCACGATGCAGCGGATATTTCAGCACGTCCCAGTCGAGGCTGCGATCGTGCGACCACTCGCTAACCTGGCCGAACTCGCAGCCCATAAAGAGCAGTTTCTTGCCGGGCTGGGCGAACATGTAGGCCAAGAGCAGGCGCAGGTTGGCAAACCTCTGCCATTCGTCGCCGGGCATTTTGCCGATCAGGGAACCTTTTCCGTGCACGACCTCGTCGTGGCTGAGCGGCAGCACGAAGTTTTCGTGGAACGAATAGAGCATGCGAAAGGTTAATTTGTTGTGGTGATACTGGCGATGAATCGGGTCCTGGCTGAAGTACTGGAGCGTGTCGTGCATCCAGCCCATGTCCCACTTCAGGCCGAAGCCCAGACCGCCAAGATGGGTGGGGCGCGAAACCATGGCGTAAGAGGTTGATTCTTCGGCGTAGGTCTGAATGTCGGGGTGCTCTTTGTAGGCTTCGAGGTTGAAGCGGCGCAGAAAGTCGATGGCTTCCAGGTTCTCGCGTCCGCCGAACTGGTTGGGAATCCATTCGCCCTCCTTGCGCGAGTAGTCGAGATAGAGCATGGAAGCGACGGCGTCAACGCGCAGGCCGTCGACATGATATTTGTCGAGCCAGAACATGGCGCTCGACATCAGGAAGCTGCGCACTTCGGAGCGGCCGTAGTTGAAGATCATCGTCTTCCAATCGGGATGGAAGCCCTGGCGCGAGTCGGAGTGCTCGAACAGGTGGGTGCCGTCGAAGAAGGAGAGGCCGTGGCCGTCGGAAGGGAAGTGCGACGGGACCCAGTCGAGAATGACGGCGATGTTGTGCTGGTGCAGGTAGTCCACCAGGTACATGAAATCCTGCGGCGTGCCGTAACGCGACGTGGGAGAGAAGTAGCCCGTGGTCTGATATCCCCAGGAACCGTAGAAGGGATGCTCCATGATGGGGAGCAGTTCGACGTGAGTGAATCCCAGCTTATTCACGTGGTCGGCCAGGCGGGGCGCGATCTCGCGATAGGTGAGCGAACGGTTGTGCTCTTCGGGGAGGCGCATCCAGGAGCCGAGGTGAACCTCGTAGATGGACATGGGCGCGTGCAGCGAGTTGACGGCTGCGCGTTTTTCAAGAAAGGCCGCGTCGTTCCAGGTGTAGTCGAGATCCCAGACCACGGAAGCCGTGCGCGGCGGTTTCTCCGTGAAAAGTCCCACCGGGTCGGCTTTTTCAGTCTCGTGCCCGTGTTTATTGGAGCCGATATGGAACTTGTACAACGTGCCCTTGCCGACGCCGGGGATAAAGCCTTCCCAGATTCCCGACGAGCCGCGAGGTTGGAGTTGGTGGGATTGCGGGTTCCATCCATTGAAGCCGCCGATCACCGACACCTGGCGGGCGTTGGGAGCCCAGACGCTGAAGACAGTGCCCCTGGTTCCCGCGGATTCCACGAGGTGTGCGCCCATCTTCTCGTACATGCGATAGTGGCTGCCTTCGTTGAATAAATAAAAATCTTCGGCGGTCAGCAGGGAAACGTCGTCGCGGACCGGAGATGCTTCCTGCGTTGGAGGTTTCTGCGTCATAATTTTGCTTCCGGGCTAGTGTAGTCGAATTCCGAAGTGGAGGGACGGGCGTCTCGCGAGCCTGCCCTGAGCGAAGTCGAAGGGTCCAGCCGGGCGGGGACGCCCGGCTCTCCACTAACGACTTTTTTCCTTCTGCGCTTCGCGCTTCTCCCGTGCCCAGCCTTCTTTCACGCTTTGTCGCGAACGCCCGAGCGCCAGCGCATCCGGCGGCACATCTTCGGTAATACAGCTTGCCGCCGCGACGTAGGAGCCGCGTCCAATCTTTACCGGCGCCACCAGCGTCGAGTCGCTGCCGATGAACACGCCATCTTCGATGACCGTTTTGTGCTTGTTCACGCCGTCGTAGTTGCAGGTGATGGTACCCGCGCCTATGTTCACGCCTTCACCGATTTCCGCGTCGCCCAGGTAGCTGAGGTGATTCGCCTTCGAACCCTTGCCCAGCTTGATTTTCTTGGTCTCGACGAAGTTCCCCACGTGAGCGCCTTCGCCCACATCGCTGCCAGGACGCAGATGAGAGTACGGACCGAGGACAGCTCCCGCGCCCACCCGTGCGTCTTCCATGATTGTCCCCGGCCGCACCGTGACATGCTCGCCAAGAACGGAATTTCCGATCACGCTGTAAGAGCGGATGCGGCAATCCGCGCCAATCTTCGTATGACCCAGCAACTGAACGAAGGGCTCAATCACGGTGTCGGCGCCAATTTCCACGTCGCTGTCAATCACGCAGGTGTGCGGGTAAAAAATCGTAACACCTTGCTCCAGCAGTGCGCGGCACTTCGCCAGCCGCATCCGCACATCCAGAACCATCATCTCCGCTCGGGTGTTGCTGCCGAGCACTTCGCCCGCATCGGAGGTCTTGATCGCGACCACCTTCTTGCGCGCCCGGTGAAACACTCCCGCCATATCCGTGAGGTAGTACTCGCCGTGCGCGTTCTCGGTTGAAAGACGGTCAATATGCTCGTACAAGGCGGGCCCGGCGAAGGCATAGAACCCGGAATTGATCTCGCGGATTTTCTTCTGCCGCGGGGTGGCGGACTTTTCTTCCACAATCGCCTGCACCTCCGCTCGTCCCCGCGCGCCTTTGCGGATCACTCGCCCATATCCATAAGGATTGTCGAGATCGGCGCTGAGCAAAGTCATGGTCGCTTTCTGAGCCGTGTGGAAGTCGCTGAGCTTCCGAATGGTTTCGACGGTAATCAGCGGAGCGTCCCCGGAAAGCACGATGACCTGGTCATAGCCGGAAAGCGCTTTGCGCGCCACCATGAGTGCGTGTCCGGTGCCACGTTGTTCGGCTTGCACCACGAAGTTCACGCCCGTGCCGGCAACCGCCTCGCGCACGCGCTCCGCCTCGTGGCCAATGATCACGAAGATGTCCTGCGCGGGCACGACCTTTTCCGCCGTAGCAATCACATGCGCGAGGATCGGCTTGCCGCCGATTTCATGCAGGACCTTGGGATGTTTCGATTTGAGTCGCGTGCCTTTGCCCGCCGCCATGATCGCGATGGCGATACGCGGGGGCTGCGGATTTGATCGGGAAGACTTCGACTTGGTCTCTGGCGTTTTTGCCATGCTCAGCCAATATACCGCGAACCCCGCCGTAGAGACGCGGCTTGCCGCGTCTCAGATTGCCGACAAACTCGTGTTGCGACCGTGTGATTGTTGCTGCTGTCGGTCCAAGCTTGCTGGTGGAGAGCCGGGCGTCCCCGCCCGTCCCTCCACCGTGACCTTCCCAAGAACCTTCTGTGAATCTACTTTGTGAATCAACTACGGATCGTCTGCCGATCCGGCGCTTGGGCCATTAGCGCCATCAGGTCGTGCGCGACCCGGTCGGTTGCGTGCCGGGCCACCTCGCCCTCCTCCAGATAATCTCCCAGCACCGGGCACACGCCAAGCGCCTCGATCGCTTCCAGATCCACCACGATCTGCGAAGCTCCCTCCAGGGCGTACTTGGCTTTCATCTCTGCCGATGCCGTCTTGCGATTGATCAGGGCATAGTCGAACAACTGGACACCAGCGTGGCCATTGAGTGCGCGGATGTGATCCGCCGCAGTTAAACTAAGACTTTCATTTACCTGTGTCATCAAGTTGCAAACAAATACCTTGATACCAGGAGAGTCCTTGATCGCCTCGGGGATGCCGCGCACTAGTAAGTTCGGAATCAGGCTGGTGAAGAGCGAACCGGGGCCGATCGTGATCAGGTCGGCGCTGGCGATTGCCTCCAGCGTCTGGGGAAGCGGCCCAACGTCGGGAGGCACCAGGAATAGCTCTCGAATCTTGCCCTTGCTCGCCGTGATCCGGGTCTCGCCGCGCACCCGCGTCCCGTCTTCCAGTAACGCTTCGAGCTCCACGATCGACATGGTTGCCGGATAGATATGCCCGCGCGTGAGCAGAATTTCCGAAGAGAGCCGCACCGCTTCGGCAAAGTCTCCGGTAATCGAAGTCAGCGCCGCCAGAAAAAGATTTCCGAAGCTGTGGCCTTCCAGTCCCGAGCCCTTCTGAAAGCGATGCTGGAAGAGTCTTGAGAGCAGGGCTTCGTCTTCGGAGAGGGCAACGATGCAATTGCGCACATCGCCCGGCGGAAGCATATTGAACTCTTTGCGCAGACGGCCACTCGATCCGCCATCGTCGCTGACCGTCACCACGCCAAACAATTCACGAATGGTTGGCTGACCGGAGGTGGCCAGCGCCGGCGTCATGACGTAACGCTTCAGCCCCTTCAGCAGCGTGGAGAGGCCCGTGCCGCCGCCGATCGCGACCACGCGCAGTTCGGGGCCAGCCTTGCCGGTGTCAGATGAGTTCGTGCGCACTTTGGGAAGCATACCGCCTCGAATGGCAGCTAAGGAATCTCTGATTAAGTTCGTTCCCGGATAGCTTTGGGTAGGGCACGGCTTTAACCGTGCCGTTAGAGCCCGCGATACAAGCGGCTTTAGCCGCTGAGGCCGGCCCTCTCCAAGCATCCCAACTCGCCCATGAACACTTAATCAGACCTTCCCTAAATGCTGGCAGCTAGTACGCGCTCGCTTCTTCTTCCCGCGGCTCAGATTCTTCGGCGCCCGGATCCGGATATAGCAGTTCGGTGAAGCGCGGATCTTCCGCCAGATTCTGGAAGTCGTCATCATTCCGCGCCTGGAAGCGCAGCGCGGGTTTCGCCTGAATCGCCTCGTCGAGCGTCTTGAGCGATTCTTCGACGTGACCGGTCAGGCAATGCAACGCGGCTAGCCCGTACAGAACGTATTCCGACTTCGGATTCTGCTTCAATAGCTTGTCGAGGTGCTCGCGCGCCGTCACGTAGTCACCCGCGTTGATCAGCGACACCGCGTAGTCGTAATGCTCTTCCGTTGTTTTGAACTGCAACGCGGGCGTTTCCAGATGCTTGTCGCAGGTGAGGATATGTACCTTGGCCCGGTCGACCAGGGACTTGTTCGGCCCGCTCAGTACTTTCTGCAGGTGGCCTTTGGCCTTCTCGAACTTGTGCTCCTGCAACGCGCGGAGCCCGGACTCGTAGCTCTGCACCGCCTGTGTGTGTCGTGGATCTTCGGTCACTTGTTTCTTGGGGGTTACCTTCAGTGCCATCAAACCGCCTTCAGTTCAGAATTGAAATCGAAAAACTTGAAATCGACAGCTCGAAATTGAAAGCCCGAAATTGCGAGCGCGCTCTCAATTCATGCTGGCCGCTGTGTCCAGATCGACCAGCTTCCATTCGCCCTTGATAATTCCTGCGCGAATCTGCCGCGCCGTCTTGCCCTGCTTGTGCATGGTGTAAGCGTAATAAAGCTCTTTGAGGCAGGTTCCGCACTGCGCACCATGCGTGCCCGAAAAGCAGCTGTGCAGGCTGGTGTGTCCCATGCCGCGGTCACAGTAGCAGTAACAGGGCTGCTGGTAGATGACCTTCGGAATCTTCGCCGCCAGTTCATAGGCATGCGTCTGATACGGAAACTGCGCGTTATCGCCCCAAAGCTGATCCTTGGTCAGGATCGGCGGAAGCTTGCTGCCCGCCGCCGGAGGAGCCGCGTTGAAATGCGGAACTCCCTGATCGGCTTCGGATTGCAGCCATGGCGCCGATACCATCGTGACCATCAAAAACAGCACCGCCGACGCGAAAACCCGTGTACGCATGACCACTCAGCCTCAATCCTTTATTTTACCTGAAGGCGCGGGATTGGCGAGTCACTGGGAGGGTTCGGGCGAGCGTCCAGGCCCGGACGCTTATCGGCCGAATAAACATCGAGCCGATCCTTAGCGATTCCGAAGGAGGTCATCCACCGACAGCTCAACGTCGCGCAGAATTGAGCGAAGAAGACCGGGTCCGACCGTCTCACCAGCATGTGCTGGCACTGTAGTCACTCTCCCATCGGTATGCCGAAGAAATAAGTGGCTACCGCGCGTCCGCACGATTTCAAATCCGAGTTTTTCGAGGAGACGCACCAGTTCCTTGCCTTTCAAGCGAGGAAGGCGAGTCATACTGAGATCTGCTGGATGCCGACGAGTTCGAGCGATGGGCTGACGCTGCGATCCTCCAAACAGAGTTCGACCACCTCCCGAACGCGTTTCATGAGAGTGTCGAGGTTTTTCGCTTGAGTGTGACAGCCCCGCAAGACAGGAACGGTGGCGACGTAATAACCGTCCTCATCTCGTTCAATGACAACAGTAAACTTTCGCTCAGCTTTCACGAGTCGATTTTAGCACGGGAAAAGTGAGGCCCGCTCGGGGTTGCCCCGGCGGGCCTGAACCTGAAATCCACAGCCTAAAGCCTGACTTTACCCCAGCTTCTCAAAAAACAAACAGATCGTTTCAATCCCGCGATGGAAATTCGGGATGTGGAACTTCTCGTTTGGAGCATGCAGGTTGTCGTCGGGAAGCCCAAAGCCCATCATGACCGATGGAATCTTCAGCACGTCCTGGAAATCGGTCACGATCGGAATCGACCCGCCGGAGCGAATGAACACGGTCTCTTTCTTGAACGTGTCATGCAGCGCCTCGGTAGCCGCTTTGATGAACCGGTTGTCGGTGCCAACCACGCATGCGGGACCCTTGCTCCACACCTTAATCTTGATGTCGATCCCCTTGGGCGTGTGTTTCTTGACGAACGCCGTGTAGCGCTTAAGGATGTCGTTCGGATCCTGGTTCGGCACCATTCGCATGGAAACTTTTGCCGATGCCTTCGCCGGAATCACCGTCTTCGCCCCCTGAGTCACAAACCCACCCGGCATGCCGTGCACCTCAAGCGTCGGACGCGCCCACGTCCGGTACAGCACCGAATATCCCGGCTCGCCGGTCAGCACCTTGGAGCCGACTTCGGCTTTGCGATAGCGTTCTTCATTGAAAGGCAGCCGCTTCCATGCCTTCAGCTCATCTTTGCTGGGCACTTTGACGTCCTTGTAAAAGCCCGGGATCAGTACCTTCCCTTTCGAATCTTTCAGCTTGCCGATGATCTCAATCAGCGCGAACAGCGGATTCGGCGCCGCGCCGCCATAGATGCCGGAGTGCAGATCGGTCTTTGCCCCGAAGGCTTCAATCTCCGTGTAGACCAGGCCGCGCAGGCCGACGCATAGAGTTGGAAGGTTCGGCGCGAACAGTTCCGTATCGCAGACCAGCGCGAAATCCGCCTTCAACTTCGCCTTCTGTTTGCGGACGTACTCGGCAATCGATTCGCCGCCCACTTCTTCTTCGCCTTCAAAAATAATCTTGACGTTGATCGGCAGCTTGCCCCCATTGGCCTGCATCAGGGACTCGAGCGCCTTCACTTCCATCCAGAGTTGCCCTTTGTCATCGACCGCGCCGCGCGCGTAAATGTTGTTGTTGCGCTCGGTCGGTTCAAACGGCGGCGTCTTCCATTCGTCCAAAGGATCGGGCGGCTGCACATCGTAGTGCGCATACATCACGACCGTCGGCTTGCCATCCGCGTGCAGCCAGTCGGCGTAGAGCAGGGGATGTCCCTTGGTCGGGATGATCTCGACATTGTCCATCCCGATGCGGCGCAGTTCTGCGGCGACAAATTCCGCCGCCTTCAGCACGTCTCCTTTATGTTCATCGAGCGTGCTGATGCTGGGAATACGGAGAAGAGTCTTCAGCTCGTCGAGAAAACGCGGCTGATTGTTGCGGGCAAAATCGATTGCTGGGGAAGCCATAGTCTGTTGCCTTTCTGGCGCGCTGGGCGCACGTACTTAATTTAAGATGATCGCCGAAAACGGATCAGTATATACCCTGAATCCCGGCATTTGCGGCGATCGCGTCGCGGTTCTTCACGCCTTTCATTCTATTTCGGCCCACGCATTGTCGCCGGCGTGCTCATGGATTTCGTTTCAGAAGAGCTGCACGCACGCTGGGCGACATTCGAAAATTAGTCTGCTCCAGTTTGCTCAACGCACGGCGAAGATCGATCTTGCCCAAGTGCGCTCCTCGCTCCAGGATGCCAAGCGTCCCTCGCACTTCCAGATGGAGGCTTTCTGCCCGTCGCCGTCCGTCTGCTTCATCGATAAGCACGGTGCCCACACCCAACTCCAGCGCCAACTGAATAGCCTCGCGTTCTCCGACATCCAAACCCATCAGCGCGGGGTTTGGCGCCGAGGCCACAGTACGCACCTCCAACCATGCTGGAGGTTGGGCGACCCATTGGCGCACCCTCGGAGACGTTTTGGGATGCTGCAATTCCTGAAAGACCGCATGCGGGAGAAGCACCTGCCCGAAAATAGCGGGCAATAGATCGATCTCATCGATCAGCAGCAGGTAGTTTAGCGGAGAGGTATCGGCAACGACGATCATGCATGCCGTTCAAATCCCGCGGCATCTTTCTCCAGGTCTTCGACGCTGTAGGCGCGATCCCAGACCTCATGTTCCTTGAGAAAGGCATCCAGTTCGCAACCGGTCTCAAACCCCAGCAGCAGCCGTATCTGATGGGCGGAGAGCACACCGGATCGATAACCCTCGATGGCAAAAGCTTCCAGGGCCTCCCGTGCAGGATTGGGGTGCCGGGCCAGGTCGTCGGGAAGCTGCACGGTGATCTGCATAGTCGGAGGATAGCAAAAGTGGGTCTGAAATGCCATTCAACTCCTATCTGCAAGTGCCGCCAGTCTGCTACAGAAGTGCAGCCTTTGATTTCGCGGAGTCAAGGTCGGCCGGGCAAGTTACGTCCGGCCAAGAACCTGAAACGCAATTGACAGCAACCCGTATCTCACAAACAATAAGCTGTACAGTCTAGGTTCAACTGGAGACCACCATGTCTGAAGGCGAGCAACCCACCGTTTACCACCCCGAGCCGCAAAGCAATGTCGGCAAATGGATTCTTCTGGCCGTGGCCGTTGCCTATGTCGGCGCATCGGCGTTTTTCATTTACGACCAGCACAGCAAACTCGGAAAGGTCACGCAAGATCAAGCCGCCAGCCAAAAACAAATTGGCGATCTGACCAAGCGCATGCAGTCCGCTGAAGCGGATTCCGAGACTCTGGCCCAGCAGTTGGGCATGACCAAGAAAGAATTGAAGACGCGTGCCGACGAGTTGCAGCACCAGCAGCAGGCCGCATCGGCGCGCATCGCGGCACAGGCGGCCGAAGAGAAAAAAGATGTCGGCGCCGTTGCCGGAGAAGTAGGAACCGTGAAGACCGACGTCGGCGGCGTGAAGACCGACGTGGCCGCCACCAAGGCCTCGCTCGAGTCGACCATCGCGCAACTGCAGCACACCATCGGCGATCTCGGCGTGCAGAGCGGACTGATCGCCAACACGCGCGGCGATCTGGAAGCCCTCAAACACAAGGGCGACCGCCAGTACTACGAGTTCACCTTATTGAAGGGATCCAAGCCGCAGGCGTTCTCGACCGTGGGCTTGCAGCTCAAGAAGACCGATCCGAAACGCGGCAAGTACACGCTAAACGTCACCGCCGACGACAAAACCATCGAGAAAAAAGACAGGAACCAGAGCGAGCCGGTGCAGTTCTATACCGGACGCGATCACATGCTGTATGAACTCGTGGTCTGGACGGTGGACAAGAACAAGATCACCGGCTACCTGAGCACGCCCAAGAATGCGCCGGTGCCGATCACCGCAACCCCGCAGTAGCGGCAACTGTAGTAATAGTAATGAGGTCAGAGGTTAGAGGTCAGATTGCAGAGGTTAAAACCCATCGCACAAACGGTGGCCGGCGATCCCGTGATTTCACCTCTGCAATCTGACCTCTAACCTCTGACCTTCCCATGCTGCCCGCGAACGCGCACACGCTCCTTGAAATCGCACTCCGCACCGGAGTCATCTACCTCCTCGTGCTGATCGGAATTCGCATCAGCGGCAAGAGGGAAGTCGGCCAGATGACTCCGTTCGATCTCACGCTTCTCCTGTTGCTTTCGAACTCCGTGCAGAACGCCATGACCGGCCCCGACACCTCGCTGGCCGGAGGCGCGATCGCCGCCACTACGCTGCTCGTCCTGAACTATCTGGTAGCCGAGGTTTCCGGCGGGAATCGTCGCTTTCGAAAATATATTCAGGGACAGCCCAGTCTGCTGGTGCACGACGGCGAGGTCATCCAAGCGCACATGGCAAAAGAGCATGTCAGCATGGACGAGCTAGAACGCGCGCTCCGTGAGCACGGCGTCGGCACCTACAAAGAAGCGGCGCTCGCGGTCCTCGAAGTGGATGGCTCCATCAGCGTGCTGAAGTACGACGACATCGCGCCAACCTCAGCGACCCACCTCAACCGGCGGCGCTTCCTCAACAAAAAGTGAACGATGGAGCGACGGGCGCCCTCGCCCGTCCTACCATGCATCCGCCTACTTGGCCTTCAGCTTCTCCCGGTCTTTCGCCGCGTCCAGCGGGCGCACCGGCTCCGTCATGCGCCCGCTGGGTCGAGGATCTCTTTGATCTGCTCGTCACCGCTCTCTACGGATGCGTCATCTTCTCCGGCTTGACCAGCTGATCAAATTCCTCGCCCGTGAGATATCCCAGCTTCAACGCCGCCTCGCGCAGGCTGCTGTGCTCGACGTGCGCCGTGTGCGCGATCTGCGCCGCCTTGTCGTATCCCACTTTCGGAGCGAGCGCCGTGACCAGCATGAGCGAATTCTTCACGTACCAGTCCACCTTGGCGCGATCGACTTCAATGCCCTTGACCATGTACTCCACGTAGCCGTGGCAGGCGTCGGTGATCAGCGTGACCGAGTGCAGGAAGTTGTAGATGATCACCGGCTTGAACACGTTGAGCTCAAAGTTGCCCTGCGATCCGGCGAATCCCACCGCGGCCGTCGCTCCGTGAACCTGCGCGCAAACCATCGTCATCGCTTCGCATTGCGTGGGGTTGACCTTGCCCGGCATGATGGACGATCCCGGCTCATTCTCCGGGATCGACAGCTCGCCCAGCCCACACCGCGGACCGGAAGCCAGCCAGCGAATATCGTTTGAGATCTTCATCAGCGACCCGGCCAGCGTTGCCATCGCGCCTTGCGCAAACACGATCTCATCGTGGGCGGAAAGCGCGGCGAACTTGTTGGGATGGGAGCGGAAGGGAAGTCCTGTCAGTTCGGCGATCTTCTTGGCGGCGCGCTCGGCAAATTCCGGATGCGCGTTCAGCCCCGTGCCCACTGCGGTCCCGCCGATCGCCAGATCGTAAAGCCCATCCAGCGCCTGCTCCAGCCGCTTCGTGTCGCGGTCTAAAAGACTGGCCCAGCCGCCAAACTCCTGTCCAAAGGTCAAAGGCACGGCATCCTGCAGATGGGTGCGGCCAATCTTCACCACGCCTTCAAATTCCTTCGCCTTGGCTGCGATCGCATCGCGCACGGTCTTGATCGCCGGAATCAGCGCGTTCTTCACCCGCTCCGCCGCCGCAATGTGCATCGCCGCCGGAAACGTGTCGTTCGACGACTGCGACATGTTGACGTGATCGTTCGGATGCACCGGCTTCTTCGATCCCATCTCGCCGCTCGCAATTTCGATGGCGCGATTCGAGATGACCTCATTCACATTCATGTTGGTCTGCGTGCCGCTACCCGTCTGCCAAATGCGCAGAGGAAACTGGTCATCCAGCTTGCCGGCGATGACTTCGTCGGCGGCAAGCACGATGAGCTTCGCGATGTCGGAGGGAAGTTTCCCCAGGTCCTGATTCACCAGCGCGCAAGCCTTCTTGAGCGTGCCAAACGCCCGAATCAACTCCGGAGGCATGACGTCGCGCCCAATATCGAAATGCAGCAGCGAGCGCTGCGTCTGCGCACCCCAGTAAACATTCGCCGGGACTTCGATCTTCCCCATGCTGTCGGATTCGGTGCGGGTCTTTCCTTGGGACTGAGTGGCGGGTTCGGCAGCTTTAGGATCAGTAAGAGTCGACATGATGATCTCCTGTGCGTCGGACCAGATCGAGAGCGGCCAGGCCCTTCGGCGGGTATGAGGAACCGATTATTATACGGCGGCGTGAAAGGGTTGCCGCTCAAAATACCAGCGTCGGCAGTGGCTCAGTTTGGCCATCATCATCAAGATTTGTCATCCTGAGCGAAGCGAAGGACCTGGCGGGTGGCCCACTCTTCTACACGCTCTGTTCTTCCTTTCCCCATAACGAAACGTGGGTGCCCTATCCTTGCGTTTTTTGCAAGGGTGGGCCGCGATGCTGCCGACGCGTTTCGCTTCAAACCACGCGGGCGTGAAGGCGCGGGTCCCACTGTGCGATCAGACTGCCACCCACCCTTCGCGAAAAGCACGCGAAGGATGGGGCACCCACTTCATAGTGGTGCCAGCGGAAGGCTTGGCCACCCGCCAATAGCTGAAGGAATGTTCGTTATTATGAATCTTGATGGCCAATTTGTGAGTTTCAATTTAGAAAGCCGATCAATGCCATAGGAAAGTCTGCTTAATTGCCAAACCCTGAGTTATACTCGACGATGTTCTGAAGGCAAACGCTGGAGGAGAAAGTATGTTTCACTTAATCTGGTATATCCTCATTGGGCTAATCTCGGGGGTTATCGCGAAATCGGTGATGCACGTGCATATGACGATCTTCTGGACGATCGTGCTCGGCATCATCGGATCGATCCTGGGCGGCGGCGTTACCCACATGTTTTCGCGCCCGACAAACGAACGCTATCATCCCGCCGGCCTAATTTTTTCCACACTGGGCGCGATGCTGGTTCTCTTCATTTGCTACAAGCTGAAGATTCATTTTCCCCAGGTCGACCCGTTCTAGCTTATCGACGACTAACCTCGTATTCCGATAGGGCGGTCACGTCTCGGGCTCGTCGAGCCACTGGCCTGGCGGGTGGGCCACTTTAACGGGGAAATATAACGCGGGTTTGTTTTCTAACATTGGCCGAAATAACTGGGGGTGCGCCACTTCTCGCGCTTTTCGAGAAGTGGCCTGCCGAGCCGCCGACACCGTTCGACTCCGCTTTACGCCGCCGGAGGCCGGATCTTCATCTTAAGCACTTCCCACTCCTTCACTCTTACCAGACCTGCCTTGCCCCGGGCTTACTGCTTGACGTTAAACGCTATACGGTATAGGATGGATAGGTGATCGGGTCGTTCCGTTGCGCGGAGACCGGGCGACTTCACCACCGGCAGCCGAGTCGTCGTTTTCGAGCGGTGGAACGGGTCGCCCGCAGAAAGCTTCGCCAACTGGACAGCGCTACGGAGTTGCGCGATCTGGCAGCACCGCCGGGGAACCGGCTGGAAGCCTTGCGCGGCGAGCGCAAGGGGCAACACAGTATCCGGATCAACGACCAGTGGCGTCTTTGTTTTGTGTGGCGCGACGGAAATGCCCACGACGTCGAGATCGTGGACTACCACTAAGTGTTGGCAAAGAACGTTGCAACGTTACGGTCCAGCGGCAGACGCACGGAGCAAGAGGAAGCAATGGCTAAGTCCCAACATCTCCTTCCCGCGATCCATCCCGGCGAGATTCTGCGTGCCGAGTTCATGGAGCCACTTCAGCTCAGCATGAATCGTCTGGCGCTCGATCTGCGAGTGCCGGTCACACGGATCGCCGAGATTGTTCACGAACGCCGTGGGATCACTCCGGACACGGCCCTGCGCCTGGCTCGGTACTTCAATACCAGCGCTGGCTTCTGGATGAATCTTCAGACTGCCTACGATCTGGAAGTTGCAGAGGATAAGTTGTCGCGCACGATCGAAAGAGAAGTCCGTCCCTCCTCGATGGTGGCTGCGAATTCGCTTTCTTGATTGCCGCTCTGCGTCGCCGCGGCGGGTGGGCCACTTTAACGGGGAAGTATAACGCGGGTTCATCTTTTAACGTTGACCGAAATAACTGGGGGTGNNGCCGACACCGTTCGACTCCGCTTGACTTCGCTTTAGGGGGCCGGAGGTCGGATCTTCATCTTAAGCACATCCCACTCATTCACGCTTACCAGACCTGCCTCGCCCAGGAAGTAGGCGGGGAAGCTGCATGCGGCGAATTCTTTATCGGCCACCCATTTTTCATCACATTCAGCCAGTGACTACCATCACAGACACCCAACTCGCCATGCTCGAAGATGAAGATCTGATTGGCCCGGGTAGAAGTGTGCCCGTATCCAGAGACGGACTTCGATGCCGCACAGAAGCCATTGTCAGCGCTCTTTGACAAGCTAAATGAAACCTGAGCAGTCTTCACCCGCTCTCGATCGGGACCAAAACGAAGTATTTCGCCGCTAAGTCCTTATCCCGGAATATTTTGCATATAAGTCTTTATTTCCCAATATTTTAGCGGGAATTCTTCGCTAACTCTATGATTCTAATATATCGAGAAAATAGGGGGGGTGGGGGTACCGCAAATAATCGCGCCTGTAGCGGCTGGAGGTTGGCCCACTGTCGGTCAGATCGATTTCACTGGGATCACCAGCACATCATCCACCAGGCCAACTTCCTTCTGCACAAACGGCTCAGCGTAGGTGACGCCGCCGAGCATACCGTAATAGCGGGCCATGGATTCCACCCGCGCCCGAATCTCTTTTTGCGCGGGGAAGATTCCGCTGCCGGCCTCCTGATCGGTGAACTGAGACTTGTAGGCCATCAGCGCTGCGAAGCGCGTTTCGAATTGGTCGGTGATGTCCACGACAAACGTTGGGCGTACGTCGCGGTACAGGCTAGCGTAAATAATTTTGAAAGGACGATGAGGCGAAGCCGCATCGGTGCCCTGATCGCTGAGAGCTGACAGCTGAGAGCTGACAGCTAAATCCAGCTTCGCCAATCCCGCCAGAAAGCTGGCTTCATATCCGAGCACCGAAGCGGTGTAGTGGTCGGGATGACGACCCTCCCAGTAGGGAAGGATCAGCACCCGCGGACGCTGTTCGCGGATTACGCGGGCGACCTGCAAGCGATTCTCCCATGTATTTTCGACGCGGCCGTCGGGAATATCGAGCGCGTGGCGCCAGGAAACCTTCAGGATGTGCGCCGCCTCCGCCGCTTCGCGCGCGCGGTCTTCGGCGGTGCCGCGCGTCCCCATTTCACCTTGCGTGAGATCGAGGATGCCGGTGCGATATCCGCGTTCGGCCATCTTGAGCAGAGTTCCGCCGCAGGTTTGTTCTACATCATCGCGGTGCGCGGCTAGGGCGAGAAGGTCTAGGGGCATTTGTAATTGGTAATTTGTAATTTGCAATTTAAAGCCAATCGAGCTCTTCGTTCTTAAATTACCAAATTACCCGATTGCGAAATTACAAAATTGCTTTACGCTGCCGGCTTGGTTGTGCGCCGATTCGCCAGCGCGAAGGCCACTCCGAACATGAACAGTGCGAACAGCACCAGCGTCAAAATAGATGCAGTCAGGGAGAATGCGAACGAGAACGAGCTGGGTGCTTGGGGATACATCAGCGTGCGCAGCGCCTCGACGCCGTATGTTAGCGGATTGACATACATGAGCCAGCGAATCCACGTCGACGCTCCAGAGATAGGGAAGAGAGCTCCGGAAAGCAGCCACATCGGAATCAGGAATAGATTGATGATGGCGTGAAAGGCTTGCGTCGAATCCATGGGCCAGGCGATGGCAAAACCGAGCGCGGTCAGGGCAAACGATACTAGGAACACGGTAAGCACGATGAGCGCGAACGATGCGATCGTCATCTGCACACCTACGAGCGGCGCAAAGACCAGACAGACCAGTCCCTGAGCGGCGGCGAGCGTGGTGCCACCCAAAACTTTTCCCAGAACAATGGCCGCGCGCGGCACGGGCGCCACTAACACGGAAAGCAGGAACCCTTCATTGCGGTCCTCGATCACCGACATCATGGTGAAGATTGCTGTGAACAGCACGATCATTACGAGCATGCCAGGATAAAGATAATTCAGAGAGTGCTGCTGGCCACCCGCCTGTCCCGAGCCAAAAGACGTTCCGAAACCGGATCCGATTACTATCCAGAACAGGATTGGAGAAACAATTACCCCGACCACACGCGCGCGCTGACGATAGAAGCGTACGACTTCGCGCCACCAGAGCGTGAAGGCGGGCAGCAGGATTCCTGCGGATGCTGGAGCGGTTGCGGGAAACGTCGCGCTTTGCGTTGACATTGTTTTTAGTTTAGCAGCGTTGGGGTTCGGAGTTGCGGTCCGTCCGAACCGCGCCCACTTCGTCGTCCTAGTCTTGTACCGTATAGATCCAAACTTCGGCGCCATGGTCGGCGCGAGCCGGGACGGCAAGGTAGAAACGGTCAAATCCCTTCCTGCCCTTTCCGGAGTACGCGGCAGTGCGTGCGCCCAAGGCGGAAGGAACTTTGGCGAGAAGTTTGTAATGATCGGCATCCTCCTGCTGGAACACGCCGATGTATCCTTCTCCGCCGGGGATATACACGCGCTTGCGGGCGGAGTCGAAATACAGATCGTCCGCATCTTGAACCGTCGGAAGCGCAGCAACCAAGCGGCCCGTGTTGGTGTCAAGCACAGCCAGTTGAGGCGGCGCCCGCGTGGCAACAAACAGCCTATGGCCGAGTTCATCGAGCGCCATTGGAAAGTTGCTCTCGAAACTTACCGGCCACCGGGCGATCGAATGCGTGCTGCGATTGACGACTGCGATCTGCTTCAAGTCCGGCAGGTTCACATATATGTTTGGACCTGACGCTGCCAACTGGAAAGATTCCGGATGCGCTCCCAACTTGAACTCTTGGTCGAGCCGCTTATTGGCTGCCGCATCGACCATCCCGATTGCGCCACTCTTTTCATCCCCATAACCGACGTAAACTCGCTTCTCCGCCGCATCATAGCGAAGGTTGTCAACGTCGTCGCCAAAGTCGATGGATGCGATCAAATCGAATGTAGATCCATCGTAGATATAGAGCTTGCCCTGGTCGCTGCCTACAAATAGCTTATTCGTCTCCGGCGAATAGACCACGCCTTGCGGGGCCGGCACTCCAGAAATAGTGTGAATCACTGTCTGCGCGTCGATGCCGATAATCTCCTCCGTATTGTTCCCGAGCGCGGAAACAAAAAGCCTATTGCCGGCGGGATCGAAACCGAAGTGATCAATGCGCCCTTTCACATTCGGCAGGGGGACGGCTCCCGTCAAAACGAGCGGCGCTGTACCCGAAGGAGGGGGATTGTTTTGGCCACACACTCGTATCGCGGATGCCGCCATCACGATCAGGACCAGGCTAAGACCACACGCTTTTCTCAATTGTCTTCTCCATTTCTATCTCCATCACGGAGAGTCTCGCATTGGTTTCGCGTTCACCGCTCGTCCATTTGGCCGAAAGAGCATGAAGAACGCCGCTCTGCGTCAGGAGCGTTTCTTCGTGGCTTTCTTCTTGCCGGTTTGTGGGGCTGGTTCGGCATCTTCGCTCCAGAAGCGGTGGCCGGTGCGGTGGATGAAGACGTCTTCCAGGGTGGGCTTGCTCACGCTTAGCGACTGGATTTCTCCGGGGAAGGCTTCGACTACGTCGGGGACGAAGCGATGTCCATTTTCAATTTCTATGCGGACCTGGTTGTCCATGACGGTGGCATCGACTTGAAACTTGGTGCGAATGCGGTCGGCCAAAGTCTGTGGGTCGCGCGCTTCCAGCAGAATGACGTCGCCGCCGATCTCGCGGGTTAGGGCTTCGGGCGTGCCGAGCGCTACCAGGTTGCCTTCGTTCAGGATGGCGAGGCGGTCGCAGCGTTCGGCTTCTTCCATTAGGTGGGTGGTGACGATGACGGAGACGCGCTCCTGATCGCGGAGGATCTGGAGGTATTGCCAAAGGTCGCGCCGAGCGCCGGGATCGAGGCCGGTGGTGGGCTCGTCGAGGAGCAGAACCTCAGGATGGTGGAGCAGGCCTTTGGCGAGCTCGATGCGGCGCTGCATTCCTCCGGAAAAAGTCTCTACGCGATCGGCGGAGCGGTCGACCAATCCGACGCGGGTGAGGATCTCCGTGATACGCGTTTTGAGTTCGGGGCCGCGCAGGCCGTAGAGGTGTCCCTGATGCCAGAGGTTCTCGTAGGCGGTGAGCTTGGGGTCGACGCTCTGGGCCTGGAAGACGACGCCGATGTGGCGGCGCAGTGATCCGGGCTGGCGAACGGCGTCGAAGCCGGCGATCGTGGTGCTGCCGGAAGTGGGGACCATGAGGGTGGAAAGAATGCGGAAGAGAGTGGTCTTGCCGCTGCCGTTCGGGCCGAGAAGGCCAAAGAGTTCGGCGGGGCGAACTTCGAAGGAGACGCCGTTGAGCGCGGTGCGGTCCTGGTAGCGATGAACAAGGTCGCGAACGGCAATGATGGGCTGGCCGGCATGTTCGGCAGGCTGGGCGGGGGAAGCTAAGTCGATGGCAGTTGAGTTCGGGGTCACAGGGTATTCTACGACGGGAACGGGGCGATTATCATCTGGGGGGCGGAGCGCAGCCCCTAAAGGGGCGTCTGATTTCCCGTAGAGACGCGGCAAGCCCCGTCTCTACAGGCGGAAGAACTTATTGCACCGCTAAAGCGATGCCCTGATACGAAACACTCATGCGGCGACGGGCTTTTGATCCTGGCCGGGGACGCGCTCTTCGAACGCTACGGGGACGTGGCGCCAGACCTGGATGGCTAGAACGACGGTTGTGGCGAGAAGCAGCGCTCCGACGGCGACGTGGACGACGGTCGAGATCACCATGGGCAGTTCGGGCTGGGCGGCGTCTCTTCCCCACATGACGCGGGTAATGAAGGCGAGAAAGCCGAGGCAGAGTTGCGCGACCATGAGGCCGAGCATGGCGATTGCCGGACGACGGACGGCGTCCACTTGCGGGTAGACGGAGATGGCACGAACGGCAGTCCAGGAGAGGACGATGGCTACGATGGCTGCGTTGATGACGTGCGGCCACCAACTCAAGCCATGGTGGCGAAACATAGCGCCGAGGATCAGTTGTACATAAAGCACAAAAATCGAGAGCAGGGTCAGAGTGAAAAGAGCGGGGCGGCGCTGTTCGAGTTCGGTGCGCGGCTGCTCTTCGACCCAGCGGCGGCCGGTGAAGACGGCGATCGAGACGGCGATGCAGAAGAAGGTCTGCGCGACGGCGGCGTGCGCGCTGGAGACGGGAGCGGGTAGAAAGAATAAGACAGTCACTCCGCCGAGGATGCCTTGCGTGATCACGGTCGTGAGCGCTGCCAGGCCCAGAAGGCGCAGCCAGCGGCGTTTTTCGACGCTCCAGGTCCAGACGGCCAGGATGATGGTGAGCAGTCCTATGAATTCTGCCACCATGCGATGTCCATGTTCGTATTTAATGCCGCCGACCATTTGCGGCATTTTGTAGAAGGAGCCGAAGCTGGTCGGCCAGTCGGGGACGGACAAGCCGGCGTCATTGCTGGTGACGAGCGCTCCGGCGACGATGAGGACAAGGGTGGCGCAGGCAGTGAAGACGGCGAAGCGGTGCAGTCCGCGATGGTACGGCATTTCGATGCCCTTCAGGATAGCCCCCATGAAAAACCAGCGATACAGCGTCGCCCGGTACGTTTCCCGAAACGCATCAGTTTACCAGACGACTGGTTGCTGCGGCGGTTCACCGGCGATGAGGTACTGATCTAATTTAGTGTTGCTAGGAAATCGGCCAAGTCTGAACGGCCAATTTTGCGAGCTTCGCCTGTCGCTCCTTGTGTCCGGCCATTTGTTTAGACTCCTCGCAATTAACTGGCAGCAACAACGAATTAGATCAGTATCGGCGATGATGGACTTCGTTCCGATCAAAACGCCATCCGCCCGAGTGACCACTGCCGGACAGACGCTCGAATTCCTCGATCCATTGCTCCGCATCGGCTCCAGCCCGCTTTCGCAAATTCCGGATTAGTCGATTGAGCGCCTTGACGAGGGCGCTGCCCCTTTTGCGAAGGCGCGAAAAACCATTATTGATGATGGGCATGATGGTCTTCATCGGCTCATCATACACGAACTTGAATACGGGGAACTCCGCCCTACACGCGGCAAGCCGCGTCTCTACTGCAGCAATCGTTCAGTACCTGCCCCGGCGGAACTCTGCGATTCCATTGCCTGGATGATGGCGTCGGCGAATTCCGAGGTGCCGGCGGTGCCGCCTACGTCCCGGGTGAGTTTGCTGCGGTCGCGGTAAACCTCGTCGATGGCGTTGCGGATCTTCAAGGCGGCGTCGTGCTCGCCGAGATGGCGCAGCATGAGCAGGGCCGATCGCAACACGGCGGTGGGATTGGCGATGTTTTTTCCGGCAATGTCGGGTGCGGAACCGTGCACGGCTTCAAAGATGGCGCACTCGTGGCCGAAATTCGCGCCGGGGACCAGGCCGAGGCCGCCGACCAGTCCCGCGCACAGATCGGAAATAATGTCTCCGTAGAGATTCTCCAGCAGGAGAATGTCGTACTGGTAGGGGTTCATCACCAGTTGCATGCAGGTGTTGTCGACGATGTGCTCACCGTAGGTAATCTCGGGATACTCTTTCGAGACGGTGCGCGAACAGCGCAGAAATAATCCATCGGACAACTTCATGATGTTGGCTTTGTGGATGGAATGAATTTTCTTGCGCTTGTTGTTGCGGGCATGCTCGAAGGCGAAACGCGAGATGCGGGTGGAAGCTTTCTCGGTGATGATCTTCAGGCTCTCGACCACTCCGGGGACAACTTCGTGTTCGATGCCGGAGTAAAGTCCTTCGGTGTTTTCGCGGACGACGATCAGGTCCACGCCCGGGTAGCGGGTGGGAATATGCGGGAGGTTGCGGATGGGCCGGAAGTTGGCGAAGAGTTCGAAGCGCCTGCGCAGTTCGACGTTGATGCTGGAGAAGCCGCCGCCGATGGGCGTGGTCACGGGACCCTTCAGTCCGACGCGGGTGCGCTCGATGGATTCGCTGAGTTCCCTGGGAATGTATTCCTTGTACTTCTCAAAGGCTTCGGCGCCGGCGGCGAAGCTTTCCCATTCGAATTTGACGCCGGTAGCTTCGAGAATACGAACGGTGGCCCGTATAACTTCAGGCCCAATGCCGTCGCCGGGGATGAGGGTTATTTTGTGCGTAATCATTGAGTCATTGAATCATTTAGACATTGAATCATTTAACACCATGCTTGGACGTGCGCAAAGATGCCCCAAAGATTGCTACTAGTTCGTTGGCTTCGTTCAGTAGATCTTGGGTTCTCTCCGGAAGAACTACTCCTGTTTCCCCCAGGAGCTCTAGCCAGAAGACGGTTTCGTCTGCTTCTTCGACCACGATACCCATTCTTGCAATGAACTCAGCCTGGGAATGAGCACGGCAGACCGCGCGATAGTTCGCGCCGACCGACGTGCCGGAGCGCAGAAGTTGCTTTCCCAGAGTTTGTGCGTCCGGAGAGTGAGGCAGAGAACGAAAGAGGTTCACGATGCGGATCGCAAAGCTCTTCGAGCGCCGCTTCAGCTCCGCCGCCTTGTCCAGTGAGTTCATGGTGCGATTGAATCATTGAATCATTTAGTCATTGAGGCATTGAATTCAACCCTTCAATGATTCAATGACTAAATGATTCAATGCCTCAATGACTTTTGCCCTTCGCTTCGGGTGCGTCTTTCGCTTTCAGCAGATCTTTCAACTCCGCCATGAATTCCTGCACGTCTTTGAAGTCGAGATAGACGGAGGCGAACCTTACATAGGCAACTTTGTCGTAGCGGCGCAGGCGGTTCATGATCAGCTCGCCGATTTCGCTGGTCTTGCGCTCGCGCTCGGCGGACTCGATGACGAAAGTCTCAGCTTCATTGACGATCTGCTCGAGCTTGCTGATGGGCACCGGGCGCTTCTCGCAGGCGCGCATGAGGCCGTTGAGAACCTTTTGGCGGTCAAAACGCTCGCGGCGACCGTCTTTCTTCACCACCATGTACGGGATTTCGTCGATGCGCTCGTAGGTGGTGAAGCGCTTTTCGCACTTCAGGCATTCGCGGCGGCGGCGGATGGAATCCGCTTCCTTGCTTTCGCGCGAATCCACGACTTTGTCATTTTCAAACCCGCAAAAGGGGCATTTCATGCGCTTGGTTACACTTGGGAATAAAGATGATTGTAGCAGGCGATGCGGATTGTGTTCGTGAGAGTGGGAACGCAAAAACAAAACGGGTGCCCCACCTCTACGTTGCTTCCTCAACCGCTGCGACTTCGTCCGCCTGCGCCGTCTCTTCGGAAAGCTTGCGCAGGGACAGGCGTTCGTGATGGGAGAGCAACAGTCCGACGGGAACGACGGCGACAAACGTTACCAGCCACAGCATGATGCCGCAACTGACCGCGAGTTCCTTGGGGACAATATGAAAGACGTGGTCGAGCGCGCTGATGGTCGCCAATTGGGAGCCGCCGCCGACACCGGGCAACTGGACCATGGATCCGATCATGCTGGCGCCCATGAGAAGGAGAACCTTGGTGGCGCTCATGGCAGCCATGGGTGCGCCGTAGGCATGGGTCACTTCTTTGTAAGCCAAAGCGATGACCCACCACATCAGCACCGACACGGCTGACAATTGGAGAAATGCGAATGGGCCGTGAATGGTATTGAGCCCGACGGTAAACTCGCGAATTTTTTGAGCGATGCGATGGCCCAGATTCTCGGCAAGATGGGAAAAACGGTCCTCGACCCACTGGGCGATTCGGTTTCCCCGGTAGGAAGTCAGCACAGCTACGGTAAGGAGTCCGAGCACGAGCGCGATCAGAGCGTACCCCGTGAAGTGGATCCAGTGCCTGATTTCCGGCGGGGCGGCGTCCGTAAACGCGCGCAGCTTCGAGGGCAGAAAAATGGCCCCCACCAAGAGGACGGTGAAACCGCCGACGTCAAAAATTCGCTCCACGGCCCAGACCGCCACTTGCGAGGCGAAAGGCAGGTTCTCACGGCGCGCGATCAGATATGGACGAATCAATTCACCAGGGCGACCGAGCAAGGCGAGTGCCGTGAATCCAATCACGGTGGGTGGGACTAGTCGCAAGATGGATGCTTGCTGGCGCACGGGTCGAAGAAAGATTTTCCATCGAACCGCCCGCAAGAAATAGGCGAGGTAGATGAGCGCTAACCCGTGGAAAATGTGGCGCCAATTCAGCCCGTACTGAAACAACCGGGCCCAGTCAAAGTTCCGCCAGGTGCGGAATTGGAGGTAGACCAGCACCGCCAGCACGACGAAAACAACCGCGAACGCTACGTATTTTTTGTTCTTCATGTGGTGCGAAAGGCAGAGTGGCGCAGTTGTGACGAGCAAGCCCCCAGGATGAAGGTAAATGAGAGAAGAGGCAGGGTCAACGCGGGGATTCGGCGGCGATGGTGGTGGCTGCAGGTTTGGAAGCGCGGTGGGCGTGGCTCGGGGCTTTGCTAGGTCCTCGGGTGGAGACCTGTTTTTGTTTCGCTTCTTTTTCCTGGGCGATCTTCTTAGTGTTGTACTCGTGCACGATGCGGGCGACGTAGGCGCGGGTTTCGCGAAATGGGGGCACTCCCCGATATTGCTCGACGCGCTGCGGGCCCGCGTTGTAAGCGGCCAGCGCCTTGACGAGATCGAAATTGTAGCGCTCCAGAAGTTCGCGCAGATAGCGGCTTCCGCCCGTGACATTGGCTTGCGGATCGAAGGCATCGTTCACGCCAAGCTGGTTGGCCGTGCCGGGCATCAACTGCATGAGTCCGCGGGCGCCTTTGGGGGAAACGGCATGCGAGTTGAATCCGCTTTCGGCGTGAATGACGCTGTTCACGAGGTCGGGATCGAGATGATAGGCGGCGCTGGCGGAGTTCACGACTTGATTCAGAGCGGGCGCGGAGCCAGATTTCGCGGGCCCAGACGGGGCGGGGATCGAGGCTTGTGAATCCGCGGGTGTCGGCAAGGTGAGATCTTTTTCGTAGCCGGTGATCTCGGCGGTGGGCACGTCGGTGAAGCTGGAATCGTCGGCAGAGAGAAAGAGGCGGGTCGTTGTTCCCATCGCCAGGCGATGCTCGTGGCGAATGCTGAAACCGTTGCGGAGGATTGCCAGTTCGGCGGCTGTCGCGGGACGAGCGAGCAGAGCTAGGGCGATGGCACAGAAAAGCGCGGCGGTGCTGACGGCTTTCCCTGCTGCGGAATGCCCAGTCCCTAAAGGGGCGTCTGATTTCGAAGAACTTACGGCATCGCTAAAGCGATGCCCTGATACGAAACCTGCGTTTTTCAGCAATCTGTTTCGCCGCAATTCTTGCAGCCCCTTCGTCGCTAATCGTCTGACTCGAATCATCACAGGCTGCTCACGATCACTGGTCCGTCAGTCGCTGGTCCGTCAATCTGGCCAACGACAACCGATTCGAGCGGTTTTCCATTTAGCACGTGGTCGATGGCGGCGGCTACGCCGCTTTCGGCGTTCGAGCGGGTGAGCGTCCAGCCGCGGGAGCGCAACTCTTCGGATGCATTCCCCATGATAAAAGGGTGGCCGGCGAAGGCAAGCATTTCAATGTCATTATAGTTATCACCAATGGCCATGACCTGCTCGCGGGTAATGCGCCGGTAATTGACCCAGCGCTCGACCGCGTGTCCCTTGGAACAGCCGGCGTTCAGCACATCGACAATCGAAAGATCGCGGCCCGGGTACTCGGTGCGCAAAACTGTGATGGGCAGGCCGCAGCTTCCGAGGACTTGCAATACCCGCTGCATCTTCGCGACCGGGCCACAGAACATGGCCTGCACGGGATCGGTGGTGAGCGCATTCTCGATCGGAACCACGAACTGGATGTACTGCATGTTTTTCTCCAGCCAGCGCTGGATGCTGGCTTCCAGTTCGTCCAGACGCTCGATCACGATGGTGCCCGGACCGTCGCTGTGAAGATCATTGCTGTCAAAAGTGAGAACGGTCTGACCGCGAAATTCTTGCATCACGCGGACGAGTTCGCGGCAGGTCGGTTCGGGGAGCAGGTCGCGGTGGAAAGTTTCTCCGCCGAGGGAGCGGGTGATGGCGCCATTGGAACTGATTAACCAAAGATCAAACCCCAGTTGTTGAGCGATTGGCAGGGCAAAGGTGTGGCGACGTCCGGTGACCAGGATGACTTCGATGCCTTGGGCGTGCGCGCGCTGGAGCGTTGCGAGATCAGTTTCGGAAATCTGAAATTCCGGGTTGAGCAGGGTGCCGTCAATATCGATGGCAATAAGGCGGAGGGAAGCGGCGGGCACAAGCAATTCTAGCATTGGACGGAGCGCGGCAGCCGGACCGCCGACTTGACTGTGACTGACCGCGCCAACGGCCGATTTATGAGATAAATTGTAACCATGAAACTTCGATTCCTTCTTCTGTTGCCGATCTTGTTTCCGATCTCTCTGCCTGCCCAGTCCGCGCCGGAAACGGGCAAACCTTTCGTGGTCGAATACTTTTACAAAGCCAAGTGGGGACACGCAGATGAGTTTCTGCAGCTATTTAAGAAGAACCACTACCCTCTGCTCAAGAAGGAGGTGGAAATGGGACGCATGCTCAAGGTCTGGATGGACCAGCCGCGCTACCACACGACCGAAGACGGGCGCTGGGACTATCGCGTGACCATCGTGTTCAAGAACTCGACGGTCGCGAATGAGCCGTTCGACGAAGACGCGCTGAAGAAACAGCTTTGGCCCGACCAGGCCACATATGCGAAGGAAGAGCAGCGGCGGTTTGAAATCCTCGATGGACATTGGGACGTGCCGATCAAGAACGTGGAGCTGGACGGCAAGTGAATCCCGGGGCGGTCCGTCGAATTTGCGGAGAGCAGTGACTGCGGTAGTCGTTTGATCGATACGGCTGATCGGCCCGGATCGGCGCGAACACGTCTTCGCGAAAACGTTGGCAGGAACACCTCGACGCGAACACCACCCAATGCGTTATAGACGCCATTGAAGTGGTTTTCCTGCGGATTCAGGCTCGTGCGTTTGCAAAAAGTTCACCGGATACGAGAACATACTTGGTTTGCACACATCCCACAGTCCCTACAAGGAAGCAGCCAAAATATGGCGAAGCTGAAAAAGTCCCCCACGAAAGCAGTGAAGACAGCAGTGAACAAGGTGGCGAGCGTCGAGGTGAAGTCCTCCAGCAAAGCACAGAGCGGCGGCGGGCACGAGCACGCGATCGAGCCTGCCAAGGGCAAACTTGGCGTGATGATCCCGGGCATGGGCGCAGTCGCCACGACTTTTGTCGCGGGCGTCGAAGCGGTGCGCAAGGGAATCGCGCACCCCATCGGCTCGCTCACGCAGATGGGAACGATCCGTCTGGGGAAGCGCACCGATGGCCGCTCGCCGAAGATCAAGGAATTCGTTCCTCTCGCCGGGCTGAATGATCTGGTGTTCACGGGCTGGGACATTTTCGAAGACAACATGTACGCGGCCGCCCGCAATGCTGGGGTGCTGGAGCGCGACCTGCTCGACAAAGTGAAGGGACGGCTCAGCGCTATCACTCCGATGAAGGCTGTGTTCGATCACAACTATGTCAAGAAGATCGACGGGCCGAACGTGAAGAAAGGGAAGAACAAGCTGGACCTGGCCGAGCAGCTTCGCCAGGACATCCGCGACTTCAAGAAGTCGAGCAGGGCCAGTCGCCTGATCACCATCTGGTGCGCTTCGACGGAGAGTTTCATTAAGCCCAAGGCCATTCACCAGAGCGTGAAGTCGCTCGAAAAGGCGATGCTACAGAACGACAAGAACATCGCGCCCTCGATGGTGTATGCCTACGCTTCCCTGATGGAGGGTGTGCCCTTCGCCAACGGCGCGCCGAATCTGACGGTTGACATACCGGCGATGCTCGAACTCGCGCGCGAGCGCGAAGTTCCCATTTGCGGCAAGGATTACAAGACTGGGCAGACTTTGCTGAAGACCGTGCTGGCCCCCGCTTTCAAGGCGCGGCTGCTCGGGCTGAGCGGATGGTATTCAACCAACATCCTGGGCAACCGGGACGGCGAAGTGCTGGACGATCCCGGTTCTTTCAAGACCAAGGAAGAATCGAAGCTGGGAGCGCTCGAGCACATTCTGCAGCCCGCTTTGTATCCGGAGCTCTACGGCAATATTTTCCACAAGGTTCGCATCAACTATTACCCGCCGCGGGGCGACAACAAAGAGGGTTGGGACAACATCGATATCTTCGGATGGCTCGGGTATCCGATGCAGATCAAAGTGGACTTCCTGTGCCGAGATTCGATTCTTGCGGCGCCGATCGTGCTCGATCTGGTGCTCTTCCTAGACCTGGCGCAGCGCACGCCGGAGCTGCGCCGCCTGGGGATTCAGGAATGGCTGAGCTTCTACTTCAAGTCGCCGATGACGGCGCCGGGACTGTATCCAGAGCACGATCTGTTCATCCAGCTTATAAAGCTGAAGAACACTTTGCGCTACCTGAAGGGCGAAGAGTTAATTACGCATCTGGGGCTGGAGTACTACGACTGAGGATTGTGTGGGGCGGACACTCGTGTCCGCCCTGACCCGCTGCAGGGGAAAACATAACAGCAGTCATTCAGCGACCTGAGGATTTGCGCAATTTGTCCAGCGCGAGCGAGCACGGCACCGTAAGGAGACAAGCCACCGCTACCGCAATCGCGAATCGCCAACCCCAGCTCAGTGAGCTGTGATGAGCGAGCCATCCTTCGGTCGCCAAGAGGCCACCAATCGGAACCGCCGAGAAAATCAGCCGGTCCCACAGCGGTCTCTTTGCCGCGTCCGTTCTGTACGCCTCCTTGCCGGCGGCATAACCTTCGCGAAATTGATCCTTTAACTCCATCTCAAATAGATGATAGCAAGCTTGGTCGTCTTCAAGTACAGATGATTTCATCACCTCGCATCGAAAGGACGGGCGGGACGCCCGTCTCTCCACTAGCTGTTTATTTCATCCATCCCATACGCCTTCTTCAACCAGCGATTCCGTTTGTCGTCGATATTCCAATGCCGGCTCGCGATAGAATCTTTCGATGGCTGGCAAGAAAGGGAAACCCGGACGCTCCGAAGTTGGACACAACACGCGATACGTACAACTACAGAAGAACTACTGCTTCGCCTGCGGCAAGGATAACCCTGACGGCATGCGGCTGCGCTTCACCTACGACGAGGAACGCGACTGTTTCGTCTGCCGGTTCCGGCTGGGCAAGCGCTACACCGGGCCTCCGGGACACTCCCACGGCGGCATCATTGCGACGATTCTCGACGAAGCAATGGGCAAGGTGAACAAACTGCGTCAGGTGGTGGCGCTGACTTCCGAGATTACCGTGAACTACCTGAAGCCGGTGCCGCTGAGACAGCCGCTGCGCGTGGAATCTCGCGAGGTCAAGGTGACGGGCCGGAAGCATATCAATATGGCCGAGATCCTGAACGAAAAAGGGGAAGTGCTGGCGCGCAGTCAAGGCCTGTTCATCGCGATCGATCCGCACCGCATGTTCGCCCGGTTTGTGGACCGCTAGGTTTGCGATAGGGGTACCGCGAATCGCAAACGGGCTGTAAAATGAAGGCAGGAGCGGGGAGCGCAGAGCTTCCAGCGCATGCTTCCAGTTCGGGCGTGCTACGGCGCGCCAACGATTTCATCCTTCACGATTTAGAAAAGAGTAGACCCATGTCGCAGAACAACGGACACAACAGCACCAGCCTCCGCCTGAAGACCGGGCTTGCCGAAATGCTCAAGGGCGGCGTGATCATGGACGTTACCACCGCGAAACAAGCGGAGATTGCACAGCGAGCCGGAGCGGTCGCGGTGATGGCGCTGGAGCGCGTCCCGGCACAGATCCGCGCCGAAGGCGGGGTGGCGCGCATGGCCTCGCCCAAGGTGATTCGCGAGATCATGGCGGTGGTGGATATTCCCGTCATGGCGAAGTGCCGCATCGGCCATTTCGCCGAAGCGCAGATATTGCAGGAACTGGGCGTCGATTACATTGACGAGTCCGAAGTGCTTACGCCCGCCGACGAAGCGCATCACGTGGATAAGCAGGCGTTCACGGTTCCGTTCGTCTGCGGCGCCCGCAACCTGGGCGAGGCGTTGCGGCGCATCGCCGAAGGTGCGGCCCTGATTCGCACCAAGGGTGAGGCTGGCACCGGAGACGTGGTGCACGCCGTCCGGCACATTCGGCAGATTGTGCAGGAGATGAAGATTCTTACGGTGCTCGGGGAAGAAGAACTCTACGCGAAAGCCAAGGAACACCAGGCGCCCTACGAACTGGTGAAGATGGTGGCGCGTGACGGCAAGCTGCCGGTGCCCAATTTCTCCGCCGGAGGAATCGCGACCCCGGCGGATGCGTCGCTGGTGATGCAACTGGGAGCAGAGGCGGTATTCGTCGGCTCGGGCATCTTCATGAAGAACTCGACCGAATTCGCCGACCCCGCGGAAGCCGAGAAGCGCGCGAAGGCGATTGTGCAGGCGGCGACGCACTTCAAGGATCCTAAAGTATTACTTGAAGTCAGCGAGGATCTGGCGGGTGCCATGAAAGGTCTGGCCGTGTCTACGCTGGATGAGGCGCATCTGCTGCAGACTAGAGGATGGTGAGCTAGGGTTGTTGCCTCTGCAAGCGCCTCCAATCGAAAGCTCGTGGGACGAACTTGACTAGGCCTACGAAGGAATCCTGAAAGTCTGAGGTGGTTTTCGTCAGCACCTCCGCGGAGAAATCAAGCGCGCCTGAGATATATCCCTTCTCGATGTCATTTTCCTCGGGGGCTGGCCCACCCTTTCCCTCATCTCAACTCCCGAGGGTGGGGGCTGGCCCACCCTTTCCCTCATCTCAACTCCCGAGGGTGCCCCGTCCTTGTGTCTGCGTTCTTCGCAGACACAGGGCGGGGATTTTGACTTCCTATCCCCACCACGACTCCCATCTGTTCTCTCTTCCGCGCCGTCCACTGCGACTCAATTTCCACCACTCCTTCAATTCCAGAAAGATAATGACGAAAACTGCTCCACGCCCAATCCTCCGGACTCCGCACCAGACCGCGCTTCACCGGATTTCGGTGCAGGTAACGCAACTTCTCGATCCGCTTGGCCTCGCTCCAAACATTGAAGTCGTAATATCGCGGCTGCCACAGCAGACCGCCTTCCGGCGAGCGCAAGCGCCGCGCTACATTCTGCTTGAGCATTTGCAGCGCCACGGAGAGCTTTGCCCATTCCGGTTCGCTCATCAGCAAATGAACGTGTTCGGGCATGACCACGTAACCAGAGACGTAAAATCCATACCATTGCCGCGTCTGCTCGAAAGTTTGCTCGAAGATGTCGCGGGCGCGCGCCGTGCCAAGAAGCGGAGCGCGCCGATAGCAACTAAACGTCACAAAGTGCAGGCAGCGTGCTTCCTGAAAGCGCTTGAGGCCCCACGGCATGTCAGCATCGTAACCCCAGAGCGTGGACCGCGAAGACCGCGGGCCGCTAAAATTCTTCATCATTCTTCCACAATTGGGAAAGTCAAAGTCCCCGCCCTGTCGCAGAAAACGCGACAAGAGCGGGGCATCCGCGCTGCATCGATCCTATACTGTCAATCATTGACAATCCTTGCCAATCGCACTATTCTGGCATTGGAATTCATCGGAAAACGCTATGCCACTCAACGTCAACCTGACTCCGCAATTGGAGGAATTGGTTCGCCGCAAGGTGTCCTCCGGACGGTACAATTCGGCCAGCGAGGTCGTCCGCGAGGCGCTGCGCATCATGGAAGCCCAGGACGAGTTGCGGTCGCTCAAAGTAGAGCAGTTGCGCCGCGACATCCGTGACGGCTTGAACAGCGGTCCCGCTCGGCCCTGGAGCGTGGCGGAAACGAAACGCGAAGGCCGCAAGCGCCTCAGCGCCCGGCGCCCCTCAGCTAAGTAGATGTCCACCGTGGTCGTGCGCCCGCGCGCCCTGGCCGATCTCGCGGAGATCTGGGCCTACATCGCCGCCGACAGTCCCGGTCGAGCAGACGCCTTTGTCGATCTCGTAGATAGCAAGTTCCAAGCTCTGTCTCGCCGGCCCGGTGTGGGGCGACGTCGGCCCGAGCTAACTTCAGACATCCGAAGTCTCACCGTCGGCCGCTACGTGGTGTTCTACCTGCCACTTTCTCGTGGGATCGAAGTCGTTCGCGTGCTCCACGGCTCGCGTGACATTGAGTCAATATTTGAGAACGAGCAGTAGGCGCGTGGCCGACCAAGAATCGCCACGAGCCGTCGTATAAAATCAGCTCACATCGTTTTTGGCCAACGACCAACGACGAACGACCGACAACAACCATGAAAATCGGTGTCCTGGCACTCCAGGGAGATTTCGACGCGCATCGCCGCCGCCTGGAAGAACTCGGCGCCGAAGTAGTTCTGGTTAAGAAGCCGGAGCGACTGACTGAGATCGACGGCCTGGTGATTCCCGGGGGCGAGTCGGGGACATTCCTCAAACTGCTCGGTAAAGACGGACTCGCGAAGCTGAAGGATTTCGTGCGCGCGAAGCCGACCTTTGGCACGTGCGCGGGATGCATCCTGCTGGCCACGGAAGTAGAGAATCCGAAGCAGGCCGGCTTGGGCGCGCTCGACATCACCGTACGGCGGAATGCTTACGGGCGGCAGATTGACAGCTCGATTCGCGAAGGCCGATTTCTTAACGAGCCCATCGAAATGGTGTTCATCCGCGCTCCGAAGATCGAACGCGTAGGCGAGGGCGTGGAAGTGATCGCGACGGAAGGCAAAGATCCGGTGCTGGTGCGGAAGGGCAAGACGCTGGCGGCGACGTTCCATCCTGAATTGAGCGACGACCGGCGCATTCACCAATATTTTCTGGATGTGGTTGCGAACGGAAAGCTTTCGGGGGAGTGACGGACGCCGACAGGGGCGCGAAGATGGAGAAGGGGTGCCGAGGGGGCTCTCGGCAAAAAGGAATTAGTCGCTCAGGTGACGCCGAATCAAGGTGGCTAAGCCAACCAGGCCGCCTCCGAGTAGCGCGAGAAGACCGGGTTCCGGAATGACAGAGGATCGTACGACGGCAGGTGCTGCAAAAGAATTCGTAGCCAGCATCAGGACCAGCAGAACAACAGGGACGAACTTTCGCACGGGGTAAGACTCCTTTCGCCTTGAACAGTGGCAAACTGTTCTCCAACCGATCGATTTTCACAATTAATTCAAAGAGCCGTTTTCAGAGGCAATTATGCCCCGGGACTTTGAAAGTTCCACGGTTTTCCAGAGCCTTGGCTTCGTCGTGTGCACCGTTTTGCACATGTTTGCCGGTGGGCGGCGCATTTCGGGTAGTGGGCTACTTTGAATT
>PKUV01000105.1 GCA_003131315.1 Acidobacteriaceae bacterium
GACCGAAATAACTGGGGGTGCGCCACTTCTCGCGCTTTTCGAGAAGTGGCCTGCCGAACCGCCGACACCGTTCGACTCCGCTTTACGCGGCCGGAGGTCGGATCTTCCTCAAGTTAGACCGCCGGGCCGATTGTGCTGCACGCATTTGGCGGACAAGAGTGTCCGCCCCACACGAGTTATTCGCAGGCGCTGCGACCGGCGGGTTCGAAGCGATCCATCTGCGCTTCGCGCTGGGGGCTGAAGCGGCCGTTGGCGGTCTTTCCGTACTGCTCTTCGCCGGGACAGTAGTAGAGAGCGGTGTGCGGATCGACCCAGACCTGGATGCCGGGGTCTCCTTGAAGATGGACCATGGGTGCGGGAGCCTCGGCGATTCCGAGCGTTACGAGCGCCCTTTCCCACGGGCCGAGCGCTGCCCGTCCCGGCGCGCCCGCCGTCGGCCACAACAGGGCCAGCGCGGCTACGAAGATGGCCGTCCCCAGATAGAGGTCGGCGCGCTGAAAGCGCAGCTTCACACGCCAGTCCGCAAAGCGCTGAATCATGGAGCTCGTGCCGGCGGCGCTGGCATCGGTGGTTGTGTCGGTGCTTGCTTCGGTCCTTGCATCGGTCGGGAAAGAATCGTCGCTGGTGGATAACTGGAATGGCTGGACAGTTAGATCGGAGTCTTCTGGTGCGAAGTTTTCCTTTGCTTCGTTCTCGTTTACTTCGGTGGTCCAGTTGCTTTCCGCTGTTGACTTGCCGAGTACTGCTTTGCCGCGTGCTCGACCGTGGATGGTGTCGGTGTTTTCCTGCGCGATCGTTTCCTTTGTAACTTCCCTTGCAACCGGCAAAGCGGGAAAGCCGGAGCCGGCAAAATTGCGCGCGGCCTGCGCGCGCGGCCTGCGCTCGGGGTCAAGCGGCGGGACGTCCTTTCGTGCACCTTCGCGAATCTCGAGAGAACGCTCGGGCCACAAGCCCTGCTCCTGGCTCATCAGCCACATCGAGGCCCAATTGTGCTGCATCCGTTCTCCCGGACGAAACTCGTCCAGGCCGCAGCGCTCGCACCGCGATACGCCTGCTGGCATCGGAGCGCCACAATGCCGGCAAACGCGATTGGCTTCGGGTTCGGGGTGGACTTCGGGTTCCGCCTGTGCTTGTCGAGCGAGTTTCCGCTGGTCGTTATGCTCCTGAATGGTGAAGGCAGCTGACAGCAAGCCCTGAAAGGATTGCTCGTCCAGTGTCAGGTTGGGCCGATTCGAGGGCATGGCATCGGGGGGGAGAAAAATAGTCCAGACTGATGCCATTGTAGTGCAAGTCTGGGCAGTGTGAAGCGAAGAAAGCGAAGGGTTTTTTGGGAGGGATTCCCGTTTGGGGATGCCAATGTGGAAGCGATTCATGAAAACGGTCTAATAGAGGGCGAAGAAAAGTGGAAGCTTGAAGTGTAACTGTATGGTTTTAAACGGCGTAGTTAGGCAGCGAAGGTTTGGCGAACGGGTTGCTTCTGTTTATGGCGGGTCGCGACCCCAAGACTGAACTGAAGGAGCCGACGAAAAGCCAATGATTAACCTTAATGAGATCAAAATAACGCCCCGTGACCAGCAAGTGCTGCGTCTGCTGGTGCAGGGATGCAGCAACAAAGAAATCGCGAGCCACTTGAACATCAGCCCGCGGACGGTGAAACAGCACCTGCGCACGCTGTTTCTGCGCGCAGGCATCAAAGAAGGCCGGAAGCGAGTGAAACTCGCCACCGCCATGTTCATCAAGGAGCAGGTGCAACCATGCAACCGCGTGATCGGCTAACCGCCAAGGAAATTCAAGTCGCGACCCTGGTCTGGCAGGGTCTTACTAACAAGGACATTGCTGGGGTGCTAAGAACCAGCGAGCAGGTAGTGAAGAACTACCTGCGCACCGCCTTCGACAAGCTGGGAGTGTGGACCCGGCTCGAACTCGCGCTCTATGTCGCCAGCCACGGCGGAGCGAACTGGCATGTGCAGCTGGGGAATGGGCTGTTGTCACCGGCGGCAGGCTGGAGCGCGCCGGCGGCAAAAGAAGGCGTAGCCTTCGCCGACGCGGCGACAAAGTCGGCTGCCGCCGCAGCCTCTGGCGGCACTCGCTAGAAACGCCGGGTCCAGGTGAGGGTGGCCCGCTCCTTGCGTTCTTTGCAAGGGGCGGGTGCTGGCGCCGATCAAGCCGCCCGAGGTCTCACCCGGATCTTCATCACATAGTCACGCGGAATTTCCCGGTCTCCCCGTTCGCTCTCCAGCCGCGAAGCGGCGACACAGGAAAGCCCGGCACGTCAGTGCCGGGAATACTCGGACACCGCTCCTGCGCGTTCACCAATCCCCGCGTCACCAGATTGCGGCCGTCCGGAGGTGGAATTGTCTCCGCATGATGTCTGGCGAAGGAAACAGATTTCACACCGCTTGCCGCATCCCGCCAGTTCCGCACGCTGTTGGTTTTGTGGATCTGCCCGCCTAAATTACATGTTTTCATAGCTATAGCTTGCCAGCTTCGCTCCTGAGCCGCTGCCTGAAAAGGCTTGCCGCCGCCCCCAATCCCGGTCATCAAATTGCTCCGCTGGTGGTGGACCCGTTCGATCCGCTTCACCAGTTCAGCGCTTCATCAGTTCAGACCGAGACTGAGGTAGGAATGGCTTACAAGGACGTTTTCTGGATGGCCTGCGACTCGACCGAGCAGCTGCGGGCCGAATATGGGCCGTTCCACACCCGGGAAGAAGCCGAAGTCGAAGCCCGCAAACTCGGCTTTGGATACCTGCTGCGCTACGAGCACATTCTGAGCCCCGACGAAGAGATCCAAGAAGTGCGCTGCATCTTCCTCGAATTGCAGGACGTGCAGACTTCCACGAAGCCAGGCGTCACCTTTCACACCCGCTGTGCCAGTTGCGGCGAGACCGAGACCCACGAAAGATCGTGGCAGGCGGAGGTCTGGGCTGACATCCACGAATTTGAACATACCCGCCACAAAGTCAGACTTTTCGAGCACGCCCGCGGAGAAGGTCTAAAGGAAATAGCCGACTGGCGCGGCCACGCGGCCTAGGTTGTGTGGAGCGGACACTCCTGTCCGCTGCCTTTGCCCCTCCTCCTCATCATCAACCGGCGAGGTGCTCCACCGTTAGTTTTTTGAAGGTGGGATTCCAAGTCCGCCCGCCGCTTGGGATCTTCGACGTTGTTTTGAAGGGACGCCGCTTTGAACCGCGCCGTCGGCCCCATAGCAATAACTCGATTTCGTGTGGCGCGGGCGCCCTCGCCCGCGGCTGTTGACTTTGGGTGGCGCAGCGCCCCAGCATGTAAGTGAGAACGCATTGGATTTTGGGTGGCGCAGCGGTTTACCGCTGCGATAAGGAGATCGTTTTCATTGCCGGCTTTAGCCGCCGAGGTCGACTACAGCGCAGCCGAGGGTTGTGTGGAGCGGACACTCCTGTCCGCTGCCTCTGACTCTGATTCCCAATTGCCGCGCGCCCCACCCTTCGTCTTTTGAATTGTGGGATTCCACGTCCGCCCACCGCGTGGGATTTTGACATTGTTTCGTTGTTTCGAAGGGTTTGTTTGAAGGGGGGTGTTTTGAAGGGGCGCGGCTTCAGCCGCGCCGTTGAGACAGAATTTCCGAGAATCCAGCCCCGGAGGGGCGTCCGA
>PKUV01000099.1 GCA_003131315.1 Acidobacteriaceae bacterium
CAGATTCTCGTTCAGAGCCGAAGAAACATTGGTCACAAGGTACAGCACGAAGCGGAAGTAAACGATTCGTAGAGACACTAAAAGGTCCTGACTGAACCTATTTGGAGCAGTTCTGTCTTGATGTCACTACCGACGATGAAGCAAAAGGCGATCTTCATCCTGAAAGCTCGCGGCGTTGGCGAGACCGCGCGAAAAACACCAGTCGATGCCGTGGGCGCCGTTGAGGATAGCGTCGGCTCCCTCGCGCGTTCGGTTTATACACGTGGCTCCGTCTCGACTCACGTCGTCACAACTCGCAACGAAGTGCTCACCATCAAGGCCTACGCTGACGCGGTACTCGCTGACCTGCCGCAAATTCACAAGTAGTATCTGGAGCGCGAATGGTACAAGGTCGCGAACAAGGCGAATTTCGATCCTCCGGCCGGCTTCCATCCAGATGCAGCATGGTTGGTGGTCCACTTCCTAAACCGAAATGGCTCTTTGCTAGCTATCCGGACGTCTTTGTCAGGGCTTGCCCCCTCAAATCACCCGCTCTGCCGCTCAGATGCCGAGAGAGGCACGTTCGTGGTCGGTGGGACCCGTAACCAATGCATATGGGGTTCCACGGAGAGAGGACGCCGGGGGAAGCCGCCGAAGATGGGAGAAATGTCATCTCGCATAGCTCAGCGCGATTTTGCGAAACGGTTAGAACGCGGTAAACTGAGTTTTACAGGTGACGTTTTACAGGTGTGATCCGTCTTCGGCCGTCAGCAAAAGTTTGGTAAACTGTTGAAACGGCTCACCGTAGGCGCGTAGCTCAGTTGGTTAGAGCGCTACCTTGACACGGTAGAGGTCAGGAGTTCGAGTCTCCTCGTGCCTACCATATCTTTCTATCAGTTAGCACTCCCTGCCTCGGACAATGAGGGTTTGAAAGGGTTCGTTAAGGATTCTCCCACCACAACTTTCTTCGGAAGAATCAAGTTTGCGATCCTGCTCTGCGCCTCGCGCTTGGCGGGCGTGAGCGCCTGGGTGTAGATGTCGAGCGTGATCCGGCTATTGGCATGGCGAAGCAGTTCCTGGACTACTTTTATGTCTTCGCCGTTTGCCTTCAGGAGCGTCGCGTACGTGTGCCGGAAGGTATGCCACCCGACCCGTTTAGTAATCCCGACGCGCTTCGCTGCGGGATGGATTTGGCGGGAAAGGAGGCTATCGGGTGAGAGCGGCTGTTTGCCGTTCATCCGATTGCTGGCGAAGACCCAATCGTCGGGTTGATTGTAGGGTGTCGATTGTTTCCACAACCGGAGTTCTTCAGCGACGGTCGGATCGAGAGGAAGCGGTCGTTTGGAAGCTTCCGTTTTGCAGCGTCCAACGACCTGGTGGACGATGGCTCGGACGACACGAATCTCAAGTCGCTCGAAATCCACGTCGGACCACTTTAGCCCCAACAGTTCACTCCGTCGCAGGCCTGTAACGGCATCCAAGACCACTAGCGATCGCTCCCGTAATGCGAGTTGGGATAGCAGGGCTTGGAATTCCGCCACATCGAGCACATCGGGTATACGTTCCCGTTTGGCGCTCTGTCGAACATGCGAAATGGGATTCGAGTTCTGTGCTAGCCACTCGTATCGAATCGCATGGTTGAATAGAGCGTGCATAATGTTTCGAGTTTTGGCCTTGGTTCCGTTCGCCATGCGCTTCCCGTTTGGAAGAGTCAGGCGGCGAAGCCACTCCTCTACAGCAATGGTTCGGACTTCCCGAATCGAAAGCGATCCCCAGCGAGGCCTGATCCACCGATCCAGAAAGATTCGGTAGGTCTTCTTGGTTGAATATGCCTTTTCGTGTTCATCTGGGTCGCCCTCAGGTACGTCCAGCCGTAGTTCAGCTTCCTTGTAGTGGTTGATGAGGTCCCGGATCAGAATTGGCTGCCATCTTGATCTCGGAGCCTCCTGGTTGATGGTCAAACGGAGCGCAGCGACCGCGGTCTGTGCACTGGACTCGGTCGGATACTGCTCGACCGTCCCAACAACAGCTTTGCGATACTTTCTCCGTCCTGGGCCATTGAGCTCATACCAGCGGAAGACCCAGCAATCGGGCCCCCGCTTCCGTCCAACGCGCTGCAAACTTCCTTGTTGATATCGGGTCCGCCTAAACATACAAAATCTCCTGTTCGGCGGCACCGGTGGCTAACCCGGAGCCTATCGTAAGCGGTTTGAAAAGTCGACAGTGTGCTTGACTGTGGCGAGGCCAATGGCGCTCGGACGGTCGCTAGACGATGAGGTTGAACGGGCTCGGAGCCAAATTTCTAGTTCCGATAGGAGATAGCGCCAAAGCTTGCGAGTGCCTTCACCGAACGGGTGCGCGGGTACTAGGCCAGAGCGAGAGTATTTCTGGAGAGTCTTGGGGTGTACACCGAGAAAGCGGGCCGCCTCAATCGCCCCCACGAAACGCTCGGGGGACGAGTAGTAGTTCGGCGGGGCGATGCGAGAAGGCACTGAGGATTTCACTTCATATCGAGCCTATGAAGGACTTCCTGGCAAGTCCAAGACTTTCTCGACTCTTTGTGATAGACACCGGATCTTGGTAAGCCATGTGAGCCGACCGACAACGAGGGTTCCTACCTGGCCGCTACGCAAGTTCGCAATTGCGTCTTTTCGCAGGGTTCACGGTCGAAGAGTGCTCCCTGTCTTCGTGGCGGCAATGGAACTTCGTTTTCGCTTTCGGCAGTCTCATTCTGCTTGTAAATCCTCTGCAATCTGCCGCGCGCCTTGGCGCGATGCCACCAGTTCATAAACATGAGGTTCCGTGTGAATGACGCCATAGTCGTTTCTTTCGTTGTTTGTCGCCGGCCTATCCTCAAGGAATCTAGTCAACGCCGCCTCCGACTGCCACACTGTGAATGTCAACAGCTCGACGTATCCTACAACTGGCCGCTGGAAGACCGAGACTGAGACTAGGCCTTCGGCTATTTCATAGATCGGTATTGCGCTCGCGTGGAGGTACGCGGAGTATTTGTCGAACAGGGAGTGGGGCACAATGGCAGATGAGATTCTCGCAATCACATGAATCGTTAGCTACAGTCGGACTGAGTTGGGCTGCCCATTAGTGAGAGGTTGGGGCGGGCACGTCTACTGGTCTTTTTTCGTTCCGTTCCTGAAGCTTGCGTAACTCACGCCAGCGTTCGTACTGCTCGGCCTTGGCTGGGTCGGGATCCTCCTCGCCCTTTAGCCAAAAGCAAAACCAGTCCACATTTCCCTGCTGCGAGACGAGTCGCTCAGTAGGCTTGCTAAGAAGATGCGTGCCGTTAGGAAGATAGATAAAATCAACGGGCCTTCCCTGATCGGAAAGTCCCATGAACCACTCCCACAGACCGACGACCGAGGCCGCGGAATAGGCCTCTAGCCGGATCGGAGTTGTCACCTTATCTATGTTGAACTCCGGGGCCCTCTCCAACCATGATTGCAAACCGCGGCCGAAGGGTAGTCCTCCGTTCAGAGCAGGAGTATTCCAATCGCCGGGAAAGGACAAGAAGCCCATGTATCCACCTGTGAAGCCGTCGACGAGTGTGGCTGCCACGAACTGGTACTTTGAGTGCGTCAAGGTGTAGCCGACGGTGAAGACCGTTCTGCTGAAGCCCAGGATGCCGACGCGCTCTGTATCGATGAGGGCTCGGCGATTCAGATAGTCGATCGCGCCCTCGTAAGTCGCCATTGCCTCCGGCGCTTCCTGGGGCGTGTTGACATACCGATTTTCGGATACGCTCGTAGGGTAACCCACCTGAAGCACCAAGATTCCCCGCGACGCAAGCGGTTGAGCCGCAAAGCCGCTACTCCATGGCCCATCCAGATAGAACTTGTGGTCGAGGAAGCCGTGAGTCTGAATCACGAGAGGGTATCTTCGTCCCGGTGTGTAATCCGGCGGGTAGAAGAGTCCTCCCATGACTTCGTGGCCGTCCTTGGCTTTCCACGTGATCACTTCCACTTTTCCCAAGGCAACATCTGCAAGCCACGGATTCAGGTCAAAGAGAACAGCGTCGTGCCCTGTCCTGGGATCGTCGACAACAATTCTGGGAGGAGTATTTGCGTCTTCTTTCAATACGACGCGAATTCTATCTTCAGGAATCGCCTGCTCTGACCAAGCCGACAGTTCCGTCCACTCATCGCTCTGTTTCTGATATGTCATGATTTCCTGGGTCAGGCCTAACCCAAATCGCGCCAGGGTGAGCTTACGTGACTTTCCATCCCATCCTTTGATCCAAACGTCACCTGCTGTAATCTTCTGAAGGTATCCTTCGGGGATGGTTATTTGCACAACATAAGAGCGGGCGCTTCGACTTCGCCTTTCCTCAGCGTCGGAGACTCCTGTCAAAGGTAAGTAGGCGCCCGAGAGCACGACGGATTTTCCATCTGGGAGCCAAAAAAGCCGGTGATGCCTCACATCCAGCGGAGTATTCAGCAGGGGCCTGACTTCAAGACTATCTGTGTTCAAGAGCATCCGGCGCTCGATGGCGGCCCGCGCTTCGCCTCGTTTGCGCCTGCTTTGAATGGCTTCTTGCAGCCATGCCTGCTGGTATTCCGACCATTCTGTGGGAACATCGCGAACCGCCACTTCAACTAACCCATGCCCGCCATCGGGAGAGAGAGAAACGCAATCGTCTAGCTCATATAACACATCTTGCATGGGGATTCTCTTTTCGCCGGCGCGGTTTCGGATCAGGAATAACTCCTCTCCTTCTGTCGTCGAGGGCTGGAACTCCTCTCTGCAGCCCGGCTGCAGAATTTCGAGGAGGCTCTCTGTGCTTATGACGGTTCCATTCGATGGGGTGGACAGGTGTGAGCACCCTTTTGCGAGGGGGGGGTCCGCCTCAAAGAGAATTGTCCCCCCATCCATACTCACGTCGTAGGCCACGACAGGCGTGGCGTGTTGCGTCACGCGTTCGAGGTGGTTGTCTGCGATCGTGAATCGATACAGCGCGGTAGGTCCACCGTGGTTTTCCCCCAGGAAATGAAATGTCCGGCTGTCGTCTTGCCATTTGATGTCCCGAATCGCTTCGTGGTTCGAAGAAGACGACATTGTGAAAAGTGTTCTTGGCGCTGGTGCCTTTAAGGCGCTCGCGGTTTCGTACAGAAACACGGAAAAGTCGTTCGTGTTGTTTTCAAGGTCCCCTCGCTTCAGAACCACCAGGAAGCGTTGCCGATCTGGAGAGAAAATGGCGGCAAGATCGCTGATGTCGCCACTCAAAACGCTATCCGGCAACCCAAGCTTGGTTGCCGTGATTGCATCCCGCACGGTGACCAAGCGTTTACTATGAGTCGAAGAGGTCCCGTCGGCGGGTGACAACGTCGTCATGAAAACCCCGCTGAAGATCAGGCCTACCATCAGAGAAAGGGTTCGCTTCACGATAATCACGATCTTCTCCTCCTATTGATGACGCGGAACGTGCGAGTCCTGTGCGCAAATGCACTAAGGGCCCCGCGTGGAAGGACAATTAGAAGGTCAGCTTTAGGGAAAGTTGAAGTGACCGCGGACCGCCCTCCTGGAACAGGGGATTGAGGCCTCCCAACCCTTGATTGAGCATGCTTAGAGACTTTAGAAAAAATGGGCCAAATTCCACGAGACCTTCTGGATTTGAAAAGTTCGGATGATTGAGAACATTGAATGCATCGGCACGGAATTGCAGGTTCAGCCGTTCCGTGATCGGGAACTTCCGGCCGAACGACAGGTCAGCTTGCGTTAGCCCGAATCCAGAGATGTCATTTCGTCCTTCGGTTCCTTGCCTCGGGGGCGATGGCACTGAAAAAGCGTCGGGATTCAGACTCTTGCCCCCAGCTGCGTTCGAATTTGCAATCCATAGCGGCTTCCCCTGGACCAAGTCGGGACGGGAAAGTGCGTAGCCGAGGGGGCCTGGGGAGGCCAAGTACACAAGCCCATTGAACGGGAATCCGCCTCTCGCCACGATGATGGTGTCTAGGAACCAGTCTTTGGTCAGGAGAGACAAGGGACCTGACTTTGCAGCAGCGGGAATTGCATAGGTGAATGCAGCCGAGAAACTGTGGCGAACGTCGAAGCTGGACTGACCGTAGTCGTGTGCTGCCGAGATGACAGTGCTGGAAAGACCGGCCACAACGTCATTTGAAGCATTGTCCAATGAGTGTGACCACGTGTAATTCAGCAGTGCTTGCAAACCTCTTGAAAGACGCCTGCGATACTGTAATTGTGCAGCGTTATAATTCGATCGTGCATCGTTTCCTGTTAACAAGAAAGCTCCCGAGAAGTTAAGATTGGGCTGAGAGAAGGCGGCCTGCCTTAGAAGGTCACGTCCGGCTTGCGCCACATAAGTTACTGAAATGGCTTGCTTGCCACCGAAGGACTTTTCCAGGGCTACGTTCCATTGATAGGAACGAGGAAGTTTCAGATTGGGATCAAATGCCTGAATTCCGTCTGGATAGGGGGGCTGAAGCGAAATGACTGGTAGAAAAGGTGTCATGTCGCTGACTGGAAGAGGTACCCCAGGATTGAAAGTCGAGGCAAGATTGGGAAAAGACGCCGCAACAGCGGCTGCCGCCCCCACCGCAAGATCATAGAAGATGCCCGCTCCAGCTCGGAGAACGAGGTCGCCGCTGTCAGTTAGACGATAGGCAAAACCAATCCGAGGGGCAAAATTCCCGTATGTTGTATCCCAGATCGGTGACCCTTTAGGAGCCAGGGCGATATTCGCCGGAGTGTTGACGTTGGTCCAGGCAGCGAGTGTAGTGTTGCCAAGAGCAGTTGGTGCAGGACTCAGCTCCCATCGAAGTCCATACGTTAGCGTCGCCCTAGCAGATATCTTCCAGGTATCCTGCCCATAAACGGAAACCGACTGGGAAAGCACTCGCGATGGCACAAGTGTCGCGATAAAGAGATCGGCTTGACTGGTCGAAAGAAATCCCTGCACAGTTGAAGCACTGTAGAACGCCTCATTTCTTGCTGGCGCTAGGTCCAAGAAGACAGCTCTGTAGCCCCCTCCAAACTTTAGCTGATGCCTTCCTATTGTTAGGGCTAAGTCATCAACAAAATCCAGCTGCTTGGTGTGATTTCGTGCAGACGGTCCATTATCAATGTAAGAGCTGTCGCCGGTCTGGAACTGGAAGGAATTGCTGGCGCTTGACAGCGAGCCCAGAAATAGACTGGGGTCGGCAGGAACAGCACCCGCGAAATTATCGAGACTGAACACCGAGCTGGCCTGTTGCTTAGAATAGTTCCCGCGCAGAGTGTTTGATAGTCGGCTGCTGATGTTCATGTTCATCCCAATTGTCAGAGTCCGAGTGTTCACTTCTGTAGATTCAAGCGTACTAAGACCCCCAACGCTCTGTACCAATTGAGATGGGGCTTCGTTGTATCTTCCAAATATGGAGAAGCGCGGACTGAAAGTGTGATCGAGGCGTATGCTGCCGGCGTTTAACGTTGCCTGGTTCGAGAACGCTCCTGTGAATTGCGCTGTGTTGCCTCCAGGTGAGACAGGGCCATTAGGGAGGGGATATGCATTCAGAATTGGCGCAACCGCTGCTGGAGCGCTCTGTCGCGCGGCAAGAGATGGAACCGACACAACACTCGTTTGAGGTAGGCGCAACCGAGCACCTTCATAGGATGCGAAGAAAAAGGTCTTGTCCTTCCAGATTGGCCCACCCAAATAGCCCCCGAAGTCGTTGTGGCGTTCTACTGGGCGAGGACTTGCAGCTTGATTAGCAAACCAGTCATTTGCATCGAGAACGTCGTTACGAAAGTATTCGTAAGCTCCACCGTGAGAGCTGTTGGTTCCCCCACGCGTGGTAAGAATCACCTGTCCCCCCGAGGACCTCCCGAATTCAGGCGCAAAGGATGAAGTTTCGACTCGAAACTCTTGTAGCGCCTCAACCGAGACCAAACTACTTGTTCCTCCGAGCGCGCTAAAAGCCTGGGCTGTCCCAGTCCCAGAATTCGTGGCGATCGGAGTTGGAAGGACTCCAAAGTTAGCTGACATCCCGTCGACCAGAAAATTGTTCGACTCCGTCCTTTGGCCGGCAACACTGAAGCCTGTGAGCGTGTTATTACCATTCGCCGCAGCAATGACCACACCTGGGGTCAACTGCAGCAGTGTATTGAAGCTGCGGCCGTTCAGTGGCAGATTCTCGGCGAAGTTGCGATCAATCACGGTGCTGACGGTCGCTGATTCCGTGTTGACGTTCGCTTCGTCGGCAACCACCGTAATCGACGCCAGCACTGGGCCGAGCTGCAACTGAAAGTTCCGGCTGAGCACGTCTTGGACGTTCAGTACTAAGTCCGTCAGATCGATCCTTCGAAACCCTTCCTTCGTGACACTGACGCGGTAGCGTCCAGGCTTTAGGCCAACAACCACGTACAGGCCCGCACCGTTTGTGGTTTGATGCACGCTCACGTTCGTGTCCACGTTCGTGACGTCGACAGCAACATCCGGGACAACTCTGCCTTGTGGATCCGTGATCAGACCCGAGAGAGTGGCGGTCTCGGTTTGTCCTAGGCTAGTTGACGTAAGGGCAAGTAAACATAGAGCGAGAAAGCATAGGGGGAAGGCAGTCCTGCGCAGAGTCATCTCAGGCTCCCGATCTGTGGGTTCATTTTCACAGTCTGCGAAGTAATGCCTTCTCGGAATACGGTTTGTACCAACTGGCGAGAAAAGATTGGGAGACTCATTACGCTGGAGGTCGCTTGCGCCCCCCGAACGGCCGAAGAAAAAATCCCCGAGAAGCCTCGGTCCTTGCCAGCTGGATGGCCAGGGGACCTCCGATCAGGGATGGTTAGCTTGAGTCCCAAGGTAGGCGTACAGCAACTTCTGTCCTGAAGGCTTGTTCCTTCCGGGAGCAGGTTCCACAGTCACAAAGACCGATTCGACCGATTTGAGCAACTCCGGGTTGTCGACACGGAGGACCCACCGTTTCTGAACTTGGTCGTCAACATGAAAAATACCCAGGTTCTTGACCGTATTACCTGAACCTTGGTTCTGTCCCCAGGCCTGGAAAGAAACCTTGGACGCCGAACCTTTTTGAGAGAGGTCGAAGGCGTAAAAGATGAGCGACTTCCCTTCGGTGTAGAAGACTCGGCCAAATGATTTCTTCGATTTGCCCCGTCCGTCTAGGTCCGCAACATCAATGATATGAAGATTGCGGGCACCCATAAGCTCGCGGACATCGCGGGCAGCGGCGGTCAACTGCTGCTCTCGTTCTACGGCCGCCTTCTGATTCTCGACTTCCTCGGACAGCTCCTTGATGCGGAACTGCTGGGCTACCAAGCCGGCCGCTAGCTGGTCGTTGTCCTTGCTGAGCTTTTCGACCTGGGTCTTGGACTGACCGAGCTGCTGTTCGTCCTGTTGGCTCTTGCCTTGAAGCTGTGCAGCCTGATCCTTCCATCGTTCTGATTCTTGCAGAAGTTGCTGGTAATTCTTCTGTGCTCGGGCAAGCTCCCGCCGCAAGAAATCCAGACGTTTTTCCGGGTCCGTATTAGCTTGCTGAAGCCGAGCAACGGTTAACGTAGCCGAGCCTGAATCGCTCCTGCCGGAATCTGAAGGCACTGGTGTGTCCGCATGGGCAGGAGTGGCAAATTTGGACGTTGAATTAGTAACCTGCGTGGCAGCCAGGCGAGAGAGCACCTTAGGGAGCACGACTGCTGAAGCCACGATCATGACTGCAACAGCCGAGGCAGCACCAAGGGCATAGGGACGCCAGCTTCTGAAGAACGAAATTGCGATTCGCCGCCTCTTCTCACCAAGCGCTTCCGGCGTGAAACGCACGCCTTCGGCAGAGGCCCGCTCCAAGAATCTCTGCCGATAGCTCGCGCCCTGCAACTGCTGGAGGTCTCCGTCGCTCGCGGAAGGCTCGGGTAACGGGAGTTCATCGAGGATGAAGCTAAACTGGTCGCTGGTGCGTCTGCACCCGTCGCAGCCCCGCAGGTGTTCCAATAGTTCCCCACGCTCCTCAACCGACAGTTGGCCGATAGCAGCTAGTGCGCTGAGTTCTTCGAAATGTTCATGCTTTCGCATTGCGCATCTCCTTACGTGCAACCCTCAGGTCGCTTGCTTGATCGGCTTCGGACAAGTGATCGCGCAGTTTATCCAGACCACGGTAGTAGTGGTGCCTGACATTACCGAGAGATTCCCCCGTTTCGCCAGCGATCTCCTTCATCGTGAGGCCCTCGAAATATGCCAACTGCAAAATACGCTTCTGGACCGGACTGAGAGCTTGAAGACCCCGCTGAATGACTTCTCTAGCCTCGTAGGACGCTGAAATGTCGATTGCTTCCATCGGCAGGGTATCCTCGATCGCGGCAATATCCGTGCTGGCATAGAAATGCCGGACCTGCAGCTGCTTCCTCCGGTTCATGCTGCGATGGTAGGCGTAGCGCAAGATCCACATCTTAGTAGTGCCGCGCGCCGGATCGAATTGTGCCGCCACTTTGTAGATTTCCATGAAAACGTTTTGCATCACGTCTTCCGCTTCGCCGACGTCGCGCAGTATTTTCAAAGCGACATGGAGCACTAGACGATGGTAACGATCAAATAGCACACCCAGCGCGTCGCCGTGTCCGGCCTGCAAGTGAGCGATCACGACTTCATCTACCAGTGACCGAAGTCCGTCGAAAGACAGATTGCAAGGCTCCTTGATGCTCGAATCGTCTTTCGGCGCGGGGCTCATGCGGTGAGGGTACTCTTCTTCTGACGGTAGTTTAGTACGAAAAAACCACCGAATTTCACAAAACGTTATTTCTTTGGTAGTTGGTACAAACCGGCCGTCGGCGAGGCAAGACTGCAGATAGTGCCCCGCCTTAACGGCCTATTCCTGCGGCGGAGGTCACTCGTTAGCCGAAATCGAACAACCAGGACGCCACCACCGTCCGCGATCTGAGGGAATGCGAGTCTCTACTGCAGGCAATGACGATGAAGTCAGAAGTGCCCGACGTATCTTTCGAGTCGTCCGATCTGGAGGCGGCGGTGGGCGTCATCAGCGGAAAATGGAAGGTGCGGATCATATGCCTTCTTTTCGGTGGAACCAAGCGGTTTGGTGAGCTCCGTCGGTCTTTGGCAGGGGTTCACCGTGGAACGCTCACCTATGAACTGCGCGGACTGGAAGCTGACGGAATCATTCAACGCACTCAATACCTGACCATTCCGCCGACCGTTGAGTACACCCTAACAGCCCGAGGAACTGCCCTCAAACCAGTGTTCCTTGCTCTGTCACGATGGAATCAAGCCAGCAGGAAGGATCCCGCGTCACAAACCGAGAACAAGTAGGTACCTATCTGGCAGATCAAACAATTGTCACTTCGGATGGTTCGGGGGGGCGACAGCAGGACTCACTGGATACTGTCGATCTCAATGCAATCGAACATTCGGATTGCGGATGGGTCGAGAATACGACTCGGCTCAAGTTCGGCGTCCACGCTGTTCCACTCGGGATAAACGACCCCGCCGGGCAGCACGCTCAACTTGAGGGCCCCGTCGCTGTCCGCTGCCTGACGTAGAACCTCGGCGACCACATCACACAATTGCTCGGGCGTAGGATTCCGCGCGTCTAAGGTTAGATCGAAACAGATCTCCGCACGAACTCCGATCCGATGTTGATATCGGGTGGCCATCTTCACTACCTCCATTGGCAGCGGACCATGGCCGACGGGCAGGCAAAAGGGATCAGCGGCAGAAGAGCAGCCCCCACAGCGAATCGGCTATGGACAGTACCATTACATTATCGGTCAAGAACGCCGGGCAGCCTCCAGAATTCCGGTCAAACACAGCCCCTAGCTGATCGTAGATCTGTGTTTTGAGCTGATTGTATCCTATAGGCGAAATGTAGCCCAAAGAATACCGCCATGCTTATGGCGTGGCAACTGAAGATGTCTGCCTACGATTCGGGAAGCGTGTTCGGAAGCTCCGGAAAGAACGGGGCTGGACTCAGACATACATGGCGGTCCATACCGGGTTGGGCCGACCCTTCATCTCCAACCTGGAAACTGGCAAAAAGGAGCCTTGCCTCCGCTCCGTGGAGATCCTTGCTCTCGCGTTTGACCTGTCATTGGCCCAGCTCATGCGTGGGCTTTAGTATTGTCTTCAGGTACTACGCCATTTTCTGAGATCCACTAGGACTTCTGGCTGCTTTGCATCATCTGCGCGCGTTCCTCCGCGAAGACCTCGTGCACGATTCGCAACAGGTTCCGAACCAGCGGGCTGCGGATATCCCTGCGGTAGGCGAGTCCCACGTCCAGCATCGGCAAGGCCGACAGAGACCGAAAAACGATTCTCTTCGATTCAAAGCGCCCTGCACTCGCTCGCACGACGGCTATCACCTCACCGCTGGCCACGAAATCGAATGCCTGGGCTAAGCTGATGACATCGAGTGTCTTCTCCGGACGGTAGCCCCAGGCCTGAAGGCCTGCCAGGATCTTGTCGTGTGCCAGGTCGGCTGCTGACGAAAGCAAGACCAGTCGCCGGCTCTTGAGTTGTCGCGGCAAGATGGATTTCGCGGCGGCCAGCTTATCATCCCGCTGGAAGGCCAGTAGCAGAGGCTCCCGAGATACATTCAAGACCGCGAGCCCACGGCACCGTATCGGAAGTTCAATCAATCCCGCATGAAGCTCACTCCGCATAACCCACTCGGCTTGTTCGGTAGCCAGCCCCGTGACGAACTGAAACTGAACTTCGGGGTATCTCTCTTCAAATGCATTTCTTATTCTGAAGAAGAGCTGGAGATCAATTAAAGGAGAGACGCCAAGCAGCAACTTGCCGAGTTGTCCGGCCCCAGCGGCTCGGGCCATCGAAGCGGCACGATCGGCATAGAGGAGAGCTTGCTGAGCATTTTCGATGAACACTCGTCCGGGTTCCGTGACTTCGACTTTCTTGCGAGTGCGCTTGAACAATTCCACTCCGAGTTCTTCCTCCACGTTGCGGATCTGCTTGCTGAGGGAGGGCTGGGCAACACGCACACGTTCGGCAGCCCGCGTGAAGTGCAACTCACTGCCGACAGCGACGATGTAGCGCATGGTGCGGAGTTCTATCCCCGGATACAAAACTGACTCCTATCCAGAGCTCAACACGACACACGTGCGGCTAAGCGTATTTTTGTTAGTGCCCCCCCAGTGTCCAGTATCACCGGATTATCCCCTCCTGAGAAGAAGTCACATTCTTTGTCCCAAGTCTCAATCGCAAAGCTGCGAGCTGCATGTGGGGTCAAACGCGCTCTGCGGAGCATTCCAAGATTTCGCAGACGTAGCGTCGGCCTTGTTCCCTACCTAGATGCACAACGGCATCGATGCCGGCTTTTATCTCCGCTTCAACGGGATGCTGCTGTTGGTTAGGCAACCCACGAAGGGCGAGATTTGTGAGGCGACGTAGCGCTCCACTCGCGCTATTCGCATGAATTGTGGCGAGCATGCCGCGATGCCCGGTATTCAGAGCGTCGAGGAGAGTGCGCGCTTCGGCACCGCGCACCTCACCAACGATAATCCGGTCCGGCCGATGGCGGAGAATGGCTTTCAGCAGGTCATCGAAGGTGATCGCGCTCTTGTGGGTATCGAGCTGAGCCTCAGCCGAGACGACGTGCGGTTTTCGGATCGCAAGCTCCGCCGTGTCTTCGATGATCAGAATGCGATCCTCGTCAGGGATGGAATTGGCGAGGATGTTTACGAGCGTGGTCTTGCCGGTGCCGGTTCCACCAGATATCAGAACGTTGTCGCCACGTTGGACAGCCTCCTGGAGTTTCGCTGCCAGTCCTGGCGTGATAAATTCCTGAGTGATCAGATCGTCCATCTTGAGCTTCCTAGAAGTAAATTTCCGGATCGTTAACAACGGACGGGGGTTCACCACTGGGGGAATGATGGCGGCTAGGCGGCTGCCATCCGGCAGGCGCAAGTTCATGATCGGGCTGTTCGCATCGAGCTTCTTTCCGAACCGGTTGGCAATCACCTCCAGGCCGGCCTCAAGCGCACCCAGCTCGAAGCGAATCTTGTGCAGGTGGATCTTTTGTCCGTCCTCCTCGATCCACACAGACGAGTCAGGATTGACCATGATTTCACTCACTGTGTCACTCAACAGCAGGTGCTCGATCGGACGGAAGAATGGCAGGATCAAGTCGAAGCTCATCTGAGATTGCTCCTCTGAATCAGTTTGGGATCGAAATTGAAACGTTCCTGCTCAAACCACGTCATGTGTGTTGGAAGGAAGTCGAGCTTGAGGTAGCAGTACGTGGCTGGAAGCGGATGGATTCCGTCGAAGGCAACCACGATGGACTGAGCGTTCTTGAGCTCGAAGAAAGCGCGCTCGTCGAAGATCGGCTCCTTAGATTTCTGGTAGTGCTTGGAGGCCGATACGTTTCCCCTGTTGGATGACGTGCGCCCACTCAGCCAGCCCACTTGGGCATTGTTGCTGGATTCCGAGACGCTATAGCTGATCTTCGTCTTGTCGGCCTTGCCGCAAATTTCCGATGCGAAACGGGCCGTGTCTGGATCAGCGGTGGTCAGAAAGATTTTTGTGCGAAAGGTCTGCATCAACGTCTTGAAACCCTCGTTGGGCAGTGCGTCCTTCAAGGAACTCACGCTCTGCGAGGCAACAATGGGAATGCATTTCGGTTGGCGAGAGATCGAAAAGAACCGCTCGTCACCCACGGGATTGTCGCCGCCGACGGTGGCAAAGTTCTGAAACTCATCACAGATAAAGACCGTAGGCCGATAGTGCCGATCTGGCTCGGCTTCCATCCTCGGTATGCGCAGCTGGACGGCGCGCTGGTAGTCGATTTTCATCATCGTCGCAATGGTCTTGGCCAGCGCCGGGTTGAGAGCTACAGGGAAATCGAGGCCGATGACCTTGCCTGCTTCGATTAGCTCATCAAACGGCGGAAGGACACGCCCGTCCGGATCGGATTCAACCGGCTGTCCTTTGTAGAGCTCTTTGGGAGGGCAGAAGACCCGGCGCACATCGGGGTCGGCCTCAAAGAGCGAAAGGAATACAGCGATGCCCTGGATGATCGAGGTCTTGACCTCGTGGCGAAAGAACTTCCAGTGTTCCCAATACCAGTAGTTGACGCTGTCGAATTGCATGCACTTGCGCGCATCGTGCGGCTTGGGGAGGTAAACCGTCGCACTGATCGGCGTCTCTTTTCGCAAGAACTTCTCCAGGCCCTCTGAGTATTCGGCCACATACTGGTCTGAACCGCGATGCACCGTGAATCCAAACTGAGCAAGCAGCTTGGCGTGGACCAAGTAGTCTTCCTTCGGAATCACCACGTAGCCGGTGTTGCTGACCTGGCAACTTGTCTCAGAGAGCAGTTCTTCCAAACGCCCAGAAGAGATTACTGTCCGGAAGATGTCGACGAGCGTGACATATCCGGATTGGACACGGTGAAGAATGATGACGTAGCGCACGAGGTCGGTGTAGGACTGCTGCCAGAACGGTTCCTTCCCTTTGCCCCAGATGGAAGTGATGATCGAGGCAATATTGAAAGCCTGCGCGTAAGGATCGAGGTCGTTGTTCAACGGGTTGTAGCGAATGTTTGAATTCAGGCTGACATCGATGTAGTCCTGCTCGCGTCCATAGTGCTTGAGGATTCGAGCTAAATGGCGGCAGAGATCGCCTTTCACCTCAAGAACGATGCCGGACAGTTTCTTCTCCGGGTCATGAGCCTTGTAGCCGAAGAGTTGGTGCATGGCGGGCAGGATCAAGCCCCGTGTCTTTCCGGAACCGATGGCTCCCAGAGCGGCAACGCCCGTGTAGAGTCCCTTCTCTGGGATGCTCAACCACTGCGGATGCGCAGCAGGAGTAGCTTCGAGTTGATGATGCAGTTCACCCAAAATGAGGAACAGGTCCTGGCGACACTGCGGCTCAGGATACTCGGGCAGGGTTCCCAGGGTCTCGGCAGTTTCCTCCTCATAGAAATGGATGTACAGAAGCGAGAAGCACATGGAGAGCATGAGGAATGGTGTTGTGAACAGAAAGATGGCGAAGCTCCATACAAATGCGTCATAGATGCTAGGACGCTGGAACGCAGCGTAGCGAAACAGCGGATCAGCAACCGGAATCAGAACGGTCGTTTTAAGGATGATGCCCGCTGCTGCGCTCAACCCTGCCGAAAGCAAGAACCGATGCCGAACGAGAATCCTACAAAGCGTTTTCAATCGAGAGACCACGTTCCCTCCGCTATATCCGAGGACCAGAGCCAGACTCTGTCGTGCTTGGCTCGGCCTTGCCCGCCGATATTGCTCGCGGCTGCACGGAGGGAGACGTCCCTGACGATCTTGGTTCTGGGCGCGAGGTGCCGACCGACTCTTTGTAAACCTGGAACTCGCTGTCCTGTGACAGCGCAAACCGCAGAAGTTCGTTCACGATGTAGTTCTTGTCGTTGTTCGACCATTCACCCATCAGCACGAGGTCAGCAGCGATTGACTCTTCGATTGTTGCTTGCAGCTTCACGCGGGTGACTCGACTGATACCTTTTTCGATCTTGAACTTGCTCATCCAAACCTCCTTATCGACCTTGCGCATATCTGAATCCGATCAGTCAGGGATACCTAACTGATCTGGCTTCGATCCTGCTGTGCTCCACTCTCTACAGCCAAAGGGCGGGAACGACCAGCGCGTCCGCCGACGCGCGGCAGCCAAAGGCGGGGTCGTTCCCGCCCTTTGGCCGAATTTTCCTAGACTGCATCACTTGGTACCTCACTGGAAAATAAGGGTGTTTGGATGTATTGCCGCCGAGCACCCTGGACTGGGCTATGGACTGGACCCGAGTTTAGGAGTAGTGGGTAGTTTTCCTTGATCAGCTCCGTGAAAACCGCGGCTCGCGGTCGCGGCAGTGGAAGTTGACCGGCAACCTGCGTTGGGAATTTTAGGTTTGTCGCTGGCATTCCTGGAAATGCCCGCTTGAACAGGTGCCGGACCTGCTGAAAGTGCACCGGGGTAATCGCGACGTAGACCACCTCAAAATTCGGGAGTGAGCACAGAAGTTTGTCGTGGGTTGACAGGAACCGTTCAAACTTGGCAGTGGACTTTTGGCCCTCATCAATGAATGGGAAGCGGACGGTGAGGTCCCCATCTGTGCGCCGCACCGAGATAGGCAGCAACTCGCCAAACCGTTTTGCGGAGGCGAGTGCGTCTGCTTTTACGCCGAACTGTGCGAAAAAGTTCTGCCGCGCAGCCTCCGAATCGAGAAATTCTTCCTTCCCGAGATGACTGAGGACGTAGTCGAGCATGATGAGCTTGCGGTGGATTTCGAGGGAGCTCTTGGCGCGACGGTTTTGCGAATTCCGTTGCCCCACGATCTGATAAAGCTGCTTAGCATGGAGTTGATACAGAAGCCGGCCCGCGCCACATTGGATTTCGCGAACGTGCCCGGCGCGTTTCGCCTTCGCCAAGAAACTTTCCGCCGCGGAACCAAGGCGCCGCTTTACCGCGCAATTGAACTGGCGGCGAAGGAAGTAACCGGAATGAAGGGCAACCATATAGAGGAAGGTTGCCTCCCGCTCCGAATACCCCAAGTAGCTCAAAGAGTCGATCGAATCGTATTGCACGGAACGTACCGTCATAGATCCAGTACCCAGTCGAGCGTGTGATGTTCATCTTCGATCCGGGCCGACATGGCCGCGCGATCCGAAGAAGAGGCGTAGGCGCGGAATCCGGCCTCTTGTTTGGCGCGGAGATGTTGCGGACGATAGGCGGCGGTTACCACTTCGATGTCGGAGAATGCGGCCTGCGATCCCTGGTCTGGCTCATAGTGGATTCGAGCATCAGGAATCTCGATCTTGTTGCGGATAAATGGCAGGTCGAACCGTTCGGCGACCTCCTGCTTAATCTCAGTGAGGTCCCGTTCCGGTTCGGCTTTCCGGGCGGCATACAGAGCTTTCTGGGTTTTGTGTTTCAGTTCAAAATCAAGCTCGACCCGGAGATTCTTACCTCCACCGCGTTCGATGCGCTCGGCTTCTTTCAGGTAGGCGCGGTAAATCTGCGTGTCATGCTCCGCTTCACGAGGTTTCACAAGGCCGTGGTAGAGGCTCTGATCTGGCGGAAAGTTGCCGGTCTCATGGGCCAGTAGCTTGCCGTACTTCGTGAGTGTGACGACTTCGATGCGTTCCGGGCGAACCCAGCGTCCGTCATTTCTCGCGGGCACGGTATCGACTCTGACCAAGTTCCGCTCTTCCAAGTATCGGAGGTCGGTCTGCAGCGCTTGCTTGTCGCCGCCGTAGATCGTCCGGGCAATATCCTTCACCGCAAGCACCCGGAAGCGTCCGGTCTCGGCGAGCAAGGCTTGTTCTTCCGGGCGAAGCCGGAGGCCTCGAATATTGAGCGCCACACCCTCGCGCGTGCGCCTGGGGCGATGTTCTACTTGGCGGCGTTTGTCGGCACGATCGTGGTCGGGTTCGATGGAGCGATCCCGGCGCGGCTGCGCAACATAGTGCGCATGGTTTTCGCGGGCGCGTTCTTGAAGTCTTTCTATACGGCGTGTCAGCGGAGAGGCCGGAACACGTAACTGGGTCGGTTCGATTTCAGTCGGGGCCGGTGGCTGCGCGATTTCCGGTTCCTGCTGCCTCACGTATCGCCGCTCGTCGTGTGGGATGTCGAGTCTCATGAGGCGGCCTTGTCGTCAATGCGGTCGGTCGCCGTTGCCGACTGATCGGTCGTTTCAGCGGTTGCCGACGCTTTCTGAGCTTCTCGGTGAGCGGTCCACCACGAGGATGTTTGATCCGCGGTTGTCGCAGGGTCATTTTCAGGGGCGCTGTTCGGTTGCGAAGATGAAGATGACGACACGGCTTCAGTGCTGGCGGAAGCAACGACGGAGTCGCCCTGAAACAGGCTAGGGTCCATGTCTTCCTTTTTCTTTTGGCCGACGATGACGCGTTTCTCGTAGTGGGGCCAGTCCGGTCCTTGGAAGGCTTTGGTCTTTTTCTCGAAGGCCTCCCTGGCCCGCCGGATGCGCTCGACCATGTCGTCGGAATCTTCGTAATACCTGCCGTCACGGCTTCTAGACATGAGTGAAATCCTCCCTTGATCTATTCCTCACCGAAGCGGGCAAGAATTTCGGCTGACATTTCGTTCTGCCCGCTGTGAATCTCCTGGTCGAGGTGTTTGAGTTTTCGTCCGGTATCGCGTAGCCAGAGCTTGCGCTCGACCCAGATGGTGAGGCCGAGAATGTTGGTGAACAGCAGGAAGCAGTAGAAAAGGATGCCGCGCCAGTATTCGTGCCAGAGCAGGGCCCGCCAGGGGATGAGGAAGCGCAGTTGGCCCATGAGCGCAAAGGCCAACGCCAAAAAGATCACGGTTGCGACGAAGACCGCATTGGCTAGCACGGGAACTCCTGCTCCGCCGTCCAAACCGTTCCGACAAAAAGTGGAGAGGCCACTGGCAGCGGGGAGCAGCCTCTCCCAAAGGGAGCCGTCGCTAGGACGGCTCCTCATCCTCGGCCGGCCCGGCATCGAGCTGGTCCTCGGGCGGGGCCTGTTCGGCGCGGTCGAGCTTCAGGATCGAGTCAGCCCGCACTTCCCACACGCGGCGTTGAACGTCCTTGTTCTTTTTGTCGGCGTACGTGCGGCTGCGCAGTTGGCCTTCGATGAGCAGATGCGCGCCCTTCTTCAGCGTGACGGCGAACTGGCCGAGCTTTCCCCACACGACGATGCGGTGCCACTCGGTGTGCGAGACGTACTCGCCAGACTTCTTGTCCTTGTAGGAAGTCTTGGTGGCGAGCGAGAGGACAGCGTAGGCCGTCTGGTTCTTGGTGGTTCGCGCTTCCGCGTCCTTGCCGGTAAAGCCCATGAGTGAAATTCTGTTCTGGTACATACGATTGAATCCTCCGTTTCTTTCTCCCGATCTACTCGGGGCACTCAGCCGGGACGGACGTGAGGGATGGCTGCTCCCAAGTGCCAAGGCGCGCTTTCTTGGAGGGTGCCCGCGAAGTGGGAGGAACCAAGACCCGAAGGGCGGCGAAGCCGAAGCAGAGCACCGCCGTGCCGCCGGGCGCAGCCTGATGTTCCCTTCGCGGTGCCTGAGGAGAGACGGGAAAGAGACGAGGTAACGTGTGCCGGAACGCTATGAGCGACGGAATCGCAGGACTGCGGACCGCAACCACCTTGGCCGGAGAAGAACCACGCTGCAAAGCGAGCGACGAACTATAGATAAGGACATAAATCATGGCGGCTACTCTCGGAAGGCCTGGTCCTCGCGGAAATAGGTGATGGTCAGCCCCAGCGGATTGATGGGCAGCATCTCGTTGCGAACCTGGTCGCGGAACGTGTAGACGACATTGGCAGTCCAGAACTCACGTTTCTGTTCCGTGTGATCGAGCGGGCTGGTGAAGATCTTGTAGAACTCGACCCGAGCCTTGAACGGCGCCTGCCGCAGGTCCTCGATAGCGACGGTCTTGACCTCGATGTCGATATTGGGCTGGCTGGGATCGAGCAGGAAGGACTCGATCACCTTTTCCTTTTTGTATTTTTCTAAGATGGCGCTTTGCAAATCGCCGTTCAGGAAGTAGAGGGCTTTGGTGAAGTCTTTGTGCATCGTGTAGTGATTGCGGCTGTAGTAGGCCCGCGCCCACTCGGAGAGGAAGTAGCGGTTCTCCGCCTCCTGTGGTTTGTAAGCGAAGTTTTGATAGTCAACAGCCTCGGCGCGACCGACATCGTTGATGCGGATGACGAGTGGCCTGATGCTGCTCAGAGCAGCTTGTGCTCGATAGAAGAGCGTCAGGGTGCTGAGGGAGACGGCGGCAAGAATAAGGATCGTCAGTTTGAGGTAGGTATTGGTGACGATCGGATCACCATACTGCTCCAAGTATTTGTGAGCGGCCTCGGATCGGTTGAACCGCGTCTCGGAAATGAGCTGGGCTTTCGTTTCTCGCATAGAAAACTACTCCAAGGGGTTCACCCAAATACCGGTCCGCCCGCTAAGAATGGCAGCCGTCAGGTCGGGAATCTTGAGCAACCCGTAAACGCAGACGGCGAGCGTAACGACGAGGGCCGGCAGAATCACGTAGGCGTTTGAGATCGACAGTGGACCGATAACGCCAAATAATCCCAAGAGCACCTTGGCAAAGATGAACAAGAAAGCCGCGGCCACGACCTGATAAAAGGCAAAACCTATGAAGGCTTTGAACCATCCCCAGAAGAGCCAGTCGAGTTTGGGTACGATGAAGAAGGGGACGAAGATCGGGCCGATCAAGACGCAGACTGCCGTAGCCACCAGACCGTAGGCGATGACGGCAAACGCCACACCTTGCGCGATTGCCAGTGCGATATAGACGGCGAAGAATGTCAGGGCCTCATGGAAGGAAAAGATTCCGGGCGGACTTCCGAGCTGTTCCTCTGCGGTCGTGATGGCATTCGAGATCTGGTCGACCTGGTTGCTTTCGATCTGGTTCGAAAGGAACTGGGCTTCTCTGGTGACGAGGTCGCTGAAGCTATAGCCGAATCCGGGTATCGGAGTGCTGTAGTAGGTCTCCATCGCGAGACCGAACGAGATCAGCAGCAGCAGGTCGGCAAATTTCGCGAAGTTGAATCCAGGGTGGCCCTGAGCGCTGCTCAGGGCCGCCTTGATGCCGAACCAGGCCAAAAGGATCACGGCCAATCCGCGAAACAAACTCAGCCCCATGGACTCGAACAAACCGAGGTTCGAGTTCAAGAGATCGCTGATGGCCTGGGCCAAAAATGAGAAAGGGTTGACAGGCATGGTTAGTGTCCGTTGGTGCTGAAAGAGATGCTCTGGATGCTTTGGCTCACGCCGTTATTGATCTTCTGCATCGTGCCCGTGAAGTTCTGCAGAAAGTAGATAGTCTGGTTCATCGTGCGGTTTTGGGCGTCGATGGCCTGTTTCTGTGCCACCATCTGCTGCTGAATGCCCGCCGAGAGCAACTGATTGGTGTCTTGCTGCGAGTGCAACTGAATCAAGTTCGCGGCATTGACCTTGGCAAGAACCGCCATCTCCGATTGCTGGGTTGGGTCGTTCGAGTATGAGTCGGCTTCAAGGTTAGTGATCTGTTGGTTGAGGGACTCGGAGTGCGAGCGGACTTGGCCGAGAGCGGTCAGGGCTCCGGTCGTCATGCCCTGCGCAAGGTCGGAAGTCGCGTATTGGTTCTGAATCGTCGCCTGAGTATTCGTGTCGAGCTGTCCGAAGCCGGACTGCGGATAGGGATTGACCTGAACCACGGCAGCCGAATATCCGGCCGATGACTGTTGCGAGAGTCCGGTATTCAAAGCGTTGACCCAAGCCGAGGTGTTCCCATAGGTGTTGGGTGCGTTGAGATTGGTCCACATCGCGAACTGCGATTTGTACCGCTGGGCAAGGTTCTGCGGCATCCGCGACATGTAGTGTGCGAGGTTGTAGGACTGGATGATCTGATCTCTGGTCTGGTTCGCGGTGGTGTACGCCTGCTGAAGCTGCTTGTACTCCTTGACGGCTTCGGCAAGATTGCTGGCGTCAAACACCGCCCACTGGGCGTAAGACGGTGTGACAGCCAGGCAGAGCGCGAAAAAGAAAAAGCAATACCTCACTGTTCTCATGGTGGTTCTCCTTTAGGCGTCCGGGAAGGGACTGTTTTAGTGTTTGTCGGTGGTGGCACTCGGCGTCTTCTTTTTGGAAGACGGGCGAGTGCTCAGTGCATTCATGGCCTGATTGACGGAACTCTGCTTCAGGCAATCCTTTTTCTGGGTCTCCGTCGCGGTCTTCAACCACTCCGCAGAGCACGGCATCTGCTTCTCACGCTGACGTTCCAGCTCGACAGCCTGCGCGTCAGCGGGTGATGATTGCGCCGTAACCGGAGTCGGTTTCTGCTGGTGGGGCTGAGAATTGCAGCCCACAAGCAGGCAGGCGATTAGGGGTAAGAGTTTTGCGAAATTCATCGTGTTCGTCCTCAAATGTTTGGCGGAACCGTGTGGTTCTCGTAGGCCGGCAAAAGAAGGTCCTGCGTGAAGTAAACCTTCACGCGGTGACCCTCACGAATAGTGACGGTCGGTGGAATGTTCAGGAACCGGTCCAGAACCTGAGTGCTCGATTGAGAAACGCTCCCGGCAATTCCGGAGCGGTAGGCTTCACTGCCGGTCTGCGACAGACCCGCGCTGCTGTTCGAGCTCTGCGCGGCTCCGGCGATGATGCCAAGAGCAATGGACGAGCCGAAGATTTGGAAGTAGTGATGGTTGACCTGGTCTTTGAGGCCGGTCTCACCGATCTGGTTCAGGCCGTGAAACTGGTCAAGATCCACGGTGAAGCCGTCCGGCATAATCAGCCGGTGGAAGACCACCGCCAACCGGCGCTGGCCGAAACCCTGTACTTTGCTGGTCTCCCCCAGAGCGAACGTTCCTTCGGGAATCAAGACATGTTGGCGGTCATGCGAATAGACAGGGTTTGTCACCATGACCTTTACCGGCCCAGAGAAATCGCCATCAAGGCGATTGACCAGCGCGGTCTCAAGCTCAGTTCCCTCAAACAGAACGTACGGCTGACCCTCAGCAGAGTTCACGTTCACGCTTGCATGGCGCTTCTCGGCGGGCTGGCTGCCGGTCGCGGGTGTGGGAGACGGATCGGAGGCATTGCCAGAAATGCCCTGAGGCCAAACCGGCGCAACGCCAGCCTGCTGCGGCGGTGAAATACCTTTGACCTCGGCTGAGACTCGTTCCGTAGAGAACGCGAAGTTGGAAGCGAAACGCGAGTTGTATGCCAGCTCGCGCTCGTGCTGGACAATGGGATCGGGGGGCGGCGTGGGTGGTGCACCTTGCGGTGACCCAGCATATTGGGGACCAATGGACTGCCGCGGGTCGCCTGGCTGCATCACAGATGCGGATTCGAGGCTTCGCACCTGGGCCTGCATCTGCTTTTCGAGCTGCGCTTTTTGCGCGGCGCGCTGCTCGTTAGTCATTTCCTGCCCGAAGTCGCTGATCTTCTTGTCATTGCCTTCGGTAATCACAACCGTGGGCTCTTTGCGCTGGTTCTTGGCCGCCGGTTGCGCGTGTTTGTTCGAGAACAGGACGGCCAGAACGATCACGATGGAGACGCCAACGATGACGTAGGTCTGCGCCTGCTTGGGGATCGTGCCTTCCGGCTTGACCGTCCGATCGCGCAGCTTGGGCCCATCAAGTTGCTGTTCGGGGGCTTGAGTTTGCTCGGTCATGGGTTACTGCTCCCTGCGCACGAAGTTCATGCGCTTCTTGCCGATCTGGAGGTAGCCCTGATCGACCACCTTGGGAATGACATAGGTGCTATCCCGGAGCTCGTAGCTGATGGAGTTCGGTTTGCCATCTTTCAGCTCATAGACGGCAAACTTCTCCGTGGCCGTGGACTTGACGTAAGTAAAGTCCGCGTCGTGATAGATGGCTTCGACGTTAAACGGTTTCTGATCGCGATAGAAGTAGTCGAACTTTAGCGACTTAGTCGGATATTCGCTCCTGAACTGGGAGAGCTGATGTCCGGCATCGAGCTGGGCCGCCATAGCCTGCGTTCTGAAAACGTCAACGTCACCGGCTGGAATGAACTTGGACGAAGAGTGGATGGCCGAGAGCATGGAAGGATCACTCGGCTCGATCACCACTTTCAGGTCGGGATCGCCACTGTCCACCTCGTCTAATGTGAACGAATACACGTTGCCCTTGTCGGTGATCAGGTTCAGGTTGGAATGAATCCCCGGCTTGGCCGGGTGCAGGAAGCAGTAGTTCTGGACCGCCTCGATGATCCAGAAGTCTTTGTCGCCGGTCGCGGCCTCCATGATCTTCTCGCCAGCGGGAACCTGGACGAGCGTGGTGTAGCGCATCTTCGCCCGTATGGCGACGATGTCGTTCGAGTGGTAGTGGACGACGCGGGCAGCGTTCTCGGCAAAGCCGAGGACCGATGCCCCGGCAAGCAAAACAGCAATCAACTCGTAACGTTTCATGGCTTCTCCGGTTATGCGGACTGTGAAATGAACGGAAACTCCTGGGCCAGCTTTTTGAGACCCTCGACCGCACCGTAGCGGGCGAGGTAGTCGCGTTTCAACACGTTGTCTTTCGGGTTGTTGGTCGCCATCCAGTAGGAGAGCGAATCGACGTTGAGACGGGCCTTCTTCGAACTCGCGTGCTGTTTGATCAGCAGGTCGCGTTTGGGCACTAGACTCGAAAGCAGATCGAGTTCGGTGTCGTTCAGGTGGAAGATTTCGGCATAGAGCTTGTGATCGATGCTGGGGTTGGCCAGGAATATCTTCGTCGCACAGCATTCGTTCACCACGGCCAGCATGTCCGACTCGACCAACTCGTGTACGGACTGGGTGGCCAGGATCATGGCGGCGTTCTTCTTCCGCCAGGTCTTCTCAGCCCGCGTGATGTAATCGCGGATCGTGCGATTGCGGAGAAAGATCCAGGCCTCATCGAGGATGAAGGCCTTGAAGGTGGCGGTGAGTGCGGAGTCCTCGATTTGGTTCGAGGCGCGGTGCAGGATGTAAAAGAGCAGCGGTTCCAGCACATCTGGGTACTGCTGCATCCCATCGAAGTTGAAGGTCTGGAAGCGGCTGAAGGTCAGCGTGTCTTTGTCGTTGTCGAAGACGTAGCCGAATTGGCCGGCGCGGGTCCAGCGATGCAGGCGCTCGCCGAGCGGTCCCAACATCGAGGCAAAATTGGTCAGGGTTCGACTTTCCGGTTCGAGCTTGTACATCCGTTCGACTCCGGCATAGAGACCCTTTTCATCCTGGCCAGTCAGTTCATATTTCCCGTTCCCTTCGATCAGGACCTTGGCGAACAGGTACAGGAAATTGAGGTTTTCGAGCGACGGTTCGAGACAGAAGGGATTGATCGTGAACACCCGCGATTCGAGGCCGACGTTAAGGTACGAGCCGCCGAAAATCTGGGTCAGGCTTTCGTAGCTCCCACCGAGGTCGAAGATGTAGGTCAGCGGGTCGTATTTCTGTAGATTCTGGATCAGGAAGTTGAGCAGGAAAGACTTCCCGGACCCGGTGTAGCCGAGAATCAGCGTGTGCGCGACATCCTGGTCGTGCAGGTTCAGGTAGTAAGGGGTTGCGTGGTCGGTTTCGAGGACGGCGAGGTACTCGCTCCCGAGATGCTCGTTCGACTGCTTTCCTTGGTCGATCGTGAAAAGAAAAGACAGATCGGCATAGTTTGTATTCAACATCTCCTGCTTGCGCAGGTTGAAGGCATAATTGGCTGGAACAGTGGCAAAGAAGGCGTTCAACAGGTTGTAACGCTCTTCGTAGAGAAGCCCATCGTGGCTGGTGAATACCTTCTGGAATTCCGGGATTGCTTCCTCGATCTTCCGCGGGTCTTTGTCGTACAGGACGACCGAGAGTGTGAATTCCCCAAAATACTTTCCGTCATTACCGATGGCTTTCAGGCACTCGCCCAGTTCTTCGACTGCCGCCTGCTTCGAGTCATCCACCAGCTCGTCTTGCGGCCCCTGAGTCTTCTTCTCCTCCAGGTTCGAAAGAAAGCTGGTCTTCGTGTTGTGATGATGCCGGCGGCGCGAGGCGATTTCCTTGCGCGCCCGCCCGTTGTCGATGGCCCTCCATTCGGTGACGACGTGGAAATTGGTGCCGATCTCGAACAGTTCCTTGAGCAGGAGCGGGCGAGTCTCACCGGGCAGTTCCTTCAGCGTGAAAACCTTGACGTAGTAGTCGTCGAGGCGCAGGTGGCCACGGTGTGCTTCAAGCTCCGAGTCGCAAAGCTGAAAGTCGAGGTAACGGCTGCCCGCCAAGTGCGAACAAAGAATTTTGAAGGGGCCGAAATTGATGAAGCGCCGCAATATGCGGAAGGCTTCTTCGGCCCCTTGCAGCTGGATCTCGACGAGATCGCTAAGCTGCCCAATCAAACCCGAAACTTTCTGATGGAGGAGCAGATGGTCGCGGTCAATCTGTGCACGGAGAAACGAGCGCTGCTGGTCGCGGGAAAACAGTGCCAGCACATCGCGCAAAGAGCCGCCGATGTCGGTCGGCACTTTGAGCAGGGCTTCCCAGAGTGTGCTCTTGGCATAGCTGCCCTGAACCACGACGATCCAATAGAGATCAATCGAGTACAACTGGTCGGCCTTGGCGGCAAAGTAGGCCATCCGCTGGTCGATGGCCGCTTTGACCAGGGGATTGGTGTATTCCAGGTGCGGGATCGCGGGTTCATTCGTTTTGAACAACACCTGATAGACCCGCAGGCGCGAATCGAGAGACCGAAGAGCCGCCTCAAGCCGTTTGACGGCATGGTCGCGGCTCGCGTGGTCCAGGCTTTCGTAGTCGATGCCCTTCATCCGCAGGACCATGCCCAGATCGCCCGACTTGGTCAGAAAGGTTTCTTCGCCCCAGAAGCCGTAGAGGTTGATATGCGCCTGCAGCGCCCCGGATTCCTTCCAGTCCTTGACGATTTCGCTCAACTTAAACATTCGATTTGATCCGTATTTCGAGCGGTTCCCATTTCATGGGGTCATAACGCGATTTGAACTTGGCCGAGTTCAGCAGTATTCGCAGAATCTCGGGATCGAACTTGGTGGCCCTTTGTGCAGCGATCAGTCCGACAACGAAGAGCAGAACCCCACCTACGAGGCTGTGCACGAGGTTGAAGATTCCGGCCCCCGCGAGCAGAGCGACGAAAAAGAGGCGCCGCTCCGCTCCCAGAATCGTTAGTGGACGATTCATCACCTTGTAGACCCGGTTCGTACGCATGGCGGTTGGCTATGGAAACAGCCACGCCATGAAGTTCACCGCGCCCACGGCCATGCCAATGCCGAACACGATGCCGGCGAAGACCTTCTTCGACTGGCCCTCGCCAAAGGCAAACATCAATCCGCCGACAACGATCGCCACCAGACTCAGTCCGGTGGCGATCGGCCCGGTGAAAGCCGTTTTGAGGACGTTCACCGCGTTGTCCCAAGGATCGCTCTGCTGCGCGTAGGCGGGAGCGGCCAGGAAGAGTGCGGCGGCGGTGCAACGGATGGGATGGCGCAGTACGAATGGAAAAATCTTGGTTCGGGACAGACGAATCCTGTTCACTCGGGTGCTCTCCTTTATGTTGTGCGCTGTTTTTCAGGAGCGCGATTGATTAGCTCTGGGCGAGACTAAGCAGTCGAAAGGAAAGAGTCCAAGATTTCTTCGTCTTGGATTGATAGCGGTGGGCTATAAAGAAATAGTGGAGTCCCCGTGAGGGGATTCCGCAAGCTGGGGTGAGTGGCTTGCTCCACAAATTGGGCGGAGTGCAGGGATACACTCCGCCCAATCTCGTTCGACTCCGTTAGGTCACAGACTTGGTTTTTGGCTTGGTCTTCGGTTTGGCCTCTTTACTGCGTTTCGCCGCAAACTCAGCAACCACGGCCTTCTCCAGCTTTTCGGCATCCACGCGATAGCGCTTGGCGGCATCCGTGAGTAGATCGTCGGATGCGCCCGAACGCATGTACGCAGAGTCGAGCAGGCTGATTTCGAGCAGTATCCGGCAGAGCGCCGCTTCGTCATAGGTACTGACGCGTTTTGCCAGAAGCTCCTGCGGAGTCTTCGTACTCTTGCCTTCTTCGACCTTGTGTCGCTTCGCCAGAGTGGGCACTTGGTTGTAGGGCAGTTGGCCGATGACGTGATGGACCACGGTCAAAAGATCGGCCTTCTTCAAAGGCGCTGACACCCGCTCCAGCACCGTTGCCAAAACGCGGTGCCGAGTAGTGATTGCCAGCTTGGTTTTCTCAATGCGCTTACGCTCCTCGGCCCGTTCGCGCGTAACCTGTTCGGGAGAGGGTGTGTTTGGGTGATGCACGCGGCAAGCCGGGTCGGCGCAGACTTTGACGATCTGTCCGCGCTTGCCGCCGTCCATCACGATGGCTTCGGTCATCTTCTCGCAAGGCTTCTGGACGGGCGACAACTTCGTCGCGGCTCCGTTGGTCTTGGCCTTCTTGATTTGGAGTTCCATGTAGTGGTTCCGCCCCAAGGGAGCGCCTTCACGGGAATTCCACGCCGAAGAAATCTGCACCAGCTTCGGCTTGCTTTCGAGCGTCTTCGACACGTGAACGTCCAGCTTATGACGAAAACACTGGGGATCGATGCAGCTGTCCTGACGGACCTCGGCAAAGAGTAGCTTGTTAAAACCAGTCCGTTTCGGGCAATTGGCACACGACCCTGCTTCGGGCACCAGCGTTTCATCCTGCTTGTCGAACGGCACGGATGCCAGTTGCAGCAAGATGTTGGACTCGATCCACGCCGCCAGTTCGCGCACGGGGATGAGGACTTGCGTGTTGCCCTCGCTCGTCCACATGCCGCGAAAAGCGGCGGTGAAAGCTTCCTGCTGCTGCGAAGCGGGAAGCTTGGCGATCAGCAAGGCGTGTCCGATGGTGATCTGATCTTTCAGGAACGCCTCCGCCACGGGCGTTATGAGGTCGGCGAGTCTGATCCTGCCGTAGATGTACGCCTCGTTTTTGCCCGTCCTGGCCGCGATGCTGGCGATGGTGTAAGTGGGTTGTCCGAGTTCGAGCAGCGCCCGGAATCCGAGAGCTTCCTCCAGTGGGTGGATGTCCTCGCGTTGCAGATTTTCAACGCACTGGGCTTCGATGGCCTCCGCGTCCGTGAGTTTGACGATGCGGACGGGAAGGTTTTCGAGTTCCGCGATGCGGGCGGCCCGCAGACGACGCGCTCCGGCTACGACTTCGTATTTGCTTTCCTCCAGTTCGCGCACCAGCAGGGGCGCGAGAACGCCCTGTGTTTTGAAACTAGCGGCCAGTTCTTCCAAGGCAGCCTGATCGAACCGTTTGCGTGGATTCGTGCCCGACTCGACCAATGCGGCGATTGAGATGTTGCGATATTCGTTGTTGGTAACTGCACTGTGTGTAGCTTGCATGACTTCTTCTCCTTTCAGTTGGTTGTATTTCTGGTTGGGGGTGGTCGGCGCACACGTTGTGCGTATGCGCCGGAATCTCTGGTTGTTTGCGGTTATGCGGCTGCGACTGCCGCCGGAGGCTCGGGAGCAATGCCCCCGAGAATCACAGCAGCGGTTTGCTGAACGGCTTCCAAGCTCTCGCGCAGGAGACTGGCGTCTCCGTGCCAGAGCGCTATGTAATCCGCCGATGAACTTCCCGTCTCAAGCCCGATGGCTTGGCAGACGACGAAGGCCACAGCTTCGGCTTCGGTCTCACGGACTTGCTTGGTGGTCAGGGTGCGGCGCTCACCCCGGTGTAAAAGTTCATGGCCGATTTCGTGCGCCAGCGTGGAAAATTCCTCGGCGGGTTGCATCCCGGAAAGCAGCGTAATTTTCCCGCCATAAGACAGGCCCTTGGCGGGTGCAATCCGTTCGGAGTAGTTCAGCGTGATGCCTTGGGCCTCTACGAACTTGACCAGCCGTTCGCGGTAGCCGCTGACATCGCCCTGCACTTCGGTCAGAGTCGGAAAGTCTTTCCCGTCCGTTTGGCTGATGTCGAAGACATACACAGCCCTGAATCCGTACAACGTGGGCTGAGTTTCCTTGGCATCCGCGTTCGGTTCCGCATTCTCATTTTTCTTGCGCTTGTTGCCGACCATCGGAGCGAGAATGAAAATACCTTTTTCGCCACGCCGGACGAAGCGGCCAAGCGAGTTCCAAGTGCGGAGTCCTGCAACGTTGGTGGCATCGGGTTTCTGCCTCGCAATCAGCATGATGTTGCCGAAGCTGTAGTTGCGAAACTTGGCCATCGCCCCGAGGTATGCGGTGAGGACTTCACTGTGACCGGACTCCAGAGCCGCGACCAGAAAGTCCACAGCCTCTTTGGTTTTTTGGTTGACTTCTTCTAATTTCATGTTTTTTCCCTTCCGCCGGTGTCGGCTTGTTTTTTCTTTCACTAGAGCGGCAGCGAGAAAAAACAAGCCGACACTGGCGAAAGGGACAGAACGGAGGCCGAAGGAGGGTGGCAGGGCGCGAGTGGCGGCGCGATGAGTGACAAACGGGGTTGGGTTTTGTTTGGCGCGAAACCGGCGCATCAGCCCGAGTGACCGCCCGAGCCGCGGCCAAGCGGCGTCCACCTGGAAGAGGGCGGAGTGGGACGATGGGACGCAGCTCCGATTATGAGGTCGAGAAGCTAGATTTCAGGGAAAGTGCAGCGCTTCTTACTGACGGCCGATCAGTCGTTCGTCTGCGCCTAGCCGCCCAGATGCTACTCATCTTTAATGAGTTGTGTGCGAATGGTGTGCCTGCTCCCTGGTCGGGCAACCTTCCTGCATTGGGAGGTAGCATTCGCTTGGATCATGAATGATAAAGGACGTTATCATTCACGATAACGGGAGGCATCATGGCGACGGAAGATCGTCACTTCACCCATTCGACTCTACGTGAGCGGATTGTCGAGCACGTGTTTGTTGGAGATGTATTACGGACACTCTGGCGGCTTGGTGTCAGCGATGTGGAGATTCTCCGGCCTGAGTTCGATGCTCATGGCTATGACGTAGTGATGAGCCGTGGCTCAATCGTCCGCCACGTCCAGTTAAAGACCCAGGCCGCAGGTAAAGTATCCGTTGGCCGTGCCCTGGCTGAAAAACCCAGCGGATGCGTTGTCTGGATCGGGCTTAATAAGGATACGCTGGAGATGGGGCCGTTTATGTGGTTCGGCGGAGCGCCGGGCAGGCCGCTGCCGGATATTTCAGCCTACCCGAATCCGAGGCGCGCGACGCACAATGCCGAAGGCGTTCGGCCCGTGCGTAAGAATCATCACGTGCTGCCGCCTGCGGCATTCACGAAGCTGAAAACGCTGGATGAGATTGTCGTGCGGCTCTTCGGGGAGATTCCTGCTGGATGACATCCCCTGGCCTCGTACCCTTCGCCGGGCCGGTTGAGCTGGTAACGCTGAGCACCAAGCTCCCGGCCTTGTTTCTTGCCAATGAGAGGCCTCCGAGCGCTTTTGGGAATTTTTGCAGCAAACATCCGCAACAAAAACACGCGGCGCGCCTACTACAGGGCAGCGTGCCGGTTTTCGGACTGGTGCGAGGGTCGCGGGCTGTTCGATCTTGCGACGGTGAAGCCTATTCATGTGGCGGCATTCATTGAAGAATTCCAGACGACTCACTCAAAGCCCACCATGAAGCAGCATTTGGCGGCGATGCGCATGCTTTTTGACTGGCTCGTTGTCGGTCACGTAATGAATGTGAATCCGGCACATGCGGTGCGCGGGCCTAAGCATGTCGTCAAGAAAGGCAAGACGCCCGTGCTGGCGGCGGATGAAGCACGCTTACTTCTTAATACGATTGATGCGGGGACGCTCATTGGATTGCGAGACCGGGCTCTCATCGCGCTGATGGCCTATACTTTTGCTCGCATCGGCGCTGCGGTCGGGATGCGGGTGGAAGACTATTTCGTACAAGGACGGCGCGGATGGGTGACATCACGCCTCAGTGAAGCGTGGAGCATTCCAGGTGAGCAAATGAAGATTAAATGCGAACAAAGAATTGAACCGAAGACGGAATATCGACTTCCAAAGGGTTTTAGTATCAGATGGCCCGAGGCATAGCTCCGTACCACAGCGATTAGGACTATGGCTGGTGATGAACACGAGGAGGGAAATGATCGTGTTCCATAGGGAGTGAAGCCGAGCTTCTGGAGAACATCATGCCGCTAGCGAGATTGAGACGAATACTGGGATCACAACTGGTGGTTCGGGTAGTAAGTAGCGACAACCTTGTTGAGAAAGTTCAAGAAGAAGTCGCGGCCCGGAGACAGCAGCTTTTACAAAAAAACAAACCCGCGCCGATTTTTAAACCCGTTGTGCGCGTCGCCCAGTTCGACGGGATGGCGTGGCAGGTGCGGCCTATCAGGTTATTGCACAAGATTGGTCGAATGACGACACCTTCCGGTCTCGCAAACATGGCAAGACTGAGCGCTGGATGGGCTACTCGAAGGTACTTCTGGGCAATTGCCGAAGCATCCGACAATAACCAGCGGTTTCGTCTGAGCAATGATGCGCTCGGTTTGGATTTCCACCAAAAGGGACTCCTTTCGGATGAATTTGGCATAGGCATGGCGGGCCTCTTCATGGAAGAACACCTTGGAATCGCAGAATCGATGGACATTTCATTAGCCCTGGGTGATGCACTACTTGCGCAACAAATTGAGCAATCTGGTCGCACCCAGCCCGACTACATAATGTGGAATGGGCAGCCGAATCCCAACTACTACCTCGTCGAGTGCAAGGGGTGCCAAAGTGGAGCCGATGCGAGCTTATATCAGCTCCGACGAGGACTAGAGCAACTGCCATCCATCACTTTTGCGGACCCGGCGCGACACGCGGGCTCTTTTGTCATCGCTACAAACCTGAGCGGTGCTGAAACAATACTTTACATAATCGACCCACCGGATGAAGACGAGCCGTCGAGCCGCTTCAGAGGAGACAGAGCCTCGGAGCGAACAGGTGGGCAGTTGAAAGTAACGGATATGGCAGCGCTGGAAAGACGCAGTCGAATCGAAAAAGCTGTCCAGATTTTGCAATGGGCCGGGCAAAATCATCGTGCGCTCGCGGCTCGCGCACAACTTGAAGCGCTTCCCGACATAGGTGCTCTTCCTGATCTGCCTATGGAGGCGCGCAAGATTGCTGGAGCGGAATATCACGGTCAGGTTATGCCCCTTTTCCCTGAGTTAAGTACCGATCTTAAGGTTTTTCTAGGCGTCGATCAGCGCCTGTTAGCGGCTGCGGAAAGGCAGGGCGAAATACCCTTTGATGCCTTGCAGGCAGGAGCACAACGACCCGTGGCTGAGCCGGAACCAGCAGCAACCGATAGCGTCTTATTGGACGGTACGTGCATGAGCATTGAGGGATTGCCGCTGTGAGAAAAGCTAGCTATGCTCTGGCGTATCGGTAGGCACCCTTGACGTTCTGCGCAAGAAACTTGCCTTTTGAGGGTGCCGCTTTCATGCGTTCAAAAATGGTCTCTGGCACGTCATAGTAGTTGTACCGTCCGCCATTCTTGAACTCCACGATCAGCACTTTCCTGTCTTTGATGTAGTCAAACCCAGCTATGGTAGATGACTCGGGCGTGGCAATCCAGCTCATGACTTCGCTCCTGGCTTGGGATCAATACTTTGGGCGGCCGGATCAGACTTGTGCTCGTAGTCGGGGCTCTGTTTGCGCCATTGCCTCATGACGATTGCATAATCTTCTGGGTATCTCGGAACAGCCCAGCCACCTTCGCTTTCAAATCCGTCTTTGTTGGGGTCGCCACGGACGACGACTCGCGGGTCCGTGCTGTCCGGCCAGCGGTTCTTGTCCGGTGGATCAATTAGAGTCCGCATAGGCAGACTCACAGCTTCGCCGACGATAATAGCCTCTCCCGTGCGTAGGATCGGCAGCATTTCAAACAAGCCCTTGAGATTATCCGACGCAGCCCCAGCGACCTGCCCACGGTCGATTTCATTTGCTATTCGCATAGCAAATATGGTGCCGCATTGCGAGAGGATAGTTGGATCAATTTCCGACGGGCGCTGACTCACGATCATAATGCCTGCTCCATACTTGCGTCCTTCTTTCGCGATGCGTCGCACCGCACTTGAAGCTGCGCCAGTATGTTCCTTGCCCAAATATGCATGCGCTTCTTCTAGTACGAACATCAAAGGGCGTTCGCGGCCACCTTCGGGTAGTTTCCTAGCCCAAAAGATGGCGTCGTACAGAATGCGGAGCAGGGCTCCAATGAGTTCATTCAACACCGATGAGGGAATGCCAGACAAATCCAAAATTGCGATTGGCGATTTACCACCTATCCAGTCCGCGAGCAGGGCGTCGAGATCCTTGGCAACAGTGCCATTGAGTTCGGGCCGCCAATCTCCGGGATTGAAGAGGAATGCCAACTGGGGATCGCGGAGCTTTGAAGCGAGGATCGCGAGCTGTTGCCTTATGCCGAGTGGATCAGGTCCCCATTGAACTCGCTCATTTGCCGGACCAGTGGTCTTTACGGTGCGGTATTGGGGCGGTGTCACTGACATCGCGTCACCGAGCTGGACAGGGTCGCCGTTCGCACCGATCACGTATGCGGGTTCTACTTCATCGGCGGCACCACCCGGCCTGGGAATGACAGTACGATGCTCCCGTTGATGGAACTCGAACCAGAGCTTGTGAATACAGAAAGGCACGGGAGAGTCCACCGTGATTTGCTCTATAGTTATCCCTTCACGAGCCTTCTTAGTTAACGACTCACGCTTGAGCGCTACGATAGCATCAGCAACAGCCGCAAGTGACTCATCCCTGAGCCCTCCAAAAGCCAGCTTCACGAGCTCGTCAAAACTAAGTGCCCAGTAAGGTATGTTGAGGGGCTTTTCGCCCTTATCCTCATTTGCGGCAATTCGAAATACCGTGGACCGATCTGCCAGCGCTTTCGGGTACTCGCCATGAATATCCAAGACAAGAATGCGGGCTGATGGGTATCTCGTCGGGTCCGAAAGGGCCGCAAGCAGCCCGGCAACGGTGGTCGATTTGCCTGCACCTGTGGTGCCTACCACGGCGGAGTGGCGGGTGACTAGCTTGTTGATATTAACAAGAGCCGGAATGGAGTCCGCGCTGGCCAAATGGCCAACAGCGACAAAGTCAACAGGATCACCCGGTCCGTATATCTCCCGGAGATCCTCCTCGGTTACGATGTGTACCGTGTCATTGATCGTGGGATGCTGCGAAACACCCCGCTCGAATCTTCCTTCGCGACCTCGCTCGCCAACCAATTGCACTTTCAGCCATTGGTTGCCCCATGGGCGATTATCTTCCTGTGTGTTTGGTGCCGCCCCGGCACCCACCTGCGAGACGATGCCAAACAGGGACGTGTAGCCGAGGGGGATTCGGACGAAGCTGCCGACCTGGCCAATCCTGTATGACTCACCCTTGAAGAAGCTCAACCCGGTGGCGGTTTCACTAGCAAGCGAGACACTTACAGCAGTGCCAGTCACGTCCTGAACCGTTCCTATGAGGGTTGGATCAGTGCGCATCTGTGACACCTTGGTCGATGTCCCGACTGGAAAGCTGGTGGGCCAAGAACCTTCCGAACGCTGCGAAGTCTCCGAGAAGCCATTTACATTGTTTCGCTGGCGCTTTGGTTCGCCAATCGGGCAGGTCTGTTCCCACAGCGATCTGCAATGCGGGGTTTGCCGAGTCTTTTACATCGCTATCCCAGTTGCGTTCAACTGTTCCGATAACGCCGCCGTCTGCGGCAAGCAGAGTCAGGTTCGCATACCGCCTTGCAAGGTCAACAGCCTTTGGCGAGTTTGCGCGATCACCGTACATCATCGCAAAACACGCCGCATTCGGGTTACCTGAAAGCCCTTGGCCTATGTAGGCGTTGATATGCTCGTCGCCGAAGGAATAGCCACACGTGATAAGCACACATTGGTCCGAGCGCAAAAAAACTCGAAGCCGATCAATCATGGCGTAATATGGCATCTGGCGACTCTGCTCATATTTGAGATGCGATGGGTAGATCAGCAATTGTTCCCCCGCAACAGCGTCGCGGCTCCGCCGAATTTTCTTCTTAGCGGTCATCCACCAATTAATAGAGCCGTGTATTTTCCAAAGGCGTGCCCAGCGCGCTGGCAAATCGTCTTCAGCCATAGATTCAAGATCGAGAAACGCGCTGTCGGAACCGACGAAGCCGTCAAAATACGGCACACGCTGTTCCTCTAAGGCCTGTTCGAGTAGCAGGTCGTAGTTAGTGGTGAAGATTTCCACTGGCTTGTCGCGTGGGATGGCCTGAATCCAACTTGAGAGCACGTGATACGGGGTATCATTTATTGGAAGCACTTTGCTGACGATTCCTCTTACCTTCTCGCAGATAGCACGGTCGAGTTTGTCGAGAGAGTCTTCGGAAAAGCCGTCTATGTCGCCTTTCCCACAAAGTGACTTAAGTGTGCGAATGTGGCTCAGCACATCTTCGACTGTTGGGGTTAGGATTCCACGCGCTGTTACGCGGTCCCAGGCGGTCTGAGCCACGCCTTTCAGATCCTTGTCATTATCCAAAAACTCTTTGACCAGCTTTGTAACGCCGGTGATCTCAGGAATCAGCGGTTCAGTTTTTCCTCCGAGATCGATTTGGACAGCGAGCGGACAGCCTGCGCCAAGAAAAAACCCGATACGCATTTTGCCCGGCGCAAGTCGCTGTAACAGGTCCGTCGCGCGACGATAGGGGGAATGTACAGGCTCCAAAGGCATTGATGCTGGCGGGGATGCCATCAGGCCTCCTTCTGAAGTTTTAGTGGAAGTTGTCTGATGGCGTCAAGCAGCACGCGGGTTGCGCGGCAGTCATCTTCGTTGTAGACGAGGAGTTGCTTCCGTATGCTGGGATCGCGTTGCTCGACCCAGCGATTAAACCATTCTATCGACGCTGCACCTGAAGGATGCGGGTCGTTCCAGTTAAAGCCGAGATACCTCGCGAGAGTCTTGATCGAGAAATCTCGCGTAGGCCACTCTGTTGATTTCAGGACGACATCGAAATAGAGATCAATCGCCTTTACTGGGTCAAAAATGGCCTCAATTTGGGCTTCGGTACAGACATGAGGATATTTCTTGCGGAGCACCCTGTAAATCGTGCGTTCATATTTAGAGTAATAATAGACCATGCAAGGCTGGGAAGTTGTGATGTGGCGAACAGCGTCTGCAAAAGCTCGTTCCTCAGCCTCCTGTGATGGGTCCTCAGTAAAGAAAGATACAAATCGCTCCGTGGCATTATCACCGGCGTGGCGTTCGACGAAGCCGTGCAGGTAGCAGATGTCCCGCATCGGATCGACTTCAATATCGAAGAACAGCTCGCGTGCGGCGGAGGGAATGACCACTGGAGCACGCAAGTAAGGCTTGCCCCGAGTAGTCAAAAGTTGTGCACGCGCATGGAATTTGGCAAGGGTCGCTGGGCCGATACCAGGAAATACCGTCTTTTGCCCGTTGATGAAACGATCCACGCTGGTCTCGGCCAGCTCCCGAATGGAGTGAACGCGGTCAATCATTGCGTCTCGTTTCGAGCGACCGAGTTCTGGGATAAGAGTGAGGTCATTGGCGGTTTCGAGTGTGTTAATGCATGCTGTGTACCACAGGCAGTTTGTGCAGATGCCTGAGGCATATGCAGGCAATGTCTTCTTCGTCTTGCTGATGATCGCTCGCGCCTCACCGAGACACTCTTGATAATAGTCCCAGAGCCGTTGAGACTTCCCCGTGCCATCTTCCGCTGCAAAATCGTACAGAAGTTCCTTGCCGTGAATATCCCAGACGAATGCCCGGCGTCCTGGTGAGCGCGCCAGTCGTTCTAGAACGTCCGTGTATAGGGCAAGCTGCACCGCATAGTGCTTCTTAGGCTTTCCTTCACTCTCGTCGGTTGCCCCTTCCGCCCCGGCGCCCGACTTGATATCGCCAGCGACATAGCCAGTTCCGTCTCTCCGCAGCAGATCGGGCTCGCCGAGCAAGTCACCGGAACTGATGCGACCGCTGTAGATTAGATCCGAACCACGATCCATTGCCGCAAGTGTCTGCCGCTCTTTTTCGTCGCCACGATAGTGTGAGAGATCGACAAAAGTCCCGCTGATTCCCGCGACAACATCATTCTCGTGCGCGGCTCCGCGCTCCCAAAGGAGCTGTACGAAAGGACTTGCTTCGTCCCGCTTTGTCTGATCTGCGAATAAATCCATCCATACGCGGTGCGGGCAATGCACGAAGTCATAGAGCATTGACGCGGTAATAGTGGTGGCAGTCGCCAGCGCGTGATTATTCTCACGGTGCATAGTGAATCCAACGTCTAACAGTGGTTTATCGTACAGAAGCCCATTAAACAATCACAAAATTCATTCTCATACCTGCGTTCGGCCGGTTCGGTGAGCTTCGACCTCTGGGCGATGCCTCAGGGGAGAGGTTAGGCAAAAGGAACCATCTATCCATGTGCCTCCTCACAATGCCGTATCCTTCAGAACCCAGGCCACTCGGCCCTTTACTACGGTTCGCCATCAGTCTCCGAGGGAATACTTTCTTCGGAATCTTCCGTCGGCGGCGTGATGGAAGCGCCGTCAACGAGCATCGATGGCATGGGTTTCTTGGTCTTAACGCCCAAACCGCGAATACGTTCCCCGATGGAAAGCGCATTGCCTTTCCCTGTCGAGAGGCGTTTCACTGCTTCGTTGTGAGCGTTCAACGCACCTGTGATCTTCTCGGCGACGCCGTTTAGATCAATGAGACTCGCGCTCACTTTGTCACACAAGTCGCCCGCTAGGCGCGCAATCTCCTGCGCATTCTGACCCTGTAGTTCATAGCGCCAAATCGACGCAACAGTTTTCATCGTTATAAGCAGCGTCGGAGGACCAACCAGCACGACGTGACGATTCCACGCATATATGAAAAGCTCAGGTTCCCTCGTGAGCGCTGCAGCCAGCGCACCTTCGATTGGGACGAACATCAGAACAGTGTCGTGCGCTTGTAGCTTCTCATTTTCCTGGTAGCGCTTACCGGCAAGCCCGTCGATATGACCCTTCATATCCCGCACAAACTGATCGGCGCAAATTGCCCTCTCGGTTTCGTCTTTCCCTGCAATCAGCCGCTCGTAGGACGTGAGAGGAACTTTTGAATCGATGATCATCGTCCTCTGCTCTGGAAGCATGACAATGATGTCGGGTCTTTGGACACCCCCGGCTTCGCTCTTGAGGCCCAATCCACGTCCTTGAGAGACGTACTCCCTGCCCTCCGTGAGACCCGCTGCTTCGAGAATACGTTCCAATGCGAGTTCGCCCCACCGGCCAAGCAGCTGAGAATCACCCCTCAGTGCCTTGGCGAGGCCGTCCGCTTGGTTGCCGATCGCATGGCTCGTTTCGACGATGAGTTTAATCTGCTCTTTGAGCGCGAGAACTTCGCGGTTCTCTGCTTCGTAAGTGGTTTCGACCTTCTTCTGAAAATCTTGGATTCGTTCGCGTAGCGGATCGAGGATGACAGCCAACGCCTTTTGTGAATTCTCTGAAAGCTCGGTGACATTCGCCTTCAGGATGCGATTTGCGATGTTCTCAAATTCCACGGTCAATTGTTTCTGTTGCTCGGCAAGCTGCACCGTCTGCGTTTCGATTTTCTGCGTAAGGGCGCTTTCACGCTCGGTAAGCCGGGCGACTTCAGCTCCCACAGCCTTTGCCTCGTTTGCGCACGCATCGCGCTGTGTCTCAAGTGCGTTGTTCTGCTTAGCCTGTTCCTCAATTTGTTTCGTGAGGCCCGTGACGCGCTCGGTCAGTCGTGCGACTTCCTCCCCTGTCCTTTTTGCTTCGGCGGTGGCGGCCTTGTGTTCGGTATCGAGTTGCTCTGCCCGACTCCGAAGTGCGATGCATTCCTGGTCGAGCCGAGCAACCTCTGTTTGAGCCTTCGCCAGTGCATCCCGATCTTTTCCACGAACCGTCGGCCAGACATATCGTCCAAGCGCGATGCCCAAAGCGACCGCCAGAACACCGATGCTTATGAGCGCTATGAGTTCCATGTGTTTTACTCCAATGTCCGTAAATTAAAAGCCCTAATGGATAATTTGTAAGAACTGAATAGCCCCAGCGCCAAACCTCATCTGTGAAGATCGTATCTGCGGAATTTCTCTTGGCCGAGAAAGTCAAACTTTCGCTCAAATAGCGTGGCCAGTTTTTCATTGGCAGTCGCAAAGAGAATCTGTCTTCCGCCTGCTAGGGCAACCTCGCGCAAATAGTCGAGGAAGGATAAAGAATTCAGATCATCGACATGTGCGATCGGGTCATCGATCAGCAGGACAGGCGGTGCCGTTCTGAGCTGCGCGTTTTGGGCCAAGAAAATTGACAGGGCCAATGCCGCTCGCTGCCCTGTGCTGATTTGGCTCAGTGTTGTTAATGTGCCACCTGTCTTGCGGACAAGCGTCGTCAATTGCTTACCAAGACCGGAAAACTCCGCGGGGGCGTGGATGCGGCCGAAGATTGCTTCGATTCCCACGCGGTTTCGTTTGAGTGCGGTCTCCATCGCTCCGGTCAACGAATACTCTCTCTGGATGGTTTCGAGTGTTGTCTGTGCCCGGTTGAATCGTTCAATGCGGGGATGCAACTCGGCAAGTTGGTTTGCGAGCTGCTCTTTTCGTTTGACCGACTCGGCGAAGACGGCCTTGGCCTGGCGTTCCCTGCCTATAGCTGCCTGGAATTCCGCCGCGACCGTGCGTATTGCTTCTGCTTCAACCACCAATTCTGAAAGCGGCCTGTCGCCAGGCCAGGGAAGCGACTTGAACAGACTGCCAAGCTTTTCCAAAAGGCTGTCAGCTACAGCACGTCGTTCTTTGAGTTGAGATAATGCCGTTCGAAGCCCCTGAACATCAGAGTCCGCTGCACCCAGAGTTGCCTCGATCGCTTGTTGTAGATTGTCTGCCTTTGACCGTTGCGCCTCAACAGCCTCAAACGCCTTCGTCCGCTCTTGCTCAATCGTGGCGCGTAGTCGAGCTACGGTTTCCTTCGTCCAGTCATCCAGCGCGTGTCCTGCGTTGCGCAACTCACTAAGGAGTTCATCCAATTTGGAAGCGGAGAGACCCTGCGACTCAAGGGTGAGAAATTCCACCTTCAGCGCCTCGGAGCGGCGCTGCGCTCTCTCAAGCGCAAGCCTGGCGGTTTCGATTTGTGACAACGCTGCCGATACCGATATCGTTTTTGCAAGACTTGCTCGTTCACAAAACTGGTTGAGCCAGTCGGCGGCGCGCTCGGCAACGACACTGGCGCGGAGTTCATCCTCACGCTGTCGCATCTGAGTGAGCAATGCCTGCGCCTGCGCTTCAACGTGTTCATCGACGCCAAGCTGAATGTGCTTGGATAACTCGCCTGAACCAAATTGCGTATGACACAGTGGGCACTTGTCCGGAGTGGGGCTGCTCTGGATTAGTTGGGCGGCGATGTCCCGAATTTGCTGCGCCAACCTGAGAGAGTGATCTCGTAGCCCGGTGAACTTCGCGTGCTCGGCCTCTGCGGATGCCAACTTCTTCACTGCAGCAGCGTGGTCGGACGCAGCAGCGCCTGCGTATTCTGCGACGGTAGCGCCATCTTGGTTTTTCGCCAGCACCGTCCGCGCTTTCTCGTCAAACCCGGCTAGTATTCCCGTCTGGGTTGCTACCGCATTCAGTTCCTTACGGAGTTCGTCCGCCCGTGTGGGCACGCCCGCGTCAACCAAGCGTCCGGCCTCTGATACCAGCTTAAATGCCTCCTGGCAGCGCCGGTAAGCGTCAGCCAAGCGCTTCTGGTCCTTCCGGATATCTTCCAATCGTGTGATATCTGCATCGGACTTGTCGCAAAAGTTCTTTATGGAGTCGGAGTATTTCTTTAGCCCATCCGAGGACACGGGCGAATCCGCCCACTCAAACGCCGCCGCTTGCCGAGCTAATGCGTCCAGTTCGGAGAGAGCCTCCACGAGAGTTCCGATGAATGCCTCTTTGTCGGTTGTCGGCACATTCCATCCGGGGCGTCGAACCATGTCTTCAAGTCGGGTGAGGATTGAGTCTGATTCCTGCTTGATGTTTTCTACCTCCTTGAGTCGAGCCTCAATCGCCGCCATTTCTCCGCTGATTTGTAATTCGAGTGGCCTCAGCTCGCGTAACTTGGCCGCGATAGCCTCGTGCATCCTCTCGATCTCGCGCCAGGTCTTGGACGCCTGTGGACCTACGAGCAGTTTTGAGAGATCGTCTTCAAGCTCAGCGGTTGATTCTGCGAGGCCAACTGCTGCGTCAGTATCGAGAAAGTTGAATTGTGCAAAACTCATAAACAGGTTATTAGTCTTCACTTCTGCCTGTCCGTACCATGTCAGGTTACGATCTCTGAAAGTCTTCTGAGCGCGCGTGCGGGTTGCCTCCTCAATATTGCCATCTGTGAATACGGCGGTAATCGTGTAATCGTCAGTGGCGTCCGGATTGCGTTTGTTGCGACCACAGTAAACCAGCTCAATTGCTTCGAGAAGCGATGTCTTCCCTGAGCCATTGACACCGACGATGAGGTTGACTGTACCGAAGTCAAAGATACGTTGAGCAGGAAAGTCCCGAAATTTCTTAAGCTGTATTGACCGAAGGAATGACGTCTTCCCGCTGGCGATGAGCGGCGCTGGGGGTTTTGGCGTCGGTTTCGCGGTGACGGCAGACGTTTCTATGAGCGACAAGCGATTCGGCAATGACGCATCACTCACGACCATAGCATCGAGGCCTGCCTCCGCGAGTTTGGCGATCCAAACGGATAAGATATTGGCGTCGGGCAGTGCGTCCGATGGTGCTAGCTTCGGTGACTGGAGTGCCGCGTCCAGGTCGCTTTCAGCGATGATAAATTTGCGGGCGTATGTCCGATCGGGCTCAATCAATTCCTTCGCTTTGTGGATCGCACTGCTGCGGGATTTCTCATCACTTACTACGAAATAGAGGTAATTGCTCCACTGTAGGCTCTTTCCGCCATCAAAGTAGTGCTTCCCGATTATCCGGTCTTGGTAGCTAGTCAGCGCCTCTGGCGTGCCAGGTAATTCCGGAGCAATATCGATGTAATAAACGGCGAACGGGCGATTCTCTGATCTCCGTGTCAACCGGATGACGGACTCGTCCACTTGCTCAACGTCTGAAAAGCTGAGAGCCATACGGTCGCGCAGTTGGGCAATGTTCAGAGTCATGTCGTCCTCGCAATGTCGAACTCGGAAGCAGAACGCGGGTCATCATACTTGAGGTAGCGCGCGCCATCGAACAACGCGATATCACCCTTGATGTTGCGATACCACACATGAAGCCGTTGTCGAGCCTCAATGCTCTGGTTCGGATTGACAGAAGTTCTGTGAAGGTATTCCGCCGCTCTCTTTCCCACGGCCTCGATCTGTGATTCGTTGCTGTCTTCCCCCATATAGATAACTGTTGATCGGCGGCCTTGGGCCGAAATGACATTTTGATGGGGAGAACTCAGCGTCCACTCGAAACGAAACCCTGCCTTCAAATCGGCAAGCGCAGGCGGCAAACTAGCTTCGGTCTTCAGAATCTCCCAGAGCCGTCCGCATGTTCTAAGGCGCGTGATGCGAAAATCACGAGCTTCGTGGTCCGTGTCTTGGCAGAACGTTATTCTGCGAATTACTTCTGATGCTTCGATGCCGCAAGAGTCGAGATGCCGGAGCGTATACCAACTGTCGCTATGGCCAATCTTGCCGGCGCAGAGCGCCAGTACCCGTTCTGCATCAAAGGGATTGCCGTCGGCAAGGCGCTTGATTTCGTGTTGTGCATCTCCGCATTCGGCAACAACCAACGAGAAGCCATCTGCGGGAGCCATGTGATCTATCCATGCGGACGTTCCCTCGTCCCAAATGCGCGTTGCGGTGAGCTGTGGACCACGACGGCGCGAAAGCGAGGCAGACACACCGATATGAGCAACCTTAGTGGCTGTAAGCAGGTAGCTGGCGGGTTCGTAGTTGAAGAATAGGACATGGGAGCGGAGCGAGAGAAGCCACGTATAATATAGCCCGCGCTGGTGATTGACGGTCAGGGTCCGATCTCGATCGTCAAACTTGTCCGGGCGTAAATACCATGCTGAACCGGAAATGTTGTTCCAGCATCGTGTCTGTGCTCCGCATCCTTCAAACACATCTTTCGCCCAATTGAGACAGATTATCTCTGTGGAGTCGCCACCAAAGCGCATAAGCCGGCTGCGGTATTGGCGATATTGGTCCTGGCGAGGTTTCGGATTTAGCTGAATGTGGAGCACGAGGGTACGATCGTAAACAGCTGCGGCCTGAGCGTCTAGGAATTCCAAAGCGTCAGAGCAAATCAGGGATACAAGCCGTAGGGAGTTTGCGGTGCCGCCAAACTGGTAAATACGCGTGCCCCGCTGTAGGGCGTTAATCTCGAAATGGTCGTTGTCGCCCATTGGACAAGTCTTGAACTGTACAAGCAAAACGACCTTACCGGGATCGTTGCCAATTGCTGGTGGGGCCACGAACACATACGCGAGCGGATCGACGAATCGTTGAGGGTCAGCCTGAAGTGGCTCATAGAGCATTGTTGCGTGAGGATCGAGATCCTGTTTCATAGCGGCAAGATCGCCATACTTGATGCTCTCACAGCCGAGCGCCCAGAGTGCGCCCTGCTTAGGCGTATGGCCAATTTTGAGTACCTCAACAAGAGTAGCCCATGGCATGGAGTATTCTGGAGTGACCGTGAGATCAGCGTTCGTCCTCCGGGCCTCATCTAAGAAACCGCGGAATTGTCTTCCCGCGAGATCGCCATCCTGATGCCGAACGCCGGCAGTGCTTGCGTCGATTTGGCCCCGAGGCTGCAGGAGCAGAACAGAATAATTGTCTTCGTTGGGAATAAGCGCGCGCAAGGAAGGCAGGCCAAGGCCGGCGGGCGTAAGCATTTCGACTACAGGCGTGATCTGCATAAAAGGGGTCACCACAGCTGAAGCGTATTCGCGACAAGCAATCCTAAAGTCAGCAGCACGGCTGTGGTAAGAATCATTTTCCCTGGTTTTGTCATCGATTCACCGCTTCGCTGTTCCGAATTCTCGCTGTCGCCAGAGCGTTGTGACACTCCGATTGATTGTGGTGCCGTCCACGGAGCCAACCGGCTTCTCGTTGTCGGATTCCTGAAAATCCTTCCCCCAAACTTCCGCAACTATGCTGCGAACAAGTTCCTCATAGTTCTTTGGGGCATCCGGATATGCGGGCTCAATTACGCACTGTGGCCATTTCCGACTTCCTACCGTCAGAATAGTCGGCATGTATCTTCGGACGAAAATAATCGCGTCATCACTCTCAAATTGTTCCTTAAAGTCCTTCGGATGGCATTGATCGGAATCCTCATCGTATTCGACCTCGTCGCCATCAAAGAGGTCGATTGAATCCTGTTCGGAGAGTTCTCTTCGGAATTGGTCGGCGTTGAAGTACTCATTGCCGCGTCGTATGAGAGGAAGCTCGGCTGGCTCTCCGCCGCACTGCAAAACAAACGCAAGCGCGTTCATTTTGTCTTTTGAGCTGAGAGTCGATTTCGAAAGGATGTCGGCCTGTTCCGTTGCCCACGCGGACAATACATCAGCGGGTACGACCGGCATGGCACTATCTCGTGCGATAGTTTGGGCTACACCCAACAGCACTCCCCCGATCCCGGCTACACGGGCAGCGGCGAGTCCCCCAACGGTGACACAGCCGTGGGACTCTGACGAATATTTCTCAGCTCCCCAAATACAAGCTCTTCCTACGACTTTCTGGTCTTTTCCGACGAGTGGCCGCAGTTGATGACCGTAGACGGACACCTCTCGTTTTTCAGCAGCATCGTCGGCGCGATCCAACCTGGCTAGCAGTTTCTTGCCATCAATGGTGATCCAATCATTGGGAGCCAAACACGGCTGAGAACCATTTCCCTCGTCCACCGATAATTGAACATCAAGATTGGGACAGAGCGGTCCCATAACCAGTCTGAGGCTCAGCCGATGTATCTTATTGTGCCAATCTTTCTTGGCTAGCCACCCCCCGTCGGCGTACGGGTCATCTCTTAATCGGACGGAAACTCGAGTTCCGCCCCGTTGGAGATACTCTGAAGGAAAAGCGTTACGCAGTACCGGGCGAGCTTCCAAGCCTGAACGGAACTCCAACGTGTTAGCTGCGGTAAGCGCAGCGTCAAAGCGATTTGAAGTAACCCGCACAACGTTACCCAACATGAATACAGAGAAAAACCCTACTCCATAGCGACCAGTAGCCACCATTCCTTTCGCAACAAGCCCTGGGAACTCAAGCTTGATTGCATCGCTGGTCCAAAAGGATCTTCCAAAATCTAACAGCGAGCCGGTCATTGTCCGTTCGGACATTCCTACCCCGTCATCCTCCACATCCAGCCAGTATCCATCGGATTCCTCTTTAATCTTTATCGTTACAGTCCCGTAGCTTTCACTGAAACCTTGCAATAACCGCCTGGCGCGGATTGCATCTGAAGAGTTTTGGACCAGTTCTCGAATCGGAATGCGCAAATCGTTGCCATAAAGGTGTGCGCCGCCAAAGAGGCGCACCAGCCTCGGCACGTCAGAAACCCTCAGTTTTGTATCGACTGGTGTCCAGCCTTTGGTTCTCACATATTTGGCAAGCGCCTCGGGCGATTCGGCTCCGCGTACGCGCCTAGCCGCAAAGCGATCGCGAGCAACATTTTCAAGGAGGACATCAACCCCATTCAACTCGCCATCGATCATTGTTATTGTGTCAAAACACAACCACCACGCTTCCGCATCATCGAGCGCAAACTCAGGCCCAGATGTATATACGAGCGCATCTGTTTCCAAACGTGCTTTCGCGAGTTTGCCTTGAAAGTTCCAGTGCTCGGCCGACTTTCCGCTCGGCCGGATCAGCGTGTTCAGAAAACGCGGGGCTCGGCGTTCGTCGATGTGTGCCGCGTCTGCGCATCGGAGAAGACACGACAGGGTGATGGGATCAACCGTCCATTCTGACGGGAAACCCGGATATGCTCCCAAGCGATTCCCGAGCAGCGGCTCAAGTTGCCCTACCGAAACGTGATGGCTATATGCAATTTTTCCAATAATCGGTCCGTAGAAGGTTCTGAGATTAGTATCCTCAATGAGAGGTTCTGCTTTGCCTGTTCTGTCTTTCCACTCAAGGACCGGCAGATCTCTTGCTCGTTGAGCGTGGAGCAGCCGCAAGACCTCGCCCACGGCAATCTTGAGTATTGCATCCGGTGGATTTGCAAGCGCTTCTTCCGAGACATCTTCGCCTTCGGCTTGCTGAAGAAGCGAGGTGATAGTGTCTCGCCATTCGGCGGTTGCGCGGACATCAGTCAGTCCGTTGGGATAGGCAGCTAGACACATTCCAGCATCGTGCAGCAGGATTGCAGCACCGAGGACGTACGCCTCTGCTGGATTGATCTTGAGATTTTTCCCAGCAATAAGACTTGCGGTTTCCCATAAAGCATCTACGTGAGTAAGATCGTGGACGGTCAAGCCAGGGATATCTTTCGTTATCTGACTGACTAAAAGTCCTACCTTCTCACGCAGGTCGAAGAACTTTTGCTTCAGAGACTTACGCGCAGCCCCGTGGCCGTCCTTCGGCCGACCACCGAACGCGCTCTGCCATAGACCTGAACTTTCAAACTCTAACTCTGCCATGTGTAGCCGACGCAATCATGCGGTAAATATCTAAGCAAACAATTTCTCCTGCCGCTCGATGTGAAAGTTCCCGTCGATGCTCTCAAGTACTGCGCGGGCAGGAATCTGCGCCAATTCTTTGGGCTCCACCTTATGCAGGCCTCCGCCGTACACCCGGCCTTCGGAGATAAATTGGCCAGGCGTTACTCGCTGGAGCGCCTCGAACACTCTTGCGGAAAGCTCGGGGTGGCTCTTGAGAGCCTCCTGCAAGCGGCTCTTGGGATAAAGCATCAGGTAGACGTTATGCGCGGTCGCGTCGGAGCGATTCCAGATGAAGCGAAATGGATGCTTGCCGTTGGCCGAGCGGCCCATATAGGTGCATAGGAACGGCGCGGGTGGCCGCTGCTCCTGGGAATACCACGGGGCGCGATGGCTCGCGAGATACGACGCCTGAATATCTTCGTCGCGGCCCTTCTGCAGATACGCGTAGAAACGCGGCCAGTTCGCCTTTATTGTTTCTTCTGGCTCGCTGCAATCCAGCAGGTAGAGCTGGGGAGACACGGCAGGGGCTCCGTCGGACTGTCGGTCGATGATGTCCGTCTTCAGGTGGCGCGGCCCCGGCAGTATCGGTTTCAGGAACCGGCGCGGGATATGCCAGGTCTTCGTCTCTTCGTCACTCAGGATGAAAAAGCTGTTGGAGCCGGTCGCAAGCCCGCGCTTGATAACAAAGAGATCGCCTAGTCTCGGCTCGTCCGTACTCTCAAAGTTGGTGCGTGCGGGAAACTGCGTCCATTTGCGGGAGTGGTGAAGCACGTCGATAGGCACGAGCGCCTCGGTGCTCGGGCTCTCAATGGGACCGGCAAAGGAAAAACGCACGCGGTGTCCTGGCGGCGGGGTAGCCTTGCGAAACACGACGACGGCCGAGGACACCAGCGCGTCGGTGAACTGCACGTCCGTGGGACAAAAGCGGTGAATATGCAGGAGCGTCACCCGCTCGGTAAGGTAGTGCCGCAAGGTGACGCCGTAATTCACATCCATGAATTCCGAGGGGATGAGCCAGATGGCAAGCCCCTGCTCTTCCATCCAGTCGTGGCACAGCAGCAGGAAATAACAATACAGCCCCGCAAGCCCGCTGATCTCCATGTGCAGGGAGCGGGCGAGCTGCGCCTTCAGGCGCTCCTTCTCATCGGATTCCAGGTGATGATGCCGCACATAGGGCGGATTGGTGAGTATGAGATTGAAACGTTGCGTGGGAGGCTTCTGTTTTGTGAAATCGCCCTTCACGATGTGAAGGCCGCTCTTGCCCCAGAGGCTCTCGGCCGCTTCCGCAAACAAGGGATCAAGCTCGATGCCGGTTGCGGCCTCGATGGTCTTCGCCGGGACAGCCTGGGAGAGGGCGGAGTAAAACGATCCGGTGCCAATCGCCGGGTCCAGGAAGCGCAGCCTCCCCTCCCCTAGCGTTTTGTGCGCGTAGCGCGCGAGGCTCAGGGCAAGCTGAAAAGGTGTTGCGAACTGTCCCCATTTATTGCGCTCGGCCGCCGTTTTCAGGGTGTCGAGACGCGTTTGCTCCGCCTGGCGGTGTCCCTCTATGGTTTGGTGTGCGGCAGTTGCCATGATGTCAGATCCCGAGCTGGTCCAGATCCTGGCTGCGATGCTCCCATATCCAGTCTATCCCCTCGGCCGCTTCGTACCCAAGATAGGCCGCGTCGAAATACCCGCACAGGAAAAGCACAAAGACAACGTCGTCGCCGTGGGTCGCTTTCAGGTAGTTGATTTTGATCGCTTCTTCTTTGCGGCGTTTGTTGACGTTGGTGAAGTCGCCTGCGGATTTCGCTTCGATGAGTATCGGCAGATGCGGCAGCTTGGCCTTTTTGGGCTGGATCACCGCATCGATGGGAATCTTGACTGTCTTGGCTTCGGCTTTGGAGGGCTTCACAAGCACATTAAGCCGGAAGGAAAACGTGCCGGGCTCCATTTGATTGAGCGCAGTTGCGGCGGGGTGCGCCTTTAGCTTGTAGCCGCGTTCGGTCAGGTATTTCTCGATGAGTACGAGCTGACGCTTCTCCTGCGCGTTCCTCACGATGGGTTCCGCAACCGCACCGCAAAGCCGGTCCGCGACGATGGTCGATGAGCGGTAGCGCTCTTCCTTGGTGGGTTTGCGCTTCTCTTCGATCCACGGGAAAATATCCACGTCCAGCATCTGGGTAAGAATTGCCGTGATTTTCTTGAGATGAGCGTCCAGAAGATCCTTTGCCAGATGCGGAGGGAGCTTGCCTTCTTCGAGCGTGCCGACAAGATTTTTGCTGGAATCGGCAAGTCCGATGAGCCGGTCGCGAGCGAGCGGCGGGCATGTGGACATGCGCAAGGTCGGCAGAATACCGGGATTGGTCTTGATCACATCCGGCGTAATCGTGGTGAGGTCCTTGGTGAGGGCAAGGCCGTGTTCGACGCTCTCGATGGTTTTCTTGCGGGTATCCCGGTACGCCTTCGGCGCGAATTTCATGAACCATTGATTGAACTGATCAACGGAGGCACGTGTATCCGCTTTCCACAAATGTGGTTTGTCGGCGTTTATGGGCATGAGCTAATTTAACAGTCGCTCGATAGATTGCAACTTTTCCGGCGCTCTTGATCAAGGTAACAGCAGAATCCCCCTAACAAATATGCTCTCAGCCATGCCCCCTGATTTGAGAGCGAATCAAGTGCCGCGTGATCGAAATACCGTGGCGATCAATCCACGCCTTTTCATGTTGCATCAAGGTGCATACCCTCTATTATTGAACTCAGTGTGACAAATGGGTAGTCATAGGAGTGATTTGAACTCCCCAGGACCCCCAGGGCTCTCTTGGTGTGAGCAAAATGTTCGGAACACTCGCAGACTGGGAAAATCACTTCGCGGCGAAGATTCAGCGCTGTGAGCGCTCGACCGGGGCTTCGCGCGCAGTACTCCTCCCGGTCGTTCCTGATCGCATTACGTGGGACGCGTTCCTAACATCTATTCGCGGCGAGTGGGGAGATTGGAAAAGCCAGCTTTCAGAACGCCCTGCGTGTCTGCTGATGCTTTATTGCGGGTTGGCATTTTACGAATACGACGAGAACAGGTTTTGGCCGCAATTTGCCAAAGTTGTTGGCTCCCATGAACTACCAGCCAATCAACAAGCCGAGATCAACACGGTATTCGCGACTGCGGTTCATCAGTTTCAACTGGAACTGAAACGCCGTGGAAACGGGACTGATTTCGTCGGCTCCGCAGTGAATCTCATTGGCATACCGCTGTCACTGTGGGACGGATTCCTTGAAATTTGCGATTGGGCCATTTGGCGTAAAGATTGGAGATCGTTGTCCGACGAGGAGTGGACAGAAGCTGTCGAAAAAAGGTCCGGCAGTCGGACACGGCTGCGTCGTTTCCTGACTGAGAATCGACAATCTGCCAGCGGGTTCATCCAAGATGTGCTCGACGCTCGCGACATTCTTTCGAGCGACCCCCAGTTGACTATTGGGGACATCGCGCGGGCGAGTATCCTTCGCCAGGAATACTTTGACGATGTGCCGGAAACGGCAGATTTCTTGCGGCCTCAAGATCCGGACTCACTGTTCCGTTATCGCGTCAAGCTCATTTGGGATGAGCGACGGCAGAATATCTCGGTACTGTTGCCCGCTATCAGCCGCGACAAGCTCCCCGCTTTATGGTGCGTGGGCTCACGACGACAAGAAGCGGCTCCCTCGCCCGACGAGCTGGTTCTGAACTCTGACGCATTTGCGAGCTTGCTTCCCGTCACTCTTCAAGTTGGCAACGAACAGGAAACACAGTACCTGCGCGGCGTGAATGAATGGGGGCTATTCGACCTGGAAAACAGCGGGCGCTTTACAAATATCAGTCGTGATCAGCTGCCGCTAAGAAGCTATGCCTTGGTTTCCCAACACGAAATCGAATTGGTGTCTCGCGACGGCTTCGATGATAGCGACACTCAAGTCAATGAACGCTTCGAATTAGGAGACGGTACTGTCTGCTTTCTGACGCGCCTTTGGCCGACCGGAAAACATGCCGAGCTTTGCCTGAAAATAAATAACCGGGACCCGAGGACCATCCGATTTAAGACGCGCGCCAGAATCGAAGCGCGCTTCATTACTGGCTGGGGAGCCAAAGCTGCTCATTTTAATCGTACCCCGGACGGTAAGATCAAGATCGACCATCTGCCAATTCCGTGTGTAGCTATTCCAAGTGGCTATTTCAAAAACAATTCCGCCGCATTGGACCGAGAATTCAAGATCTTCATCGATGGCAATCTGGCTTCGGGTTGGTGGCAACATCTAGATGTTCGCGATGCACAGGATAGGGACTACTATCGCTGGAAATGGAATCAGAAAATCTGGCTTGAGGCTCGGCCGGGCGTGACTACGCTAAAGAGCTTCAGCCAATTGGACGACGCATACAAATCTCCTGACCTGCGTGGAGACCGGCAGATTTCTATCGAGGCCAAACCTCATATCAGTGAGAAAGTTGCAATACGGATAGTGGGTCGTGAAGGGGAGGCAATCAATCGATGCTGGGAAAATCTGCCCGGAGCGTTCGTTGCGATGTTCCTTCTCTGTCAATCGACTGACGGCATGAAATGGGAAGATTTGATGCTCGCTAAGGATGTAATTGCACCTTCTTCGCACTTTTCGCCATACATTCTGCGTAAATACGAACGTCTGGGCGTGGCCGTGCAACGTGGGCGGCGATGGATGATTCGAGAAAACCGCGCCGAGTCGATGCCTTGGCCGGGAGAGGTATTTCAGTTGAATTATTGTGGCGATCCATCCATCTTGTGGGGACTATACCGTCGGATGATCTGTGATGTTCCGGGTGAGCGCTTGCCAATCATCGAAGTGATCGACAAACGAGGAGAGGCCGCGTACCTGAAGATGACTTGGCCGACTCAATCGCGCGAGGCAATCGAGAACTACCTCCAGAGAAACGGTGTTGCAGTAGGCGGACCACTATGGACTCATTGACGGCTCGCTTCCACAAAGAAGTGTTTCTACCATACGTGGAGCTGATGAAAGCGAAGTATCGCTTTCACCGTGCATTCGGGCATGCCAAGAGCATTTGGGAGGAGAGGTTAACCGCGAAGGAACTCGTCAATGGCCCCTACCTGGAAAAGTCGCAGGTATACAAGGAAGGGGCAGCGCTGGATGAACTCTCCCTGCATGAGAAAACAAAGGCGACGATCCGCAAGCGGCTGGGAGAACGCACCCTGTGGAAACACCAAACCGACGCGCTCCAGCTCGTTCTCGATGGAAAGAACGCTGTTATAGCGACCGGGACAAGCAGTGGTAAGACACTTTGTTTTCAGATCCCCATTTTGGACGATCTGCTGCGCAATCCCAGCGCTGGCCTCCGCGCTGTAATTATCTATCCGCTGAATGCTCTGGTTAACGATCAGCTGACGGAATGGGAATCGATGCTGGCCGGTCACCCGCAAATTACCTTTGCGCGATTCACCGGGCAAACACCGGACACGCAAGAAAAATACGTCCGCACGCTCCGTGAGACATTCCGCGAAGAGATGGCTGACGCCGGACTTACGCAACACGAGCTCCAACAGAAGGTGGAACAGCGAGTCGCAGAGCGCCTAAAGGCTGACATTCCGAATCTGCTCAATCACCGCGAGCAAATTCGATCAAACCCGCCACAGGTGCTCATCACCAATTTTTCCATGCTGGAGTATCTGCTTGAGCGGCCTGTTGATGCGCCCATTTTCGAGAATGCGAGGCTAAAGTTCCTCGTACTCGACGAAGCGCACGCCTATCGCGGCATACAGGCGACAGAAATCGCGTTCTTGGTGCGACGGCTGAAGGATCGTCTTGGAATTGAAAACCTCACTTGCATCGCGACCTCCGCGACTCTCGGAAAGCAGGGGGATGCCGAGAGTGAGACAAAGGTTCGCAAGTTCGCATCCGATTTGTTCGGCGAAGACTTCTCAGAACCCAACCCGATATACGGAACGCCTACCGACCCCGTGCTTCAACAACCGGCGTTTTCTCCGATACCAGCTCAGTACATAAAGGCGGCTGAAGCGATACGACAAAGCCGCAGTGCCGATGTTAGGCAGCATCTTGGTGTGCGTGACCTGCAAAGCGATTTGGGCATTCTGCTCACCCACGACCAGAATCTGTATCGTCTCCGCAGGGACGTGCTGTCTGCGAAGCCCACTCTGCTTAGGGATGCGGCAAGACTGCTGTGGTCGGATCAGCCGCAAGCGGAGGAAGGGATAGAAGGGCTCTTAGAAATTGCTGCCGTCGCCAAGTCGGATCAATCGCATGAAGACTTGCTGCCAACACGATTGCACTATTTCGTCCGTGCCCAAGACGGTCTTCACATATGCGTGCACAAAGCGTGCCCTGGGCGGCGCGATGGGAAGCCCGCATTCTTTGTGTCCCGGAAAACCAATCCGACCGTTCCAGAAGGAGAATGCCCGGATTGCCATGACGCTGGCCGCAAATCACAACTGATTGAGGTCGTTAGCTGCCGCAAGTGTGGCTATCTTTTCGGCGCCCTACAGGACTTGGGTCCGCGCCGTGCCCAAACTCCAGACAGCGATGGAGTGCCGAAACCGTATTTCGATTCGTTTAGCACTGAACTAGGCTGGATGAGCGATTCGTTTTGGTCCTATCTCAGCGTGGACGAGGATCTCCCCTACCCTTCTCCGCTAGAGACCGATGACGACGCAGAACAGGATGATTTGTTTATCCATCCGGCCGAACTCGAATGGTGCGTAAGCTGCGGCAAAAAGAAAGAACAAGGCGCTGGTGACAATTGCACCTGTGACCATCCCCACCTTCGTACGATTAAGATTTTTCATCGACAGTGCACGCATCAAGGCCGGGCCCAAGACCACCAGAACCTCTACCGCCAGGAAAAATCTCTCCTGTCAAGCTGTCCGAACTGCGGCTCTCGGAATGGATCGGGGATCGAGCCGGTGCAACGATTCCAGGAGTCTGATGACGAGATGGGGCTTGCGATGGCCGTGCCACTTGCTCATTTTTCTGTCACTCCAGGAAAGGCCACGATAGCTAAGACGCGAAAGCTGCTTTGTTTCACAGATCACCGCCAACGCGCTGCTGCATTCCCCTCTCTCCTGGAGGAAGAAACCTTTCTGTACGATATGGGGCGCAGGATTGTGGAGGTTCTGGATAGAGAAAAGCGGCCGCTTACTTTCGTGAGCCTGGGTGAACATCTGGCAGATGAAGAAGTAAGTGATCCCCAGTTTTTCCTGCCTGTTTCACGTTTTCCGGACGAGGAATTGGATGCCAAAGGGAAACGAGATTTGTGGATAGCCGAAACATTCGGCTATTTCGGAATCCCCGATTCTGCGCGTGAATCCGCGGAGGATTTCGGATTGGTCGCGGTGGAGTATTCGCTCGCGGAAGCCGAGAAAATGGAATTCCGTCGCCTTCTCGGAGGTTCTGGTCTCAGCGCAGCGGAAGCCGATATCGTATTGCAGGTCCTTCTCTCATTCATGCGTCAACGCAAAGCGTTCACCCTACCGAAAGGACGTGTTCAAGCGGATGCACCGGCGTTTGGGCGCGTGACGGCCGACATTGCCTATGTGTTAAGACGACAAGGAATCAGAAATACCAATGGCTGGCTGCCACAAGCTAACAGCAGCAAAGACAACATCGTTACGGATTACCTGCGTCGTGCAGTGCGGCTTCCGAGGGACGAGGTGTTGATTCTCGGAGAGAACATCTGGGAGTTCCTTACGCACCGGGCCCTTCTGATCGAAAGCAAGGGCGCATGGAAGTTGGATCATGAACGGCTTTTTGTTGTTCCGGTGGCCCTTGGATCGCGGTATGTGTGCGATCGTTGTGGAATGGTTTCCGCATATTCAGCCCGGAATTGTTGTCCGCGTAAGGAATGTGATGGGTTTTTGGAGCAGCAGGCCTTCGATGCGGGCACCGCAAATATCATCGCGTGTTGGGTAGCCGGGACAGGGCAGCCGCATTTTTCCACTTTGAAATCCGAGGAACATACTGCCCAGATTGAGAAAAACCTCGCCAAGCAGATCGAAGACAAGTTCCGTGATGAGGGCGTCAACCTTCTGAGCAGCACAACTACCTTCGAAATGGGCATTAACATCGGTGATCTTCAGAAAGTCCTCTTGCGAAACGCACCCCCGTCTAGTGCAAACTATGTACAACGCGTGGGCCGGGCTGGACGTGGAAAAGAGAAGAATTCCGTCTGCGTCACTCTTTGCCGTCGCACAAAATACGATGCGGACGCCTGGAATTACCCACCGCGTCTGATGTCAGGCGCAGTACGCGCACCCACAGTCTTCATCCAAAACAAGGTTATTGCTCAGCGTCACTTCAATGCACTGATATTTTCCAGATTTCTGCGGATCAGGATTGCTGACGAGCATATTTTGGGGCGTCCTGGGCAACAAATAAGGCTGGAGGTATTTTTGCCGCCGGAGTCCCGGCAAGGCATACCTGAGACGTGGTTTCGCGTTCATCCAGTGAGCGTCTTCTTGGATTTTCTCGACTGGCTTAGTCAACAGACTGAAGCAAACATTGTCTCGACAGAGGCAGGACACACGTTGGTTGCCGCAGTTTCTGGATTTGAAAGCGGCGTCACCCAAGCGGCGGTCAAATACGGGGAAACACTCAAAAACATAGCAAATGAACTGTCTGCTCTCATGGCGGAACGCAAGAAACTGTTTGAGCAGGGGACTCACACAAGTGACATCGAGCAGGCGATTAAGAATCTACTGGGCAGCGACGTTATCGCCTTACTGGCTAAACGCGGTTTTCTCCCCCGATATGCTTTCCCGTTGGATGTCGTGACATTGGAAACGGGCACAACCAGGTGGTCTCGTGATCTTGAGGTTGAACTCAGCCGCGACCGTGGAATCGCGATAGCCGAGTTTGCTCCGGGAGCCCAGGTAATTGCGCACAAAAAAGTGTTCACGAGCAGTGGGCTCTACGTTGTGGGCAAGATGGACAGGCCAACGCGACAGTGGTATTCCGAATGCCCGGACTGCAAGCAGATTCGCACAGGCCAGACGCAAGATGAATTGTGTAAACCATGTGCGGTATGTCAGCGATCAATTACCCCTCAGTTCGTTAGACCCTTTGTCGAGCCCGCCGCCTTCAGTGTGCGGGTTGATGAGAAGGATGGCGCGGCGCGCTACCGGAGGAGCACGCTCGTCAGGCAGCGCCAAACGGTCACGCATTTTATCGACCACTTAGAAGAATCAAGCCTGCAGGACCACGGTCTCTTCCAACTGGCATTGAAGGAAACGGGAACACTTTTTCGTTACAACCTAGGCCCAGAAAACAAAGGGTTCATGCTCTGCCCTGACTGTGGATGCAGTGAACCTCTCCGTGGATATAAGGCGGGGAAAAAGCATCAACGGCTACGCTCGCTTGGCGGCGAAAGGATGTGCAACAACGAACAACCGTGGACGAAAATATTAGCTTACGGACATAGATTTCAGAGTTGCTGCCTGATCGCCCGGCCGGTGTCGATGCCCGTTTCCGTTGAATCCTTGGCATACGCCCTACAACGAGCCGTCTGCACTACATTGGACATCGATGCTTACGACATCGGCGTGTCCTGGCGTTGGCTGGCTGGGAAAAATAAACCACCGGCATGTGAAATCATTCTATTTGACCACACGCCGGGAGGAGCTGGATTTGTGAGGGATGGATTCGACACCTGGGACAAGGTGGTCGCGAAAGCAAAAGAGCTGTGCGAAGGGCATATCTGTGAGCGGGCATGTTATGACTGCCTGAAAAGCTATGGAAACCAGACCCATCATGAAAAACTGGACAGAACTACGGTCGTTGACTTTTTTGGGTGAGTAGCCGCGCGCCTGCCCCCCTTTCTCCCCCCGACCCGGTATCTTCTCCTCTAGGCAGGCAAGTTTGACGACCTGGCGTTAATTCTTGATGCCCTACCCCCTGCCCGTCTGTCGGCTCCGTGTTGCCGCTGCTGCAGCATTCTGAGCGGTGATGAGTGCGTAGCCTTCATCCCGGAGCCGCGCGCGCTCCTGGGCCTTTGCGCTGACTTCGATAAGCTTGCTCGCGGTTTCCTCAATACTCCAGCCGCGTTGCGCTGCCATCATGCACCAGAAAAAATCTGCCCTGCTGCGATCCGGGCCGTCGCTCGCCCTCCTTTGACGGTGGCGCACCATCGACGCAGCGCTCATAGTATGCTGATTGCCCTTCTGAGTAGAGAGGACCAGCCGACTGACTGTCGGTCAGGCTGTGTTGGCTAGCCTCGAAGACTCGCGCCACAATTTGTGTGTCGCACGTGTGCCGGATTCAGGCATGCGGTTCCTGAGGGGAACGTGTTCGTAGTGGGTCCAATTCGCCAAGGGAGTACTTGGGTTCATTGAATTCCATACCGTTCTTCGTACCGTTGAAGACTCGACGTGTTCGTATTTTGGAGGTACTTCGGCAGTCCGCTCGGAGGCTTAAGTGTTGTGCGTATTGAATATTGGGACCGTGTCAAAGTAGACCTCCCTATTCCTCCACCATCGCGAAATCGGCCTGCATCTCTGCGCCGCACTCCTTCAATATCTCGATATGCTTATCCATCTTTCGCGGCGTTCCTCGGTGCACCCATGAGCTTGCTGCCTCGAAAGGACGGCTGAGCTTCGGGTCCTCGTGAATCCGGTCCTCCATTATGTCGCTGAAAGAAATCTCCTGCATCGCAGCAACCGCACGCTCCAGCGACGCCACATTCATGCTGACCAATGGCGTTATCGTGAGCTTCTTGTATTTGAGGCGGTTCAGCTTTTCCTGAAAGCGAGCGTTGAGATAGGCATTCGTCATCCAGCTTGAGCCGATGTCATCTTTCGTGATGATGACGGGAATAATCTTTTTCACGCCGCGCAGCCATTCGGGCAGGTTCTCTTTCGGCATCGTTCAGATGTTGTTGATGGCGGTGAGCAACTGCGACACGCCGACCGGCCGGTCGGTGCCCTCGACAAACCTCTTGTCCATGTACTCCCTTACCAGCTTATGATCGCCGGAGTATCTAATACTCGCCGCGCATGTTGCGGCCTTCGCTTCAATCAGAACGGCTGTTGAGCCGCACATGATGAGAGCGTCGCAGATCGCCTTATTGTCCTTGTCGTTGAGATAGCGCGGGCAAGAATAATGTGCATTTTTGCGCTTATCGGCGTAGCTTTCGAATATCCAGTTCACATATTCCTCGAATACATCGCCCCAAAAACCGAAGTAGCTCAATCTGCGTTTGGTCGGCATCGACATCGCCACGCGCCACAGTGCGCCGCTCTCAAGCTTGCCCACGGCGTACTCATAGTCGATGTCATAGACCTTGTCGTCCACCCGCAAATAAGGGTGGTCTTTCAAGAATTCAAAATCTGCATATCCATGCACCACCTTCCTGTCAGGCAGGTCGCTCAATCGGCAGCAGACCGTGTCGAACATGGCGCTAATCTGTTCATCTGTAAGGATTGTCTTTTTGAACCACGAGACCGGCATGCCCGCTTCCGGCACCTCGCCGATTTTGATCAGGGTGCGCTCATTCATCGCATGAACGGTGAAGGCGTACACAAATTGGCTGTAGAGCTTCAGCGAGAAGCCAAAAACTGTCTCAAACTCCGCCGCGACATCGAAGACTCTCAGATGCGAAGGCAGGCGCGGAATTATGACAGTCAGATAGATGTAAAAGCGCAGGAAAAGTAGGAATGGATCTGTGATTGAGTCGATTTCAAAGATCGGGAGGAAATCCGCGACAATGTTCGCCATTATATCCAGTTCGTCCGGCAGGTTGGCGACATGTTTCCTGTAAAGCAACTCGCCGGCACCGAGCAGTAGCGCGCCCAACGCCCAGTCAGGAACCTGAGACCCGTTTTCCGCCGGCGCTGGGTCAAGCCGCATCGCCTCAGCGGCCAAGAACCGGAGCTGTCCTTGAAAGAATATCGGCCTTCCCTGTTTGACCTCTTTCATGGCCCTGTCAACCAGGTCTGGTCGCATGAGACGCGGTACCCAATATTCGTTGATTGCCTGCGAAGCCACCGTGTTGGCCTCGGGACCGAACTTGAAGATCGTGCTGAGCCGCGCGCAGGCGATAAGAATGGCGCTACGAGGGTAGTCGCGTAGCGCGGCGCGAAATTCTTCTATGGTGAGACGAGGGCTTCTATTCAATTCAGACCAGGGCAGCCAGAGTTTCATCTCGGGTGGCGGTGCCAAAAGCGACCTCCTTATCAGTTAGCTTTGGCCTAATGATAGGCCAGTGCCCCCTAGATCAATGCGAGTTCTCAAGGAAAGATTAGTCCCGACAAACGCGCTTCTGTCTAGGAATGGAATGAAGTCGTTCCCGAATGGTCGGCGACTCGGAAGTAATCACGGAGCCCAGCTTTTAGAGTGAATGGATACAGCTACTTTTCGCATCCTCTCGGTGCAGGAATAGGGAAACGAGGGTTCGATTAGGGTTCGATAACGATGTCTTTCGATTCCTTCAGGCGCTTTAGGTGGCCACCGGTGCCTGGAATGTCAATCGGTTACTTGTCGTGGGAGCGTTGACACGGTAGAGGTCAGGAGTTCGAGTCTCCTCGTGCCTACCATTTCTTTCAATGGGTTAGCGATCCTCCAACTTGTTTTCCGTTGCTCCAAAACGCTCCATTAACGGCCTAAGTTCTTGCTTCTTCAAAGCAATTCCGTAACAAATTCTCGGTCCCACTTCTCGACCGATAATAAGGACGCGGACTACGCGGCATCGTTTTGCGTGCCTTCTAGGGAAATCTCTGGCACCGCATCATCGAAGTTCTCGGGGAGAATCATCTGGACAATCCGCTGTTGAGCGCGTCTCTTCGCTCCCTTCCGTGCCTGTGAATAAACATCAAGTGTGAAGCGGCTGCTCGCATGCCGCATCAGTTCTTGCACAACCTTCACGTTCTCGCCGTTCGCGACCAAGAGCGAGGAGTACGAATGTCGAAACGTGTGCCACCCGATTCTCTTATTGATTCCAGCTCGCCGCGCCGCCGGCTGAATGATTTTCAGCAACAAGATATCCGGCCAAAACTGGTATTTGCCCTGAGTATGCGGGCTGGCGAATATCCAATCATCGGATTTCGAATACTTGCTTGCTTCCTTCCACAGCCAGAGATCGGCCGCCACATGAGCGTCGAGAGGTACGGGCTTTCGCGAGGCTTCAGTTTTGCAGTTCCCGACTTTGCGAAGATAAATTGAACGTACTATGTTCAACTCGAGGTTTGAAAAATCGGCTCTGAACGAGAATCTGG
>PKUV01000164.1 GCA_003131315.1 Acidobacteriaceae bacterium
CCGACACCGTTCGACTCCGCTTCACGCGGCAAAATTTAGGGAGAAGGTTCTAAGGCCAATCCTGCGCGCCGTGATAGATGCGAGAGATTTCAACCGCGTGCTCCTTGACCTGGTAGACGGCGACGTAGGGAGGAAAGACCAATTCGCGCCGCCCGCTCATACGTCCGGGGCGGCTACTGTGGGGAAAATTCTTCAACACTCTGCAGCCGTCATAGATCGCTTTCACGGTTTCACGAGCGGCGGTGGGATTGTCTTTCGCGATGCGCCGAAATATGCGTTCCAGGTCTTCGGCGGCGAGTGTTGACCACCGGATTTCCATCAGGGCTGGAACAGCCGGTCGAGCCGGTCGCCTACTTGCTCGTGCGTGAGATATTCGCCGCGCTGCAAGGCTGTTTCGCCAAGCTTGACGGCTTCAATAAAGCGGGATTCCTCTGCGAGATAGCGGCTGATCGCCTCCTGCGCAAGCGTACCCGCGTCGCGGCCTCGCTGACTGGCCAGTTCCGCGAGCTGGTGCTGCTGCTCAGGAGTGAGATGTACTTCCATAAACGCTACTGTAGGAGCGCAACTTCGACCTGTCAACGGGCCGAAAGTCGTGTGGGCCGAAAGTCGTGTTCCGCCCCTTGGCCGCTGGGCCACTTTAACGGGGAAGTNNGCCGACACCGTTCCACTCCGCCTTACGCCGCCGGAGGTCCTACCGATGAGCTGGCCGGGGGGCTGACTCTCCATCACCACGCGCAGAATACGGTTAATGCGCGTCTGGTAGCCCTTGCCATGACCCTTGAGCCAATCGAGCACGTCCGCATCGAGACGAATCGTCAATTGCTTTTTCGCCGGGGGCCAAGCCGTCGTTGCTTTTTTGAGAAATGTCTTATCCAGCAGCGGAATGTCCGAATAGTCGATATCGGCATCCCTCGTGCGGTCAATTCGTGCCAAGTCGCTAGATTTCTTGCTAACGACAGATTTCTTGTTCACGCCCTGTTCCCCTTTTTCATGGAGATGATGCGCGTTCCCTCGTCGCGCGGTGAATGGGCTATGACAACCAGACGCCCGGCCAGCAGGCCCAAAGTGATGAGCCGTTCTTCCCCGTAGGCGAAGCGGTCGTCCTCGAACGTGACGCAAGGCCCGGCAAACACCTGCTCGGTATCCTCGAAGCTGAGGAGGCCATGCTTGGCGACGTTCTTAAGGTTCTTCGCTTCGTCTCATTCGTATTTCATTCCGGTTTCGAATTCGATTGTACCTCTTTTTGTAGTTACAGATAAGGCTTTTTCATCACATCCAACCAGTGAGCACCGTCACAGACATCCCACTCGCCATGCCCGACAATGAAGATCTGATTGGCCAGGGCAAAAGTGTGTCCGTCTCCAGAGACGGACTGAGATACCGCACAGAAGCCATTGTCAGCGCTCCTTGACAACCTAAATGACACTGAGCAGTCGTCAGCCGCTCCCGATCAGGACCAAAACGAAGTGATTCTCCGCTAACTCCTTATTCCGGAATACTTTGCATATAAGTCCTTTAAACCCAAAGATCTAGCGGGAATTTCCTCCTAACCCCATGATTCCAATAGACCGGGAGGAGGGGGGTACCCATAGGTTTGGCAATCTTTGCCAACTGTGTAATTGGGGGCGGACGATGGAAGCGACGGCGCTCCACTACCGCGCCCGCGCCAGCACCAGTGTCACATCGTCCGGCTGTTCGTTGTCGCCGATCCAGTCGGCCACGGCGGCAGTCACGATTTCGGTGATGCGCTCCAGCGGCAAATGGCGATTCTCGCGCACCAGGTGGATCAGCCGCTCCTCGCCGAACTCGCCATAATCGTTTTCCGGCTCGGTGACCCCATCACTGTATGCCACCAGCACATCGCCGGGGCGGAGTTGTACGGTCGCTTCCGGAAAACTCAAGTTGTCGAACAGGCCGACCACGGTGCCACCGCAGCTCAGCAACTGAGACGATCCATCTTCGGAAAGAAGAATCGGCGGCAGGTGACCGCCGTTCGCGTACGTGAACCGGCGCGTCGCTCCGTCATAGATTCCCAAAAACAAAGTCGCGTACTTTGCCGCCGGAGTGCTCTCGTAAAGCTGATGGTTTAGCAGCGTCAGCAGCGCCGCTGGAGACGCTTCCGTCCCCCTCAACTCAGAAGCCAGCACCAGCCCCGAGCCCCCCGCCGCACCGACCGTGGCTGGTTCGCGCAGCGTTAGTTCGCGCAGCACTGATCTGTCTTCGATGCTGTACGCCCGTACCGCCGAGTGGATCGTCGCCATCAGCAGCGCCGCCGAAATTCCTTTGCCGCTGATGTCGCCGACCGCCAGCATCAGCTTGCCGGAATTCAGGGCGAGAAAATCGTAGTAGTCCCCGCTCACCGTCCGCGCCGGACGGCAGAACCCGTGCACTTCCAGGGTCTCCAGTTGCGTGATCGACTTGGGATAGAGCTGCGCCTGCACTTCCTGCGCGATGGCCAATTCGCCTTCCAGCCGCTGTTTTTCCTTCTGCTCCTGGACCAGTTTTTCGATCGATGTGGTCATCGAGTTGAAGGAGTTTGCCAGGGTCGCCAGTTGGTCGCTCGACCGCACCGTGATGCGGTGGCTGAAGTCGGCGCGATTGATGTGCCTGGTCGCTTCGTAGAGTTGGCCTACGGCCGAGGTGATGCTGCGCGTCAGTTTGGTGCCGACGAACAGCGCCAGCAGTTCGATGATCGCGAACACAATCGCAATCGACAACAAGATATATTCCACGCCCTTGGCATAATCTCCCAGCGCCGCAAAAAGTCTCGCATAGAGCACCGAGGGCCGCGTCTCGACCTCGGCAAGCGCTCCCGCGCGCCGTCGTTCTCCCGTGGCCCAATCCACCACCTGCAACGGGATCGGGAAAGTAATCTCGTGATCGAGCGCGCCGCTCGCTGGTGGAATCGTCCCCGCCGAGAAAGTTTGCTCGCGTTGTGGCCGGTTCTCGAATGTCAGGTAGGGTTTCGACGCGTTCTGCTGCGTCGGCGGCGCGGTTGAGTTCGCAGCCGGGCTCTCCGTTCCATAGACTGCAATCCGACCGAGATCCCCCGCGATCTTCTCGACGAACTCCTTGTCGAGCGGCTCACTCAAAATCACGCGCAAAGATTCCGGCTCAGCCACGAGCACGGTCGCCGTGCGCAGATAGAGTGTGCCGTGGTCGCGCACGAGGTCGCGGAAATCACCGGTGATAAACGAAGGAGAGTCAAAGCCAGCCGCGCCCTCCGGTCCCGAGCAGACAGGCTGCGGCTGGTTCCGGTACCACGCGCACACCTGCCGCCGCGTCCACTCCGGACGACGCGGCCTTGTCCGGCCAAGGACTTCGGCATCCAGCTTTCCACCGCCCGAGATTTGCGTCTCCAGGTGATGGGCGATGGCTCGGTTGGCTGCTTCCATGCTGCGCAAGTGAGTGGTGATGTCAGAGGTTACGACAAAGCTGGCAAACTGCCCGGCGAGAAGATAGAGCGTGATCAGCGAAATCATCACCAGCAGAAAAACCGGAATCACGCCAATAAAAACATAGGTAACGATCAGCCGGTTCCGCAGCCGCCACAGTAGTTGCGAGCGTAGCCAGCGGAACCCGACAAACGCGAGCAACACAATCGCCAGCCCGCTGAGAAAAGTTACCCAGCCCTCCAGGCTCGCCGACGTTGCTGGACTCGCACGACGCGTCAGCCACTGCACCGCAAAGAGAAGCAGGTCGAGCGCGAGCACGTAGAGCGCCGCCCACGCGAGCCAGCTCTGCGGCCAGAGCCCTTTTTCGCGCAGCTTGCTCTCGAGTTCCAGAGAGATCAGTCTCATCCAGTTGCCTGATTCGCCGCCTGATTATAGGACGCCGCGCCCGCTGTCATATCTCAGGATAGAAGTCGAAAAAGGCCGCCAGACTAATCTTGAGCTGCTTCTCGATCTCGTCTTTGCCGCCCTCGAGAATGTGCATGGCGACGTGCGCATCCCGCCCATTTTTCAATTTGATCGTCGCCGCGCCAACCTCCGCGACCTCGTCGGAGGGCAGCAGACGCAGACCGTACACCAATGTCAGGTTTGCCATGCCACGATTGTAAGCCAGAGATTGTGAGTCAGAAGACGCAAGCCGGAAGGTGATCCAAGCTTGCTGGTGGAGANNGAGACGCCCGTCCCTCCACCGTGTGACTCGTTACGCGGTCACGGTATAGCGGATCTATCCGGGTGGCCACTGCAGCGCGCGCCCGCCGATCAGGTGCACATGCAGATGAAAAACCGACTGGCCCGCGCGCGCGCCCACATTTAGCACCGTGCGGTACCCATCTTCAATCGACCGCTCCCGTGCAATTTGCGCGGCCACCAGGTGACAGCGCCCCACTAACTCCGCGTCTTCTGGCGCGGCTTCCTTCAAACCAGAAATATGTTTTTTCGGGATGACCAGCACGTGGGTCGGGCCTTGTGGGTTCAGATCTTCAAAGGCAAAAGTGTGCTCGTCTTCATAGACTTTCTTGGATGGCACTTCGCCGCGAATGATCCGGCAGAACAAACAATCCGCCATAGGGTTGGTCTCCCCCTCGCCTGGGATTACGATCATCCCGCAAGTAACTCACGGAGATAAGTTCTCGATATCTCCGGAAGAAACAATATCACCCAAGTTAGCGGCGTTTTGTAAAGAAATGTCTTCAGTCGAGCCGCACCAGAAACACGGACCCCTCCGCAGTCTCGGTCTCGTGGGCCAGAGTGGTTGCGCGCTGGCGGTCGTCGTCCAGCACTCGTACCCGCACCCACCAGTCTCCCACGGGACTTACAAACTTCAGGACTTTGGCCGTCTGGTACCGCTTCTGCATGTGTTCCGCCAATTCAGCGGCCGCTTTCTCCCCGGTGAAAGAGCCGATCTGAACCGCCCAGCGTCCGCCCGTATCGAGAGGCGCCGGCGATTGCAGCACCTCCAGCCGAACTTTGGCAGTGCCGGGTAAGTACACATCCAGGGCCTTCGCGGCGGCGAGGGAGAGATCGACGATGCGTCCCACCACGAACGGCCCGCGATCGGTGATCCGCACCACCGCCGAATGTCCGGTCTTCAAATTCGTGACGCGCATGATCGAGCCCAGCGGCAAAGTAAGATGTGCCGCCGTCATCGCGTGCATGTTGTAAACCTCGCCGTTCGATCCGCGCCGGTTGTGATACGGAGCGCCGTACCAGCTCGCGATCCCGGTTTCTTCAAAAATCGCTTTCGCACCGGCGGGAACTTCGATCTTCTCGTCTTCGCGCGTCGTTTCTGCGGACGGCGGAGTCGCGACCGGTTTTTCGTGCGGAAGTGAGGGTGGCGGTGGAACCTGCGCCTGCGTGTGTTTATGCCCGCCACAGCCGCTCAGAAGCGCGCTGCCCACCAATAGAAGGAATAGAAGACATGGCAGCGGACATGGCGCCGGCCACCGCAACGGTCGCCGCACGTTCTTTGGCGGGGAACTGGAAGGGAGGCGGTTCAAGAATTCTTGCGCTGCTTCTCCAGAAAGTCCGCGAACTCGGAGAGCTTTCCCGCCGCGGTTCGCAGCGCCTTCGAGGAATGTGTTCGCACCGCCGGCACAACCTCGTCGTTCAGATACGCCACCAGGTCCGCCGTCTCTTTTTCCAGAGTCTCGGCGATATTCGCTACCGAGCGATTGAAGCGCGCGGAAGCCTCTTCCACCTTGCGGTCGAATTCGGTCATACCCATCCTGCCGGTTCGGGTTAATGTTCACGCGTGTGTCGCGGTTACCGGGCTTCATCATTATCGTGGGCCCTCTCCCAGCGGTCAATCGGCTTTGTGTGGAAGCGGTGCTACGCCCAGGACTACGCCCCGCTTGGACGGGGCAAAGCCCCGTCCCCACACGCACCAGGTCACGGTACAATCACGCCATGCGTCCGAGGATAGCCGTCGAATCGCCCCCGCTTTCCCTGATGTTCACACCGATGTCCGTACTGATCTTCGCGCTGATGTCCGCGCTGACTTTCGCTCCGGCCTGTACCTTTTACCGCGATCGACCGGCGCGCTCCTTGTCGGAAGCGACCGGAGGCGAGGGTCTGGAGCGCGTCTTCTGGGAAAATGTGCAAGCAGCAAACTGGGTCGAGTTGGAGCGCGCTCTCGCTTCGAATTACGCAGGCGTAACTCCAGGCGGAACGCTCGATCGCTCCGCCACGCTTGAGCAGTATCGCGGGTGGCAGTTAAAGGACTATGCGCTGGGCGATCTGAAGACCGAGTTGAACGGAACCACCATTGTTGTGACCTACACCATCACGCTGAACGGCACCTTGAATGGAACCGCCGGCTCGCAACCGCTCCCCTCGGCGCCCCAGCACATGATGACCGTGTGGCAGCAGCAAAAAGCCGGATGGGTCGCCATCGCGCACAGCGTCAGCCAACCATAATGCGCGCATCCGGTTCCATCGCCGTAGAGACGCGGCTTGCCGCGTCTCGAACCGCCCCGGCTCCGGATTTGGTCAACTCCGCTGTTTCTGGCAAGGATCTCGGTCGTTTCCGGCGCGCGCTGCTCCGCTGGTACGATCAGAATCGCCGCGACCTTCCCTGGCGCGAAACTCGCGATCCCTACCGCATCTGGCTCAGCGAAATCATGCTGCAGCAGACGCGCGTGGCCGCCGTGCTTGACCATTACCGGATTTTCCTCGAACGTTTTCCGAATGTAGAAGCGCTCGCCGCGGCTTCTGAAGAGGCCGTGCTGGCAGCCTGGAGCGGTCTGGGCTACTATCGGCGAGCGCGCATGTTGTACCAGGCCGCGCAGCAGATCGCTGAACAACACGGCGGCTTCCCGCGGAATTCCGAAGCCTTGCTCGCCCTGCCCGGCATCGGACGCTACACCGCCGCCGCCATCGCCAGCATCGCGTTTGCCGAGCCCGTAGCCGTTGTCGATGGCAATGTCGAGCGTGTGTTGCAAAGATTGATCGGCATCAATCTCACCACGGCGCAAATCTGGCAACACGCGCAAGCGCTTCTTGCTAGCTCCCGGCCTGGGGATTTCAATCAGGCCATGATGGAACTCGGCGCAACCGTGTGCGTGCCGCGCGAGCCCCGCTGCCTAATGTGCCCTGTCCGAAAATGGTGTGTCACGCAGGGAGAAGTTCCGCGCGCCGAACCGCCCTCCCGCCAGAAAAAGAAACAAATCTGGTGTGCCCTTGAGTGGCGCGATGGGGATGGCAATGGCAATAAAAATGGTAAAGTCCGGCTGGTGCAACGCCCGAGAAAAGCCTCGCTCATGCCTGGCATGTGGGAACTGCCCCAATCGTCCGAGCCTCCGCGCCCATTGCCCGTTTCAGCGCACTGGCGCACGTTTCGCCATTCCATCACCATCACCGACTACACGGTTCATGTGTTACGGAATACGCCGTTGCCAGATACTCTGCCCGCCGCGAAAGGCAAGTGGATCGCAATTGATCGCATCCCGCAGATCCCAATCACCGGGTTGACTCGGAAAATCCTGAAGGCTGGCGGCATCATCTAATGTTGTGAGGCATTCCTTCTATGAAGTGGCTCGATCGCCTGTTCGGAGGTCCGAAAGATATGGCTGCATTGCCAGGCGGAACCAAAGCACCTGACTTTTCCTTGCCGGCCCTCGGTGGCGGCAAATTCTCGTTGCAAGCCGCTCTCCAGCGCGGGCAAGTGCTGGCGGTGTTCTTCAAGGTTTCCTGCCCGGTTTGCCAATATTCGTTTCCGTTTTTCGAGCGCCTGCACAAAGCGTACGGCGACAAGAAAATCACGATCATGGGCATCTCGCAGGACAACCAGCGCGACACCGCCGCCTTTCTGAAAGAATACGGCGTTACCTTCCGCACTCTGCTCGACGATCCGAACGGCTACGCTGTCTCGAATGCTTACGGCTTGACCAATGTCCCCACTTTGTTCTTGATCGGACAAAACGGCCAGATCGAAATCACCAGCGTCGGATGGGTCAAACAGGAAGTGAAGGACGTCAACCGCAAGCTCGCCGCCGCACAGCAAACTCCACCCCTCCCGATCTTTCAATCCGGAGAAGACGTCCGCGATTTCCGCGCTGGTTGAGGCTCGAAAAACTAATCCCGCGGTCGCGGGACAAAACCCAGGGTAGAAGCCGCATGACGGCCTAAGTTACCCCAGTACGATGCTCGGATGGTGTCGTCCGCCATCCTGTTTCCGTTTACAATTCGGGGGTATTCCTTCACAACTAAAGCTTCGAGGTCCCCGCGTGAACATTCGCAGAATTGCCGTGCTCGCCGCCGTTCTTTTCCCGATTGCCGCAGTGTTGGCGCAAGAAAAACCAGCAAAACCGCGCGCCGAATCGCACTTTGGCTCGCACCTTCCCCCGGCGGCCATCGCCGCCATGCAGGGCATTCGTCCCAATAACATTGAGACCCATGTCCGCTTTCTCTCCCACGATCTTCTCGAGGGACGCGGCACTGGCCAGCGCGGAGGCGACGTTGCCGCCGAATACATCGCTGCGCAGTTTGCGCTCTATGGACTGAAGCCCGCCGGCGAAAACGATTCCTACCTACAGAAAGTCCCGATGGTCGGCATCACGCCCGGCACCGACACACGATTCACTCTGGTTCTCGCCAACGGCCAGTCATCAGATCTTAAGCCCACGGATCTTAAGCCCATCGCCCTCAAGCCACTCGACGATTACGTCGCCTACGATCAGACTCAGCAACCCGAATCCACGGTTGATGCCGAGATCGTCTACGTCGGTTACGGCATCGAAGCGCCCGAATACAACTGGGACGATTACAAAGGTGTGGACGTCAAGGGCAAGATCCTGCTCATGCTGGTCAACGAGCCGCCCTCGGACGATCCGAAGTTCTTCACCGGCAAGGCGCTCACTTACTACGGCCGCTGGGTTTACAAATACGAGGAAGCCGCACGCAAAGGGGCGGTCGGCGCCATTCTCATCCACAAGACCGAAATGGCCAGCTATGGCTGGGACGTCGTGCGCAATTCCAACTCCGGCGAGAAGTCCTATCTCAAACTCGACGGCACTCCCATGCTGAAAGCGGCCGCGTGGATCCAGTTAAGTGTTGCGCGCAATCTCGTCGCGGCCTCCGGTCTGGATCTCGACAAGATGATGGCCGAGGCGACCTCGCGCGACTTCAAGCCGGTACCGCTCCACGTCCGCCTCTCCGCCCACATGACAAGCAAGGTTCGTCCTTTCGAATCGAACAATGTGATCGCCGTGCTTCCCGGAGCCGACGCAGTTCTGAAAAGTGAAGGCGTGATGTACACGGCGCACTATGACCATCTCGGCATACGGCCCGACATGCCCGGCGACAACATCTATAACGGAGCCATGGACAACGCAACCGGCTGCGGCATCCTGATGGAAATCGCTCGTGCCTACGCAGGCGCCGCGCAGAAGCCGCGCCGCTCGATCTATTTCGTCTCGGTCACCGCCGAAGAACAAGGCTTGCTGGGCTCCGAATATTTGGGCAAGCATCCCCCGATTCCGGCGGGCAAGATTTCGCTCGATCTCAACTACGACGACGTGAGCCCGCTCGGCGCGCCCGAAGAAGTCCAGGTTTCCGGAGCCGAGCGAACCACGTTTTATCCTGCGGTACAGGCGATTGCTCAGGATTTCCGCTTCAAGATTCGTCCCGATGCGCGCCCCGAAGCTGGACATTACTACCGCTCCGATCACTTCAGCCTCGCGCGTGTCGGCATTCCAGCGTTTTCCATCAATGAGGGGATGAAGTTCAAGCACCACGATGAAGCTTGGGGCCTCAAGCAGGACGCCGACTACACCGCGCATCACTACCACCAGCCGAGCGACGAGTATCATCCCGGCATGGACTACACCTCGGACGCCGCCATGGCGCGCTTCGGTTTCGCGCTTGGCTGGGAGGCTGCCAATCAGGCGCGTCCCGTCGGCTGGAAGAAAGGCGATGAATTCGAAAGAGCGCGCCGCGCCAGCCAATAGCCCGTGTGGCGCGGACACTCTTGTCCGCGGCCTTTGAATTTGCTTTGATCTTTCGCGGACAGGAGTGTCCGCGCCACACTAATCACGTTACCGCGATAATTTGCGCTTGCACTTGAGTAACTTTGGACCCGTCCCGGCGACGTGCTAGCCTGCTGCTTAGTATCGCAGTTTCAGCGATTTGCAAGCAGCGCAAGAGACGATGCCCAAGCTCCCGATTTTTCGGTTGCGTACTTCTGAACCGCCCAGTCGGCCCGATCTTCAATACTACGGGCTCACACTCGCGTTCAGCGATTTGCAACTGGGCGTCGACAATCTCCGCTACGACGTTTTTCTCAGCCCGCGCATTACCGCGGATTTAAGTTTTCATCTCGCGCGTTACATCTGCCGCTTCGGCGAGGTGGAATCGCTTTTCGAAATGGACGTTCCCTCCGCGACCCAAACAAAATTCATACGCGCCGCCGAGGGCACCACCAAACTGCGCAAGCCCGGCCCCGCCGACCTGAGGACTCTGCTGGTCTCGATTCATCTCGCGATCCTGAATCGCGCCAAGGCAGAAGGCAATCCATCGGTCGATGTGCTCGGCCGCCTGGCCGTGCTCAAGTTCATACGCACCGAACTGCAAGCGCAGTTTGCCAGGATTCTCGAACAGTGCCGCATGAAGTCGAAGTCGCTCGAGGGCGTGCGGCAGGCGAAAATGATGCAGACGCAGGAGATCGTCTCCTCTTTCCAGGTGCACAAGAAGATCATCCTCCGCCGCGCCGGGCAGGAGATGTTTCGTCTGCTTGGCGAAATCGAAAAAGAAACGCTGGCCCGCACTCGCCGCTCGCTGCTCGGCGAATTACCCGCCGATTGCTATCGTCTGTTCCTCAATCCGCTGATTCTTACCGAAGATGGACGCGACGATTATCTCTGCGCCGAGCACTATTACATGTTCGGCAACTTCGACAAAGATCCCGACCGTTTTCCCAGTCTCCGGCAGTTCGCGTTAAATTTTCTGCGTGAACTCGGATACGGGGAAGGCATTGACGATGAGCATCTGGAGCAGGCGCTCAATGTTCCCGAAAACGCCGCCACGCTCGTTGGCACCGGCAACGGCGAAGACTCCACGCCAGAAGATCGCAATAGAAAAGACCGCCTCGACATCTGGACCCGTATGCTGCAGCGCGAAGGCGTTCTTTCGCACGTCGTTGCTTCCTATGAAGCCGTTCCTCTGCTCGCCGAATATGCGCCCCGGGTGAATCCGCAGCAGATCAAGAACGCGCTGATGTTCCGCGAAGAATCAGAGCGCGTAGAAAGAATAATTGCCGAAAGCCGTCTCCATTCCGATCGGCTCTTTGCCGCCGTGGGACGCGTAGCCTCCTGCCGCGGCTCGGAGCGCAGCCGCTTTGCCGCGCGTCTTCTGCACGACCTTTTTTGCTATCACCGCGACCTGCGCGGCCTGGAAGCCCTCAGCGCCGGTCTTGACAGTATCAACCTGGTCAGCGACGACAAAGTCCGCGAACTCTCCACGCTCAACGGCATGCTCTACGAGTTCCTGCCTCCCGAAGACCAGAAGCCCGCCGAGGATCGTGTGGTTCACCACGTGATCCTTAAGGCCGACGTGCGCGACTCTTCTCGCCTCACCCGCTCGCTGATGGAAAAAGGCATGAACGCCGCCTCGTATTTCAGTCTTAATTTCTACGATCCGGTAAACAAGTTGCTGGCGAAATACGGCGCCACCAAAGTCTTCCTCGAAGGCGATGCCATCATTGTGGCGCTGCTCGAGCGCGAAGGCGAAGCCATGCTCAGCGTCGGCCGCACCTGCGTCCTGGCGTGGGAGATTGTGAGCCTGCTGCGCGAGTACAACGAACTCCTGGAACGCTCCGGTCTACCCCAGATGGAGGTCGGCCTGGGCATCGCCTACCAGGATTCGCCTCCGCTCTACCTGATGGATGGCGAGCACCGCATCATGATTTCCGACGCCATCAATGAAAGCGACCGTCTCTCTTCCTGCAGCAAGCGCGTCCGCAAGAAACTCGCGCCCGATGCCGGAGTCTTCCAGGTGTACTCGGTGCAGATCGGAGGCGGAGGCAATAACAATGGCAGCACGAGCCCCGAAGCCGGAGCGGAAGAAATGCGCCTTAACTACAACGTAGGTGGGATCTGTCTGAGTGAAGCGGCCTTCCGCAAACTGCAGCAGGAAATCTCGCTTTCCCCCTGGGCGGCAAATCTCAGCGAGCCCGGGTTTACCGGACCATGGATCGACGAGCAGCGCGAGTTCTTCGTCGGCACCGTTCCCATCGCCAATGGAATGTTTCGCAAGATTGCCATCCGCAAGAACCGCATCGCCCAGGTCGATGTCCGCGATCTATCCATCTTGCACTGGACCGACCGCTGCTATTACGAAGTGTGCGCAAATCCCGCAGTGTACGCCGCCCTGCCCGGAGAAAAATCAGCGTCTGCTCAACCTTAGAATTAAAAGCTAGAATTCCGAGGATCTGGTCGCGCTTCACCCGCTCAGAAACTCCGCCGAACCCGAAACGGAATCACCACCACCGCTTCGAGCGCCACCGGTTTCCCGGCTCTGACTGCTGGCAGGAATTTCCAGCGGGCCAGGGCTTTCGCCGCATAAGAATCGAGACGTTCGTCCGCGCTGTTGAGGACGCGAATGTCGCCCACCTTCCCATCGGAGTGAATGACCGCATAGAGCGTTACCATGCCGTGCACGTTGGCGCGAATCAATTCCAGCGGATAGCCGGGGTCCGATTTTTCCGTGGCAACCGGCGCCAGCAGCTCCCCTTCTTTCTGTCCCGCCGCGAGTTCCGCAAACCGGATCACCCAGCTACCGGTAGAGGAATTCAGATTCGGCATGTTCAGCGTCATCGCATAGAAGCGCTTGCCGCCAAAAACCTGGCGGTCCACGTCGGTGACCTTATCGTCGGAAACCGCAGACGCAGCGCGCGCGCCCGGCGTAGCTCCCGATGACGAAAGACTCGCCATCTCGCGTGCGTCGTCCGCGCCCGAGTCCGCCGCGCCCACGTACAGGCCAGCCGGTAGAGAGCCATTGGTGCGCGTTTTGAAGCCGCCGCTGCCGACTCCTCGACCGCCCGCGCCCTTCGCTTCCAGTTTCGATCCCGCCAAATCTGGTGTTCCCGAAGCGCCCGGTTTTCCATGCGGAGTCGCGGCGAATGTTCCCCGGCGATTGCCTCCGGGAACAGCCACGGGTCCGCTGGGCGCGACGGGATGAATCCCCAAAGCGATCAGCCGTCCGCCCGCGCTGGCACCGCCCACCGCAGCCATGCTCGGCGGCGGGCCCACCGGTTGTACGCCACCGCCCGGCAGACGTCCTTTGCCGCGCGCCGCCAGCGAATACTGTTCCGCCAGCGTGAGCTGTGGAGCCGGCGCGACCACGTCACTCGAGCCAATGTTCATGATCCCGACGTGTCCCTTCGTCGATTGCGTTAATTCCGGCGGCGGCGCAATCACGTCCGATTTCATCGCCGCTCGAACCACACGGTCTGGCGCAAACTGCACGTCCGGCGCGGGCGCCACAACCTGCGTCTCGGGGGCGACTATGCGGGTCAACCGAGCTCGCGTAGCATCCAGCGGAACCGCCGGAACAATAGCTCCCGTGGCAATGATGTTGGGCAAGGCGACGTCGTGGTCGAGTTTGAGATCGGGCGGCACGACGATGGTTTGAGACCGGTTGTCCGCTTCCCGCGGAACGGAAAGGATCGGCTGCTTCGCGTAGGCGGGGTCTCCCTTTTGCGCCTTCGGCGCTTCGGATGCGCCCGTGTCGAGCGATGGCAGATATTCTTCCGGCGAATACGTTACCAGCGACGAGCGATCAAACGCGGCGCGATCCAGAATTTTTTGCTGCCGAATCCACGAGAGCGAAATCGTCCATATGAGAGCAACGGCCGCCGCGTGCAACAGCGCGGATTGCAGGAATCGTCCCCACGGCAGCTCTTGCTGGACGAAGACATCCCGCCACATGCCGAATTCGTCGTCACCGGCCAACTCCGCCGGGCGAAGAGCCGCGCGAACTCCGCGCCAGAACTCCGGGCTCGTGGGATCGCGTTCCACCAAAAATCTCAACAGTTTTTTCTCCGGGGATTCCATCTCTGGTTCCAATTACCCTCTAGCCAACTCCTACGACGATGCCCCCAGAAGGCGGGATCCGAGGCGCTTTCGCTGCCTCGCCACGGACGGCTACTCTGTAGTCAGATTATAGCTGACCTCAAGGGGTTGCTTGCCGGCATCGCGTTTTGCCCGCATCACCATCATGGCAGCTATACTGACTGTTTCGAGGTGAGCATGCCGATCCACACAACCCGCTTCTACGCGCTGCAACTTGCGTGTTTCGTTCTTTTTGCTTTGCTACTTGCGGGCGCGCAGGCGAACCCGAATCGGCAGAAAGAAGATCGGCAGAGCTCAGCGGCGCCCGGGGCAGATTACTCCGGCTTGTATGGCTTTTTGCGCGATGGCGAGTTTGTTCAGGTCACCGTCGAAGACCAGGGACGCGTTACCGGCTTTGTTTCGCGCTACGGCGACTCGGAAAGCGATCGCGGCGTCTTTCTGGATCACTTTTTTAAATCGGGTAAGCTCGATGGCAACCAACTCACGTTCACTACCGAGACCGTGCATGGCGTATCGTTCGAATTTCGCGGGACGGTCGAGCGGGGCGACGGCAAGAGTCGGGGCGACGAGGCGTACTACGTGCTGAAGGGAACTCTCGTCGAGAACACAACCGATGAAGCGAAGAAAACTTCTTCCCGCTCGCGCGAGGTTGCGCTGAAAAGCTTCCCGCAGGATATGGCTCCCCCACACCCGGAAAAGAAGTAGGCGGTCAGTCTTCCATCTCTCCGAACCATCGTTCAAAGGATGGCCGAAGTGCTCGGCTACGATACCGCGCCCATGGAAGGCTTTTACGAAGACCAGGTCAAAGCGACGCTTGGCATTCCCGCCCACGTTCGCGTTGTCGCACTACTTGCCATCGGCCATCGCAAAGGCGAGGACAAGCGCTTCGCCGGACGCTTCGCCATGCAGCGCACCGTATTTGCGGAGAAGTGGGGCAATCCGATTCCGTAGCGCCGGGCGGCTCGCCAGCCCTGCTAAGCTCATTCCTGCGTGAATCGGAAATACGACGTCATCATTTTCGGAGGCGGCGCTGCCGGCCTGATGTGTGCCATGGAAGCCGGCAAGCGGGGCCGGCGTGTTTTGGTACTCGAACGCGCGGATCGAATCGGCAAGAAAATCCTGATCTCCGGTGGCGGCCGCTGCAATTTCACCAACCTGCGAACCGGCCCGGAGAATTTTCTTTCGGCCAATCGACACTTCGCTAAGTCGGCGCTCGCCCGCTATACTCCGGCCGACTTTGTGCGCCTCGTCGAAAAACATCGCATCCCCTACCACGAGAAAAAACTTGGCCAGTTGTTCTGCGATCGAGCGGCGAGCGACATCACTGCGATGCTTGAGCAGGAATGCCGCGACGCCGGAGTAGAAATCCGGTGCAACACGAAAGTGAGCGAGGTGCTCAAGAACGACCAGTTCACCGTGCAAGCCGAGGACGCCAGCTTCGGCGCGCCCCGCCTGGTGGTCGCCACCGGAGGTTTGTCCATCGCGAAAATCGGCGCCACCTCATTTGGTTACGATCTGGCCCGGCAATTCGGCTTGAAGATCGAGCCTCCACGCGCCGCCCTGGTCCCTCTCATCTTCAGCGAACGGGAGCGCAAGCGCTGGTGCGATCTGGCAGGAGTCTCCACCGACGTGGTTGCTTCCACCCGCGGCACGAAGCGCAACACGAAACAAGCGTTCCGCGAAAAAATGCTTTTCACTCATCACGGCATCAGCGGTCCCGCGATTCTCCAGATCTCTTCTTACTGGGACGGCAAGGAGCCTATTCATCTCGACCTTGCGCCGGACCGCGATCTCACCGCCGATTTGCGAACGCGTGGCCATCGCGACCAGTCGAGTTGGAAATTGCTGCTGAGAGAAGTCCTGCCTCGCCGCTTCGCGGATCGCTGGCTCGAAACTTATCCTTTAGCCGGCAACTCCGATCGCGCCTTCGCTGACGCCGAACATCAACTGCATGCGTGGAAAGTCAAGCCGGAAGGGACCGAGGGTTACGGGAAAGCGGAAGTCACTGCGGGCGGCGTCGATACCGGCGAACTTTCTGCCAAGACCATGGAAGCCCGGAAAGTGCGTGGCCTTTTTTTCATCGGAGAAGTGGTTGACGTCACCGGGCAGCTCGGCGGCTTCAACTTCCAGTGGGCCTGGGCGTCCGGATTTTGCGCCGGACAGGCGATGTGAGGATTTCCTGCTAAACAAATACGGGCACTCGATGCGGTCGTACTAGATCTCCGCGCCTTCCTGCATGAAGGGCATGCGGGCGAGGATTTCGGCGGCCCGCTCCAGTTGTCTCAGGTCCTCGCCGGTGAAGTCTGCGCCCGCGAGCGAAGGATCCAGCCCTTTGCGCGAAACCTGCACCACTCCCATCACATTTCCTCCGGAGGACGCCACGGGAACGGACATGATTTTCTGAATCGGCATTTGGTCCTGGCTTCGATCTTCTACCTCGGCTCCCAGCTTGACCGCTTCAAACAGGTTGACATGTTTTACGCGCATGAAGGCATTCGACAGAAGTGGAGTGCGAGTCGCTGCAGTCCGCGCTGCGACCGCCGATCCGGTCAGCGGCAGTACGCCTGCGGATCGCAGCTCGGGCGGAAAGATAAATCGCAGACTACCCTTGTCTAACCTGAGCAGCGCCACTTCGTTGCGGCGCACCCGAAGGAGCTGGGCCAGCTTCAGGCAGACTCTATCCGAACTCGGAGATTCCGAAAGCATGCGCTCCAATTCGCTGACGCCGGCCTTGGCTGCGAAACCCTGATTGCCAGTCGATGACATAGTTGTGGCCCTAGGCTTTACTCATCCATCCTGCGGGCACCAGCAACTTTTCGACAAGTTACCAGAGTACTTTTGCTGCTCCGGCAACGGCAGCTCCTGCTTATCCCTGTCCAAAAGGGTGCCTTTTTTGTACGGAGGAAAGAATTGCCGGCACACTTCCACAGGCATTCGCGTTATAGTTGAATACATCATTCGTCGCAAATAGTCGGATAGCGGCTATCGGGGTATGCGTATGTCGCTTATTCATTACGTAAGACCATTTTTTGAGTTGGGTATCTGTAAGGAGTACAGTATGGCTCGCAAGACAACCGGAAACGGTATCACCAATCGCAACAAGAAAACCGAAGCCTCCATTCAGCCTGCCGCCGTGCAGGTTGTGCCCGAAGTTCGCAAGAATGAGAAGCCGGCCAACCTGGTTCCTGTCAATCTCGAAGAAGAGATTCGCCTCCGCGCCTACGAACTCTACCTGCAGCGCGCGGCGACTGCGGGCGACGAGAACGGCAACGAGAACCAAGATTGGCTGATTGCGGAGCGCGAGATCCGCATACGCTACGGCGGTCAGGAACGCCAGAGGGCGTAGCTCCCGGCGGGGGTCCGACTTGGCGAGTGCGCGGTAAACGCGGTCTCCGTCTGCATTCCGCCAGGAGGGGCGCGACCAGAGATGGCAGACACCGGCTTGGTTGAGGACTGCCTACTGGCTCTGCGCCGGACGCGATACGGCCGAAGGTCGAGCTTGGGGGCGAACGCTTGCCAGCCACAGCCGCAGGCGGTCGATGTAGATATAGACCACGGGAGTGGTGAACAGCGTCAGCATCTGGCTCACAATGAGTCCGCCCACGATGGTGATGCCGAGCGGGCGTCGCAGCTCCGATCCCGTGCCGGTGCCCAAAGCCAAAGGCAATCCGCCGAGAAGCGCCGCCATGGTCGTCATCATGATGGGGCGAAAACGCAACAGGCACGCCTCGCGAATCGCGTCCGTCGGAGACTTTCCGTGTTCGCGCTCGGTGTAGAGCGCAAAGTCAATCATCATGATGGCATTCTTCTTGACGAGTCCGATCAAGAGGACGATCCCGATCAGTCCTATCACGTTGAGCTCGTTCTTCGAAATCAGCAAAGCGAGCAGCGCGCCAACGCCGGCAGAAGGAAGCGTAGATATGATCGTGATCGGGTGCGCGTAGCTTTCATAGAGAATGCCCAGCACAAGGTAAACGGTCAGCAGCGCAGCCAGGATCAGCAGCGGTTCGCTGGCCAGCGAGTCCTGGAACGCGGCGGCCGTGCCCTGGAAATTTGCGTGGATCGTGGACGGAAAACCGATGCTGCGCTCGGCGTCTTCAATCACGGTGGTCGCATTGCCGAGCGAAACTCCCGGGGCTAGATTGAAAGAGAACGTCACCGACGGATACTGCCCCTGGTGGTTGACCCCGAGCGAGGTGTTGGACGGCCCGAAGTGCGCGAGCGACGCCAGCGGCACCGCCGTGTCGTTTTTCGCGCGCACATAGATACTCTGGAGAGCGTCCGTGCTGTTGGCAAATTCCGGAGCAACTTCCATGACCACGTGATACTGGTTCAGAGCCTTGTACATGATCGAGACCTGGCGCTGGCCAAAGGCATCGTAGAGAGCGGCATCGATATCAGAGGCGGCGACTCCAAGACGCGCCGCCGTGTCGCGGTCGATCACCACGCTGGCCTGCAGTCCCTTGTCCTGCTGGTCGGTGTTGACGTCACGCAACTGTGGCAGAGAACGAAGCTTCTGAAGCAACTGCGGCGCCCATTGGTTCATCTCTGCCAGGTCTTCCCCCTGCAGCGTGTACTGGTATTGGGCCTGACCCATGCGCCCGCCGATGGTCAGATCCTGAGCCGACTGCATGTACAGGGTCGCACCCGGGACCACGGCTAATTTCGATCGCAGACGTCCAATCACTTGATCCGCGCTGATCTTGCGTTCCGAAAGCGGCTTGAGCGTGATGAACATGCGTCCGGTGTTGTACGTGGTATTGCCGCCGGCGAAGCCCACGATCGTGTTCACCGCAGGATCCTTCATTACGATGTTCACGAACTGGTTCATCTTCCCCTTCATGGCGGTGAAGGAAATGTCTTGTGCAGCCTGCACCGATCCGCCGATCCGGCCCGTATCCTGCTGCGGGAAGAAGCCCTTCGGAACCAGGATGTAGAGATACACGCTGAGGCAGGCGGTCGCGATCGTCACCGCCAGGGTCAACGGCTGATGCCGTAAGACCCAATCGAGACCGCGTTTGTATCCGCCCAGCAAGTGGTCAAAAGCCCATTCGCTGGCGAGATAGATGTGCCCGTGCTTTTTCTCACCCAGAGGCCGCAGGAACTTGGCGCACATCATGGGCGTCATCGTCAGTGAAATCATCAGTGACATGCCGATGGCGACGCTGAGCACGACCGCGAATTCCCGGAAGAGCCGCCCGACGATACCACCCATCAGCAAAATGGGAATAAAAACGGCCACCAGCGAAACGCTCATCGAGAGCACGGTGAATCCGATTTCGCGCGCTCCGCGAAATGCCGCCTGCACCGGGGTCATCCCCTGCTCGATAAAGCGCGTGACGTTCTCGAGCACCACAATCGCATCGTCCACCACGAAGCCGGTCGAGATCGCCAGCGCCATCAGCGACAAGTTATCCAGACTGTAGCCCAGCAGGTACATCACTCCGAAAGTGCCAATCAGCGACAGTGGGACCGCTACGGTGGGAATCAAGGTTGCGCGCAACGTACGCAGAAAAGCGAAGACCACCAGGATGACGAGTATGACCGAGATGATGAGCGTCAACTCGATGTCGGACACCGAGGCTCGCACCGTGGTCGTCCGGTCGAGAACCACACTTAATTTGATGGCGGGAGAGATCGAAGCCTGCAACTGCGGCAGCGCCGCAAGCACACGATCGACGGTTGCGATAATGTTCGCGCCCGGCTGGCGCGAGACGATCATCAGCACTCCGGGCTTGCCATTGGCCAGTCCGACGTTATGAATATCTTCGACCGCGTCCTGCACATCGGCGACATCGGCCAGCCGGACCGGCGCGCCGTTCTTGTAGGCGACGATCAAGTTGCGATACTGATCGGAGCGGAAAATCTGGTCGTTGTCGCGAATCGTCCACGCATTCACGGCGTCGCTGAATTCGCCCTTGGGAGTGTTGGCGTTTGCCTGGTTGAGCGCTATGCGGACCGCGTCCAAGCCCACGCCCAGCTTGTTCAGAAGCATGGGATTAACTTCGGCGCGGACGGCAGGTTTTGCGCCGCCGCCGACGAAGACTTGCCCGACACCATCTACCTGCGCTAGTTTCTGGGCGAGGATCGAGTCCGCGGCGTTATAAATCTCGGACAGCGGGATGGTGTCGGAGGTGAGAGCCAGGATCAAGATGGGCGCATCTGCCGGGTTGACCTTGCGATACGTGGGATTGCCGGGAAGGTACGAGGGTAGTTGGCTGCGTGCCGCATTGATGGCCGCTTGCACGTCGCGTCCGGCGGCATCGATGTTCCGGCTGAGGTCGAACTGGAGAACGATGTTGGTGGAACCCAGTTGGCTGGTCGAGGTCATCTGGTTCACACCGGCAATGCGTCCGAACTGCCGCTCCAGCGGAGTCGCCACCGCCGAGGCCATCGTTTCCGGGCTTGCTCCCGGCAACCCCGCCCCCACCGAGATGACGGGAAACTCCACCTGCGGCAGCGGAGCTACGGGCAGAAAGGTGAATGCTAACACTCCCGAAAGCAGCAGCGCCGCCCCCAGCAACGAGGTCCCGACCGGTCGCTTGATAAAGGGAGCGGAAATATTCATGACTTCAGTCCCCGGAAACCTCGGGAGCCGGTTCCTCCATCGGATTGCCGATCTTGTAGCGCGCGAATCTTTGCGCCAACCGGTCAAACCACAAATACACGACTGGGGTTGTATAGAGAGTGAGCAACTGGCTCAGAAGCAAGCCGCCGACAATCGTGATTCCGAGCGGGTGGCGCAGTTCCGAGCCCGTGCCGCCGCCCAGCGCCAGCGGCAATCCGGCGAGCAATGCGGCCATGGTGGTCATCATGATTGGACGGAAGCGAAGCAAGCATGCCTGATAGATAGCTTCTTCCGGCGGTTTGTGCTCCACGCGTTCGGCTTCGAGCGCGAAGTCGATCATCATGATGGCGTTCTTCTTCACGATGCCAATCAGCAGAATGATGCCGATCAGGGCGACGACGCCGAGATCATTGCCGGTAATCAGCAGCGCGAGAATTGCGCCCACACCGGCCGAGGGCAGCGTGGAAAGAATCGTGACGGGATGAATGTAGCTCTCATAGAGCACTCCCAGCACGATGTAAACGGTGATGATTGCGGCCAGAATGAGCCAGGGCTCGCTCGAAAGCGAATTGTGAAAAGCAGCCGCGGTTCCCTGGAAACTGGTGTTGATACTTCGCGGCAGATTGATTTCCTGTTCCGCCTGTTCGATCGCCTTGGTGGCCTCGCCCAGGGAAACACCGGGCGCAAGGTTGAATGACAGGTTCACCACCGGAAACTGGCCCAGGTGATTGATCGCGAGCGGTGCATTGCGCATTTCGAGGCGAGTGAAGGCGGAAAGCGGAACCTGCGTGCTGCCGCCGAGTGTGCCGGTCGTCGACGTGTTTGTGGCCGACGCGCTGGTGCTTGAGGTGCTGGTCGCCGTTGTGCCGGCGCTTGATACGCCGCTCGTTGATTTGACGTAGATGTCCTTCAAATCGTCCGGAGTCACCCTGAATTGCGGATCCACTTCCAGCACAACGTGATACTGGTTCAACTGCGTAAATATGGTGGAGACCTGCCTCTGACCAAACGCGTCGTAGAGCGTGTCGTCGATGGCCTGCGGCAGGATGCCCAATCGCGAAGCCGTGTCGCGATCAATAATCAGGTTCGCTTGCAATCCGTTGTTCTGCTGGTCGCTGGCCACGTCGCGCAACGCCGGCACGGTTTGCAGTTTTTGCAGAAGTTGCTGAGACCAGGTGGCCAATTCGGTGGCGTCGGCGTCTTCCATCGAATACTGATACTGGGTGCGGCTGACGCGGCTTTCCACAGTCAGGTCCTGCACCGGCTGCATGTAGAGCGTAATGCCTTCCACCTTAGCCAGTTCCGGTTGCAGATCGCGAATGATCTCGGAGGCAGTCTCTTTACGCTGATTGCGCGGCTTCAGATTGATCTGGATACGGCCGCTGTTCGGCGTGACGTTAGTTCCATCGACGCCGATGAACGAAGCCAGGTTGTCGACGTTCGTATTCTTCAGAATCACCTTTGCCAGTTCCTGCTGCCTCTGCGACATGGCCACAAACGACACATTCTCGGCGGCTTCCGATATCCCCATGATCACGCCCGTATCCTGCACCGGGAAGAAGCCCTTGGGCACGTAGACATAAAGAAGCAGCGTGGCGATCAGGGTTGCCACCGTGATCAACAGAGTGGTGGTCTGATGTTTGAGGACGAACTTCAGGGTACGGCCGTAGAACGCGATCACGCGGTTGTAGAAGTCTTCGGTGACGCGGTAGAAGCGAGATCCCTGCCCGGGCTGTCTCTGTTTCAGAAGCTTCGCACACATCATCGGCGTCAGGGTCAGCGACACCACGGCGGAAACCAGAATCGTAACCGCCAGGGTCACGGCAAACTCGCGGAAGAGTCTGCCTACGATGTCTCCCATGAACAGCAACGGGATCAGCACCGCGATCAGCGAAACGGTCAGCGATACGATGGTGAATCCAATCTGTCCCGCTCCCTTGAGTGCGGCTTCCAGGGGAGGCTCACCTTGTTCCAGGTATCGATTGATGTTCTCGATCATCACGATCGCGTCGTCCACCACGAATCCGGTCGAGATGGTGAGCGCCATCAGCGTCAGGTTGTTCAGGCTGTAGCCGAGCAGGTACATCACTCCGAAGGTGCCGACCAGGGAGAGTGGTACCGCAACACTGGGAATGACGGTCGCGGCCAAATTCCGCAAAAAGAGGAAGATGACCATCACCACCAGGCCTACCGTCAGCATCAACTCGAACTGCACATCGTTGACCGATGCGCGAATCGTCTGCGTACGGTCGATGAGGATTTGAGCCTTGACGGCTGCGGGCATGGAAGCCTGCAATTGCGGCAGAACTTTCTTGATGCGATCGGCCACGCTGATGATGTTGGCCCCGGGCTGGCGCTGAATATTGAGCAGAACCGCAGGCGTGGTGTTAACCCAGGCCGCCTGCTTCACGTTTTCAGCGCTGTCGACGGCGGTGGCTACGTCCGACAAACGCACCGGTGCGCCGTTCCGGTAGGCGACGATCACGCCGTTATATTGCTGGCTCGATAGCAACTGGTCGTTGGCGCCAATGGTGAACGATTGCCGCGGACCGTCAATCACTCCCTTGGCCTGGTCCACGTTGGCGGCAGCCAGCGCCGCGCGCACATCTTCGAGACCCAACTGGTAGGAAGCCAAGGCCGTGGGATTGGCTTGCACACGAACCGCCGGCTTCTGCCCTCCGCTGATCGACACCAGGCCGACTCCGGGAAGCTGCGAGATTTTCTGCGCCAGCGCCGTCTCGGCCATATCTTCGATGCGCGACAAGGGCAGCGAATCCGAGGTCAACGCCAGCGTCAGGATGGGCGCATCGGCCGGGTTCACCTTGTTGTAAATCGGAGGATTGGGAAGATTTTGCGGCAGGTACGTCGTTCCCGCGTTGATCGCGGCCTGCACCTGCTGCTCCTCGACGTCAATGTTCTGATCGAGAGCGAACTGCAAAGTGATCAGCGAACTGCCGAACGAACTCGTCGAGGTCATCTGGTTCAGTCCGGGGACTTGTCCGAACTGGCGCTCTAGTGGAGCGGTGACCGAAGACGCCATCACGTCGGGAGCGGCGCCGGGGTAAAAAGTCATTACCTGGATCGTCGGGTAATCCACCTCGGGCAAGGCGGAGACCGGCAGTTGCCGGTAGGCGACGATTCCGACCAGCATCACGGCCACCATTAACAAGGAGGTCGCGACCGGCCGCAGAATGAAAAGACGAGACGGGTTCATGACGTCGGAGCTTTTGTAGCTGGCTGCGTAGTCGGTTGCGAAGAGTTGGAGTTTCCGGTCGGGCTGCGAGTTTCAACTTTCGCGCCGTTCTGCAACTTGTCCTGCCCGTCGATGACGACGACTTCCCCAACCTGCAGGCCGCTGTCAATCGCGCTTTGATTCGATTGCGTGAGCGCGACGGTCACGGCGCGCGCCTCCACCGTCTTGTCGGCTTTCACCACATAAACAAAACTTCCCTGCGGCCCGCGCTGCACGGCCACACTGGGAACGATCATACTGTTCTTGCGCACATCGAGAAGCAGGCGGATGTTGACGAACTGATTCGGAAAGAGCACACCGTCTTTGTTGTCGAACGTGGCCTTCAGGCGGTCCGTGCCCGTCGTCTGATCAATCTGGTTGTCGATGGTCAGCAAGGTGCCGGTCGCCAGCTTGGTCTGGTTGTCGCGACTGAAGGCGTCAACCTTCAGAGTTCCCTGTTTCATCCGCTGCACGACCACAGGCAGACTATCTTCCGGCAAAGTGAAGATAACTGAGATCGGCTGCAATTGCGTGATGACCAGCATGGGATTCGCATCGGTGGCATGGACGATGTTGCCGGCGTCGACCAACCGCAAGCCAATATGGCCACTGACCGGCGCCGTGATGTGGCAATAAACGAGCTGAAGTCTCGCGTTGTCGATCGTTGCCTGGTCGGCCCGGACCGCGCCTTCGAATTGATCCGCCGTCGCCTTTTGCGTGTCCACCTGCTGCTGCGACATCGCGCCGGATTCCTGCAGCAGATCTTTGAAGCGCTGATAGTTCAGTTGCGCGTCGCGGAGTTGAGCCTGATCTTTAAACAACTGCGCTTGCGCTGAGGCTAGTTGCACCTGGTAAGGACGTGGATCGATCAGCAGCAGTAGGTCGCCCTTCTTGACCTGCTGTCCTTCCCGGAAATTCACCTGGATAAGTTGGCCATCCACCCGGCTCTTCACGCTCACCGTGTTGTAGGCGGTGACCGAGCCTAAGCCGGTCAGGTACACGGGCATGTCCTGCGCGACAGCGGCCGAAACCGCAACCGGCACGGCGCGGGTTGTGGCTGCCAGGGCTTGTTTTTCCTTCGTGGAATCGGCGCTCTGGCAACCGCCAAAACCAAGCAGCAGGAGCACGGTCCCGCCGAGCTGCATCCACTGCCAATTCACATTTCTATTCATATAAGAGCCGCACAAACGGTAGGTTCGTTGCCGAATCGATTCCATCATTGCCATTCACTCGCGAATTCTCCAGGGGGCGCAGCATAAAAACTAGTAGATGATCATACTCTTCCAAAATGATGGTTTCTGGAAAGCAAACTATGGTAAAAGTTTGTAAATCATAGATTCTTCGCAAGAAACGCGCGACAAGCCATCAAACACGAAGCTCCGCACGAAGTTGCACACTGAACATCCGCGACGTTGAAAGACAACCTGTCTCCGCACTGTGGAGTTACTGCTGTACGGCCTGAACCAGCGCCGGCCTCACCTGCTCGCGCTGAACTTCGGAGGCGTCCCACGCGCCGCCCAGAGCCTTCACCAGGTAAACGGAAGTGACCATTTGCTGACCGAGCAGCTGCGTTGCCAGGCGTTCGTTAGTCAGCAGCGTGGATTGCGCGGTAATAACATCAAGGTACGTTGTGACGCCGCCGACATAACGGTTGTTGGCGATGTCGAGCGCGCGGCGCGAGTCGGCGACCGCTGCCTGCTGAGTTTTCGCAGCCTGGTTAAGCAGCGCGAGACCGGAGAGCCCATCCTCCACTTGCTGAAATGCAACCAGTACGGATTCGCGATAATTGGCGGCCGATTCGTCATAGGCAGCACGGCTAGCCGCCAGGTTGGCGCGATTGCGGCCGCCATTAAAAATCGGCTGCAGCAGATCGCCACCCAGCGACCAGAAAGCGCTTGGAGCGTTTACCAGTGTGGCGATGTCGCGGCTTTCCCATCCACCACTTCCGCCCAGCGTAATATGCGGATAAAACGCAGCCGTCGCCAAACCGACTTGCGCATTTTCGAACGCCATCTGGCGTTCGCTGGTGGCAACGTCGGGCCGGCGCTCCAGAATCTCAGATGGAACTCCGGTGGGAATCGCGGGAGGGGCGGCATTGAACGGCGCCTCAGCCAGGCTGAAAGCCGAGGCGGACTTCCCCAACAGCACGGCAATGGCATGTTCGTATTGTGCCCGCTGCTGCACGACGAGCTGAAGCTGCGTCGCCGTCGAATCCAGCAACGCGGCCTGCTGCGCCACCTCCAGCCCATTCGCGATTCCGCCTTCGTGACGACGGTTGACCAGGTCCAATCCTTTTTGCTGGATTTCGACCGACTGCCGTACCACTCCAGCTTCACGATCAAGTTCGCGCAGGTTGAAATAGTCGGCGGCGAGTTCGGCGCTCAACACCAGGCGCACATTTTCCAGGTCGGCCGCGCTCCCCTGCAGCGAAGCGTTGGCCGCTTCCAGATTGCGGCGCACGCGTCCAAATAAATCAAGCTCGTAGCTGACGGAAAACGGGACGGTGAAAACGTTCTGCCTGACCGGTGTAAGCGGAGGCGTGGCGCCGGAAAGCGGACGGTTACCAGAGAGGCGCTGGCGCTGCCCGCTGGGATCGGCGCTGACGTCGGGAAAGTATGCCGATGAAGCAATCCGCGCCTGCGACCGCGCCTGCGAGAGGCGGTCCTGCGCCGCCGCCAGCAACTGGTTTGCCTGAAGCAGGTCCTGCTCCAGCCGGTCGAGTTCCGCGTCATGAAATACCTGCCACCACGTGCCCTTGGGAATTGCATCCTTCGGAGCAGCCGCCTGCCACGGCCCTTCGCCTTTCCACGCGTCGGGAACCTGCGCGATGGGGCGCCTATATCCCGGCCCGACGGTGCAGCCGACCGTGCAGACCGCGAGCAAGGCGGCGGCCAGCAAGGCGCTTTTCAAGTCACTCTTGATGACTGGAGTCAATCCCTTCACGAGCGAGCATCTCCTGCGGTCGGCTTGGCGACATGCACTTGCTGCCCTTCCTCGAGCGAGTCGGACGGGTTGATGATGATCCGATCGCCGACCTCAAGCCCGCCAAGAATTTCGAGCGTGGCGCCGAAGTCGCGCCCAATGCTGATCGGGCGCAAATGCACCTTGCCGTCCTTGTCGACGACCGCGACCCGCGTTCCCTCGGCGCGGAACAGCATGGCGTTCACCGGGATCGTAATCCTTGGAATGGAAGTCCCGGTCGCAAAATGCACTTGGCCGAACGAACCAGGCAGCAGCTTGCCATTTTTGTTCGGAACATCCACTTCCGTATTCAGGGTGCGCGTCGCGGGATCGATGGCATCGGCGGTGCGAGCCACCGTTCCCATGAATTTCTGTCCGGGAAATTCCTGCAGGGTAACGTTCGCCTTCATCCCAGCTTTCATAAACGGCGCATACGCCTGCGGAACACTGACGTAAACACGCAGCGGATCGACGCGCGCGATATCGAACAGCTCTTTGCCCACCGCCCCCGCCCCGGAATTGATGAGCGCGCCCGCATCGACATTGCGTCGAGTCAGCACGCCGGAGAAAGGAGAGTGTACGTTCTTGAAAGACTCGAGTTGCTCGAGGCGGCGAACATTCGCATCCGCCGCTGCAAGGTTGGCCTGCGCCTGCTGGTAGCCGCTCGCTTGCTGGTCGGCTTCCTGCTGCGAAACCGAGTCGGACTTGCGCAGATTCGCCCAGCGGTCGGCGGAGATCTTCGCCAACTCCAGCGCCGCCTTGATCTGCTCGCGGCTGGCTCGGGTCTGCGACAACTCCTGGTCGACTTCCGGAGTGTCGATCGCCGCCAGCAGTTCTCCCTTCTGAATCTTGCTTCCAATGTCCTTGTACCAGCGCAGGAGGTAGCCGTTGGTGCGGGCAAAAATAGGGGACTCTTCAAAGGCTTGCAAATTTCCGGGCAACACCAGTTCATCGTTTCCGGGTTCGGCTTCGGGCTGCACCACCGCGACGGTCGGAACCGAGACAGCTTCGGTTTCTTTCGCCAGCGCATTCGCTTCGGTGTTCCGGTTCAGAAACGTAACTGCGCCGGCGGTGATGAGGACGAGCAGGGCGGCGCCAACCAGGATCTTTCCTCGGCCCGCGGGAGCCGGGCCTAAATCGAGAGGCCCGCCGGGTTGCATTTCGTTCTGCTGCGTCGTTACAGGCGGCGGTTGTACTGGCATGATGACGGTCTCCAAGAATTCTCTAGAGCAGTTTCACGGTTGCTATACGCGGAACCAGAGCGTCGAGTGCACACAGGAGACGCGGCAAGCCGCGTCTCTACCGGTGAGCAACCGAGCGAAATTCCCTCAGTGGCTAAAGCCCGCGTCTTTATTGGCTCTGGGCGGCACGGCTGAAGCCGTGCCCTTCCCAAAACGATTTATGAGACAGCTTCTACTTCTACTCTGCTCTACCTTTGCTCCGACGGCAGCCGCGTCTGGCGGCGGCCATGAATCATGGTAAATACACTGGGCACGAAAAATAAGGTGGCGACGGTGGCGAAGAGCAATCCGCCAATCACGGCGCGGCCCAGCGGCGCATTCTGCTCGCCGCCCTCTCCGAGGCCCACCGCCATCGGCAACATGCCGATCATCATGGCGAGGGCCGTCATGAGTACAGGCCGAATGCGCGTATAGCCCGCCTCCAGCGCCGCTTGCCGCGCGGGCACTCCGCTATCCATGCGGTCGCGAGCAAAGGAAACCAGCAGGATCGAATTGGCGGTCGCCACTCCCATGCACATGACCGCGCCGGTCAGCGACGGAACATTGAGCGTAGTGCGCGTAATCAGCAGGAACCAGCAGATGCCGGCCAGCGCTCCCGGCAACGCAGTAATGATGATAAAGGGATCGAGCCAGGACTGAAAGTTGACCACGATCAGCAAATAAACGAGCACGATCGCCATGAGCAGGCCCACGCCCAGGCCGAAGAACGAGGACTGCATGGTCTCGATCTGCCCGCGAACCACGATGCTGGTTCCGCGCGGCAGTTGATGCGGATCCTGGAAAGGCTTGAGCGTCTTCATGACGTCGGACGCCACCCCACCCAGATCGCGCCCCTGCGTGCTGGCATAGACATCGATGACCGGCTGCACGTTGTAATGGTTGACCACGGCGGGACGCGCGGCCGGAGTAAGTTGCGCCAGATTGCCGAGCACCTGCGGGGCCTTGGCGTTCGCGCTGTTCACCGGAGTGTTCATCAGGTCCTGCAGCGAGGTCATCCGATACTGCGGCGACTGAATGGCGATGGGATAGGTCACACCGTTTCTGGGATTCAGCCAGAAATTGGGAGCGGTCTGGAAGCTTCCACTCAAGCTGATCAGCACGCTTTGCGCGACATCGCGCGCATTCAGCCCCACCTGGTTGATGCGGGTGCGGTCCATCTCCAGATGGAGCGTGGGCAGGCTCATCATCTGTTGCACGTGCACGTCGGCCGTGCCGGGAATCTGGCGCACCCGATTGGCGATCCGCTGCGCGATATCGTAGTTCGCGCGCACATCGGCGCCCATAATCTGGATGTCCACCGGCGCGGGCAATCCGAAATTAAGAATCTGCGACACAATATCGGCGGGCTGGAAAAAGAACTCCACGCCGGGAAAACGCGATGGCAGTTCACGGCGCAACTTGCGCACGTACTGCGCCGTGGGATGATGGCGTTCCGGATTCAGCGAGATCAGAATCTCCGCATCCCCCGACCCAATCACGCCCGAACTGGCGTAGGAAAGATTGATGCCCGAATACGGGACGCCGATGTTGTCCAGCATGGTCTGCAACTCTTCCTTCGGAATCTCGCTGCGCAGCACTTGCTCCACTTCATCGCACAGGCGCGCGGTCTCCTCCACGCGCAGGCCGGGCCGGGCGCGAAAATGCAGACGAATCAGGCCCGCATCCACTTGCGGGAAAAAATCTTGCCCGAGAAAGAACACCAGCCCCAGCGACAAAAAACAGAAGGCCGCAAAGCCGAGGGCGAATGATTTCCGGTGTTCGAGCGTGGTTTCCAAAAGTTGCCGGTAGCCGCCGCAAAAAGTTTCAAACCCACGCTCGAATCGGCGCTGAAAGTTTCCGAGGAAGCTCTTTGGCGCGGCGGCGCGGTGCTCGTGCCCGCGCATGATAAATACCACCATCGTCGGGACCAGGGTGCGCGACAGCAGGTAGGACGCCAGCATGGCAAAGCACACCGCTTCCGCCATGGGGACGAAAAGAAACTTCGCGACTCCGGCCAGAAAGAACATGGGCACAAACACAATGCAGATACACAGCGTCGAGACGAACGCGGGCACGGCAATTTGTTGCGCGCCGTCGAGGGTGGCCTGCCTGATCTCCTTGCCCATGGCCAGATTACGCTCGATGTTTTCGATGGTCACCGTCGCATCATCCACCAGAATGCCCACGGCCAGCGCCAGCCCTCCCAGGGTCATGATGTTGATGGTCTCGCCGAGCGCGCTCAACAGGATCACGGAGACGAAAATGGACAAGGGGATCGAGACCGCGATGATCACCGTCGGCCGCCAATCGCCCAGGAAGAGCAGGATCATGGCGGCGGTCAGACAGGCGGCGATGAGGCCTTCCCGCACGACCCCCTGAATCGACGCGCGCACGAAAAGCGACTGATCGAACAGGGCCGTAATGCTGAGCTCGGGCGGCAGAGACTTGGCCGCGTTTTGGACCGCGGCCTTTACGCCATTGACGACCGTCAGCGTGGAAGCTCCGCCCAGCTTGAACATCGACATCAGCACGCCGCGCGCGCCGTCGCGCCGCACGATGTTGGTTTGTGGCGCAAATCCGTCGCGCACATGCGCCACATCGCGCAGGTAAAGCGTGGACGAGTTCGAAGTTTTCACCGGCAGATCGTTCAGTTCGGCGATGGTCTGCGGAGTGCCGTTCATCTCCACCGTGTATTCGGTCGGCCCAATCTTGGCCGTGCCCGCCGGCAGAATCAAATTCTGCGCGGAAACCGCGTTGACGATGTCGGCGGGCGTCAAACCGTAGGCCTGGAGCTGGGCGGAATCGAGATCCACCTGTATCTGGCGCAGCTTGCCGCCGAAAGGATACGGAGTGGCCGCGCCCTGCACCGTGGTCAACTGCGTCCGCAGAAAATTGTTCCCCAAATCGAACAACTGCTGTTCCGCAAGCGTCTTGCTGCTCAAGCCCAGTTGCACAATCGGCGTCGTGGACGCCGTGTACGTGATGACCAGCGGCGGAGTCGTGCCCGGCGGCAATCCGCGCAGGATGGTCTGGCACATCGCCGTCACTTGCGTCACCGCCATGGAAATGTTGACGGAAGGCCGGAAGAATATTTTGGTCACCGCGATTCCGCTCAGCGCCGTCGACTCCTGATGTTCGATGTCGTTGACCGTGACCGTGAAGCCGCGCTCCGAGTTGCTCACGATCCGGTCCGCCATCTCGCTCGGCGACAGACCGGTATAGCTCCACACCACGCTGACCACGGGAATTCTGATTTCAGGGAAAATATCGACCGGCGTGCGCAGAATGGTGATGGGCGTAAGAATGACGATGAGCAGGGCCATCACCACGAACGTATAAGGGCGGCGAAGCGCTAATGCGACGATCCACATAAGACTGGCGAAAACCGGTAACGCTGAAACCCGATAATAGCGGAAACCATACTGCCGAAGCCGCGGCCCCCACACTGGCCTACCGACTTGCAACTAAGATTCGAAACAGTACGTTTCGGATTTAAATTATATTAGACTTCAGCCATGGCTCAAAATCATACCCGGAGCGCCGATGCCCGCAACGGAAACAACGGGACCGACGGGAAGCGCCCGCCCGGGCGGCCACGCAGTGAGGAGTCGCGTCAGTCGATCCTGCGCAGCACCCTGAAACTGCTCAAACAGCCAGGTGGATTCCCGGAACTCAGTATTGAAGCCATCGCCGCCGACGCCAATGTTGGCAAGACAACTGTCTACCGTTGGTGGCCGACGAAGGCCGCCCTGGTCGCCGACGCCTTCTCCACTAGCGCTGACGAGGAACTCCGCTTCCCGAATACCGGCTCCGTGCAACGCGACATGAGCCTGCAGATGAGGCGGCTGATTCGCATCTTCCGGTCCAAGCGCGGCAAGGTAGTGGCGGCGCTGCTCGCCGGAGGGCAATCGGATCCGGAATTGATCGAGGCCTTTCGCGACAGATTCTTGTGGCCCAGACGCAAACAGGCCTATCAAACTCTTCAACGCGGCATCGACCGCGGCGAACTACCCGCCGACAGCGACCTCGACCTCGTCCTCGACTTGCTCTACGGGCCGATCTACATGCGCTTTCTGATCCGGCACCACAAGCTCGACGAAAGCTTCGCCGACGATATTTGCGCGCTGGTGCTGCAGGGTCTGAAACGGCAGCCACACCACCGAAAATTGGAGAGCGCTAAACCCCAGCTGCGAACAGTTCTGTAAAAGGATGAACGCCCCCACCCCCTAAGCCATTTGCCTGCTGAAACTTACCGTTCGGTCTCCAAATCCGACCGATGCCTGATCGGCCTTGCGTGAAGTCGCCGCTGAGGCTAAAATCAAACTACGACCGAAACAGTCGGAGTTTTATCCGACTATATAGGTCGGCATTCGGCGCCATGCTGAAACTGACGAAAAAAGCGGACTACGGGCTCATGGCCATGAAGCATCTGGCCGAGCACGCTGACCAGGGCGCATGCAGCGCCAAGGATGTCGCCGAGGCCTACGGCATCCCGCAGGAAGCGCTGGCGAAGATCCTGCAACGGCTGGCGAAGGTCGGTTTGATACGGTCCCAGCATGGCATGAACGGCGGTTACACGCTGACGCGAGATCCGAAGATGATTTCCGCGTTCGAAGTGATCAAGGCCATTGACGGGCCGCTGTTCATTACGTCGTGCGTTACCGTTCGCGGCGAATGCGGGCAAAGCGGCCGATGCACGATTCGCGAGCCGCTGCGGAAAGTGAATGAAAGCATCGAGCAGGTGCTGAAGAACATCAAGATTTCTCAGATGAAGGAAGAACCGGAAGTCATCCAAGTCAACAAGCTGGAGACCCAGAAGCCGGCGGAGTTGGTAACGATTTCGTAGGCAAATTGTATTCATCCCAGGAAGAAGTGCTAAGGAGAGAAGGCAGTCATGAGCACGAATGGCAACAAGGCGAACCCGACCAGTCACCATGCACAACAACGCGCTGTCCCGAGTGGGATCAAGCTGCCGATTTACATGGATAATCACGCGACCACGCCGATGGATCCGCGGGTTCTCGAAGAAATGCTGCCCTACTTCATGGAGAAGTTCGGCAACGCCGCCAGCCGCAATCACCCGTTTGGATGGGCGGCCGAAGAAGCGGTCGAGTTGTCGCGCGAGCGTATCGCAAAGCTGATTGGCGCGACCTCGAAAGAGATCATCTTCACCTCGGGCGCCACCGAAAGCGACAACCTCGCAATCAAGGGCGTGGCGGAGATGTACCGCGAAAAGGGCAACCACATCATCACGGCGGTCACCGAACACAAGGCAGTGCTCGACACCTGCAAGCATCTTGAGAAGTTTGGCTTTCGCGTGACCTATCTGCCGGTGCAGAAAGATGGACTGGTCGACCTCGATGATCTGAAGCGCACCATCGACGACAAGACGATTCTGGTCACGATCATGGCAGCCAACAATGAGATCGGCGTACTGCAACCGATCGCGGAAATTGGCAAACTGTGCCGCGAACGCGGCGTGATCTTCCACACCGACGCCGTGCAGGCTATCGGTAAGGTACCGGTGGACGTGAACAAGATGAACATCGATGTCGCATCCATCACCGGACACAAGCTGTACGGGCCGAAAGGCGCGGGCGCGCTTTATGTGCGCCGCAAGAATCCGCGCGTGCAGTTGGTGCCGCTGATTGACGGCGGCGGGCACGAGCGCGGAATGCGCTCCGGCACGCTCAATGTTCCCGGCATCGCCGGACTCGGCAAGGCTTGCGCAATCGCGCAGGAAGAGATGCCGCAGGAATCCTACAAAATGGCGGGCTTGCGAAACCGGCTGAAAGACAGCATCATGAGCCGGCTTGACGAGGTGTATATCAACGGCTCCATGGAACATCGCCTGCCGGGCAATCTGAATATCAGCTTTGCTTACGTGGAAGGCGAGTCGCTGCTGATGGGCATCAACGATATCGCGGTTTCGAGCGGATCGGCGTGCACCTCGGCGACACTCGAGCCATCTTATGTATTGAAGGCGCTCGGCACGGGCGACGATCTGGCGCACAGCTCGATCCGCTTCGGCATCGGGCGATTTAACACCGAGGCCGAGATTGACTACGTGGGCGACCGCGTGGTCGAGACGGTACTGCGTCTGCGCGAACTCTCGCCACTCTACGAAATGGCGAAAGAGGGTGTGGACTTGAAGAGTGTGAAGTGGGCGGGATAGAAGCAAGGTTTCAAGGTTTCAAAGTTTCAAGGTTTCAAGGTGCCTTGATCAAACTTGGAACCCTGACGACCGGCGGGTGCTTCCTTGAAACCTTGCAACCTTGAAACTTTGAAACCTTTAATTAAGGGGTGAAAGAATGTCATACAGCGATAAAGTGATCGACCACTACAACAATCCACGCAACGTGGGCTCAATGGACAAGAAGGATGCCGATGTGGGCACCGGCTTGGTCGGCGCGCCCGAGTGCGGCGACGTGATGAAACTGCAGATCAAGGTTAACCCGCAGACCAACATCATTGAAGACGCCAAGTTCAAGACCTTCGGCTGCGGCTCGGCGATTGCGTCGTCCTCGCTTGCGACCGAGTGGGTCAAGGGCAAGACGGTTGACCAAGCCCTCGAGATCAAGAACACCGAGATCGTGAAGGAACTGGCCTTGCCGCCGGTGAAAATTCACTGCTCGGTGCTGGCCGAGGATGCTATTCGAGCCGCGATTGGCGACTGGAAAAAGAAGCAGGAAGCCACAAAGCCTGCGGCAGTACAAGCGGCACAGTAAATCGGCTCCCGTAGAGACGGGGCTTGCCCCGTCTGCGGAGACGCGGCAAGCCGCGTCTCTACGGGAAATCGGCTCGCGGCTCGTAGCTCGAAGCTTCTAAAATCAATCATGGATCAAGCAGTCAAAGACGAAGCAATCAAAGATCAAGCCGTCAAAACCGCCGTGCCCACGGCTCCGGCCAAGGGCATCCAGGTGACCGACAACGCGCTTAAGAAGATTCGCTCGGCAATGGTGAAAGAAAACGTTTCGCCGGAGCAGGGCGGGCTTCGCTTGGGCGTGCAGGGCGGCGGATGCTCAGGCCTGAGTTACAACATACGGTTCGATACGCAACCGCGCGAGCGCGACCGTGTGTTTCAGTTCGGAGATGTGCGGGTTTTTGTGGACCCAAAGTCCTTCATCTATCTGCACGGGATGACTCTCGATTACCAGGAAACCCTGATGCAGCAGGGATTCGTGTTCGTGAACCCGAACTCGACCAAGTCCTGCGGTTGCGGGAGTTCTTTCTCGTAATAGAAGTGTGGCGCGGACCTGAGCGTAGTCGAAAGGGCCCTCGCCCGCGAACAGGTCTGCCGAGAAATCAGGCTGGATGGTGAGGGCGGGCCGCGCGCTCGCCTTAAATTTTGTATGGCAAATTCAGAATCCAAGTCGTCGTTGATCATGCCCGGAGAGGCAACCTCGAGTTGCTGGTCGTGCGGCACGATGCGCGCGGTACACTTCTGCAGTTCGTGCGGCAAAGTGCAGCCGCCGGTCCCGGTGGACTATTTCACCTTCTTTGGATTTCCGCGAAAGCTCAACCTGGACACGTCCGCACTGGAAAAAGAGTTCTACGCGCTGAGCCGCCGGCTCCATCCTGACGTATTCGGGCAGGCTGACACACGGGAACGTTCCTGGAGCCTGGAACAAAGTTCCATGCTCAACGACGCGTACCGCACGCTGAAAGATCCGATCAAGCGCACGGAGTACCTGTTGCGCCTCGAAGGCGTAGAACTGGAAGAGCAATCGAAACAGGCGACCGAAAAGGCCCGCGCAACCGGGGAATTGAAGAAGCAGGTCGTGCCTCCCGATCTTTTGGAGGAAGTCTTCGAACTCAACATGCATCTGGAAGAACTGCGAATTCAGAAAAAACTGGGCGAAGACGACCCCGCTTTGCTTGAGGAAATCGGCAAGGCAAAGCTTTCGCTGGAAGAAAAATACGAAGCACTGTTCAACGAACTGAAGACCGAATGGAACAACTGGGACAAATCCGTGGACAACGGAACCGCCGACGGAACCAACGACGACCGGCGAAGGATCCTCGACAAGATGCTGGATGTGCTGAACCGCAGGAACTATGTCCGGAACCTGGTACGGGACGTGAATGAGGCATTGGAAAACTAGGTCAGAGGTTAGAGGTCAGATTGCAGAGGTGAAACCAACCAACTCATGGTTCTCACCTCTGCAATCTGACCTCTGACCTCTGCAATCTCACAAAATGGCAACTGACTACATCGTCGGCATCGATCTCGGCACCACGAACTCGCTCGTGGCCTACATGCAGGGGGATTCCCCTGTCGTCATCCCCGGAGAAGACGGGCTGAACCTTGTGCCCTCGGTGGTGGCACTCGACGAGAAGAACCAGATCATAGTGGGCAACGCCGCGCGCCGGTATCTGATCGAAACGCCGGAGCGCGCGGTTTACTCGGTCAAGCGCCTGATGGGGCGCGGCGTCGAGGATATACAGGACGAGCTGAAGCTGTTTCCGTTCCAGTTGGCGGAAGATCTTCACGAAGGAGAGGTTCTGCGCATCAAGATTGGTGAGCGAACTTACACGCCGCCTGAAATTTCCGCGCTGGTGCTGCGCCAACTGAAGCGCAATGCCGAGCGCTTTTTCGGAGCGTCCGTAACCCAGGCGGTTGTCACCGTCCCCGCATACTTTAATGACGCGCAGCGGCAGGCGACGAAAGACGCCGGTCGCATCGCCGGGCTGAATGTTTTGCGGCTGGTAAACGAACCGACGGCAGCATCGCTCGCTTACGGTCTGGACAAGAAGAAGCACGGCATCGTTGTGGTTTACGATCTGGGCGGCGGCACGTTCGACATTTCGATTCTCAAGCTGCACGACGGCATTTTCGAGGTGATTGCCACCAACGGCGACACGCATCTCGGCGGGGACGACATCGACAATCTGCTGATCGCGCTCGCGCTCGACGACATTCGCGGCGATCTCGGACTCGATGTGCGCCGCAGCGGCGAAGCGGTGCAGCGCATCCGCAAGGCCGTGATCGAGGCCAAGATTGCGCTTTCGTCGCAGCCTTCGGCGACGCTCGATGTCGATTTGCCCGGTGGAAAGAAGTATCAGCGGGAGATTTCGCTCGAAGTCTTCGAGCAGATGATCCAACGCATCGTTGATCGCACGGTCGGTCCCTGCAAGCAGGCACTCAAAGACGCAGGCCTGAAGCCCGAACAAATCGACGAGGTCGTGCTGGTCGGGGGCTCCACGCGCATCCCGAAGGTGCGGCGGTTGGTGCAGGATCTGTTTCGACGCGCGCCGCACACGGATTTAAATCCGGACGAAGTGGTTGCGCTCGGCGCGGCCGTGCAGGCGAATATTCTCGGCGGCGGCTCCGAAATCACGAAAGAAATGCTGTTACTCGACGTGACCCCGCTTTCTCTGGGAATTGAAGTGGCAGGCGGCGTGACCGACAAGATCATCCTGCGCAACTCGACGGTGCCGGCTTCGGCAACGCAGTACTACACGACCCAGGTCGATGGCCAAACGAACGTCGCGATTCATGTGCTGCAAGGCGAACGCGAACTGGCACGGGATTGCCGGTCGCTGGCGCGATTCGATCTGAAGGGTGTTCCACCCATGCCCGCAGGCATGCCGCGCATTGAGGTGAAGTTTCTGATCGACGCCAACGGAATTTTGCGCGTCTCGGCGCGCGAGCAGCGCAGTGGAAAGGAAGCTGAAATCGACGTCCAGCCCAGTTACGGACTCACCGACGAACAGGTCGAGAACATGCTGCTCGAATCGTTCGACTATGCGGAAGAGGATTTCCGGCAGCGGCAGGTCATTGAAGCGCGGCGCGAAGCAGACACGATCCTGACCGCGCTCGCGAAAGGAAAGAAGAATCAGGCCTGGCAGGAACTCACCAGCGACGAACGCCGCAACGTCGAGACGCTGGAGAAAGCTCTGGTTGCGGTAAAGGATGGCGATGACTATCACGCGATCCGCGGGGGCATTGACGCGCTGAACGAGGCCACGATGCGTTTGGCGGAATTGATGATGGATACTGCCGTTTCGAACGCGCTCAAGGGAAAAGCCATGGACGACACCGATCTGGAGGAAGGGCTGCAGGCCGGCCATCCGGTGGCGAAGGCAGAGTTTGAATAAAGCAGGTTTCAAGGTTTCAAGGTTTCACAGTTTCAGGGTAAAACCCTCGCTTGCCACCTTGAAACTTTGAAACTTTGAAACTTTGAAACATGGGGTTCTTACATGTCGGATGTAAACATAGTTCAGGTCACCTTTCTTCCCGAAGGCAAGACGGTAACCTTCGAACACGGCAAGCTGCCGTATAAAGACCATGGCAAGAAAGAGTCGCTGCTCGATGTAGCGTTGAACTTCGGCATTCATCTCGATCATGCTTGCGGAGGAAACTGCGCCTGCACGACCTGCCACGTCTGGGTGAAAGAAGGCGCGGACCTGATCTCGGAGATGGAAGATGACGAAGCCGACAAGCTCGACATGGCCGCCGATCTTCAGTTAAACTCGCGCCTCGGATGCCAGACCGTGATCAAGAAGCCGGGTAAAGTGGTCGTGGAAATCCCGGCGTGGAACCGGAATTACGTTTCGGAAGAGCATTAAGAGCCAGGTTTCAAGGTTTCAAGGTTTCAAAGAAGCCCGCAAAAGCTCTGCGATCCGAATCTTTGAAACTCTGAAACCTTGAAACTTTGAAACCTGCCTTTGGAGCCATTCATGCCAAAAGAACTCACCTGGAGCGATTCTGACGACATCGGGATTCTGCTCTCTGAAATTCATCCGGAACTCGACCCGCTCGCGGTCCGTTTCACCGATCTGCACAAATATGTAATCGCGCTCCCCGACTTCAAAGGCGATCCCACGAAGTCGAACGAAGCTAAGCTGGAAGCAATCCAGATGGCATGGCATTCGGAGTTTCTCGACCGAACCCGGGGATAGACTCAGCAGTTCCAGCAACGCGAAAACTCAGCGGACGGCCACCGCATTGGGAGCCGCATCTTCCACGCTCGCCTCGCGCAAAAATTTCGCCGCCTCTTCGGGCGGTGTGGGATTGATGTAGAAACCGGTTCCCCATTCAAATCCCGCCGTCTTGGTCAGTTTGGGCATGAATTCAATGTGCCAGTGGTAATACTCGTTGGTCGGATCCTGCACCGGCGACGTGTGTACGACCAGGTTGTACGGTGGATTGTCGAGCACGCGGTCCGCTTTCATCAGCAGCAGCTTGAGCGCTTTCGCGAGATTTTCGAACAACTGGGACGACGAGTTCTCAAAGGCAGATTCGTGGCGCTTGGGGAGAATCCAGGTTTCAAAGGGAAACCGCGGAGCATACGGGGCGAGAGTCAGGAAATCTTCGTTCTCAGCCACGACTCGGATGCCGTTCTCGCTTTCCTGCCGGATGGCGTCGCAGAAGACACAGCGCTCTTTGTAGATGTAATACTGCTTGGCTCCCTGCAGTTCCTCAACCACGTAAATGGGCAGAATCGGCAACGCGATCAGTTGCGAGTGAGCGTGCTCGAGCGAGGCTCCGGCTGCTTCTCCGTGGTTCTTGAAGAGCAGAATGTACTTGAAGCGCCGATCTTTCTTGAGATCGAGAATGCGATCGCGGAAGGCCCATAGAACGTCTTCGATTCTTTTCGAGGGAAGCGAGGCCAGGGTGGCATTGTGGTCGGGTGTTTCGATGACGACTTCGTGGGCGCCGATGCCATTCATCTTGTCAAACATGCCCTCGGCCTGCTTATTCAAATTGCCTTCGATGCCGAGCGCCGGGAACTTGTTCGGAACGACGCGGACCGTCCAACCTGGACTGTCCTTCTGAGGAGTATTGCCGTTGGTGCTTGGGCGATACGCCAGGATCTCCGGTGGGGTCTTGCTTTCATTGCCATAACAGAAGGGACAGAATCCGCCCTTGATCTTCACGGGCTCGCGCACAAAGTCGGTAGGCCGCTTGGCGCGATCCGTGGAAATAATCACCCACCGGCCCACGATGGGGTCTTTTCTTAATTCAGGCACGCACTAAATCCTTTCAGCTGGAGTCTGCGAATCCACGATTGTACGATACGGGAAACGCATTTTGAAACAACTCGAAAGAGGGTCGGTGGTGTCCGTGGTCATAGTATACGGCGACCACGTCGAACCGCCACTGGCACGAAAGGGGCATCTGGCGCAGGAAGTCGCGCGCGACCATCGATAACTCCCTTTGTTTATGGCGGTCTACAGCGGCTTCGGCGGGCTTGACGTCATGCCTCGTCCGAGTTTTCACTTCGATAAAACACAGGATGTCTTGATCCCAGCCGACGAGATCCAGTTCGCCGCGATGATTGGGAGAGCGGTAGTTTCGGGCGATGATCGTGTAGCCCCGCCGGCGAAGGTAGAAATAGGCGTCTTCCTCGCCGCGTCGGCCGGTACGCTGGTGCGCTGGCGTGTCCTCCGGCGAGAGCGTTCTCGCCGCCAGCCAATCCAGTGCGCGTAGTGTGACTTGCGTCAGACGTCCGGCGAACATGGGATCAAGGAACTCCGTATTCACTCTAAAGTCGGGTCATCCCGGGGGATGTGACCGTTATCACCACCGCTTCGGTCGATTTGACGGTACCGCAGCGGTTGACCTCAGGCGCAAAGTCACTTACATTGGCGCATCCGCAAGCGCGCCCGGGGGCGGTCGTGATCCGGGGCCAATCGAAGACTGGGCCGGGGGAAACCATCCACTCCAACGACGCAAAACGCTACGAAAACTTTCTAGTCCTGATCCTGTTCCTAACCTGGGGCACCGTCTTTTTCGATCGCATGTCCCAGATGTATCTGGCGCCGTTCTTCGCACCGGAGTTTCACCTCAGCAGCGAGCAGATTGGAATTCTCGCCTCGGTGGTCGCGATTGCATGGGCAGTGTCCGGTTTCTTCTTTGGCGCGCTATCGGACCGGTTCGGCCGGCGGCCGGTTCTGGTGCCCGCGATTTTCCTCTTCTCCGCGCTTTCATGGATCTCGGGAATGGTCCACAACTTTGGCGAGCTTCTGCTGGTGCGCGCGCTGTTGGGCGTGGCCGAAGGCCCATGCTGGGCGATCATCACGGCGATTATCGAAGAGACTTCCCCGCCGAGCCGGCGCGGACGAAATGTCGGCATTGTGGTGAGCGCGGCAGCTCTGGTTGGACTTGCCGCGGCACCTATCCTCACCACTCAAGTGGCCGCCCGGTTCGGCTGGCGCTGGGCCTTTTTGGTAGCGGGGATTCCCGGGCTGGTGATGGGCGCTCTTCTTTGGAAATTCGTGAAAGAACCGAGCACCAGGGGGTCGGGGGCAGGCCATCACGGCGTCGCCCGTCTTTCGGAATACATCCTGATCCTTCGATTTCGAAACATGTGGTTGAGCTGTATCGGGTCGGCGGGGTTCATGTGCTGGCTGTTTCTGCTGAATGTTTTTGCCCCGCTCTATATCACGCAGGTCATGCATGAAGCACCGACGACTGCGGGCTTTCTGCTGGGCGCCGGCGGGTTAGGAAGTTTCTTTCTCAGCTTTGTGTTTCCTGCCATTTCGGACCGGCTGGGGCGAAGACCAGTACTGCTGATTCTGGCGGTCATGTCAGCGCTGGTGCCGTTATCCCTGCAAGTAAGCGGGCTGTATCGCTTCCCATGGTTGCTGGCAACGATTCTGTTCCTGTGCAATGCAGGACAGGCCATCGCGGCGCTGATCATCGTGCTGGTGCCGGCGGAAACTGTGCCGCCGCAGTTTTCCGCCACCGCGATTGGGCTCGCAACCCTGGTCGGGGAGATCATCGGGGCAACGGTTGCACCAACTCTCGGTGGCGCGCTGGCAGAGAGATTCGGGCTTCGCATGCCCCTGCTGATGTCGGCCGGAGGAATGGCGGTGCTGTTCGTGGTCGCGCTGTGCCTCACGGAAACTCGCGGCAAGAATTCCGCTTCCAATCTCGCAGAGCCTCGCTGAGTTTCAGCTCTCCAACTTGGGAGATCGCAGCCTGTGGTAAAAGTACGCTTCGTATCAGGGCACGCCTTCAGGCGTGCCGTAAGTGCTGCGTTATGAAAGCGCCTTCAGGCGCTGCGGCCGGCGATTGGACTCTCACCACGGGCTGCTCGCGCATGGATCTCAGCCGAGCCTGGCTTGTTTCACGCGGAAGCTTGGAGTTCATCAGGCTTGACCGATTCGGAGGCAGGCGTGGAGAGGGTCTCCGTCCTGCCCCTCAGATTGACCATGATGACACCAGCCAAGGCAACTGCGCCTCCGGCAAACGTCAGCAGGCGAGGCACTTCGCCCAGCCACAGCCAACCGATGCCGATCGCAAGCACGGGAATCACATAGAGCAGCGTAGACGTGCGTCCGGCAGCGCCGTGCGAAAGCACGTAGGCCCACGCAACATAGGCGAGCGCTCCCGGAAAGATACCGAGATAAATGACCGCCAGCGTTGCCGAGGCGGGAGCGTCGCGCAGAGTGTGCATCAAACCGTTCCCGAAGGGCAGCATCAGCGCGGTCCCGAACCAGATCGAGTACGCCGTAAATTCCAGCGCGCTGTACCTGCCCAGATAGTGCTTCTGCAGAATCATGTAAAGCGCGGACGTAACCGCGGCGGCAAGAATAATCAGCGCTTGCGGTGAGAGGCGGATGCCTTCGCCTTCCCCGCTGGCAATCAGCGCGACTCCCGCGAAGCTCACGAGCACTCCACTCCATCCGGTAGCAGTCAGTTTCTCGTGCAGCCAGAATCGAGCCGCCAGCGCGGTCCAGATCGGCGTGGAAGCAATCAGCAGACTGGCTGCACCCGCGGTCACACGAGTCTCTCCGTGGTTAAGCGCCAGGTTGTAGAAGGTGATCCCGATGGCCCCGGTCAGGACGAGCCCGGGGATGTCGCGCAATTCCGGACGGCGAAAGTGTGCAATCCCGGCGTAGATGGCAAGCACCAGCGACGCGACCAGAAAACGCAGGATGGCAAGATTCGCGGGCGAATAAGCGTGCAAGCCGGCGCGAATGCCGGCAAAGGCAGAGGCCCAAACCACAAGAGTGAACGCAAGAGCGACAAGAGTGCGAGATGTAAAGCGTGGCATCGAGAGGCCTCCTTCCAGTGAGGATTACGGTGTATGGTTTCTGTTCTCGCAGAGTGGCTGCGTCGGGATCGGCTGTACCAGGTGTGGTTTACCAGTTATCAATCACCAGGTATCGCCGCCTCGTTCAGGAGGCCAAGCGCCGGATTGGCGGCGGAGTAAGGCAATCTGGCCGGCGTGATAACTGTTATGCGCCGTAATCTGCCACAGCATTGCATGCACGGTGGATTCACGCGGAGACTGTGGCGAACCCGCGTTCTGAATTTTTCGCTCCAGCGCCGCTGTATCGGATTCCGCGAGGCGGGCAAGCCGGGCCAGCAGGTCGGTGAAGCGGCGAGTCGAGGCCTGCCACTGCTCATTGGCCTCGCGACTTTCGGCGGATAGACTCGAATGCGCCGGCCAGCTTTCGATCGCCTTGTCCGGGTAATGCGGATTTTCGCCCGCGATCCTGGCGAGTTCGTAGTCCATCCAGTAGTTCATGTGCTCCACGATCTGCCAGATGGAGTGCGGACAGCCCGCCACGGTCCGCGCCGCCAGCTCCGCCGAAATATCTTCGACGCAAGCGACCGGATCCACGTGGGCGCCTTTGCCGTATACAAGTTCGCGCAGTGTGGTGTCGCCCATACGTTCCATCCTTTCTCCAGGAGCGTGCAACCTGGTTATCTGAGCCCTGCTGTCTGAGCAAGTGTAGAGACGCGGCTTGCCGCGGCTACTACGCGACGAAGCTAACCACATCCCCGACGCGAATCGTGCCTTGCGTGAGAATCTGAGCCCGCAATCCCCCGCGGTGCAGCAGGCCCTTGATCACCGGCTTTCCCGTTATTTTCTGCAAGTGATCGCAGGGCTCGCACAGGCGGATGCCACGAATGCGCACATCGCCGATGGCAAACTCCCGCCCCACCAGGTGATTCAGCGGGACGTTGCGAGTCACGATATTGCGGCGAGCTTCGGCGGCGGTAAGCTCGACATGATAGTCCCGCCGCAGCGCTTCAATCGCCTCCGCCTCAATCAGCGTGAGTTCGTAATCCGGCTCGGGCTTGAAGAAGGTGCCCAGCTTCAGCGCGTATCGGTCACCCTCAAGCCCCGCGCCCGGAATCGCCACCACCTGCGCAAGAGCTTGCATCGGCCCTTGCGCGGTGGAGGCGATGTGAATCGATTCCACAGTTCCGTTCCCCATCACGCACCTCCGGCGATTACGCGTTCTTTTCAGCTTCAATGATCGCGATCGACTCTTCCAGCGTATCGACGGCAACGTCGGCTTCGTCCTTCGTAACAATGAGCGGCGGCGCAATGCGAATCGTGCTCGGACCGCAGCCTAGAAACAGAACGCCGCGCTCGAACGCCAGCTCCACGATGCGATCGCGCTCGCTGGCGCCGTACTCGCGAGTCTTCTGGTCTTTCACGATCTCGACGCCGATCATCAGGCCGCGTCCGCGGACGTCGCCGACGATCTTGTGCTTCTTCGGCCAGTCAGCCATGCGCTTCCGCATGTGGTCGCCGACTTCCTGCGAGTTCCTTAGCAGCCCTTCTTTCTCGATCACATCGAGCGTGGCCAGCGCGGCGGCAATGCAAACGGGGTTACCACCGAAAGTCGACGCGTGCGAGCCGGGTATCCAATCCATGATGTCGGCCTTGCTCATGGTGACGCCGAGCGGCATCCCGGAGGCAATGCCCTTCGCCATGCAAACGATGTCGGGATGCACGCCGGTGTGTTCGACCGCAAACCACTTGCCGGTGCGGCCGATGCCACTCTGGACTTCGTCCACCACCAGCAAAATGCCGTGCTTGTCGCAGATGCGGCGCAGTTCCTGCATGAAGATCGTCGGAGCGATGACGTATCCGCCTTCGCCCTGGATCGGCTCGACAAAAATGGCCGCGACTTCTTCCGGCGCGAGGATGGTCTTAAACAGTTTGTCTTCGATGTAGCGCGCGCAGCCAAGCGCGAATTTCTCGGCATCCTGCGGACCGCCCGCACAGCCCCGATACACGTCGGGATAACGCACGTGCGTAACCCCGGGCACGAGCGGCGAGAAGCGGCGCTTCTGTTGCGGCTTCGAGGCGGTCAGCGAGAGCGCGCCCATGGTCCGTCCGTGGAAAGCGCCGAAGAAGGCGATCATCTGCTGCCGCTTGGTGTGATAGCGCGCCAGCTTCAAAGCGCACTCGATGGCTTCGGCTCCGGAGTTTCCGTAATAAATCCTGTGCGGCCCGGGCATAGGCGCGATCTTCGAGAGCCGCTCGGCCAGCGTCACCATGCCTTCGTAGTAAAAGTCGGTACCTGACATGTGGATCAGTTCGCCCGCCTGTTTCTGAATGGCGGCGACCACTTCCGGATGGCAGTGGCCGGTCGAAGTCACGGCAATCCCCGCGGAAAAATCGAAGAACTCATTGCCGTCCACATCTTCGACCACAATGCCGCGGCCGCGCTTGGCAACCATCGGATACGAGCGCGTGTAGGAAGGTGAAATATATTTTTCATCGCCGGCGAGAATGCGCCTGGCATTAGGGCCCGGAATCGCAGTCTTGAGCTTGGGGCCGACGGTCAAAGTCTTGGTAGTCATGGAGTCCTCCAGATTAGTTCTCAGTTCCCGGTTCTCAGTTCTCAGTGGTTGTTGGGCCGGAGTTCTAGCAGCGTCCACGGAGATAGGCTGCTTGGGCTTGGAGCTAAAAGCTAAGAGCGAACAGCGAAATAGCGATTAGCGGAGCAAAGAAGAGGAAAGAAGATTAGTCGCAGCCAAAGAGATTGGCGCGCACGTGCGAAGGCAGAACGGAAAGGTACCCGCGGGGACAAGCGCGTCCCTCGATCCAGCACGTCTGCACAGGCGAAATGTAGCCGTTCGAGCGCATAGCAGCTAGTTCATTATATCCCGGCTTTGATCGCCGCGTAACCCCCAAAGACACACCCCAAAGGCCGCGTCCAAGAAGCCGCCTGCGCTCTCCACGAACCACGTAGGGGCGGACGCCCTCGTCCGCCCAGCCGAGCAAAGCTCGGCAGCTGCTAGGGTCGAAATCGCCGCCGGCTTCGCCTCTCCGTCGAACACCAACCGATCGCTGAGCAGGAAATTCAACAGCGCACACAAGACGATCGCAAGAAGATTCGACGCGACATAGCTGAACTTCAGTTCGCCGACCAGCAGGCGCATCAGCACGAGGTTCCCGACGAGCGAAACCGCTCCGTTGCTGGCGTTGAACTTGGCCAGCCTGACCAGCGACTGCACAGGCCGCGTAGCCGGCCGGTCCGCCCAGGTGAAGCGCTCGTGCCATAAGAAGTTGTGGATCGCCGCGATCTCGACCGCCAGCCCCGTGGCCAGCAAATAATCCAGTTTCAGCCAGGAACGAAGAACGGTCAGCACGACTAGCTGCACGCCGATGCCGATTCCACCGACGGCGTTGAACTTCAACCAGCGGAGAAAGGTCCGATTCCGATCCCCATGAATAACTGAGAACCGAGAACCGAGAACCGGGAACTGAGAACTGCTGTGCTTCATCCAATTCTCTCTTCCCGGTAAAGCCGGACCGTGTTCTTCAGGCTGACGACAACCAGCATCAGCAGCATCCCGGCCAATCCAATCGCACCGCCAATATCAAACAGCCGGTAGCGCCCGTGAATCACCCACGCCCAGCGGAACAGCGCCAGGTTGCCGGCCGCCAGCAGAACGCGCAATTCGGTTGGCCCGAAGCGCCACATCGAAAGGTGGAATTCGTCGAGGGTATAGGTCGCCAGATACGACTGGATGGAAAGCAGCAGAAATGCAATCAGCAACCCAATCGCAATCGCCGGATGCATGTAACCGGAAAGCGCCAGCCCGCCCATCATCGCCACTGCGCCGATGGAATCGATGATGTGGTCCACGTAGAAACCGTAACGCGGTCTCTGCCGCTGGCGCACGCGCGCCAAGGTTCCGTCGAGGCTGTCGCCGAACCAGTTCACCGCGAGGCAAACAACGGCGGCAAGCAGCATGCGGCGCTCGTGGACGGCGAGGGCGTAGCAAACACCCGTCGCGATCTGGGCGCCGAAGCCGAGGAGGGTCAGGTGGTCGGAATTGATCCACGCGGGCATGCGCTCAGCCATCCAGACGAGGACGCGTTTCTCCACCGCCGCCAGAATGCTGCCATGAACCCGAGTCGCCTGCCGGAAGTTGGCGCGGCGGGCCTCCGCCAAGGTCTTGGGGTTGATCTGCTCTGCAAAATCGGCAAATGATGTGGCCATAGTGACTCCGTTTCTGCGGGCACTATGCAGCGCAGCCGTTGGGATGACAATGCAGCGCGGGTAAAACGGAGATCAACAGGCAAGCCTAGATATTTCAAATATTTAGAGGAGGGTCTCGCCTGAACATCCAGCCTTGATTGCGCGCGTTCTCCACAAACCACGTAGGGACAGCCGCCCTCGGCTGTCCAGCCGAGCGCAGCTCGACAGCCTCCTCGACCTCAGCGTGCCTGGGCGGCAGCCTCCAGAACCGCCCCCCGTATCTGCTCCACCGCCCACCCAATCTGCTCTGCCGTAATCACTGCCGGAGGCGCAATCAGCAGGTGGTCGCCCGCGACGCCGTCCACGCATCCCTGCATGGGATAGACCAACAGCCCGCGCCGGAGACATGCCTGGCCCACCAGCCCGGCGAAATTCTTCTCCAGCGGGAAGGGAGCCTTCGTCTTTTTGTCGGCAACGAACTCAACACCACACAACAAGCCCAGGCCGCGGACATCGCCAACCGCATCCAGATCGCGCAAACTCTCCAGAGCGATTTTCAGAGCCGACCCCGCCGTGCCGTCGCTCTGCGAGTTAGCCGCGTGAACCAACTTCTGTGACCGGATGCGCCGCAGCACCGCGCGTCCCGCAGCCACCGAAACCGGGTGCGCGTTGTAGGTGAAGCCGTGCAGAAAAGCTCCGGACCCGGCGGCAATTGCATCGACCACTTTCTTGCTGGCAATCACCGCACCCAGCGGAGCGTATCCCGAAGAAAGGCCCTTAGCGGTGACCAGGATGTCGGGCGCAATTCCCCAGTGCTCAACCGCGAAATTTCGGCCGGTGCGCCCCATGCCGGTCATGACTTCATCGGCAATCAGCAGCACCCCATGGCGCTGGCAAATATCCGCGACGGACTGCAAGTATCCCGGCGGAGGCGTGACCGCACCCAATGTGGCGCCGCTCATGGATTCAAAGATGAAGCCCGCGGCTTCGCCGTTCGCCACCTGGATCGCGCGCTCCAACTCCGCGGCATACTGCTGTCCGCAGTTGCAGCAACTGTCGGTGCAGTCGTTAGTCCGACAAAACGCGCAGCGATAGCAATAAGGAATGCCGACGTGCTCAAACTCGCGCACCATCGGCAGGTAGATCTCGCGCCGTTTCCGGTTGCCGGAAACCGCAAGCGCGCCCAAAGTCGCGCCGTGATAGCTCTGCTGGCGGCTAAGAATCCGATGCCGATTGCTCTGGCCAACCTCCACCTGGTACTGGCGCACCAACTTCAAGGCGGTCTCAACCGACTCCGACCCGCCGCAGGTAAAGTAGACGGCTCCGCCGGCGAAGTTTTTGCCGGCAAAATCAAGCAGTTCCTGCGCAAATTCTTCGGCCACCGGAGTCGTGAACTGGCTGGTATGGACAAACTCCAACTGCCGAGCCTGCTCCGCCATGGCATCGGCAATTTCGCGCACGCCGTGCCCAATCAAGTTCACCGCCGCCGATCCCGAGAAATCAAGGTAGCGATGGCCGTCGGTATCCCAAACGTAAACGCCCTCGCCCCGCACGGCCACGGGATAGGGCTTGCGAAACGACCGGCGCAGCACGGGTGTGCGAAGTTGTTGCTGGATCAAAGTAGGTTCGGTCACACGCGGATTATGCTGGTCGAAACAGGAGCCTGTCAAAGCTGTGCCGGGATTTGGCTCCCCTGTGTACCTCTGTGTACCCTGTGGTTCAGGCTTTTGATTCTCAACCACAGGGTACACGGAGGTACACAGGGGGAAAGCCGATTGCCGCTTCCGATTCCGGCCCTCCAATAACTCTCCCCACAACCGCCAGATGCGTTAATCTGCGAAGGATGCGTCTGCTGCGCTTTTTCCGGCCATCACACCAGCACACCGCGTTTTCGGCGACGCTGCTGCTGATGACGGCCATCACGCTCTCGCGCGTGATCGGATACATCCGCGAGGCCTACATCGCCTACGCCTTCGGCGCTGGACAGCAGACCGACGCCTATGTCGCCGCTTTCACCCTGCCCGACTGGCTCAACTACATCGTTGCCGGCGGCACCGCCTCGATCACGTTCATCTCCATCTACACCCGGTTTCTGGCGGAAAAGCGCGAGCAGGACGCGCAGAAAACGTTCTCGATCATCATTACAGTGATGACCACCGTGCTGGTCGCCGGCACCATCCTGGCCGAGATCTTCACGCCGCAGTTCGTCGGCTGGATGTTCCATGGCTTCACGCCGGAGCAGATGCAGCTCTGTGTTCATCTCACGCGCATCCTGCTACCAGCGCAAATCTTCTTTTATGTTGGGGGAGTCGTTTCGGCGGTGTTGCTCTCGCACCGGCTGTTCCTGTTGCCGGCCTTCGGTCCGCTGATTTACAACGTGTTCATCATCGCCGGCGGAGTTGTCGCCGGGCGTCAAATGGGGATCGCCTCTCTTGCCTTCGGCGCGCTCGCCGGCAGCATTGCCGGACCATTTCTGATCAACGCGCTCGGAGCAGCCAAAATCGGCACCGGATACCGGCCCTCGTTCGATCTGAAGAATCCGGCATTCCGCGAATGGGTCCGGCTCTCCATCCCGCTGATGCTGGGCGTTTCGTTGGTCACCGCCGACGACTGGATTCTTCGTTACTTTGCCTCGAGCGGAATCGGCGACATCGCACGACTGAACTATGCCAAGCGACTCTTCGCAGTTCCCATCGCAATTCTTGGACAGGCTGTCGGCCAGGCGTCGCTCCCCTTTTTCTCGCGCCTGTTCGGAGAAAGAAAGTTCGAGGAATTCGCCGCCACCGTGAATGGTTCGGTCTATCGCATCACGGCTGCTTCTCTGCTGATGACTGGCTGGATGATGGCCGTTGCCGTTCCGCTCATCGATCTCGTCTATCGCCGCGGGCACTTCACCTTTGCGGATTCCGAATCCACGGCTCTCTACTTTTTCTGGTTTTCGCTCTCGCTGGCTTTGTGGTCCAGTCAGGCACTGTACGCCCGCGCGTTTTACGCCTCTGGCAATACCCTGACTCCGATGATCGCCACCAGCCTTATCACTCTCGCCTCTCTGCCCATCTACGCGCTGTTTTTTCGGACGTTGTCGGTCACCGGACTGGCCATCGCGTCCGACGTTGGCATCACGGCCAACGCCCTCGCCATCGCCCTGCTCCTGCATATTCGCGGCATGGTGCCCCTGCCCGGCATGAACTGGAAAGAATTAGGAAAGTCTGCACTCGTAGGCGCCGTTTCCGGCGGATTGAGTTATGAAGTCATGCGCACTATCTCGCTCGATGGCAGCCGCCGCGCCGATCTCCTCGCCCTCGCTCTCGGCTCCTTAACCTGGGCCGCAGCCGTCGCCGCAGGACTCTGGTTGTTGCGTTCGGAATTACCGGCAGATCTTCGCAGGAAAAGATCCGCTCCTTTCCAGGGCATGGCCGAGGGTCAAGCCGCCGAAACGATGGCGACGGGCAAAGAGCCGTGAGAGCGCTATTCGCTGTTCGTCGTTCGCTGTTCCCTACGCACCTTCGCAGCACTTCGAAGAGGACAAAACAAACGGGCCCCAAAGAGGCCCGTTTCCTAAACATGTTTGCCGCCGTTCATCCTGAGCGAATAGCGATTAGCGAACGACGAACAGCGCTCTACGCTCTTGCCGCAATCGCCGGTTCCGGCGACGCGGTCGAAACATTCTTCGTCACTTCTTCCAGCTTCGAGTCTGTCTTCCCACCTTTGCGGATGTCAATGCCGCCTTTGAAGAACGCGCCGTCTTCGATCGAGATGCGCGCCGCCACCACGTCGCCGGTCAGCGAACCGTCGCTGCGGATATCTACCCGGTCGCTCGCGGTCAGGTTGCCCCGCACCTTGCCGAGCACCACGATTTCCCGCGCGTTGATGTTGGCCGCGACCACGCCATTGCGGCCGATGGTCACGCGATTGCCGGAGAGGTTGATCGATCCCTCTACCCGGCCGTCAATATATAAAGACTCAGAACCGGTGACTTCACCTTTAATCACCAGCGACTTGCCAATCGTGGCTTGGTCCGAAGTGGTGGTCGCAACCGGGCGCGGTATACCAGCGGGCTCGCTGACTAGCGGTGCCGTCGTCGCCGTGGATGTGCTCGGACGCTCCGGCTCAGCTGGCCGGGCAGGTGTCGCAGGTTGATTCGTGGGCTTCCACATTGTCGTCGAAATCCTTTCCTTATTATTAAGGGATTCTGAATCACCGCCGCATTTCGGGGGCCAAAGCGAATTGTACTCCTCAGTAAACGCCATAGGCTGTGGAAATCCATATTTTTGCTAGGACTTTTCTTGGTTCCACCTCCAACTCTCCTCCTTCTTGCCGGGGCCCTGCCATCAAAGAGCCGTGTAAGCCCTGCCCGGCCTGCGGTAATTCTTCTATCGCGATAGTATGGAGCCGTGGGGGCACAAGCAAACCGTGCGCAATCCCTGACGAGGAATCCATGAATTCAACCGCGACCGCCTCCCTCCGGCCCCAGCCCGGTGAATATGCTCCCTACTACGAGAAATATCTCTCCCCGATCCAGGGCAACGACATTCTTGCGACGCTGGACGAACAGCGCCGCCAGATGGTTCTGCTGCTCTCCGGACGCACCGAGGCCGACGGCGATCTCCGCTACGCGCCTGAGAAGTGGAGCCTGAAGGAAGTTCTTGGCCACATCAACGATACCGAGCGCGTCATGAGCTACCGAGCTCTTCGCATCTCGCGCAACGACCCGACTCCCATGGAAGGCTTCGAGCAGGACGACTACGTCCGCAATGGTCCGTTCGGGCGGCGTGCGCTGGCGGACTTGATCGAGGACTACATCGCCGTGCGCCGCGCCACCGTTTCGCTGTTTCGCAATCTCGACGAGGCCGCCTGGACCCGCCGCGGCGTCGCCAACAAGAACGAGGTGACGGTACGCGCCCTCGCCTACATCGTCGCCGGACACGAATTGCATCATCGGCGGATCTTGGAAGAGAAATACCTGCGCTAATCCTAGTTCTCAGTTCTCAGTTCTCGGTTCTCAGTTCTCAGTGCTGAATCGAAGACTGAGAACTGGGAACTGAGAACTGAGAACTGATGTTTAGCAAGCGCCACGCTATTCCGCAGGCTGCCAAGGGACGCAACATGCTGGTCGGCCGCCTGACCATGCATCGCGACGGCTTCGGCTTCGTGATTCCCGACGCCACTTCGCTCGATGCCAGTCTGAAGGCCCGCCTCGCGGGCGATGTCTTCATTCCTCCGCACGCCACTGGATCCTCCATGCACGGCGACCGCGTCCTGGTCGAAGTCTCCGCCATCCGCACCGATGGCCGCGCCGAAGGCCGCATCATCCGCTCCCTGTCGCGCGCGCATCCGACCGTGGTCGGCATCTTCCACTATGGAAACCGCCACAACTACGTAAAGCCGATCGACGAAAAAGTGAGGCAGGAAATCGTCATCCCGCCGGGGATGGAGTATCCGCAATCCTCTGTGTCCCCTGTGCCCTCTGTGGTTGGGATTTCTCCAAATCAATCAAAAACGCCAGCGAAAAAGAAATCTCGAGATCGTGTCATAGGCGAAGAAGCCGCACGCCACACCGATTGGCAGGATCTCGACGGCGTAGTTGTCGATGTGGAAATCACCGACTGGCCGAGCGCCACGCAAAACCCGCGCGGCCGCGTCATCGAGATCCTCGGCGAAGAAGATGATTTCGGAGTCGACGTCGAGATCATGATCCGCAAGTTTCACCTGCCCCACCGCTTCCCGCCCGAAGCGATCGAAGAAGCGCAAGCCATCGAATCCGAAATTCCCGCCGACGCATTGCGTCACCGCCGCGACTACCGCGAGCTTCCCATTGTCACCATCGATGGCGAAACCGCGCGCGATTTCGACGATGCCGTCCACGTCCGCCAACTCGAAAACGGCAACTATGAACTGCAGGTCCACATCGCCGACGTCGCCCAATACGTAACCCCCAACTCGCCGCTCGATCAGGAAGCCCGTCTGCGCGGCACCAGCGTCTATTTCCCCGACCGCGCCATCCCCATGCTGCCGCTAGAGCTCTCGACCGACATTTGCAGTCTGCGCCCGCAAGTCGACCGCCTCGTGCTCTCCTGCACCATGGAGATTGACCACCAGGGCGAGATCGTCAGCTATGAAATCAACCAAGGCGTGATCCGCTCTGCCAACCGCATGACCTACACCGCCGTGAACGCCGTCATCGAAGGAGACGCCGCCGCCCGCCGCGAATACGCCGCCCAGGTCGAGCACTTCGAACGCATGCGCGATCTGGCGATGATCCTAAACCGCAAGCGCGAACGCCGCGGATCGATCGATTTCGATCTCCCGGAAGCGGTCATCGAGTTTGACGAACTCGGAATGATGAAGAGCATCACAAGATCGGAGCGCAACGTCGCCCACCGCCTCATTGAAGAATTCATGCTGTCGGCGAACGAGTGCGTCGCGCACTATCTAGAAAACAAACGCATCGCCTCCCTCTACCGCATCCACGAGAAGCCCGACGCCAAACGTGTGTACGACTTCGAAATCATCGCTGCCACTTTCGGATACTCGCTCGGCGTGGGCGCGTTGCCCATTCAGCGCGTGCAACTCAAAGCCGACCGCCGCGACGCGCGCGGCACCGGCAAGCGCGTGCGCGAAATCGAAGTGCCCAAAGAAATCCACATCACCCCGCGCATGTATCAGAAACTCACAGAGAAGATCGCGGGCAAGCCGGAAGAGAGGATTCTGAGTTTCCTGATGCTGCGGTCGCTGAAACAGGCCCGCTATTCCGAAGAAAATCGCGGACACTTCGCCTTAGCCGCCACCACCTACACCCATTTCACCTCGCCCATCCGCCGCTATCCCGACCTGATCGTGCACCGGATACTGAAAGAAGTGCTGCGCGACTCGGCCGAGATTATGGATGAAGAGGTACCAGTAGGGACGTCATCGGCACCTTCCCGATCCGTGGAAGAGCGGCCCTTCAGGGCCGCGTCCAGCCCTTCTTTGCAGACCGGGGCTTTAGCCCCCGAGGGCCCGCCGCCGTCGCCGTGGTCCAAGCGCCGCGACCACGCCGCCCATCAACACTCCCTTGAGCCCCTGGCCGGTCCGATCGCGCTTGAAGAACTCCACAACATCGCCGAGGAATCCAGCCAGTCCGAACGCCGTGCCGACGAAGCCGAGCGCGGCCTGATGGAATGGAAGAAAGTAAAATTCATGGAGCGCCGTATCGGCGAAGACTTCGACGGCCTCATCATCAGCGTAACCAAGTTCGGATTCTTCGTGGAACTCACCGACCTCTTCGTCGAGGGCCTGGTGCCGCTCAACACGCTAACCGACGACCGCTACACCTTCCACGAAGACACGCGCCAGATCATCGGCCAGCGCTCCCGCCGCGCCTACCACATGGGCGACCGCGTGCGCGTGCTGGTCGACCGGATTGATCCGGTAGAGAAAAAGATCCAGTTCGCGGTGCTAGAAGAGCAGCCAAAGCCGTCAGGAAAAGGCCGGCGTAAGTGATCGCTCAAGAAATGTCGACAATCCTGTATAGAATTGAGATGTACAGGGGAGCGAATGACCATGCCAACACCGAGCGAACCGAAGCCCGAGCAAGATCCAGTCCAGGCTGCAGAGCATGTTGCCAGTGCTCGCCAGATTCTGAAGGACCTGCAAAAGAAGGTCGGAGATCATCCCGAACTAGGCGAGGCCATAACGAAACTGGAGATGGCGCTCAACAGCCTGGCGGTACAAACCGGCGGGCTGCTGTAGCAGCGGGCACGCATTCCGATCCATGGCCGGGGTTTTCCGCCGCAGCACTCTGCGTGCTCCGACCTGCTAAAATTCCTCGTCACCACTCTTGGCGCCTGCCTAGGAAGTCAGTTCCATGTCCAGCAATCCCACTCCAACTCCACGCACGCGCGTAGTGCGCGAACCGCAGCGCGCGGTGTACGACCGCGACGCCGTCAACCAGATCCTCGACGAAGCTTTCCTCTGCCACGTTGGCTTCGTCGCCGACGGACAGCCTTACGTCATCCCCACTTCCTACGGCCGCGACGGAGACGTGCTTTACATCCACGGCTCGGCCGCCAGCCGCATGCTGCGCAATCTCGATCAGGGCGTCCCGGTCTGCATCACGATCACGCTGCTCGATGGATTAGTGCTCGCCCGCTCCGTCTTCAATCACTCGATGAACTACCGCTCGGTGGTAATTCTGGGCACGGCAACGCTGGTTGACGATCCGGCAGAAAAAATCGCGGCCCTGCGCGCCTTGTCCGAGCACATCCTGCCTCATCGCTGGGACGACTCGCGCCCGCCCAACGAAAAAGAGCTGAAGGCAACGTCCGTCCTGCGCCTTCCGATCAGTGAATTTTCCGCCAAAGTCCGCGTCGGGCCGCCGGTGGACGACGATGAGGATTACTCGTTCCCAACCTGGGCAGGAGTGATTCCGCTGGAAATGACGGCCGGTGCCGCGATTCCTGATGATCGCTGCGAGCAAGAGCTGCCCGCGTACCTAAAGAACTACTCGCGCAGGCCAACGCCTTAGCGCGGCGTATCTCACGGGCTGTCCCTATTTAAGAATTGTCATCCTGAGCGAAGCGAAGGACCTGCTTCTTTTCGACGGCCGTAAGAGCAGGTCCTTCGCTTCGCTCAGGATGACAATGATGAAGGAACGCCAATCGCTCACGGCAACAGCAGCAACTTCCCCGTGGTCTTCCGTCCTTCCAGTTCGCGGTGCGCTTGCTGCACCTGCGCCAGCGGATACACGTGTTCGATCCGCAACTTGAGTTTGCCCTCGCCAATCATGCCGAAGACCGCTCCCGCACGCTGCTGCAACTCCTGCGCCGTAGCAATGTAGTTCGCCAGTGAAGGCCGCGTCAGAAAGATCGATCCCTTCTGTGTAAGCACCAGCGGATCAATCGGCGCGACGGCCCCGCTAGAACCTCCGAACAGCACCATCATGCCGCGCGGACGCAGCAGGTTCAGACCCTTGTCGAACGTCGTCTTGCCCACCGAGTCATACACCACATCGACGCCTTTGCCGCCGGTCAGCCGTTTCGTCTCCGCCTCAAAATCAGCCTGCGTATAAAGAATGACTTCGTCGGCTCCCGCCGCTCGCGCCAGCGCGGCTTTTTCCTCGGTAGAAACCGTCGCAATCACGCGCACTCCAATGTTGTGCGCCATCTGGACCAGCAGCAACCCAACCCCGCCGGCCGCGGCATGAATCAGCGCTGTCTCGCCTTTCTTCAGCGGATAAGTGTCATGAGCAAGGTAGTGCGCCGTCATCCCCTGTAACATGGCAGCCGCAGCCTCGCGCTCTCCCACTCCGGCCGGAATCTTCACCAGTCGGTCAGCCGCCACCGCGGCGTACTCGGCGTAGCTCCCGAGCGCCATGGTGTAGGCCACGCGATCTCCGACCGCAACCTCGCGCACGTCGGAGCCAAGCGCCGAAACCTCGCCTGCCGCTTCCTGTCCCAGCACCAACGGCAGCGGCGCCTTGTAACGCCCTTCGCGGTTATAGACGTCAATAAAGTTGACGCCCGCCGCTTGGATCTTCACCACGGCTTCGTTCGACTTCGGCTGCGGAACCGGCAAGTCCACCAGTTCCATGACTTCCGGCCCACCCGTTTGCTTTATCTGTATAGCTTTCATATTTGCTTTCGATGAATCCAGAACGGTGAAAGACTCGTTGGCGGCAACCCATTCTCTGCCAAGTTCTCGGAAAAGTTCTCCGCAAAGAGCCGATGCCGCTTCAGCCCGAGCGCCCCTGCCCCGTTTGCTATCCCCCGCAAGGCTGGGGTAACATGCCCACCCGGTGCCCAAAGTAATGGAGTTTAGGTGTCTTCGGTGGAATTGACCCAACGAATTTTGCGATAGTACCATCTAATCAGGTACGCACGGGTTGCGCGCGGAAGCGGTTGCGGTAAGTTTCTGAAAATATGAGGTTTTCTTCTCACCGGTATCTGGCCATCATTCTCTCCGCACTATTGGCGGCGACTTTGGCGGCGACTCTCGCATGCCAGAGCGCCCAGAAACCGGCTTCTTTTGTGCCACCCGCGCAGGTCCAGGCCCCGGCCCTTATCGCGGCCAGCAGCCCGCCTGATCCGCACAAAAAGCCCGCCGCCGCTGAACCCCAATCGAAGAAGCAGGTACCGCAGGCGCTCCAGGTCGATCCCGTAGGCGACCTGATCGCCCGCGTCGAAAAACAATACCAGTCAGGACAGGATAATTATCGCGCCGGGCACCTCGAAGCCGCGAAACAGAATTTCGACTCCGCTTTCAACCAACTGCTCGGCAGCGGATTCGATCTCCGCTCCGACGACCGCCTTGAGCGCGAACTCGATCGCATTCTCGACGGCATCAACGGCCTCGAACTCGCGGCTTTGCAGCAGGGCGACGGCTTTGCCGAGCAAAAGTCGGAGCCGGCGCCGATCGACGAGGCCAACGAACTCAACCCGCCGGTCGACGAAAACGTCAAGGCAAAAGCCGAAGCCGAGATCAAATCCACGCGTTCCGACCTGCCGCTGGTCATGACCGACCAGGTCGCCGGCTTCATCAACTACTTCTCCACCCGCGGACGCGGCACATTGGAACGCGCTCTGGCCCGCTCCGGCCGATACGAAGACATGATCCGGCGCACGCTGCGGGCAGAAGGCGTTCCCCAGGAACTGATCTATCTTGCCCAAGCTGAGTCCGGTTTTCATTCGCTCGCGGTTTCCCGCGCCGGCGCTCGCGGCATGTGGCAGTTCATGGGCAGCCGCGCCCAAGGGTACGGACTCGAGCGCAGTTGGTGGGTCGATGACCGGCAAGATCCCGAAAAAGCAACCCGTGCCGCCGCTCACCATTTGAAAGACCTCTACAACGAGTTCGGAGACTGGTACCTGGCCATGGCCGCCTACAACTCCGGCCCCGGCACGGTCCAGAGCGCGGTCAAGCGCACCGGCTACGCCGATTTCTGGGAACTCTACCGCCGCAACGCGCTGCCGAAGGAAACCCGCAACTACGTCCCCATCATTTTGGCCGTCACCATCATGGCCAAGAATCCAGCGCAATACGGACTAGATTCGGTGGTGAAAGAAAAGCCGGTTCCCTACGACACCGTCAAGATCGACTATCCCATCGATCTCCGTCTGGCCGCCGAGTGCGTCGATGCCACCGCCGAGGACTTGCTGGACCTGAACCCCAGCCTGCTTCGGATGACCACTCCGAAGGATCGGGGAAAAGATCGGGAATTCGAGCTGCACTTGCCCGCCGGGACAGCCGGCAAATTTCAAACGGCAGTCGCCTCGATTCCAGCCGACAAGCGCGTCTGGTGGCGCTATCACAAGGTGCAAGGTGGAGAAACGCTAGCCGCCATCGCCCGTACCTATCACACGACTCCGAAAGCCATCGCCGAAGCCAATGACCTGGATGACGATGCGCTAGCGCTCGAAACCCGACTGATCATCCCGATCGCTTCGGGCAAACAGAACGATACCAGCACCTACGCGCACGCCATCACGCATTACAAAGTTCGCAAAGGCGATACGGTGGAGTCGGTCGGCGAGAATTTCGGCGTTTCCGCCAAAATGATTCGCAGCTGGAACCACCTGAAAGGAAGCAGCCTCGCCGGAAGGAAGATCCTGTATCTCCACCTTCCCGTCACTCCGGGCACCGGCGGAACGCAGGTAGCCACCAAGCGTTCACGCGGATCGCACCACCATGCCGGAACCCAAACCGCCTCGGCAAGCGCAGGTCTCCATCCCACGGTCAAGCGCCACAAGGTCAAGCCTGGCGAAACCCTGTATTCAATCGCCAACTCCTACAACACTACAGTTTCCGTCCTGAAGCACGACAACCGGAATATCGCAGCCCTGCGACCGGGAATGATTCTCGTCATCCGCGATGTGCGCTGACCGTTCGCTTCGCGAACTCTGAGGCGAATCCGGCTTTATCCTTCAATTTTCCGGGCTGTTCACTCCGAAGGTATTAGCCCGTGATCCCGGGTACCCCCCCACCCCCCCCTATTTTTTGATCTATTAGAATCAATGGCTTACCCGCAAAATATTCATCGAAAAGGACTTATATGCAAAATATTCAAGAATAAGGAGTTAGCTCCCCCAAGAGCGCTGAAAATGGCTTTGGGGCAGCTTCGAGGACCGTCTTGGGAGACGGGAACACTCATACGCTACCCCAATCAGGGAATATTGTCGCACCGGTCGGGCTGGAAGTCTGTGATGGCGGTCACGGTCTCGGAGTGATGAAAAAGGTCGGCTCAATGGGAACGGTGCGGTCGCGATTCGCCGCATCGCGGAAGCCAGTGACGGCATAGCCAAGGCGGCCAAAGCCGCTGGCATCGAGCGCGAGAGGTTGTTATCGCGCCTTATCGGTGCGTGGGGCTCTTCGACTCTCCACGCTTGTTGCTGCGACCAGGGAGGTGGGTTTGCGGCTTACGGTTGAGGCTGCGCGGCGACGGAGTAACGCTGGGCGCGATGGCCCGGTCCGCTCGCCCTATCAAAACAGCCGCCCCTATTCGCGCCAGCGTCGATGGCTTGCGAACGGCGCATTCCTTCACCCTTACGACCGCCCATCCGCCGCGTCTAAGAGATTGGGATACGCGGCGGTCTCTGCGCTTGTTGGTCTCGATCTTGTTGCGCCAGAATTTGGTATTGGTGCGCGGTAGGTATTTGCAGCGGCAGCCGTGCCAAAAACAGCCGTCCACGAAAACGGCCACTTTGCGTCCCGGCCAAGCGAAGTCGGGTTTCCCGACGACCGGCCAGTGCTTGCGGTACCCCCTGAGGTTAGCGGCCCAGAGTATTTTGCCAAGCGGCAGTTCGGTAGTCGTGTTGCCACGCGAGTGGACCGCCGCCATGATCTTGGACCGGACATCTTTTGAGACGTGATCCACGAGGTACCGCCTACCGCTTCGCGTAAAGCTTGAGGTCGTCGGCGCTGATTTGATCGGACGGCACGAGCCGATAGTGCTTCTCCTCCAGGAGCTTCACATCCTCGCCGTCCAGCGCCAGTTCGAACATAGCGATCACATTGTCCGACATGAACTGCGCGGAGATGGGGCGGCATGTGAGGCCGGAAAATTTCTCGCGGCAGCACGCGAGGTCCTGCGCGGTTTGAACGACGCTTAGGCGGTCGTTCCCGCCTTTTGCTTGGACCGGAAGCGCAAACTGTTCTCCGTGTTTGTTCACGCCGACATAGATTTCGTCGATCTCGATCTGGGAGTCGCCCATCGCCTTCACCGTCGTTCTGAGATGGTTTTGGAGCGAATACGTCGTCAGCCCCAGAAAGGTATCGATCAGGCGGTTGTAGCGCACTTTGGCAAGCAACGCCTGTTCGTCGCTCAAGGCGTAGGTCGCGATGATCTCAGGCGTTGCGTCGGGAATCTTGATTGCGATCATGTTCGGATTCGGAACGATATTCGCGAGCTTCGCCAGCCTGAAACGGTACAGGGCGCGGCCCGCGAGTTCGATGACCCACTCCATGCCCTTTGGAGCTGTGGCGAGGATCTCGGGCGGCAACGCGGTCCTGAATCGAAAAGAGTAGATCGCGTCGCCCAAGTTCTTAGGCAGTACAATGTCGAGCGATCGGGCGATCTCAACGAACTCGTTGCGCGAAAACTCAAACTGCCTCTTGCCTGGCTTGTGGTGATTCTTGAATATCGTTCCAATGATGGCGGAGTAGCGATTCGGCTTCTTCGCGTTCTCCGCGGGATTCTTCTCAGCCATTCGCTTCACTCCTTTGCCCAATTCGGATGCGCTTCGGGACGACATTGGACGGTACGCCATAGTGCGCGGCAGCGGCGGACATATCGAGCGACAGCAAATGGTCGTTGCCCTGGACGATAGGACGTTCCGACTTCTTGGGAGTGGAGAACGCTTCGCGGACCTTCGATGCGACCGCTCTTGCGAGCAGCGGCGGCACAGAGTTGCCGATTTGTCGGAAGCCGTGCCATTTGGTCACGTGAAATCGAAACCAGTCGGGGTAGGAATGCAGGCGTGCCGCCTCGCGCACCGTAATGCACCTCGCCGAATAAGGGTGTATTGGCCTTGGCGAAGTAAACGCGCCGTGATCGCTGGCGGTTCCGGCGCGAATCGTATTGCAGATGCCCTTCGGATCGAGTTTATGAAACCGGCTGACGGGTTCGGTGTCGCCGGGCCTCGTTGCGAGAAAACGCCTTTTCGACAGATCGGTATGAACCGTGCGCAGGCTGGACGTAAGTAGGCTCCCATCGAACTCGCGGGGTTCGGAGAAGTCTTCGGGATCGTCCGCGTCGCCGCGCAAGGGGGCGCTGTAGCCGGTGGATCGCTTGAACTTCGCCTTGACCCAATCCCGATGTAGCAATTCCTCGTAGTCGTCCGCTTCGGGAAGGTCCCGCAATGCGTCCCACACGGTCGGCGTAGGTCGAAGAAACAGACTGCCAGCGTGGCCGTTTTCTTTTTTCGGCGCTTCGTGGGTAGCTTCGGGATATTCCGGCAGCGGAAACCCCTTGCGCGCTCCCAAGAGGAAGAGACGCTGCCGGTTCTGCGGGACTCCGTGATGAGCGGCGTTCAGTACCCGGTAGTCTTCCAGCACTCGGTAGCCGTTCTTCCCAAATTCCCCGATTATCTCTTCGAGAAATTTCTTGTGAGCGCCGACAGTCAATCCACGGACGTTCTCGAAAACGAAGTAGGACGCTTTCAGTTCGACCACGAGACGGACGAAGTGGTACACGAGAGAATTTCGCGGGTCGTCGAAAGCTCGTTTGCCGATCATGCTGAAGCCCTGACAGGGCGCGCCGCCGAATACAACGTCCACGGCACGATCGCCGATACGGGAATGGGCGCGTATGTACTTGCCGTCTACGTCGGCGACGCTTCGACAAATAGCGGCGCAGTGGGGGAAGTTAAATTCGTGGGTCGCAGAATGGATGGGGTCGTACTCCACAGCAGCGGCCACTTCGAATCCGGCCTGCTCGAAGCCGAGACTCATCCCGCCGGCACCGGCAAACAGATCGACACCTATCGGCCTTCTTCCGTTTGCGCTCATTCAAAGAACTTCCTGACGAACATCATGGCTTCAGTTCCGATTCTATGGCGAACCGGATCGCCGATCAAATGAAGCCGTGCCTTACCCAAAACCAATCGGCCTGACCGCCCGTCACCCCATCAGCATCCCGCCATTCACGTTGAGCACATGCCCCGTGATGTAGGAAGCTTCCTCCGAAGCCAGAAAGCACACCGCGCTGGCAATGTCCTCCGGAGTGCCCACGCGCCCCAGCGGAATCTGCTTCACCGCGCTCTGCTTGAATTCTTCGCTCAGCACTGCCGTCATGCCGGTCTCGATGAAGCCCGGAGCCACCGCGTTGCACGTGATATTGCGCGACGCCACCTCCCGCGCCATCGCCATCGTCAGCCCGATCAGCCCGGCTTTCGAAGCTGAATAATTCGCCTGTCCTGCCTGCCCCGTCTGCCCGAAAACGCTGGTGATGTTGATGATCCGTCCCCAGCGCTGCTTGAGCATCGAACCGATCACCTGCTGGATGCACAAATACGCGGAAGTCAGATTCGTGTTCAGCACCGCGTCCCAATCGGATCGCTTCATGCGCATCACCAGTTGGTCGCGCGTGATGCCGGCGTTATTCACCAGGATGTCGATCTTGCCAAATTGTCCGAGCGCCGACTTGATCCCCGACTTTACCTGCTCTTCCTCCGCCACGTCCATGACGAAAGCCGCTGCCTTCGCTCCCGCTGCCGTGATCTGCGAGACCAGTTCCTCCAGTTTCTGCCGATTGCGCGCCGCCACCGCGACGCTCGCGCCCTCCCGCGCCAGGGCCAGCGCGCAGGCATGACCAATACCCTGCGACGCTCCCGTAACCAGCGCGACTCGCCCCTCGAGTTTCATGCGTGCTCCTTAGGAAACGAACTTGGGAACTGAAGTTAGGAATGGAGGATTATAAACGTCGCTGAAGCCCGCCGGTGGGCAAAGGTCTCCCCTGTTTTCTTTGTACGCGCGGGTCCGACCCACTACACTTGAACAGATAGAGCCATGAGGAAGAGCCTGCCGTTGATGCTTCGCCACGCTATGTATAACCTGCGTGGCGGCTTTTTAATTCGCCCGCTCACCATCGCGCTGACGCTGGGTTGCGCGGGCGCATTCCTGTCGTGGTTGGAAGAGGAGTTTCCGGCCGCCAGCGCCTGGGTGCCCACCGCACTATTCCCCTCGCACGCCGACCCGCAAGTTGCCCAGGTCATTCTGGCGGGCATCGCCGCCTCCATGATGACGGTGGTGTCCATCGTGTTCGCCATCCTGTTGATGACCCTCACCCTGGCATCGATGCAGTTCTCCCCGCGCATCATCGTCAGCTTTTCCAGGGACCGCGTCACGCAATGGACGCTCGGTATCTTCCTCGGCACTTTCTCGTACTGCATGGCGGCGCTTCCGGCGGCGCGCTCGCTCCCTCACCCCTTCGCGCCAGTGGCCACCGTCCTGGGCGCGATGGTGCTGGCGCTGGCCTGCGTCGGTTTGCTGCTCTTTTTCATTCACCACATCTCGCAGGCCATCAGTGTCAATCACATCGTCGACAGAATCGCGGAAGAGACGGAAGCCATGATCGATGAGATTATGCCCTGGCCGCACCGGCTGAACTACCTGAAGGATGCTGAACCGCTCCGACCCAACCCGAGCGAGGTGGCCGTCTTGAGCCATGATTCCGGCTACATCCGCTTCGTCGATACGCGACGCCTGGTCGCCCTCGCGAAGCACTATCACGTCACTATCCGCGTTCTGCGCCGGGTCGGCCACTTTGTTCCGGCGGGAATCCCGCTGATGATGGCCTCAAAGGGGAACCGTCTGTCCCCCGAAGGAACCGCCGAGCTGCTTGCCGCGTTCGACTTCGGCCCGACCAGAACGTTGCAGCAGGACGTGGAGTTTGGCGTGCTGCAGATTGTCGATGTTGCGTTGAAGGCGATCTCGCCCGCCGTCAACGACCCCACCACCGCCATCAACTGCGTCGATCAGTTGAGCCGTATTCTGATCCGCTTCGCGTCCCGAGAGCCGCCGGAGGAGTTGCTCTACGATCCGCCGGGCATCGTTCGCGCCAGCATTGGATGGATCCACTTCGAGCGCCTGCTGGACGCAGCCTTGGAGCAGATCCGCATGTATTCGAAGACGGACGTGGCCGTCAGCTTGCGGTTGCTGCGAGCCCTCGGTGACATCGCCGCCTCGACGCCCGATCCGGAGTTCCGCCGGATACTCGTCGAGCACGGAATGCGGACAGTGGCAGGCTGCGCCGAAAAGCTCGGCGAAGAGGAGCTGAGAGAGTTGCGCGCTCGCCAGGCCGCGCTGGAGAGCTTCACCGCGATCTCGCAGCCGTAGCTTGGAACAGCGGGTGGGGGGTGATGCGGCTACCAGATTCGAACCGGCAGACAGCTTTCCTCATGCCATCGGATCTTGCAGCGCCGCAATACCGCCGGGCTCAAGCGCCGGATACGGAAAACGGCACGCTCGGTGGTGTCTGAGGCAGGCCGGGCGCAATCCCAGCTTTGATGAATTCAGCTTACGCGCTCAGGGTAACCACTGTTGATCCCAATCGCATCCAGAATTCAGGGCGTACGGACCCAGCACAACCCCAGCCAGAATCTCCCCTAAGACGGCGGGCAGTCGGAGCCGTTCAAACACCTCTCCGACCATTTTCGCGGCCAGAAAAATGGCGAATAACTCCAGCAGCAAAGCCTCGGGTCCGTGATCCATAAGGAAGCAAGAATAGGAAGAAATCCGCTGCCATGCAAGTTAAACACGGGCAGCCGGAACCTCAGGTTGTGCACATAGGTCTGTGTCTGATTAGGAACGTACCCCGCTGAAGGCCACTTCCCACCTGCCGATGTTCACAGAGGAGTGCACTCGCTTACCCGATTCTCGTGATCGCTTCTTGGCGGGTGGTGTTGGGCTGCTTCGGCTCCGCGTTTGAGCGATCGGGATGAAAAACATGCCTCTGCAAATGAAACGGGTCGCCCGCTCCGGAGCCTCATGATCCTCTCCAGTTCCCATTCGCCGGCGAAAGTCCTGATCGTGGACGACAGCGCCTTCATGCGCACCGCCCTTTCCCGCATGGTCGAATCCGACGACTCCCTTTGCGTCGTCGGCACCGCGGAAACCGGACTCGAAGCGCTCGCAAAAATTGACGCACTCCAGCCCGACGTCGTTACCCTCGACATCGATATGCCCGGCCTGACCGGCCTGGAAACCCTCAAGCGCGTCATGTCCGAATCGCCGCTCCCAGTCATCATCGTAAGCTCGCTCGCCCGCCGCGGTGCCGAAGATACCCTCGAAGCGCTCGAACTCGGCGCCTTCGACTGCATCGCCAAGCAGCTCAGCTACGATTACCTCGACGTCTTCAAAGTCCAGAACGAACTCGTCGGCAAGATCAAGGCTGCCGCCGGTTCCCGCGTGTCTGCTCCTCGCCTCTCCAGCCGCCTCGATCTCCCGTCCCTCCACCGTGCTCCAGCCACCACCGTGACCGTGCCTTCGATCATCGCCATCGGCACTTCCACTGGCGGCCCCAAAGCCTTGCAGGACGTCCTCTCTACCCTTCCTGCCGACCTCCCCGCCGCTATCCTCATCGTGCAGCACATGCCGATCGGATTCACCGGACCCTTTGCCAAGCGCCTCAACGATCTCTGCCCGCTGGCAGTGCGCGAAGCCGAAGAAGGCGACCTCATCACCGCCGGCCACGTCTACCTTGCTCCGGCCGGCAAGCACCTCACCGTTTCCCGCCGCTCTTCCTCCGAGGCTGTTCTGCACCTCTCGCTCTTGCCCAGCAACCTTCCCCACATCCCTTCGGCGGATGTCATGATGTCTTCCGTCGCTGAAGTTTTTGGTTCCTCCGCCATGGGGATCATCATGACCGGCATGGGCGACGACGGTGCCCTTGGAATGCAGGCCATCTCCCGCGAGGGCGGACTCACGCTCGGCCAGGATGAAGCCACCTGCGTCGTCTACGGAATGCCGCGCTCCTGTGCGGAAATAGGAGTGCTGAGCCAGGTCGTGCCTCTTCCCGATATCCCGCTCCACATCCTCGCCGCCCTCCATTACCGCAAACCTCACTAGCCCGCTTGCGTCGCCGCCCGCCCCAGCGACACCGCCCCAAGAATCTTTTCAATCTTCTCGACCAGCGTCCGCCTTGAATACGGTTTCGCCAGAAAATACGTGCGTGACTCGGGCGCTTCCGTCTCGTACTCCGGGTTGCCGTAACCCGACGTCACCAGAACCACAACCTCCGGCGAATGCTCCCGCAGATCCTGCCCCAGTTGTAGTCCTGACCGTCCCGGAAGCACCATGTCCGTCATCACCAGATCGATTCCCCGTTGGCACTCTTCGTAAACCTTCATCGCATCTCGCGCATCCCCGGCCGGCAGAACTTCAAAGCCCGCGCTCTCCAGAATGCTGCAAGTCGCCTCCCGCACAAAAGGTTCGTCCTCCACCAGAAGAATGGTGCGCCGCCGGGGCCGATCATTCGCGTATACACATGGCTGAAGAGTCATATCATCCTCCAATTCACTTTCCTGACAACTCTTCTTCAGCAATTGCATACCCTCGCCGCCTTCCGAAAATCGGCGCGCTCCGCACCAAGGTCTCTGTCGTTCGGAATATATTTGGAATCTACTTCAGCGTCGTAAGAATCGTCTGCTTCGGATCGAGCACAATCTTGCGCACATTGCTCGGCGCGATCAGCCGAAACCCAGTCTCCCGGCCATCCGCCAGCACTGCGCCCAGAAAAACCAGCGCGTTACCCGCCGTCGCGGCATACACCGGAACCGCCGTCACCAGATCGTCGGGTACGTCCTTTTGTACGATCACGCCTGTAACCGTGGTCACCCCAGCTTTCTCCGTGATGCGAATTTCCCGCGCTTCCAGCTCCGGTATCGCCGTCCCTTCGATCCAACCTTCCAAAAACCAGTCCAGCTTGGGACGTTTCTCGTACCAAAGTGGGCGCGGTAGTTCCTCTTCGAAAACTTGCACCAGCTCCTGCGTGCTTATGCTCTTCCCCGCATACCTCTCCGTGATTTTCCGCAACGCGCGGAAGAACGGTTCTTCCGGATTCGCCCGCCCTTTCCGGGAACGGGGTGCCGCTTCGGAATCGCGCAGCATCGATCGCAGCATGTGAAACAGCCACGTCCCTCTTTCGTAGCTGATCGCCTCGTATCCCCTGGGAAAATGCGACGACTCCAGCCGCTGCCCCAGCGTCACCGGTCCCGCGTCGCGCAGCCGCTCTCCATCTTTGTTCTTGCTCAGAAGATCCCGCCGGTACTTTTCCAGAACCTGCCGGAATTGCGCCGGGCTCTGTTGCTCCAGCATCAACAGCGACGCATAGTTCGCCAGACCTTCCGCAATCCACTGATCCCGATAACTCCTCCACAGCACCAGATCGCCCCACCACTGATGCGCCGTCTCGTGCACCAGAACCTGGCTGTCGAGCTCACGAGTCACCGGGTCAAGACGCAGATCCGTCTGCTCCTGCGGGCTCAGAAACGCGAAGGTCGACAGGAACACCAGCCCCGGCCATCCCTGGCTCAACTCCCCCGGCATCTGCGTCAGCGCAAGCGAACCATACGGATAGGGCCCAAACCACTGCGAGAAACTCCCAATGGCCTTCGCCGCCCTGTCCGCCACCGCCTGCACATTGCGTGCCGGCGACGGAGGCGGCGGAGTCACAATGATCGGTACCATCGGTCTCGGCGCGGGAGCGCCGGGGAAAGCCGGTTGCTCAATCACCTCCGCCGGCGCCTTCGGAAACGATTTTTCAACGACCTTCGTGCCGTACGCCTCCACCAGAATGTTGCCCGCCTTCGCCTCGGCCCGCACGTACTTGCCCAGGTTGAATCCCGCCACCGGAATCGGCCGCTCGGAGGTCCACCGCGAAACTTTCTCCGCCCCTGCTTCTTCGTTCGTTTCCCCGTCCTCGCCGCCCGCGCGCGACGTCTGTTTTCCCGTCGCCACCAGCGTCCAGTTCGCCGGATAGTGAAACTCCATCTCGAACTGCGCCGGGCTCAAACCGAAATTCGGATACCACGTGCCGCGCTCGCCCACATACAGCAATCCGTTCCCCGCCTCCGACAGAACCTCGCCCGCATAGCTGAATCGCAGTTTCAATTCCTGCCCGGGCGCGAGCGGAGCGGAAAACACCACCGCCACCAGATCGTTCCCTTTGCGCCGCAGCTCGGTTCCTTCAATCGCCGGGTTCTGGATGAAGTCCACCGCCCGCCCATCCGCCTCGACCGCGTCAATCTTCAGATAACGCGACAACTCAAACAGCAGCGTCCTTTCTCCTCCGCTGCGAATTCGAACATTCACCTCCGTCGATGCTCGCAACCTCGTCGGAGGCTGCACCGACGCCCGAATCCGGAAGCCCGCGATCGAGACGTCACCAGCCCGTGGAGCCGCAGCCGCGCTGCCAGCCCCACTGGGCGCAAACGAAGTCCAGATATCGAAGAACAGGATGTCGTCTTTCAACCGCGGCTGCCCCGCCCACAACGGCTCAGCGCCGGCCGCATCCCAGAACACTTCAAAACCACCCAGTTTCTTGCCCAGCAAATGAGCGTGCAGCAAGGGCGGAAATTTCCGAGCCAATTCGCTTCCACCCTCGTTTCCACCCGGCGCCGGAAGAAAATGACTGAAGTCCAGCAGCAAGCGCAGAGCATCAAACTCCGCCAGACTGCGGCTCGTGTCGTCCCATTGTTTTATGAATTCCGCGCCCTCTGGCGCCGGAGAAAGAAACGGCTGCAAGACCGCCGCCGTGTCGTCGTTGAAGCGCAGATATCCCGAGGTAAACTGCTCTTCCAGAATCGCCATCCCCGTAAACAGCGCCAGCGATCCCCGCTCCACCCGGTTCGGAGGCCGCAGCCGTATCTCGCCCTCACCCTCGAAGAACGCGCCCGTAATCCGCCCGCAAATGTCTTCCGTAAACGCTAGCGTGCCGTCGTCCAGATCAAGATGTAGATTCGGCCGGTCAATCGAGGCGTCCCGAACGTGGTACACCCGTTGCGGATCGAGCCCCACCGAACGAATCCGCGCGTAGATCCCACTTGTCGTTTGCGGACACTGGGGGCCCGGTCCCGCCGCCTGCGCGCAAGCCGTCGCCAGCAGCCACCCTGCCAACCCGATCATCCGCCGCGACCAAACCAACCCTGGCTTCATAAATCCAGCCCCGGAGGGGCGAACGAGCTTAGCCCAGCGCTTCAGCGCTGGGAAATGTATAAGAAATGAGTCAAGTCCCGGAGGGACGACCCAGTTCTCCCGCACACACTCTCCAGGGGCCGCCAAAATCTATCTTCCGCAGCCCCAGTTCCAGCACCTTGGTCACCTTACCGACCCCTCCGCGCCGTTGCTAGAATCAGCCGAGTGCGAGCCCTCGTCCTAATTCTAGTGCTTCTGGCGGCCCTTCCCGCGCCCGCCGACGTCATTCATCTTAAGAATGGACGCACCATCTGGGCCGACCAGGTCCGCGAAAATAAAGACCGCGTCGAGTATGACCTCGGCGAAGACACCTACGCCATCCCGAAATCCTCCGTCGAGCGCATCGATGCCGACGGCGCTGCGCCCGTTCACGCCGCTTCGGGAACCTCCGCCAATGCCCCCGACATCACCCCGCCCGCGCCCTCGTTCAACCACGAAGCCGATGTAGCAGAAAAAGTCATCCGCGACGGCAAGGTGGACACCGATGCACTCGCCAGCCTCGCACAAACCGCCAATCCCGAACTAGCCGCCACCGCATACTTCCTCGCTGGCAAGCACGAATCCGATCACGGCAACTTCCTGCAGGCCAAGCGCTATTACGAATCCGCGCTCCGTTTCCAGCCGGATAATTCCACCTTGCTGATCTACTACGCTGCCTGCCTGATGCGCACCGGTCATGCCGCGGAAGCTCTGCCCTACGCTCAACACGCCGCCCGCATTGCTCCCGACTCACCCGATGCCATCGCCATGCTGGGCTTCGTTCAATTCGCCAGCGATCATACGCCCGATGCCATTCGCTCCTGGAAGAAGTCGCTGACCCTGCGTCCCGATGCCACTGTCAGCCAGTACCTGGCTCGCGCCGAGCGCGAATCGAGCGCCGAATCCGATTTTTCGCAACGCGAAAGCAGCCACTTTAACCTCCACTTCGAAGGCAAGGACACCTCCGAGACCTTCCGCCGCGATCTGCTCGCCACCCTCGACTCCGAGTATGACGACCTGGTGCGCGATCTCGGCTACTCACCCCACAACAATATCGCCGTCACGCTCTACACCCAGCAGGCGTTCTTCGACGCGACCCGTGCGCCTTCCTGGAGCGGCGCCATCAACGACGGCAAGCTGCGCATCCCGATCAGTGGCATCACCAGCGTCACACCCGAGCTCGCCCGCGTCCTCAAACATGAACTGACTCACTCTTTCGTCTCGCAGATGTCGAGCAACCGCTGCCCCACTTGGCTGAACGAAGGTATCGCACAGATCGAAGAGGGCAAGTCGGCCGCTTCCTACGGACACCAACTGGCACAGCTCTTCGCCGCCGGAAATGAGATTCCTTTCAATGTGCTTGAAGGCAGTTTCATGAGCTTCTCCGCCCCCGAAGCCACCGCCGCCTACGCCGAATCTCTCGCCGCCACCGAATACATCCGCGACGCCTATGGCATGAGCGAAATCACGCGCATCCTGGAACGCCTCTCCGAAGGCAGCTCCACCGAAGCCGCCCTACGCGCCACCATCCACTCCGACTACCACCAACTCCGCGATGAAATGACCCGCTCGCTAAAAGAAAGATACGGCGAATAAGCCCCGTGTGGCGCGGACACTCTTGTCCGCGAAGTCCCCACCTCCACCCAAATCGTCATTCCGAAGACGATGGAGCGACAAGCGACGAATGTCCTTGCCAAAGAGTCACACTATTCGCTATTTATTAATATCAATGCTATAGCATAGTGCCAAGCCCAAGAGGGCCGCGGCACCCAGCCATCCGTTCCGCGGGCCAATAGCACTTTCCGCTCCTGTTCTTAGCAAATTAAAATGT